>JBGAFW010000036.1:0-100015 GCA_044227045.1 Labilithrix sp.
CTTCTGCGAGCGACCGAAGCGCGTGAAGTCGGGCATGTTGAGCGAGAGGGTGGACCAGAAGCCGATCATCGCGGTGACGCTCGGCACGAACACCGGCCAGAACGCGCCAAACGTCGGGAATTTCCCCTCCGACCGCATGATCTCGCCGAGGCCAGAGCACTCGCCGGTCGCGAGGTTCTGTGCCTGCATTTGCTCCACGCACGTCGCGTTCGCCTTCATGATCGCCCACACGACGAGCAGCGCGGTCATGACGAGGACGTACGGCGCGGCGATGTTCTCGACCTTGCGAACGAGCTCCATGCCCTTGTAGACGACGAGGATGTTGAGCGCCCAGAAGAGGAGAAAGCTCACCCACTCGGTGCCGTAGTGACCGCCGAAGAGAAAGCCGTTCGGATCGCTCATGCCGCCGAGCAGCGTCTGCCAGCCTGGCCAGAGCGAACGAAAGAACGTCTGGAGCGCCTGGCCACCGATCCACGCGTTGATGCCGAACCATCCACACGCGACGATCGCGCGCATGATCGCCGGCACGTTCGCGCCGAACACGCCGTAGCTCGCGCGCGCGAAGACCGGGAAGGGGATGCCGTACTTCGTGCCCGGATGCGAGTTCGCGAGGATCGGCAAGAGGACGATGACGTTGCCGATCAGGATCGTGATGAGCGCCTGGCGCCAGCTCATTCCCGCGCTGATGAGGCCGGCGGCGAGCATGTACGTCGGGATGCAGTGCGCCATCGAGATCCACAGCGCGGCAAACGTGTACGTCGACCACGTTCGCTTCTCCATCTTCGTGGGCGCGAGGTCTTCGTTGAAGAGCGCGGGATCGTCGAGGACGACGGACTCCAAGAGCTCGACACGTCCGTCCGGACGTTCGACCTGATCCCCATCCTCGGTGCGAATTACGGTGTCAGACGCGTCGGACATGGCCGGAGCGGCCATAGTCGATTTGCCGTGGGGCGGCTACGCCACCATGACGGCGAGCGCGATCACGGCGGTGACGACGGTGACCCCGGCGACCGATGCGACCACCATGCGGCGACGAACGAGCGGTACGAGCGTCGCTTCGAGGGTGGGTCCGACCAGCGCGTACGGGGCTCGTGCGGCGACGCGGTAGCTGGCGCCCTCTAGGGCAGGGGCGTTGGTCACGATGAGCTGGTCGGGCGTGACGCCGCCGATGACGAGCGGAATGTCGAGAGAGCGATCCGCGCTCGCTGCGTCTCCGTCGTACTCGCGGTCGATCGTGAAGGAGGCCTCGTCGTGGGTGAAGACGCGGCGGAGCCACGCGCGGCGACGGGCATCCGAGATGAGCACCTCGATGAGGGACGCGAGCGCGAGCGCGATGATGAGGAGGACGACCGGGATGTCGCTCCCGACCGACGCAAAGAGCGCGCACGCGTGCAGGATCGCGCAGCCTCCTGCGAGCGGCACGAGCATCCGCTCGCGCGCGTCGAGCGACGGAGCGCGTGCGCCGCCGCTGCTCATGCGGAGCGCGAGGAAGAGGAGAGCACCGGCGACGAGCGCGGGGAGCGCGCCGAACGGAACGCCGACGAGGACCCACGCGAACGGATGGTTCGAGTTGATGTCCTGCGAGATCACGTAGAAGCGATAGCTCGGGCGGTGGAGGAGGAGCATCCACTGCGACGCCATACCGACGACCGCCCCACCGGCGGGCACCACGAGCCACGCGCGGTAGCGCCATCCAGGACGCGCGCGAAGATGGCGGAGGACGACGCTCGCGAGGCATCCGACGATCGCCGCGACGACGACGCCTGCGTTCGCGACCAGCGGATCGAGGAGCCGCGTCTCGAGGGCCTGAATGACGATGCGCGCGATCGCGGCCGAGACGAGCCCGAACGCGAACACTGGCGACAGGCTCGCGCGCGCGGCGGAGGTGGCTTTGGGAGCGGTCTCGGCGGTGATGGCGTGGCGTGCGGCGAGGTTCATGTGTCGGTCAGTAGATGGCGCTGAGGAAGGTCACGAGGCCGTGCGCGCCCGACACGAGCACGGCGGCTCCCGCGAAGGAGGCGGCGAGAAGACGGCGGCGCTTCAGCGGCTGCGTCGCGACGATCTCGACGTCGCTCGTCTCGGCGACGGGCTCGCGCGCGGCAGATCGGTAGCCTGTCTCGCCGTGAAGGCGCACGATCGCAGCGCCCCCGGGCACGCCGCCGATGAACGCAGGAAGATCCGATGCGCTCACTTCGCGCATCGGCACGATGAGGAAGGGACCTTCGCCGCGGAAGGCACGCGCGATCCAACGAGCACGCAACGAGTCACGGATCACGACCTCGACGAGCGAGACGAACGACAAGAGCATGATGAGCAGCACGACCGGCGTCTCGAGATGCGACGCCATCACGAGCGCAAAGCTCGAGAGCACGAGGCACGTGCCGACCGCGGGGACGATCATCCGCTCGCGCGCGTCGAGCGCCGGCGCACGACCACGCGCAGCCGTCGCGCGAAGACAGAGATGCAGCAGAAACGTGACGATGATCGCGGGCAGGCCGCCGAGCGGGATGCCGACGAGGACCCAGGTGATGGGGTCGGCCTTCGTCAGGCCCGACGCGACGACGTAGTACTCGACGGGCGTACGCAGCGGAACGGCTTGCACGATCATGCCCACCATCGCGCCGGCGATTGGGATGAGGATCCACCGAGCGACGCGCATCGACGTGACGCGACCGAGCCGCTGCACCGCCCAGGAGGAGAGCGCGCCCAAGACGGCCGCCGAGCCAACGCCCGCGTAGAACGCGTACGGGTCGTACCACGGAGTGTCGGCCATACGCATGATGCCGTACGCGACGAGCGCCCCGAGAAGGCCAAACATCACGACCAACGTCCCCGAGCCCGAGCGTGTGGGTGGCGGCGTGAGTGGTCTGTCGATCACCGTCTTTTGTTGGTGGTCAAAGCCCGCTCGAGCCTGCATCGTCATGACCAGGTACGACGCTGGAGCTCGGACAAATGTTCCATTGTTTTTCTTTGTTCACTTTTCGAGGAAGATTCGGGAAATCGTCATGAATGCGACCACGCGCACAATGTCGTCGCCGCCGTTCGCGGAACGATCCCGGTCGCCATCACGGTGGCTCGTCCTCCTCGCCCTTGGGCTCGGCCCCGCCGCATGTGGGCGAAGCTGCGGCTGCGTCGAAGGAGAGAAGACGTACGAGTCGTTGAACGGAAAGGTAAAGGTCTCCCTCGTCCGTAACGTGCACTGGTCGAGCGGTCGCGTGCCAGGTCCCCTGACGGAGTTTCACCTCCACGTCGAGACGTCACCGTCGTTCGACGAGCCCATCTCGTGCGCCCACGTCGACATGGCCGAAGACGACGCGGGCAAGCACGTCGCCTACCGCTGTGATGGCGACAAAGGGTGGACGGTGCTTCACCTCCGCGCCGGCAATCGCCACGTGCGCGAGTGTGAGGCGCCCGTCGGGACGAGCAAGAAGCCCGACTTCACGAAGCTCGTCCCGCTCCACGACAAGGACGCCGCGGCGCGCGTGCTCGCCTGCGCCAAACGCGATGACATCACCATCCAGATGGCCGAGCTCGTCCGCGCGGCGGTCGAGGATGGCGGAGACGACGGCGCGATCAAGCTCGTCGCCCACCTCGCCGCGCGAAGCCTCCGCGAGCCGTGGGAGGCAGGCCTCGAGGTCCTTGGCGCAGACCAGCAAGGACGCGTCAAAGCCTTGCTGTGTCCGTCGCTCGAGGCCTCGGACGTCGCGCCTGCGGCGACCTACGTTCGCGCTGCGATGCGGTGCTCGCTCGACGCGCCCCGCATCACCGACGGCGCGATCGGGATGCTCCGAGCTCGCCTCGAAGACGAGCATCCAAGCTCGCTCGACGGCCCCGACGCCGGAGCGTCCGAGCACGACGAAGCCACGCGCGAATCGGACGTCATGAGCGCCAAGGAGCGCGCGCTTCTCTGGAGCGCGATGATCGCGTCGGAGAAGAACCCGAGCGCCGCGGGCGCCATCACGTGCGCCGCGCTGACGTCGTCCGCGACGCTCGAGAAGGACACGTGGGGACGGCGGAGCCAGATCGCCGCGATCGTCCTCGGACGGACGAAGACGAAGTGCGCGGCAGCGT
This sequence comes from Labilithrix sp., assembly GCA_044227045.1. GTDB lineage: Bacteria > Myxococcota_A > Polyangia > Polyangiales > Polyangiaceae > Labilithrix. The sequence continues at coordinate 4,072 of JBGAFW010000036.1, forward strand.
CACGATGGTTCTCGAACGCGTGCGGTGACGCCGTCGACTGCGGGGCGTCCAGCGAGGACAAGGCCGAGGACGCGGCGACGAAGACCGACGCACGCCATCTGTGCACCGAAGACGAGCTCGTCAACCACCTGTCCCGCCCATGGAAAGAAGCGGTCGCGCAAGCAGAGTCGACGTCGGCGCGAGCGACGCGCCACGAGCCAAGCCTCCCCGACAGGCAGCGGTCGTATCTCTTCGCGGCGTACGCGCTCGGCTTGCCGCGCGACGTCGCGCTCACGAATGCCCGCCGGCGTTACACGTTCGTCGACGCGGGCGCCGCGTCCGACTGCCGCGAGAAATCCCTCGACGCCGGCGCTCCCTGCCATTGCTCGGAGCTCGACTCGTTCGCGCGCTGCCAAGCAAAGGTCGACGAGACCACGTACCGCTGGCGTGGATGTAGCGTTCATTTCGACGACGCGCATCAGCGCATCGACAACGTCAAACGCACGTGCGAAGGCGAGGGCAACAAGTGCAACTGGAGCTCGATCGTCTGCTGCGGCGACCTTCGCTGCGAACCGTCGGGGATCTGCGGCGTGGACCCGACGACGCGTCCTTCGGCGGCGCCCGACGGCGGTAGCCGTGGCCGCGGGACGCGTCAGTAGAGCGAGAGCTGCGACAGCGCCGAGATGCCGCCGAGCATGACCATCGCGACGAGCATCGCGCTCGCGGCGATGCGGCGGCGAAGAAGCGGGCGAAGCGTCTCGACCTCGGTCTCTGCGACGAACGCGATCGGCTCCGCGGCCGCGGCCCGGTACGAGCCAAGCGTGTCGAGGCGCACGAGCACGGAGTGCGCGCCCGCGTTGGCGACCATCGGCGCGAGAGATGGGTCGCTCGCGAAGCGATCCGCCGGCACGATGTCGTAGCCGTCGCCGTGACCGGCGTAGACCTTCCGAAGGAACCGGACGCGCGAGCCATCGACGAGCAACGCGACGAAGATCGTGAGCGCCGAGATGATGGTCACGATGAGGAGCGGAGGGACCGCGATGCCGTCCGAGAGCACGAGGCCAAAGCCCGCCACGAGCCCGGCGCCGCCGGTGTAGATGACGCCGAATCCTTCGGAGGCGTCGTGGCCGACGAGCTTCTTCACCGTGCGGCCTGCGATGAGGAGAAAGACGGTGACGAGGAGCGCGGGCAGTCCACCGAGGATGATGCCGCTGGCGATCCAGCCCACCGGCTCGGTCGTGTCGACGAGACCGCCGAGGTCCTTCACCGCCGTCGCCCAGGATCCGCCGACGTCCTTCCACACGATCGCCTGGACGACCATGCCGATGACCGCGCCGAACGTCGTGGGCATGAACAGCGACACGAAGAGGCGGTACGGCGAATTCTTGAGCATGTCGACGACGCGACCGACGACGACCGCGAGCACGATCGTCATCACGATGCCGGCGAAGAACGCGTCGTGGCTGTAGCGCGGCACCGCGTCGAGCGACATCGAGAGGACCGCGATCGTCACCGACGCGAGGACGAGCGGCAGCGTCGTGCTCGGCCCGCTCCCCTTCGTGAACGCCGAGAGCGCGAGCGCCTCACGTTGCGCGCGTACCGCGCTCGGATGGATAGGGGGAGAGGGTTGGGGGCTCTGGAACGTCGTCACGGTGCTCTATGACGGACGACCGAGCTCGACGGTTTGTTCCAAGTCCCAGGTTTGTTCGCGTGTCGGGAAAACCAGCTCCCGAAGCTCAAACCCCACCGAACCTCCGCGGCCCGCGGCAGAGGCCGCGCTTTAACGAGCGATTACGACGCCTTCGGGGGCTTCGGCTTACCGGAGAAGAGGCTCAGGATCGACTGCCACATCCGCATGAGGCTCGAGCCGACCTTCAGGTTGCCCTTCTTCGTGGTGGTGCGGTGGACGAGGTGGGTGGGACGAGCACCCGGTGAGAAGCCGTAGAGCGAGTAGAGATTGATGAGGTCGGTCACGAGATCCGAGACGCCGCGCGTGTCGAGATCGTGCGCCTGGCAGTAGCTGTCCGGCTTGTTGCGGATCATGCACTTGCCGATGATCAGCATCACGTTCGGATCGATGAGCTCGCCGTTGCCGTCGAGGTAGTGCTTGTACGAGAAGAAGCGATCGGCCGGCGCCACCTCGGGCTGACCGTCCTGCGTCTTCGGCGCACGGAGCGAGTTGATGACCGAGTACTCGTGACGGAGGTAGGCCTCGATCGTGTTGTTCTCGTCGGCGCGCTCGTACTCGATGAACTTGTGGAACGCGTCGTAGAGCGTCTTCGGGTTTGCGTAGGCGCCGCTGATCAAATAGTAGAACGTCGCGCCGAGCGAGTAGATGTCCGCCGGGCGTCCGACGCTCTTCTGAATACGCGCGCGGACGTTCGTCTCGCTCGTCTCCTTGTAAGGGCGGGCGAGCACGAGGCGCTTGCGTGCGCGATCGGCGTAGAGGATCGGGTACTGCTCGTTGCGGTTGAAGAGCGAGAACGAGTCGTTCTTCGCGATCTGGATGTAGAAGTCTTCGAAGTACTCGACCTCGGGGACCCCTTGCTGCACGTTGACGAGCAGCTCGAGGATGTTCGTCTCTTGCTCCGGCGACTGGAAGAAGAGCGTGCCGGGGACGGCCGCCTTCATCTGCGTCATGCCGAAGGAGACCTCTTCGTCCGAGAGCTTCGCGACGTTGAAGTCGGCGAGGCGCACTTGAAGCGTGGAGCCGCGGAGGTTGGGGTCGGGGAGACCGACGAGCACGTTCGCGGGCTTGATGTCGCGGTGGCAGATGTTGCGAACGAGGTGCGCGTACTCGATCGCGCTCGCGATCGGGATCATGTAGTCGAGCACGCGGAAGAGGCGCTCGCGCATGTCGCAGGCGAGGAGATCTTCCTTCGCGCCGCGGTTACGTGAGCCCTTCAGGCGCTCCTCGAGGCTCATGTCGAGCTTCTCGAGGATCATGAACTCGGTCTCGCATTTGTCGCGGATCGAGGGCGGCAGGAACGTGGGATCTTCGCCCTCGCCAGAGGCAAAAAGCTCGACGATCGAGGGGTGCCCTTGCACGCGCTCGAGGAGCTCCATCTCCATCTGGAAGCGCATGTGATCTTCTTCGTTCACGCCCTTCTGGAGGATCTTGATGACGATCGGGCGGCGGAAGTCCGTCTTCGACTCGAGCCAGCGCTCTTCGCCGAGGAAGACCTTCGCGAAGCGACCCGAGCCGATCTCGACCGGCTGTCCGCGTCCGTCGAGCACGAACGAGTACGCGCGCGAGCGAACGACGTGGAAGGGCGAGCTTCGTCCTTCACGCGGCGCTTGGTCAGCGCGGAACCCGAGCGACTGACCACCGCTCGGCTGTCCGGCCGATGTCATTCCACCGCCCATCGGCGGCATCTGCGGGGTGGGGACGGGCTGATCGAAGTGGTGTTGCTGTTGGCCGTTGTTGCTCGAGAAAGGCTGTGGCGCTTGCGCCGGCGGCGGCTGGCCGAACATCATCCCGGGCACCGGCTGCTGACCGGGCTGCGACGCGCTCATGTTCGCGTGCTGCTGGTGCTGTCCGCTCGGCGTGAGGTTCTGCTTGTGCGTCAGCGGCTGCGGGCCCGAGGAGCCGCGATCCGGAGGCGCCAAGTTTCCGAGAGCGCCACTTCCTCCACTGCCATGGTGGGCAGGCGGGTTCGGGCGCGGCATCGATTGGGACTTAGGGGGCACGATGTCCTGTCGAGCAGAGGGACGATCGCCGGAGCCAGATGCCTGCGCGCCGGGTTGTCCTTGCTGCGCCTGGGGAGTGAAGGCCGTGGGAGTGTTGTTCTTGCCGTAGTGAACGCCTGCACGTGGAGTCGGAGGCGCCGCAAAATTCTTCTGGGGCTCGCGCGGCAACGGATCGGGAGCCGTCCCGACCGTCGTCTTCTCTTCTTCTTCGTCTTCGAGCCCCGGAGGAAGGGGCGGCGCGTCCCTTTGCGTCACAATCCACTCTTTCGGCTCAGCTACGGCACATGACAACGACGTCATTTCCGCTACTCAACATGAGAGCGACGACCTGCTGCGCCTCCGCATAGGTTACCAGAAGCTGCCGTCCGTCCACGAGAAAGACGCGTCCATTGGGGGTGGCTTGCCCAAAGAGCACGGTGACTTCGCCGAGGTTTTGACGCCCCGTCGAGACGAGATCGATCGTCATGTCCTGGCTCGAAGTGACGGCAGGGGTGGGACGCCCACCACGTCGGGCAACGAAGCACGACAGGCCCTTCACGTTGAGCGAGACGTTCTGGCCGGGGAGCATCGTCACGCGAAAACGAACCTGTCCGCCCTCTTTGTCGAGGAAAGACAGGTCGAGCTTCTCGTGCACCTGCACGTAGCGAATGCGGCGCTCGCCCTGGGCGACCACGCGTTCGGGCGGCGGAACGACCGGCGCTCCACCTTGGCTCGCCGAGGCCTCCACCTCGAGCGCGAGCTGCCCGGGACCAGCGATCACAGGCATCTGCATGGGCCGCGAGACGACCTCGACGGCAGGGAAGGGCGCGACGCTGTTCGAGACGCGGACCTTCAGCGCCTCGCGAATGCGGTCGTAGAACTCCTCGGCGCTCGCGATGCGGTCGTCGGGGCGGGCGAGCATCGCCGACGACAAGGCGCGGGCGACGTCGCCCGAGATGCCAAGCTTCGACAGGCGCGAGCTGACGAGCGTGTCGCCGCGGACGCGATCGTTGAAGGTCAAACGAACGTCTTCGTCACCGAAGAGCACCGTGCCGGTGAGCATGTAGATGGTGAGCAGACCGAGCGCGTAGACGTCGGTTCGCGGACCTTCGGGCGATCCACAGAGCTGCTCGGGCGCGGCCCAGCGCGGTGAGAACAGCGCGACGGTGCTGACTGACTCGCTGAAGCCGTCGGCGCGGCCTTGCTGGTTCTTCTTCACGTCGCTGTGCGCGATGCCGAAGTCGGCGAGCTTCGAGACGAGCTCGCCGCGTACGCGCGCGAACAGGATGTTCGACGGCTTGATGTCGCGATGGATGATGCCGTGCTCGTGGGCCTCTGCGACAGCCCCGGAAATGCCTTCCAGGATGCCGATCGCCTCTTGGGTGGGCAGCGGCCCGCGGAGCCGGACGTGCGACTCGAGGTTGCCTCCGTCGAGGTACTCGGAGACGTGAAAGGGCGCGCCTTGGTCGCCCGTCTCGCCCTTCAAGTAGCCGAAGTCGTAGATGCGGAGCGTGTTCGGGTGCTGCAGCTTCGAGAGCGCGAGCGCCTCCTGCAAGAAGTGCGTGTACGTCGCCTTGTACACAGCGTGGCTTCCGCTCGTCGATCCCGACCCCTCGACCAAGGTCGTACGCAAAAGCTTTACGCAAACGACCCGATCAAGACGATCGTCGGTCGCCCGGTAGATGGTTGCCATTCCTCCACTCCCGATTCGATCGAGGATCGAATAGCGGTCGAGGAGGCGCATCCCTTCGGAGAGCTCGGGCTCCCCTGGTCGGCGATAGGGCCGCGGCATGCAGGGAAAGCCTAACTCGATTTGCAGCTTCGGGTCGACAACGCGTCACCTGCCGAGCTTGATTTCATGAGGCTTTCGGGCCTCAGAATTTGCCCGTTCGGGACCGGCGAACGTGCTTTTTGCGGCTTATTGGCATCCGTTGAGAAGGTGCTCGCGCAAGCGCCGTGGTTTACGCCATGTCCGTCGCTCGCCAGAGGTACCAGCTCGCGACCGATCGAAACGGTCGCCACCGCTCGCCGCGCTTCAGGAGCTCGGCGTCCGTCGGCAGCTCCTCCTTCTTCTTTCCTCGAAAAAAGAGGCGCGCGTAGCCCTTCTTGATCCCGTAGTCGGCGACGGGGAGGACGTCGGGCCGACCCAGCCGAAACATGAGGAGCATCTCGACCGTCCATCGACCGATCCCGCGCACCTCGGTCAGGCGATCGACGATCTCGTCGTCGCTCATCTTCGTGAGCTGCGCGAGCGTCGGCACCTTGCCTTGCTCGGAGCGCTCGGCGAGGTCGCGAAGCGCGAGCAGCTTGTTCTTCGAGAGCCCCGCGCCGCGGAGCCGCTCGTCATCCATCCGGAGCAGCGCGCCCGGCTCGAGGTTGCCCTTCGGAAAGAGCGCCTGCACCCGCCCGAAGATCGTCGCCGCCGCCTTCCCGTTGAGCTGCTGGTAGACGATCGACTCGGCCAGCGCGTGGAACGTGCTGTTCGTCTGCTTGAGCGAGAGCGCGTACGCGCCCACCTTCGCGACGTGATCGCGGAGGACGGCGTCGCTCGCCGACAGATGCGCGAGCGCCGTCTCGCGATCGTACGGCAGGTCGCTCGACTTCGGCGCAAACAGCGACGGCGTGCCGGCGCCTTCGATCGCGAGCAGGCGCTCCTTCGTGACGACGCCGCCATACGCCGAGAAGCCTCCTTTGCCACTTGCGCCGAGGACGCGATGACAAGGGACGACGAGCGGGATCGGATTCGTCGCCATCGCCGCTCCGATCGCTCGCGCCGCTCCCGGCGAGCCGACGTGCTTGGCGAGCTCGCCGTACGTCACCGTCTTGCCCGACGGCACCTTCTGCAGCGCGCGGTAGACGCTCGCGTTGAACCTTGTCACGCCTTCGAGGTCGAGCGGTACGTCTTCGAAGCTCTGCGGCTGTCCATCGAGATGCTTCTTCGTGCTCGCGACGAGCTTCTGCACCCATCCAGGCATCTTCGCCGCCGGCGCGCCGCGCTCGCCCGACTTCTCGAGCAGTCGCTCCTTCGTCTTCTTCGGCGACTCCTCCGGCAACTGGAACGCCGTGAGCCCGTCTTCGCTCCACGCGAGCGCGCACGAGCCAATCGAAGTGTCGAACATCGTCCACGGCATGACGTGAGAGCTTAGACGGAACCGCGCGCCCCTTGCGACGCATCCCGCGCCCAAAGCCGACACACGCGTGTCAGGGTTGATGACGCGCCCTCGTCGACCCAGAGCGACCCACGGTCCGACCGGAGTCTGTTTTCACGATACGCCTGAGAACGCCTCGTCCCATTCTGTCTTGACCAACGTGGGGGTGGCCTGCCGACCGAGCGGCGTGCCAGGCGCGCCGTCAGCGGCGCGGCGGGAGCAGGAGGCCGCGCTCGGCGGGGCGCTCGCGCATGCCCTTGTGGATGACGATCTTCTGGCCGGCCTCGCGGCCGTGGACGTAGGCCTCGCTGCGGCGCTGGCCGGCGTAGCGGATGTGGCGGACGTGCGGATGGCGCTGGCGGAAGTATTTCGTCAGATCTCCGTCGGCGACCCAGATGAGGCCGGCCTTTTCGCTCTTCTTCGCCTCACGCGCGAGCTTGTCGGACATGCCGGTCATCACGCCGGCGAGGAACGTGCGCCGATCGCGATCGCCGCGGATGCGATGCGTCACCTTGTGCTCGCGCCAGAGGCGCTCGGCCGTCGACACGAGGTAGCCGTGCACGTACTCGGCGATCGCGACGTTGTCCTCGGTCCCGCAGATCTCGAGGACGCTTCCGCGCTTGCCCTCACGCGGGCGATAGACTGGGATCCAGATCGCCTCGACGAAGAAGTGGCGATTGAGGAGGAGCGACAGGACGCGCTCGGCTTCGGTGGTGCGACCGGTCGGCGTGCCCAGGTGCTTCCAGACGTAGCCGGCCGCCTGGCGTGCGTCGCGAAGCTCGATGTTGTGCTTGAGGAGCAGCTTCTGCGCGGCGGCCATCGCGGCCTCGGCCTCGTGCACGTTCGGGCTCTCGGCGAGCGCGAGGAGGCGCGCGATGCGTCCGGCGATCTTGCGGTGCTCGCTGTCGCCTTCGTTCGACGAGGCGGCGGTCTTCATCGGATCGGGCATGCCGGCGGCGGCGCCGTCGATGCCGAGGCGCTCGCAGACGGCGCGAAACCGTGGTCCGTGCGCGGTCTCGTCGCGCTCGCCGAGGACCTCGTTCACGTATTGATGCGCCATCTCGTGCTTGAGCACCTCGATGACGATCCCCCACGGCTTCGACAAGACGAGCGGACGTGACAGCTCGATCGTGCGCGTCGCCTCGACCCATCGGCCGAGCTGGCGCTGCGAAGGAACGAGCTCGATCTGCGGCAGCCGGATCGCGCCTTTGAAGTAGGCGAGCGCGAGGAGACGGTATTGCTCGCGGAGCTCGTGAAGGAGCGCGGCCTCGAGGGCCGCGGAGAGATGTGCTTCCTCCTCCATGCGCGCCTTCGTTAGATCAGGGCGCTCCCAAATACAATGGATGGCGCCGCGCTACTTGGGGAGCTCGAAGGCGTAGACCCAGTCGGAGTACCCGGCGCGGTTGTTGTGGCACTCGGTGCAGGTGGTGGGCTTGCCGGAGTAGAGCGGGTCGCCGTCGCCGCTGTACTCGGCCCAGTACCATCCGTCGTCGCGCTTCTCCATGATCGCGACGAGGCTGCGGCCGTTGCTCCGAGGGGTGAAGCCCTCCTTCACGATGATCGAGCCGACAGGCCACGAGCGGATCGGCTCAGGCCCGGCGAGCGCCGCGGTGATCGTGGGGTTCACCCAGATCTCGACCTCGTCGCTGTGCGCGGTGAAGCTCGGCTTGCGGCTCGGGAAGCCCGGGGCGCGCTGCCAGGCCTTGAAGCCCGCGCCTTCGTTCACCTTCGCGTAGAGCTGCTTGGCCCCTTCGGGATCGTCGTTTTGCGTGCATGCTGCAAGCATCGTCGCGAGCGCGGTGAGCGCAAGGAGGACGCGACGAGAGCAGCCCCGAGTCCAGATCGGCATGGCGGACGCGAGTGTCGCCGAGGTTCGCGCCAGAACAAAGCGAGCTTTTCGCGGTCAGTCTTTGGCGTCGTCGGGGCCGGGGACGTGCTTGCCGTTCGTCACGCCGTTGGTGACGCCCGAGCGAACGCGCTCCTCTTCTTTGCGGCCTTCGTCTTCAGCCTGCGACTTGGCCTTCGAGAAGGCCTTCTTCGCGTCTTCGATCGATCCGCCGCGGAGGAAGTACTGGCGCGCGGCGGCGCCGATCGCCATCGTGCCTGCGAACGCGATCGCGCCCGAGACCATCGAGCCCGCGCCGGGGAAGACGAACTTGATGAGGGCGCGTGCGCTCTCGCGGAGGACGAACGCGGCGCCGACGTTTGCGCCCATCGCCGAGGCGAACTCGGCGGCGGCGCGCTTGTCGAGCGGACGGCCCGAGAGCCACGCGATCGCGGCGACGAGCGTGACCTGCATCGTCGTGATCGGGATGAGGTCCGCGACGGGGATGGGGAGCGCGGCGATGCCGGTGCAGATGACCGCGACCGAGCGGGTCAGATCGGTGGCGAGCTGCTCTTGCAGACCGCGGACGCGCGCGATGCGGACGAACGTGCCGCGCCCGGCGTCGGGGAGGTGCTTGAAGAGGGTGCCGACGAGCTCGTCGACGCGCCACCGCTCGTCACCGCGCACGGTGCCGTCATCACGGAACGAGATGTACGAGCTGACGCCGCGCGTCCACACGAGGTGAGGCGCGAGCTTTCCGCGCTCCTTGATCTTGCTCTCGAGGTGGTGCTCGACCTCGGCGACGCGGCCCATCTTCTCTTCGACGTCTTCGATCGCCTCTTCGCGGGACTTGTGAAGACGCGTCGCCTTCGGCTCGAGCACGTCGCAGTGGGTCGCGATCGCGACGAGCGGCGGGCGAAAGCGATGCTCTCGCTCGATCTCGGCGTAGATGCGCTCGAGCGCCGTCAGGTCGGCGTCGATCGCGCTGTCGGCCTCGGTCGCCTTCACGAGGAAGAGGATGACGTCGGGCGCCTTGCGCTTCAGCTCGACGACGATCGAGGAGACCGCGTCCTTCGCGTTGTCTTCTTCGTTCGGCTTCGAGCCCTCTTGGATGCCGCGCGTGTCGAGCACCGAGATCGCGCCGCGGTCGGACGAGTAGTCGAACCACTTGCCGCGTCCGGTCTGGGACTTGACGTGACCGACCTCGGCGACCTTCGAGCCGAAGAGGGCGTTCACCATCGACGATTTGCCCGCGCCGCGGCGGCCGACGAGCGCGAACGCAGGCGCGCGTTGCTCGAGGAGGATCGTGCGGAGGAGGGCGATCTTGGCGCGGATGTCGATCACGGTCGCCGCCGGGAGTGGAAGGAACTGAAGCATCTCTTCGACACGGCGGATGTTCTCGGCGATGACCTTACGGGTCTTCGATTCGGTGTCTTCGTCGTTGTCAGGCTCGTTTTGGGCCATCTCCACAGAAGCATAAGGCCCTTTTCGAGATTGGCGAATCGACGGGATTTCGGGCGTCCCATACCCCGATCGCCATGCTCGAGCTCAGAGCGCGACGGCCGACACGTCGAGCACGTCGGTCGAGCAGGAGCGCAGGGCGGTGAGGACGTCCGGCTCGGGGGCGCGGTCGACGTTGATGCGCGCGACGGCGGCCCGTGCGCCTTCGAACACGATGTTCTCGGTCTCCTGGACGTTGATCCCGGCGCGCTTCAGGCAGTCGAAGATCGCCGCGAGGACGCCGACGCGATCGTAATGACGCACAGCGAGGAGGTGCGACGCGGGCGATTTGGTCGCGAGGTTGACGACGTTGGCCGGGCGGCCGGTCTCCTTGAAGAGCTGCACGATGCGGACGGTCTCGGACGCGATCGCCTCTTGCGCCTGGTCGGTGGAGGCGCCGATGTGGTGTGTCCCGATCACGCCAGGGAGCTTGAAGATCGGCGCCTCGACGGGACCTTTGCCGCCGGTGGGCTCCTCGTTGAAGACGTCGAGCCCGGCGCGAAGGCCGCGCTCCTTGATCGCACGCTCGAGCGCCGCTTGATCGACGACCTCGGCGCGCGACGTGTTGAGGAAGTACGCGCCGTTCTTCATCGAGGCGAAGACGCCGTCGCCGACGAGGCCACGCGTCTCGCTGTTGAGCGCCAGATGGACGGTGAGCACGTCGCACGCGGCCGCGACCTCGGTGGGGGTCGACTTGGCGATGACGCCGAGCTCGTCGGCGACGCGCGGCCCGAGGAACTTGTCCCACGCGACGACCCACATCCCGAACGCCTTCGCGCGCGTGATGACCTCGCGGCCGATCATGCCGGTGCCGAGGACGCCGAGCGTTCGCCCGAAGAGGCCACGCGCCTTCGAGTACTGCGCCTTGTTCCATTGGCCCGCGCGCAGATCGATCGCGGAGTCGACGACGTGGCGGTCGAGCGCGAGGAGGAGCGCCAAGGTGAGCTCGGCGACCGCGACGGCGTTCTTGCCAGGGCAGTTGGCGACCCAGATGCCGCGCTCGCTCGCGGCCTCGACGTCGATCGTGTTCACGCCGGCGCCGGCGCGGATGACGAGCGAGACCTTGCCCTTTTCGAGCATCGGCCGCGTCACCTTCGTCGAACGGACGATGAGGACGTCCGCCTGCGATTTTTCGATCGCGGCGAGCAAGGTGTCGCCGTTCGCGTCGGGCTCGTAGACGACCTCGCACCCGATCTCTGCCAGCCCACGACGACCCGAATCCTCGAATTTGTCTGCGACGAGCACCTTCATGGCTTCAACCTTCTCGAGAGGGCGCAGCATATGCCTCTTCTCTCGCGTGGAGTCACGGGTTTATCCTCGACAATCCAATGACACGCACGCTCATCAAAGGGGGGACCGTGGTCACCGCGGTCGACACGTACCAAGCCGACGTCGCCATCGTCGGGGACAAGATCGCCGCGATCTTCGGACCCGATGCGACGCCTGCAGGGCCGTGGGATGTGACGATCGACGCCACGGGCAAGTACATCTTGCCTGGCGGCATCGACGCGCACACGCATCTCGACATGCCGTTCGGCGGCACGTCGTCATCGGACGACTTCGAGACCGGCACCCGCGCCGCGGCGTATGGCGGCACGACGTCGATCGTCGACTTCGCGATCCAGACGAAGGGTGAGCCGCTTCGAAAGGGCCTCGACCTCTGGCACAGCAAGGCGGAGGGGAAGGCGGCGATCGACTACGCCTTCCACATGATCATGACCGACGTGAACGACCAGACCATCCCCGAGATGGGTCAGGTCGTGAGCGAAGGCATCACGTCGTTCAAGATGTTCATGGCGTATCCGGGCGTGTTCCACGTCGACGACGGCCAGATCTTCCGCGGGATGCAGCGCGCGAGCGAGCTCGGCGCGCTCATCTGCATGCACGCGGAGAACGGGATCCCGATCGACATCCTCGTCTCGCAAGCGATCGCGAAGGGACACACCGCGCCGATCTACCACGCGCTCACGCGTCCTCAGATCGCGGAGGCCGAAGGAACGCACCGCGCGATCTGCCTCGCCGAGATGGCGAACGCGCCCGTGTACATCGTCCACCTCTCGGCCGAGCGCGCGCTGAAGCAGGTCGTCGAGGCGCGCGATCGCGGTCTGCCTGCGTACGCCGAGACGTGCCCGCAGTATCTCTTCCTCTCGCAAGACGATCTCGCGCGGCCCGACTTCGAAGGCGCCAAGTACGTGTGCACGCCGCCGCTCCGTCCGCAGACGATGCAAGAGGACTTGTGGCGAGGCCTGAAGACGCAGGACCTCCAGGTCGTCTCGACCGATCACTGCCCGTTCTGCCAGAAGGGCCAGAAGGAGCTCGGCAAGGACAACTTCGCGAAGATCCCGAACGGCATGCCCGGCGTCGAGACGCGCCTCTACCTGCTCTGGGATGGCGGCGTTCGCGCCGGACGCATCTCGATGAACCGCTTCGTCGAGATCACCTCGACCGCGCCCGCGAAGATCTTCGGCCTCTACCCGCGCAAGGGGACGATCGCCGTTGGCGCGGACGCTGACCTCCTCGTCTGGGACGGCGAGAAGCGTCACGTGCTCAGCGAGAAGACGCTCCACATGCGCGTCGACTATTCACCCTACGAAGGCCGTGAGGTCGTCGGCGCACCTACGCATGTGCTCTCTCGGGGCCACGTCGTCGTCGAGAATGGCAAATACGTGGGCAAAAAGGGCGATGGCCGCTTCGTGAAACGCGGCACCTTCAACCTCATGTGATGTGCGCGCGCGCGATGATCGGCCTGCCTCGCGCAAAGGGAATCGCGGATTTCGGCGCTGCAGGGCTTGTCCAAGCGGCTCGGCGAAGCAAAAGTGAAGGGTGCGGACATCTTTTGGGTGGGTGAAGCGTAAATAACCCGAGCAGAGTCATTCCCCAACCGACCCCGCACCGCACGACAGGACAAGAGGAGACACAACGAGATGGCAACCGAGCGCTACGTCAGGCCGACCATTGCTGGATGGCTTACCCCCACACTCATCGCCCCGTGGATTTCGGTCTATGGCGCGGTCACCGCGTTCGCTGCGCTCGGCGTCGATTGGGGGCTTTGGGGCAAGGTCGCTGGCTGGGCCGTCGGCATGCTCGTCGGCAGCGTCTGGGCGTTCGCGTTCTGCACGATGCTCATCGTCACCGACCTCGCGCTCCTCGCGGTTCGTGTTCGCACGCTCCCGAGCGGCGGTCGCGGATGGCTCGCTGCGTTCGGCGCGCCGCTCGCTGTCTTCGGCATCTACGGCGTCGCGCCGCCCCACACGTTCTGGCCTTACGGCTGGTGGGGTGTCGCTGCTGCGGTGCTCGCGCCGATGATGATCGTCTCTCTCATCGTCCGTGTGTTCGCGGGTCGCAAGCCGCTGAAGTGACCACGAAATAGTGTATGTTGCCGCGCAGTGTTTGCACGGCAGACAGCTCGAAAGAAGGCCTGCACGCTCGGTGCGGGCCTTTTCGTTTTGTTCGCGACCACGCTCGTCTCGGAACAAGACGCGCACGCAGGTGGTCCCCTCGGCCCGCAAGGCTCCCGCATCGGGACGAGCACGTACGGCGTCGACCTCTTTCAAGGTCCCGTCCTCGCGACCACGCGCATCATCGGCCTCGGCGGCGCCTACACCGCGATCGCCGAAGGGACGGACGGCATTCCGTTCAACCCCGCCGCCGCGTCGCTTCGCCCACCGTACTCGTCGACACGTGACGACTACGACCTCACCGCGGGGCTCACGCTCCCAAGCTCGGTGAAGGGGACGGACTTCGACAACAACGGCAGCGTCGGCTTCACGTACGACAACTTCTATTGGCTCACCGTCGGCGGGATGCTCCAGCACGACAAGCTTGGCTTCGGCTTGATCGCGTCGTTTCAGAACTACGAGCTCGGCGTCCCCGGCACGCCCGTCCCGCTGCCCGGATCGAACGAGGTCATCGCGAGCGTCGTCGTTCGACTGCTCAAGGTCGATCCGGTCCTCTCGTATGCGTTCGCCGACGAGCAGCTCCACGTCGGCGCGGGGCTTCGTCTCGCCGGCTTCTACGGCGTCGGTCAGACCGGCATCCCGGGCGGCAAGGCCGATCAAGAGCGCCTCCTCATCAGCGCGAACACAGTCGGCCTTCAGGGCGGCGTGCTGTGGGCGCCGCGTGGCCTCCCGCTCCGTATCGGCGGCGCCGTCCGCTCACCCACCGTCGACTTCGTCAGCGATGAAGGTCGCATCAAGCCAGATGCGAACGGCGACAAGGTCGTCGGCAACATCTACTTGCCCGACCGCGTCGAGCTTCCGTACGAGGCCGAGGCTGGCATCGCGGTGCAGCTCTGGAAGCGTCCGTTCAACCTGCCTTGGTACGACGAAGACAAAGTGCCGGAGGCCGACACCGAGCGATGGCGTCGCACGGTCAACGGCCAGCAAGAGCCTGCGTGGCGTGGCGCGCGGCGCATGCTGAAGGCGCAGTACCGCGCGCTGCCACGCGAGCGCATCTTGCTCTCGGCGTCCGCTCTCTTGAGCGGCCCTGCAAAGAACGCCGTCGGCCTCGAGTCGATGCTCTCGCAGACGGTCGATCGATCGGGCGAGAAGCCGGTCGTCACGATCCGCGGCGGAGGCGAGGCCGAGGTGATCCCGCAGTGGCTCGTCGTCCGGCTTGGCTCCTATCTCGAGCCGACGCGCTACGCCGCTGGCGCGACACGCCTGCACGGCACCGCAGGCTTCTCGCTTCGTACGATCCGATGGAGCGTGTTCGGACTCTTCGACGAAGACACGATCTTCCGCGTCAGCGCCGCGGTCGACCTCGCCCGCGACTACTTCGGCTGGGGCCTCGGCGCCGGCCTCTGGCTCTGACGGCTCGACCAACGGCGTCGTGCATCCGCCCGGAATTTTGCACACTTTTGCCCCGGACAAGCGTCGCGATCAGCCCTGATCTGGATCTGGGGTCGAGCGAGTGGGCGATCCTTGCGGGTCAGCCCTTACGGCGCCACCGGCCTGTTGATTCGTGAGCAACCGGTAAGAAAAGGCTGAAAACAACTCCGGTTTAAGATCGCGCTCGGCATTGCTGTTGCTGAATGGTGGGCATGCCCAGGACAGCCATCGTTACGCGAGTCGACGCTGACGAGACGCTGGAGCTCCCCATCGTGCCTGCGGGAGCATTGCCACGGACGCGGTTTACGCTCCGTGTGATCGCAGGACCCGATGTTGGGAGCGCCCTCGTTCTCGACCCCTCGACCCCTCCACATGCGGTGCTCGGACAGGCCAGCTCCTGCGCCATCCCGATGACCGACCCGCACGTGTCGCGCAAGCACATCGCGCTGACGGCGACGTCGACCCACGTGCTCCTCGTCGATCTCGGCTCGACGAACGGAACGCGCGTGAACGGAGTCCTCGTCCGCGAGGCAAGGCTCTACGGAGGCGAGACCGTCACGATCGGTCGCACGACGCTCGGCGTCGAGACCGATGAGGTCAACGCCGTCAACAACTACCCGAGCACGCTCCCGCCGCCGCCGGAGAGCCCGCGCATCTCGACCGAGCAGCGTGTCGCGCTACCCGCCGCAGGCGAGACCGACGCGGATCGTGAGCGCCGCGACGACTTCCTCGCGAAGGTGCTCGCCGAGCAGCTTCCGTTTCCCGACGCACGCCAGCGCGTCGTCGCCGAGTTCGAGCGACGGTACGTCGAAGACCTCTTGGCGCGCCACAACGGCAACGTCACGCACGCCGCGCGGGCGAGCGGCATCGCGCATCGTTACTTCCAGCTCGTCCGCGCACGTTCGCGCTAGCCGCCTCGCGTACGTTCACTTCGGTGGGCCGGCGCAGTGGCTCTCGAGGACGACCTCGTTGATCGTCGTCGCGAGCGAGAGCGTGCCCTTCTTGACTGCGTCGAGGTCGAAGTTCTTTCCGCCAGTCTGGTCGGGGATCGGCGCCTTGCCGTCGTAGGGCTTGCTCCAGCCGAAGGTGACCGAGTCGTCGCTGGCGTGGCGGCGTCCAGTCCCGCATTTGTCGAAGTCGAGCACGCCCGGCGCCTTCAGCCGCGTGAAGGAGAACACGCGCGCCTTCGCCGTCTTCAACGCGGCGATCGTCTCGTCGAGCGAGAGCTTGGCCGGGTAGTTCCCTTCCTTCGGGAAGTCGGTCTTGTCGGTCTTTCCGTCGTGATCACGGTCGCCGTAGTTGTCGGGCTTTTCGATGAACGTGTCGTCGGTCGCGAGGATGATCACGCGCGCGGCGGACGGGCGCCACGGAAAGTCCGTCGCGGACATCGCGAGCGCGTCGAGCGCGTTCTCTTCGCAGATGGGGTTCTGTGTCGTCGGTCCCGTGGGGCCGTCACCTGGGTTGCGGTTGGGCGTCGTGTACTTCGACTGCGCGTCTTGAAAGGCAGCCTTCAGCGTCGCTGCGCTCGAGTGAACCTTGCCGCCCATGAGGTCGCCCGTCGTGACGAGGGCGGCGTTGTCGACGTAGATGACGAGGCCGAAGTGCGCGCCTTCCTTCAGCGCGTTCGAGGCGCTCACGACCTTGTCGAACTCGGCGCCGAGCTTGTCGAGCACGAAGCCCATCGAGCTCGACACGTCGAGGACGAGGACGACGTCGATGTCTTCGGTGCAGACTCCGTTGTCGGCGTCGCTGAGAGGCGCACCGCTGTCGCCGAACGTCCCGGACGAGCCGCTGCTGCCCGAGCTCGACGACGACGCCGCCGCCGCGTCTCCGGCCGCCGGGTCGAAGCCGCTGCGATCGCTCGACGCGCAATGCACGAGACCAAGCAGCGCGCCGACGCCGAGCAAGGTGGCTGCGGTCGCCGCGCGAAACCCAGACCCACGTACTCTACGGAGGGAGCGCTCGTGTGAAGTCATCGGACCCGAGCGACTACTATGGGCGCCTGGGCGGCGCTCGTCTCCCGAACGGATCGGGATGATTAGCTCATGTCGCTCGAGGGCGGCGGCTCGTCCTCACCGAGCAGATCGATCTCGGAGAGATCTTCCGGCCAGCGCGACAGCGTTGGAGGCGCGCTCACGACCACCGGCGGCACACGGAGCCCACCGCAGAGCTGCTCGAGCGCGTCGTGCAAGAAGGGAGGGGGAGCGGGGTACGAACGAGGACGCCGAATGCGACGAGCGAGGTCACGCGTGAAGCTGGAGAAGCGCATGTCGTCGTGGTCGATCATCATCATTGCGGCGACCGCGGCAGCACGTCATGTGCCGAGCCACGCGAACGCGAGATCATGGTGAGGTCAGAAGTGCTGCCATCGCCGCACGCCGATGCGGGGAAATGCGCTCAATCCACGCAAAAACATGGGCGATCGTGAACCCGCGTTACGGTGATCCTCCGCGCGCCAGTTTCAGATTGGGTCGCGCACCCACGCGAGGTCGCGACCATCCGCGGATTCGGTAAGGTTTGGTAAGACGACCGCCCGCGAGCACACCGCCGCGGTGAGGCAAACGTCCCGCACCGTGATCGTCGTTGAGAACGGAGCGAGCACAAGCGGCGACGGTTTTCGCCGGTGCGTTTGGCGGTACCTTGGTTGAGCAAGGCAATCTCTTCGGAGACGTGCCGGCAGGCCACCGGGCGGAGGTGCTGCTTCGCGGTGGCTGGCGCTCGTTGGCGTGGCGTTCAGGGTCGCTGCCTTGGTTGAGCAAGGCAATTCTTCGAATTCTTCGTCGACGTGTCGGCAGGCCAACGTTGTTCGCTCGCCGTCTTGCTCGCGACCGCAGTGATCGATGCGCTGGCGGTCGACCGGTGTTGAGCAAGGCAACTTCTTATCGGCATGCGACGGCTGGCGCGGGCCACCTTTCGGCATGCCAGCGGCCGGCGCGGGTCAACGTCGCGACCACTGCGGGCGCGAGCACCAGACTGCGCCGGTCGACGGCGCCTTGGTTGAGCAGCACTCCGGAGAGCTGGCGTGCCACCAGGCCGCGCGGGCCACCTGTCGGCATGCCACCAGGCCAAGCAGGCCACGTGTCGGCATGCCACCACGCCACGCGGGCCACCTGTCGGCATGCCATCAGGCCACGCGGGCCAGGCAATCGGCGACCGGGCTTCCTCCTCGACAAAGGTACTCATCGCGCGCGACCTGTCGGCATGCCATCAGGCCGAGTGGGCCAGCTAGTCGTCCACCGAGATTCCCTGCTCAACAAGTCATCGGAAGTGCCCTGTCGGCATGCCACCACGCCACGCGGGCCATCAGGCCACGCGGGCCACGTGTCGGCCTGCCATCAGGCCACGCGGGCCACGTGTCGGCCTGCCATCAGGCGGCGCGGGCCACCTGTCGGCCTGCCATCACGCCACGTGTCGGCCTGCCATCAGGCCACGCGGGCCACGTGTCGGCCTGCCATCAGGCCACGCGGGCCACGTGTCGGCCTGCCATCAGGCGGCGCGGGCCACGTGTCGGCCTGCCATCAGGCCACGCGGGCCACGTGTCGGCATGCCATCAGGCGGCGCGGGCAAACTGTCGGCATGCCACCAGGTCGGGACCGCGGCGGCTCGTTGGCTGCGGGCGCATCGTGACCGGCGCGAACCTTGGTCGGCCAAGGTAATTCGTGTACCCGCCGAAGCGAGACGCGCGTGCGCTCAGGGCGTGACGGTGAAGCGGAGGGAGTAGCTCACGCCCGTGCGGCCGCGGTCGACGAGCTTCGCGAACTCGACGCTCTCGAAGATGGTGACGACGCAGGGGACGAAGTCAGGAGCCTCTTCGATCTTGGGCGTGATGCGCGGGTTCGACACGCGCGGGTGGCCGCCGGTCGCTTCGATCAAGAGGTCGACGCCGACGTCCACCTGCTTCGGCGGCTTTGGCAGGTTCTGGGCGACGCGGGTCGCCCAGCACTGCGCGATCTCGGGGAAGTGGGGCTCGACCGCCTTCTTGAACGGCTCCTTCGTCGGCTCATCGAACGGCCCACCTGCGACGTGCATCCCGATCGTGACGACCTTCACCTTGACCTTGTCGGCGGGGACCGGCGCGGGCCCGGTCGCCTTCGCGCCTGCGTCCGCCCCGGCGTCGGCGCTCGCCGATGCCGAAGGAGGAGCGCTCGATGACGAAGAAGAAGGGGACGAAGAAGCCGAGCCCGCGGGTGCGCCGGAGGCCGTCGCCGCTGTTCCGGACGAGGCGAGCGGGCCTGTGTCGGGAGGCACCGGCTTCTGCGCAGGTGAGCACGCCACGCCGAGCCCGCCGAGGGCGGCGAGCGCGGCGAGAAGCGTGCATCCTGCACGCGTTCCTGCAAATGTCTGGATGGGGTCTACGACGGTCGGGCCGCGCATCATTCCAGGTCGATGTCGGTCGAGAGCGGCGGCGCCTTCTTCGTGACGTCGGCGAGGTGGCGCATGAGCGAGCGGCTGTCGAGCACGCTGATCGTCTGCATCTCGAGGGCGCCGATGCGGTCCTCGGGCGTGAACATCGACTCGGTGCGCTCCATCGAGAGCTTGTGCGCGTCGTACGTCGCGCAGACGGCCTTCGTGTCGAGGAAGGAGTAGTCGTCGCCGCGGCGAAGCTCGATGTCGACGGAGCCGGTGACATGCACCGCGACGCCGCGGACGAGGCCTTGCTTGAGGACGTATGCCTCCGGGTCGTACCAGCGACCTTCGTAGAGGAGGCGGCCGAGGCGGCGGCCGAGCGTGGTGTACTGATCGAGCGTGTTCTCGTTGTGCACTGCGCTGAGGATGCGCTCGTACGCGATGTGGAGAAGCGCCATGCCTGGTGCCTCGTAGATGCCGCGGCTCTTCGCCTCGATGATGCGGTTTTCGATCTGGTCCGAGACGCCGAGGCCGTGGCGACCGCCGACCGCGTTCGCCTCGAGGATCGCTTCCGTGAGCGACTTGAAGCGTTTGTCGTTGATCGCGACGGGGACGCCGCGCTCGAAGTGCACGGTGACCTTCTCTGGCTCGACCGCGACGTCTTTGCGCCAGGAGGCGACGCCCATGATGGGCTGCACGATGTTGACGCCCGTGTTCAGGTGCTCGAGGTCCTTGGCCTCGTGGGTCGCGCCGAGCATGTTGCTGTCGGTGCTGTAGGCCTTCTCGCTCTTCATCGGGTACGGCAGCCCGGCCTTCTCGAGGAAGGCGCTCATCTCCGCGCGGCCGCCGAGCTCGCTGACGAACTCGCTGTCGAGCCACGGCTTGTAGACCCGGAGCTCGGGATGAACGAGCACGCCGTAGCGGAAGAAGCGGTGGATGTCGTTGCCCTTGTGCGTGCTGCCGTCGCCGAAGATGCCGACCTTGTCCTCGCGCATCGCACGCACGATCGCCGTGGCGGTGACGGCGCGGCCGATCGGCGTCGTGTTGTAGTACTTCTTGCCCGCGGTGCTGAGGTGGAACGCGCCGCACTGGAGCGCGATGACGCCTTCGGTGGCCATCGCTTCGCGGCAGTCGAGGAGACGCGCGTTGACGGCGCCATGACGGAGCGCCTCTTGCGGGATGTCACGGACATCCTTCTCGTCGGGCTGCGCGAGGTCGGCGGTGTAGCAGTGGACCTTGAGCCCACGCTTCGTCATCCAGGCGACGGCGCAGCGCGTGTCGAGACCACCAGAGAATGCGATGCCGACGGCTTCGCCGGCGTTGGGGAGCTTACGAAAGATGCGGGCCATGTTGGTTCTGACGCATCACATAACGCATCTCTCGCGGAAGTGGGTGTCGCCAGTGGAGCGGCGCCGCACTTTTGTACGGTCCACCACGAGCCCGAGCGGCATCCTTCGGATGGATGCGCGGGCCGCGCGGAGGTGACGCCGGCAGCAGGACCGAAGCAAAGCCGACCGTGGCGAAACGCCGGGACCGCGACTAGGCTTCGCGCAGCCGACCCATGACGACCACGATGCTCGACATTCCGACGCCCAAAGCCCTCCCGCCGAACGAGCCCGTGCTCTCGTACGCGCCAGGTTCTCCCGAGCGTGCCGCGCTGAAGAGCGCGCTGAAGACGATGGCGGCCGAGCGTGTCGACGCTCCTCACGTCATCGGAGGCAAGGAGCTCCGCGACGGCGCGTCCTTCGACGTCCGCGCGCCGCACGACCACGCGCTTCTCCTGGCGACGGCGCACGATGGCGGCCACGCGATGACGGAGAAGGCGATCGCCGCCGCGGCCGCCGCCGCGCCGGGTTGGGCGGCGACGTCGTTCGAGGAGCGCGCGCGCGTGTTTCTTCGCGCCGCCGACATGCTGGCCGGACCGTGGCGTCAGGTACTGAACGCCGCGACGATGCTCGGGCAGAGCAAGACCGCGTTTCAGGCCGAGATCGACGCGGCATGCGAGCTCATCGACTTCTTGCGCTTCAACGTCGCGTTCGCGTCGCGCCTCGCCGAGCAGCCGATCTCGCCGCCAGGGATGATCAACATGCTCGAGCTGAGGCCGCTCGAGGGCTTCATCCTCGCCGTCACGCCGTTCAACTTCACGGCGATCGCGGGCAACCTCCCGTCCGTCTGCGCGTTGATGGGCAACGTCGTCGTGTGGAAGCCCGCCGAGAATCAAGTGCTCGCCGCCTACCACACGATGCGCATGTTCGAGGCGGCTGGCCTTCCTCCGGGCGTCATCAACCTCGTGCACGGTGACGGCGCGAAGGTCAGCGAGGTGTGTCTTCGCCATCGCGACCTCGCCGGCATTCACTTCACCGGTTCGACGCGCGTGTTCCAGTCGCTCTGGCGCGGCGTCGGAGAGAACATCGCGAGCTACAAGAGCTATCCGCGTGTCGTCGGCGAGACGGGCGGCAAGGACTTCGTCTTCGCGGATCCGTCCGCGGAGGTGGAGGCGCTCGCGGTCGCGCTCGTGCGCGGAGCCTACGAGTACCAAGGGCAGAAGTGCTCTGCCGCGTCGCGCGCCTACATTCCGAAGTCGATCTGGCCGAAGGTGCGCGATCTCATGATCGATCACATCAAGGCGATCGCGATGGGCGACGTCACCGATTTCCGCAACTTCATGGGCGCCGTCATCAACGAGCGCGCATGGAAGCGCCTCGACGGCTGGCGCGAGCGCCTCGTGAACGATCCGAAGGCGAAGGTCATCGCTGGCGACCGATGGTCGCGTGAGAAGGGCTGGTTCTGTGGTCCCACGCTCGTCGAGATCGAAGATGGGTCGCACCCGATCTTCGGCGAAGAGCTCTTCGGGCCTGTCCTCGCGGTGAACGTCTACGACGACGCGGCCGGGATCGACGCCACGCTCGATCTCATCGATCGCACGAGCCCGTACGCGCTTACTGGCGCTGTGTTTGCGCGTGACCGCAGCGCGGTCGCCAAGGCGACGACGCGCCTTCGTCAAGCCGCCGGCAACATCTACGTCAACGACAAGCCCACCGGCGCCGTGGTCGGACAGCAGCCCTTCGGCGGCGCGCGCGCGTCGGGCACGAACGACAAGGCCGGCAGCGCCTACAACCTCCTTCGTTGGGCAAGCCCGCGCGTCATGAAGGAGACGCTCGTCCCGCCGACCGCCGTCGGCTATCCTTTCATGCAGGCCGAGTGAACGCCGCCTCGAGGAGGGTGAATCGCGATGGATGAGAACAAGAAGATCATCCTCGCGCGTCGAGCCCGCTTTCTCGCCGCGGCCGCGTCGATGATCGCGACGACCTCGATCGAGCGGGCCGCGCGGGCCGACGACGCTGCTGTCGACGCAAGCGCCGACGCGAGCGACGCCAGCGACGCGAGCGACGCCGATCGCGGCGTCTTCGTCGAAGGAGGCGTGCGCAGGTCGGATGGCTACGGCGGCGACGCCGATCCGGACTTCGGCAGCCCGAGCGCGTGCCTCTGCGCCGCGTCTCCAGAGAATGGCCCGGTCGACTTCGCGCCAGGCGCCGCGGGGCTCGCCGGCGCGCTCGCGATCGCGTCCGCTGCACGCCGGCGAAAGCGCTCGCGCTGACCTAAAGAACGCGGAGCGCTCGCTTCGGGCGATCACGCTTCGTCGCGCGCTCGCCTTCGCAGGCAGGGGAGGCGCGCTCGAGATCGCGGCAGACGTCCGGCCGGCGATCGTAGATCGAGCAAAGAAACGCGCCCGTCTCCTGGCTCACCACGAGCGCGGCGCAGTGTCCGACGTCGTGGGTTCGGGCGAGCCGCATGAACGCTTGGTTTCCGAGGAAGACGACGAGGCGCTCGGCGTCTTCGTCGCCGATTCGCGCGTAGTCGTCGCCGGTCACGCGCGCGTGGCGCTCCGACTCCGAAAAACAGCAAGCTCCGCAGCGCGTGCAGTCGGTCGCGAGCGGGGGAGAAAAGGCTTGGTTTTCGGGTGATTCTTGAATGATCGGATCTTGGCTCAATCTGCTACGTTCAGCGAGTCTCGATGACGGAATCCGACCGCACGCGCTCGGTCGCGCCGCGCGCCCTCGATCCCTCGGCCCGTCTGCGTCTCATTATCTTCTGCGCAGGGCAGGTGAGCTCGCACGCGATCCCGCGCGCGGGCCAGGTCGTCATCGGACGCGGCGAAGAGGCGCACGTGCGCGTGGACCACGTCACCGTGTCCCGAAAGCACGCCACGCTGCTCATCGGCGACGAGCTCAGCATCGTCGATCACGGAAGCTTCAACGGCACGAGCATCGGCGGTCGCAAGATCGCGCCGAACATCCCGGTGCCGCTCGGCATCGCGACGATCGCGGAGCTCGGTGAGACGATGGTGGTCGTGCAGGTCGAAGGACCGGACACGGTGGTTGGATCGCGAGGCCTTCATGCGACCGCCGCGCCACCGCCGCGGCCCGAGGTGTCGCTTGCGATGCAGCACCTCTATCGCCTCATCGACAACGTCGCGCAGAGCAACATCACCGTCATCGTTCGCGGTGAGACGGGCGCAGGCAAAGAGGTCGTCGCCGAGGAGATCCACAAGCGGTCGCCGCGCGCCGCCAAGCCCCTCGTGAAGCTCAACTGCGCCGCGCTCCCCGAGCATCTCCTCGAGAGCGAGCTCTTTGGCTACGAGCGCGGGGCATTCACCGGCGCCACGACCGCGAAGCCGGGTCTCATCGAAGCGGCCGACGGAGGCACGCTCTTCCTCGACGAGGTGGGTGAGCTCCCGCCCGCGACGCAAGCGAAGCTCCTCCGCGTGGTCGAGAGCCGTGAGGTGCTCCGTCTCGGCAGCGTGAAGCCGAAGTCGGTCGACGTTCGCTTCATCGCCGCCACGCACCGCGACCTCGAGGAGATGGTCGCGCGAAACGGGTTCCGGCAGGATCTCTACTACCGCCTCAACGGCGTCAGCCTCTCCATCCCGCCGCTCCGCGAGCGCGTCGACGAGATCCCGCGCCTCGCCAACGAGTTCACGCAGCGCTTCTGCCGCGAGTCGAAGCGGCCCACGCTCCCGATCTCGGACGCAGCGCTCGCCGTGCTGAAGGCCTACCAATGGCCAGGCAACGTGCGCGAGCTTCGCAACGTCATCGAGCGCGCGGTCGTGTTCTGCAAGACGGTCGCGATCGCGCCCGAGCATCTGGGGTTGCCGCTCGACCGCACCTCGCGACCGCCGCCGGGGTTTCCGCCGTCGTTCGGACAGCCGCCGACGCACTCTCACGATCCGGCGCTCGCTCAGACGGCGTTTCCCTCGCAGCCTCCGTTCGCGGCGCAGCCTCCGTTCCCGTCGTCGCCGCCACCCGCGGGCCATCTTCCGTCGCAGCCGCCGTTCTACGCCGCGACGCCCACCGGACCGCCACCACCGCCCGGCGCGGGGACGATGGCGTTTGGCTCGGCTTCGCTCCCCGCGGAGGTCGACGCGCTCGAACGCGAGCGCATCCTCGCGGTGCTCGCGCAGTGCGGCGGCAACCAAACACAAGCCGCCGAGATGCTGGGAATCTCACGGCGCACGCTCCTCCGCCGGCTCGACGAATACGCCGTTCCACGTCCACGAAAGTGACCGGTTTGGTAGAGTGATCGGCCGTCATCATGCATGGTCGATCCACAGCCTTTCTCGTCTTGGCGCTGCTCACCACGGCCGTCGCGTGCAAGCCCTCACAGGCGACGCCCGACGCGCGAAGCACCTCGGGGCAGGCGAGCGCCACGCCCGCGCCCGTTCCGCCGCTCTCACCAAACGCGCGGATCGAAGATGAACGCAACACGATCGGCGTCTTCAAGGCATGCGCGCCGTCGACCGTGTTCGTCACGCAGACGCGCGTCATGATCGACTACAACGCCGGCGTCGCGCAGGAGGTGCCCGCCGGATCGGGCTCGGGCTTCGTCTGGGACGAGCAAGGTCACATCGTCACGAACTACCACGTCGTCGAGGGCGCACGGTCGCTCAGCGTGACGTTTCATGATCAGCAGGTCTTCGAGGCGAAGGTCGTCGGCCTCGAGCCGCGCAAGGACATCGCCGTCATCAAGGTCGACGCGCCCGCGAAGCTCCTCGTCCCGATCAAGGTCGCGAAGACGACGCAGCTCGAGGTCGGCCAGAAGGCGATCGCGATCGGCAACCCGTTCGGCCTCGATCACACGCTCACCACCGGCGTCATCAGCGCGCTCGGTCGCCAGGTGCAAGGCGCTGGCGGCGTCACGATTCGTGACATGATCCAGACCGACGCGGCGATCAACCCCGGCAACTCGGGCGGACCGCTCCTCGACTCGAGCGGGCAGCTCATCGGGATGAACACGATGATCTTCTCGAAGTCGGGCGCCTCCGCGGGCATCGGCTTCGCGGTCCCCGTCGCGACGATCTCGCGCATCGTCCCCCAGATCGTGAAGACCGGCCGCGCCGAGCAGCTCGGGCTCGGCATCGGGATCGATCCGATGCAGAAGCTCGAGCGTCGCCTCGGGATCCGCGGGGTGATCGTCCTGGCCGTGCCGCCCGAGAGCCCCGCGGCCAAGGCGGGGATGAAGGGCGTCGCGCAGACGGGACGCGGCATCGTGCTCGGCGACGTGATCGTCGCGGTCGACGAGACAAGGATCGAGACGTTCGACGATCTCTACACCGCTCTCGACGCACACAAGCCCAACGACATGGTGAAGGTGACGGTCGCGCGCGGCGACACGACCGCGACGCTGAATGTTCAGGTCATCGTGCTCAACCCCTCCGCCTCGAGCGGCAACTAGTGGCTGCCGTGGCAAGCCGCGGTCTCCCGCGCGACGAGACGGCGTTCTTCGGGCGCGCGGCGGAGCTCGCGGAGATCGACGCGCGACTCACGCAAGGCGGGGTGGGCCAAGAGAGAGCACGCCTCATCACCGTCGTCGGGCTCGGCGGGATGGGCAAATCACGCGTCGCGATTCGCGCGGCTATCTCATTTCGCGGCCACAGCTCGCTCCCCGCCGCGGGTGCGGCGCGCTCTTCGGGCGCGACCGTCTACGCGTCGCTCGCGGAGGCGACGTCGCTCGAGGCAGCCGTTCGCACGATCGCGGCCGCCGCGCGCGTGCCGCTGAAGGCAGAGTCGCAAGCGAAGTCCGCGCTCGACACGCTCGCCTCGGCGCTCGCGAAGAAGGGAGCGCTGCTGCTCGTCCTCGACGACGTCGACGTGACGGGCATGACCGGTGAAGGCGCGCGCACGTTGGTGACGGGGCTCCTCGAAGGCACGAAGGATCTCGTCATCCTCGCGACCGCGCGCGAGCCGATCGGCGCACGTGGTGAAGAGAAGATCGTGCTCGCGCCGCTCGACGAGGAAGGCGCGATGAGCCTGCTCCGCGATCGCGCGCGTCAGGCCGCGGGCACGGGCGTGGAGATGACGGACGACGAAGCCCGCGCGATCGTGACGCGCCTCGATCGGCTGCCGCTCGCGATCGAGCTCGCCGCGTCGCGTCTCGAGGTCCTTAGCGCGGGCGAGCTCGTGAAGCGTCTCAGCGAGCCGAGGTCGCCGCTCGCGATCGCCGGCACGATGCGAGCGACGCTCGACGGATCGTGGGAGTCGCTGAGCGACGTCGAGAAGAGCGTCCTCGCGCAGACGAGCATCTTCGCCGCGCCGTTCGGGATCGAAGCCGCCGAGGAGATCGTCTCGCTTCCGGCGCGCGCGGCGAGCGATGACGATGACGATCGGTCCGGCGACGTGCTGGACGCGCTCGAGAGCCTCGTGAAGCGATCGCTCCTCACGCGCACCGCGGGCGCAGACGGAAAGGCCTACGCGCGCCTCGCGATGTTCGAGACAGTGCGTGCATGGGCACGCGAGAAGCTCGACGCGCGCGATCGCGTCGCGCTGGCCAAGCGGCATGCGGCGTACCATCTCGCCGAGGCCGAGCACGCGGCGCTTCGCGCATACGGCGCAGGTGCGATCGCGTCGCTCGATCGACTCGAGGAGCTTCTGCCCGAGCTCCAGAGCGCGTTCGCGGCGATGAAGGAGCGCGAGCCACGTACGGCGGTACGCATCGTCCTTGCGCTCTCGGATTTGCTCTTGTTTCGCGGGCTGTTCGAGCTGCGCGCGGACCTCTTCGATCGCGGCGTCGAGGCGGCCGAGCGAGCGGGTGACGAGCCGCTCATCGCGCGTGCGCTCGTCGCGAAGGCGCGCGTGACCCTCGAGCTCGGACGCATGCAGGACGCCGAGAAGGAGCTTCGTCGCGCGCTCGATCTCGCGGAGAAGTCCGGCGATGACGTCACGCGCGCGGAGGCGACGCGCAGCTTGGGCTGGGCGCTCACTGCGCTCGGCCGCACGGAAGAAGCCGAGGCGGCGCTCGAGTCAGCGCGCACCATGCATCGCGATCAAGGAAGCCCGCGCGGCCTCGCCGACGCGCACGTCGCGCTCGGGATCCTCCGCGCGCTCGGTGGCCGCCCTGCGGAAGGCCTCGCGCACTTGCGCGACGCGCTCGCGATCCATGTCGAGCAAGGCGACGTCATTCGCCAAGAGAAGGTGCTCGGCTTCGGCGGCCTCGTCGGACACGACGCGAAGGAGCTCGCGCGAGGTCTTCCCCGTGAGGTCCTGGCGCGCGCGCCGAAGTCGTCGCTCGACGTGCTCCCCGTACATGTCGCCGAGCTCGTGAAAGGGGAGGCGCAGAGCGAGACGCACCAGCGCTGGCAGCTCGCGATCGATCTCTATCGGCAAGGCGTGAGCGCGGACGAGCGTGGCGACGCCGAGGCGGCGATCGCTGCGTTCGATCGCGCGATCGCGACGCTCGAGCGCTCGGGCGTCAAGCGAGGCGCGCTCGCGATCCATGCGCACGCCGCGGCGGTGTTCGCGATGATGGGCGACGACGCCGAGGCGGCGGCCCGGCTCGATCGCGCGCGGAAGGCCGCCGCCGATCCGCACGAGTCGAGCGGGCTCGTGCTCGCGGCCTTCGAGGCGTGTGTGGAGCTGATGCGCTCGTCGGGATCTCCTCCGGAGCGCCTCGATCAGGCGCGCGTGCTCCTCGAACGCGCCACCCGCGCCGAGGTCCTCAGCCCGGAGCTGTCGGTCGCGACGCGCGTCCTCGAGCGTGTGCTTCGCGGGATCGCGCCAGGTCCAGCGGAAGGCGGCGACGATGACGCGGAGAACCAGAGTCGGCCGTCGCTTCCGCCGCTGTCGCGGTTGCCGTCCGGCTCGCATGGCGCCGAGCTCGTGGTCGGCAAGGAGTCGCGCTGGATCGTCCCGCCTCGCGGAGAGCGGATCGATCTCGTTCGCTATGGACCCGTGCGGCGCTTGCTCGATCGCCTCGTCACCCATCGCCTCGCGGACCCCGGAAACGCGCTCTCGGCGGAGGCGCTGATCGAAGCGGGATGGCCGGGCGAGCGAATGCGGCATACCGCCGGACTTCTCCGCGTCTACAGCGCCGTGCGAAGGCTCCGGCGGCTTGGCCTCGAGCCTGTCCTGATCACGCGCGACGACGGCTACCTGCTCGATCCGCACGCAAATGTGCGGCGTGACGACACGTGACGCACGTCTGCTACCATCATGGCTGAATGGGGAGAACCGGCGCAAAGGGCGGCGCACGCCTGCGGCGGCGATCGGATGGGGGTGAAGCCCGCATCGGATCGAGGCTCGCCGTCCTCGTCGCGGGGTTTGCGACGAGCGCGTGCGCGCTGTGGTCGTGCACGCTCCTGACGGATCTCGGCGGGCTCGACGACGGAAAGGAGCCCGCCGCGCAGCCGGATCCGTCGGCGCCACGCGGATCCGACGCGGTGGCCGGCGACGAGACGACCTTGCTCGATGACTCCGGCGGGGTCGCCGCCGACGCCGGGCCGTATCACCCGAAGTACGAGCGCGCGCTCACCGTCACGAACGGCGCAGGCGTCGCGCTGCCCGCGCAGAGCACCCAATGCTTCAACGGGCAGCTCGCGGGGGACATCACCAAGACGCGCGCCGACCTCGGTGACGTTCGCGTCTTCGGTCCGACGACCGAGCGCGCCCGCACGATCGACGTGCGCGGCAACTTCGTCTCCCTCTGCTTCTCGCTCGAGCGCGCGATCCCGTCGAATGGCGCGGAGACGTATGTCATTCGCTACGGCGATCCGAACGCGACACCACCCGCCCTGGTGGAGTCGAAGCTCTTTGCGTTTTGGGAAGGCTTCGACGGCACGTCGCTCGACGCGCAGCGCTGGCTCGTCAATGGAGCGATCAACATCGCTGGCGGCATGCTCACGTTGCCGAAGGGCAAGAGCGCGGTCACGACGAAGCCGGCGCAAGACGGGATCCCCGAGGTCGCGTCGCTCGAGATCCGCGCGCGCATCGTCGACCCGACGAGCAAGGGAAGCCCCGACGTCGACGGTGGGCCGGATTTCTACTGGTGGCTCGGCTTTCAGCGAAGCGGTGACTTCACCGCCGCCGATCCGTGGTCGCTCTTCATCGCGCGATCCTCCGGCTCTTTTCACGCCGAGCACAAGGTGCCGACCGGACCATGCACCGCCGGCTGCGGCTCGGCCGACAAGACGCAGCGCACGGACTTTCGCGTCTACCGCATCGATCGATTCACTTCGCGAAGCGAGCTCATCGACGACGACGGCACGATCTTCGTCGGGGATGGCCCCACCGGCGATCTTGCGCTGATGCTACGAAACTGGCTCGTCACGAGCGACATCATCGTGGATTGGGTGCGCGCGCGACCGATTGTCGATCCCTTGCCGAAGCTCGATCTCGGGCCCGAAGAGGCGGCCCCTTGATGCGGCCAGTTTGGTGAGCCCCTAGTTGGGACGCGCCGCGTCCGTCGGGTTAGGATCCGGGCCGGACGACATGAGAACGACGAAGCGCGCCTTCCTCCTCGGCATCACCTTGTTCGGCTTGACGGCGGTCTCCTGCAAGGACCCGCCGAAGCCCGACGGATCGACGTCGAGCTCGTCGTCGTCCGGTGAGGCCGGCGCCGGCAAGGAACGCCTCAAGATCGCCGTCATCCCGAAGGGAACGACGCACGAGTTCTGGAAGAGCGTGCATGCCGGCGCGATGAAGGCGTCGTCCGAGCTCGGCGTCGACATCGTCTGGAAGGGGCCGCTCAAAGAAGACGATCTGAAGGCGCAGATCGACGTGGTCAACACGTTCGTCGCGCAAGGCGTCTCCGGCATCGTCGTCGCGCCGCTGAACGACAGCGCGCTCCGTGCCCCGGTGAAGGCCGCCGTGGCCGCGAAGATCCCCGTCGTCGTGTTCGACTCGGACCTCCAAGGTGACGACCACGTGAGCTTCGTCGCGACCGACAACCAGGCCGCCGGCAAGCTCGCAGGCGAGGCGATGAACAAGACGCTCGGCGGAAAAGGAAACCTGATCGTCCTCCGCTACCAAGAGGGATCGGCGAGCACGCAAAACCGCGAGAAGGGATTCCTCGACGCGGTCAAGGCAGTGCCCGATCTCAAATTGGTGAGCGACAACCAATACGGCGGCGCGACGACCGAGAGCGCGTTCTCGAAGAGCGAGAGCTTGCTCATCGCGCACAAGGCGCAGACGGGCGTGATCCAAGGCGTCTTCACGCCGAACGAGTCGACCACCTTCGGGATGCTCCAAGCCTTGAAGAAGTCCGGCGTGAACAAGAAGGTGAAGCTGATCGGGTTCGACTCTTCGGAGAAGCTGGTCTCTGCGCTCAAGGAAGGGGATATCGAAGGGCTCGTCGTCCAAAACCCGTTCAACATGGGTTACCTGGCGGTGAAGACGATGGCCGACCACCTCCGCGGGGTGAAGGTCGACAAACGCATCGACACGGGCGCGCGCTACGTCGACAAGAGCAACATCGACGATCCGGCGGTCAAAGAGATCATGCAGCCCGACCTCAAGAAGTGGCTGAAGGAGTAGCCGGCCGTCGTGGCGTCCCTTCAGCCGACCGTGCCATCGCCTCCTTCGAGCCTACCGCCGGGCGTGCCGGTGGTGCTCGAGGTGAGCGGGATCGAGAAGTCCTTCGGGGCCGTCTCGGTGCTGCGCGGCGTGAGCCTGTCGATCGTGAAGGGTGAGGTGCACGCGCTCCTCGGCGAGAACGGCGCGGGCAAGAGCACGTTGATGAAGATCCTCCTCGGCGCCGAGCGACCCGACAAGGGGATGATGCGCTTTCCGCTCGACCAAAAGGAGGACGACGACGGGCGTTACGCGCCGTCGAGCCCACTCGAAGCTCGGGAGCTCGGCGTCGTGATGGTGCCGCAAGAGCGAACGCTGTGCCCCGACCTCACCGTGCTCGAGAACGTCGTCCTCGGCCTCGAGCCCACCGCGCCGCTCGGGTTCGTTCGAAGCTCGGAGGCGCGCGTCGTCGCCGAGAAGGCGCTCGGCCTCGTCACCGGCGCCGGGCGTCGAATTCCGCTCGATGTCCGCGCGCGCTACCTGGGCGTCGCCGATCAACAGCTCGTCGAGATCGCGCGTGCCTTGGCGCAGGCGAACGTGGCGGCCTCGTCGTCCGACGCAGCGGCGGCGCGCGTGCTCATCCTCGACGAGCCCACGTCGAGCCTCGGTCATGACGACGCCGCGCGCCTGTTCGCGCGGATCCAGACGCTCAAGTCTCTCGGCCTCGCGATCATCCTCGTGACGCACTTCCTCGCCGACGTCCGCGTGCACGCCGATCGCTACACGGTGCTCCGCGACGGCAAAGTGCAAGGCGCCGGCGATCCGAAGACGACGCCATCGGAGCAGATCATCCACGAGATGCTCGGCCGCGAGCTCGAGAGCGCGCGCACCGACGAGGACACCGACACCGTCACGGATCTGCAGGTCGGAGGTCATGCCGGCCAACCTGCGGGCGAGAGAGCCCCGCGAAGCGATGTCTTGCTCGAAGTGAAGAGCCTCGGCGGCAAGGAGCGCCCGCGATCGGCGTCCTTCGAGCTTCGAAAGGGCGAGGTGCTCGGCATCGCCGGCCTCGTCGGCTCCGGACGAACGGAGCTGCTTCGTCTCATCGTCGGGCTCGACCCGCCCGTACGCGGCGACGTCATCGTGAACACGCCGAAGGGGCTTGGCTTGCTCAGCGAAGACCGAGGTGGCGAGGGGCTCATGCTCCGCCGATCGATCGCCGAGAACGTGACGCTCTCGTCGCGCGGTGGCTTCTGGTCGTGGCCTCCGAAGGTGCTCGCCGAAGGCGCCAAGTGGATCGGCGATCTGTCGGTGAAAGCAAGCGGACCCGCGCAGCCGGTGGGTGAGCTGTCCGGCGGCAACCAGCAAAAGGTGCAGATCGCACGCTTGCTCCGCGAGGACTATGACGTGCTCCTCATCGACGAGCCCACGCGCGGCATCGACGTGGCGAGCAAGGCGCAGGTCCTCACGCTGCTGCGCGATCTCGCCAAGCGAGGGAAGGGCATCGTCCTCGTCTCGAGCCAGCTCGACGAGCTGATCGCGTCGTGCGATCGAATTGCGGTCCTCCGCCGCGGAGAGCTCGACGCGCCGCGTTTGGCGGGCGATTGGACCGAAGAGAAGCTCTTACTCGAGGCCTCGTCCTGACATGATGGGATTCTTGTCGGGACAGCGTCGTCCACCGTGGCTCGGTCCACTCCTCGCCGTGATCATCGTGTACGCCGTGTTCGCGGCGCTGACGCCCGACACGTTCCTGCGTACGCAGAACCTCCTCACGATGGCGAGGCAAACCGTCGTCGTCGCGATCTGCGCGCTCGGCATGACGATGGTGATCGTCACCGGCGGCATCGACCTGTCGACCGGCTCGCTCGTCGCGCTCACGACCGTCGTGGTCGCCAGGCTGCTCAAGAGCGGCGCCCATCCCGCGGTCGCCGTGCTCGGCGCCCTGTTCGTGGCCGCGATCGTGGGCGCTAGCATCGGCACGCTCGTCGGTAAATTCAAGATGATGCCGTTCGTCGTCACGCTCGGCGCGATGACGATCTTACGAGGCGCCGCGAAGGGCTTGGCGCAAGAGCAGAAGATCGACTGCGACACCCGCGGCCTCGAAAAGCTCCTCTCCGCCGACATCTCGGCCCCCGGCCTCTGGATCGCGCTCTCGCTCGCGATCGTGGTCGCCATCCTGCTTGGCTACACGCGGTTCGGCCGCCATGTGTTCGCGGTCGGAAGCAACGAGTCGGCCGCGCGCCTGTGCGGCATCGACCCAGCGCGCGTGAAGATCCTCGTCTACACGCTGTCGTCCTTCTTGTTCGGCGTCGCGGGCGTGATGGAGCTCTCCACCCTCACCGTCGGCGACCCCACCGACTCGATCGGCCTCGAGCTCGACGTCATCGCCGCCGTCGTCATCGGTGGCGCTCCGCTCGCCGGCGGAGACGGCAGCGTCGTCGGCTCCGTCCTCGGCGCGCTCCTCATGACCGTCATCAAGACCGGCGCCGTCCACAAGGGCATGCCGAGCTTCTCGCAAGAGATCGCCACAGGCGCCATCATCGTCGTCGCCGTCGCGATCGACCGCGCCCGCCACCGCAAGTAAGGCCCCGAGCGGCGCCAGCCAGGCCCACGCCAGCGCGGGTCGGCCACGCCAGCGCGGGCGCGAAAGCGATCGAACGATGATGAACACACTTGTTGAAAAGGGTGAGTCCGAGGTTGCTCGACGTTGAGGACCTTGGTCAACCAAGGCACGGCGAGGCCTGGCATGATCGCCCTTGTTGAACCATGTGAGGTGGCCTCCCGACCGAGCGGCGTGCCACCCTTTTCGCGAACGCACTTGTAAAGGGGTCGCTCAACGTTTGGACTGCCTTGGCCACGCCAGCGCGGGTTGGCCACGCCAGCGCGGGTTGGCCACGCCAGCGCGGGTCGGCCACGCCAGCGCGGGCGCGAAGGCGATCGAACGATGACACACTTGTTGAAAAGGGTGAGTCCGAGCTCGCTCGACGTTGAGGACCTTGGTCAACCAAGGCACGGCGAGGCCTGACATGATCGCCCCTGTTGAACCCTATGACGTGGCCTTCCGACCGAGCGGCGTGCCAGCGCCCGACGGTGTTTCGCGAGGACCGCGCCGGTTGGCGACGCCAGCGTGGGTTGGCCACGCCAGCGCGGTTAGAGCGCGGCGTTCGTGTTGCAGCGGCGGGTGATTTCGAGCGCGAGCTGGTCGGGGCCGAGCGTCTTCGAGAGTGAGACCTCGGCGAGCGCGTCGCGCACGAGGTCGTCGGTGGCTTCGACGTTGGTCTCGGAGAACAGGATGAGCGGCAGGAGTGGGCGGAGCTTCTTCACGTGTTGGCACACGTCGACGGCGGGCTTCTCGAGGCTTTGGACGTCGGCGAGGATGACGTCGGGGCCCCACTTGTCGAGCGCGTCGTCCATCTCGAGGAGCGTGCTCACCGCGTGGACGGCGAAGCCACGATGCAGAAGCGCCGAGCGGGTGAGCACGAGCCAGGTCGGATTCGAGTCGACGAGGAGCACACGCTGCGCGCCTCGCCTGGCGGGCGTGCCTGCGGAGGGATCGAAGCTCGGTCCGCCGAGCGCGGTCGTCGCGCCGCGGCTGCTCTCGGCAGGTGGCGGCACGGTGCTCTGCGACATGCGATCGACGATTTGATCGAGGCGCAGCAAGAGCCCTTCGGCGGTGCCGACGAGGATGACCTCGACGGGCGCGGTCGCGTGCGTCGGGCTGAGGCGTGAGGCGACGCAGAGAATGGGCGTCGACCGCGTGGGCACCTCGTACGCCGATTTTCCACGGCGAAAGATGGCCTTCTGCATGCGTGGGACGCTGCCTTTTTGCGGGAGCTGCAGCGCGCTCATGAGATCGAGCGGCGTCGCCGGGCCTTCGTTCGCCAGCGCCCAGCTCGCCTCGATCGCGAGAAGGACATGCCCGGATGGCGAGCGGAACGTGCGTACCTCGACGTTCGTGGTCGCGTCGGGGATCGTCACGGTGAGTGATGTGCCCCGCGACGGAACGCTCCGCACCTCGATCGTTCCGCCGGCGCGCTTGACGACGTCGCGTACCGTCGCGAGCCCGTCACCTGGCTGGTTGAACGAGCCGGAGACGCCCGGCTCGAACATCAGCGAGAAGGCGAGCTTCGGATCGTTCTGGTCGGACTCTTCGCTCGAGATGAGCCGTTGATCGAGCGCGGTGCGGAGGATCGCGGCGGTGTCGACGCCGGCGCCATCGTCTTCGATCGAGAGCACCGCGGCGCCGTCGGTGATGCGCGCGTCGACGCGGATGCTGCCTTCGGTAGGCTTGCCCGTGGCGATGCGTGCGGGAGGCGTCTCGATCCCATGTGTGACGGCGTTGCCGATCAGCTGCGCGAGCGCGATCTCGAGCGCGACGGCGATCTCGGGCGAGACGATGACGTCTTGGATCTCGGTGCCGACGTGGATCTGCTTGTCGGGGGCGAGGTGGGCGATCTGCTCTTCGCTCACGATGAGGCGGTCTTTGAGCCGAACGCGGCCGAGTCGTGTGAGCTCGTGCTGGAGCGCTTGCCAGTTCTCACGTAGGCGGAGCGCGGAGCTGCTCTCCGAGCGGATCGACTCGAGGAAGATCTCCGTCGCGATCTTCGAGAGGCGGACGCGTGTGGCATGTGCGAGGTGCTCGGCGGTGCCGTCGAGGTAGCGGCTCGAGCTTGGCGCGGCGTAGCTGATCGGGCGGCGCTCTTTGTTGGGCAGCGACTCGGCGTCCTGGAGCACGGCCTCGAGCTGAGCGATGAAGCCTTGCACGTCGGCCTTCGCGCGCGCCTCGGCGGTGGGTGTGCTCACGAGGAAGCCGATGAACTCCATCGCCATGCTGACGGTGAGGAACATCTCCTCGGGCACGTCGTAGTGACGCCGGTGGGCGAGGAGCACGAGCTCCTCGACCCGTTGGCAGACCGCATGGAGGTCCGTCATCTCGGCGCCTGCCGCCTGGTTCTTCAGCGAGAGAATCTCTCGATGCAGCGTCTGGGCGGCCTCTTCATCGCGCTCGTTGACGAGGCGACCCCACGTGTCGGCCATGCGTTCGACGCGCTCGGCCGAGTCGGAATCGAGGGTTGGGAGGAGGACCGCCGAGGATGCCATGGACGAGGACGAGGTAGGTCTTCCAGCGTTTCATTCGAGCCTACCCAAAGCAAGCGACACCGTGTTGACACTCACGAATATGACTGCTTCCCTGATTTGGTGGGCAGGAAGGGGAGTGGCGGCCGCGCATGTACTTGGAGCTGAGCTTCAAACCCACCGTGCAGATGATCACGGTCATCCGCCAATCGGTGATGAGCATCTACGAGCGTGCGCTCAACGACGCCGACGCAAGCGCGCGCGTTGGCCTGGCGACCCACGAAATGCTCGAGAACGTGCTGCGACACTCCGTCGGCGGTGAGACGACGCTCCAGATCCGCACGAAGGATCTCGACAAGATCGTGATCGAGACGCGCAACCGCGCCGATCGCCGCGCGATCGACACACTCAAGGCGCATGCCGCGGCGATGGTGGGGATGGATCCTGGCGACTACTACCTTCGCGTCATGACCGAGTGCGCGAACAGCGACGAAGAAGGCGGCCTTGGTCTGGCGCGCATTCGCGCCGAGGGCGAGATGACTGTCGACGTCGAAGAGGACGGCGAGTTCGTCCGCGTCATCGCCACGACCACGATTGCACCGGCGGTGGCGGCATGACACCGAACCCGATCAACAAGGGCGGCGTCGGGCTCACGTCACGAACGCAGTTCGCAGACAAGGTCCTCACCGTGAACCTCGAGGGAGAAGCAGACCTCGAGTCCACGTCGTTGATCGGTCGCGCCCTCCAGAACGCGCATCTCGAGGCGCAGCGGCGAGGCGCGAGCGAAGTGGCCCTCGATCTCACGCAGCTCTTGTTCGTGAACTCCTCGGGCATCAAGCACTTCGTCGCGTGGCTGCGCGATGCCTCGAGGCTCCCGCAGAACATCGCGTACCGCATTCGCATCATCTCGAGCCCGCTCATCCCGTGGCAGCGCCGCAGCCTCAACGCGCTTCGCTGCTTTGCTCCTGACATCCTGACGATCGAGACCGTCGCCTCGGCCTGAGACCGCCCAAGCTCTCGTCGTCGAGCGTCAGCGAACGGCGTGCGCGTAGCGAAGGAACGGCGCGGTGAAGCGATGCCCCTCGCTTCGGGCGCGCGACGTTCGGAGCACGACGCTGAGGCCGTGGCTCGCGCCATGCGGCGAGAGGCCGACGGACGCGAGCGTGGGGACGACGCCGAGCGAGAGAGCGCCACGTCGCTTCGTCGCCGCGATCACCGCGGGGTCGTTCTCGAGACCTGGGCACAAGAAGACCGCGCCAGCGTCGAGTCGCTTCAGGTCCGCGTCGAACGACGCCGCGCTGAACGGAACCACGACGGGACGAAGCGGTCGCGCGGGCACCTTCGACCCGGCTGCTTCGAGGGCACGTGCCATCTCGGCGCCGCACGTCGTGGAGAGGGCGCTCTTCGGGCGCGTGGCGACGACGAACGTCGCGCGCCGCGTGAACGTTCGATCGTAGGCGAGCACGCGTAGCGCGCCGAGCGCGAGATCCTCGAAGCTCGTCGCCGCGGGTGCGTTTACGTCCGCGGGCGCCGCGGCGGCCTCTTGATGCGCCGCCATCAGCGTCGCGCCGATCGCGAGCGCGCCGAGCGCAGCGAAGGGAGGGAAGCGCCTCATGCGCTCATCCTCCGAAGCGCGACGACGGTGACGTCGTCGTCGATCGTGTCGGCCCAGCTCGCGATGTGCTGCTGGAGCGACTCGACGATCTCGTCGACGGGGAGGTCGGCGATCTTCGAGACAGCGGCGCACAAGCGCTCGATCCCGAACTGCTCGCGACCCTTCCGAGCCTCGGTGACGCCGTCGGTGTGGAGGACGAGCAGGTCGCCCACCTCGAGCGTCACCTCACGCTCCTCACCGACGACCTTGCGGATGTCGGCGATCGCGCCCACCCACGGGCCCTCGGTGGCGATGACCTCGAGGTTGCCCGTCTTGCGACGGACGATGATGAGATCTTCGTGTGCGCCGGAGTAGCGGAGGCGACCGTTTTCGTAGTGCATCAACGTCAAGGTCGCGTGATCGTCGCGCTGGAGACGCTCGCGGACGTTCTGGTAGAGCACGGCGTTCGTCGACGAGAGCACCTTCGCCGGTCCGGCGGACGGATCGTGCTGCACGACCGTCGCCACGATGCTCTGCAGCATCATCATCACGAGCCCTGCGTCGACGCCGTGCCCGGCGACGTCACCGATCGCGAACCACGCACCGGTCGCGGTCGGGATGACGTCGTAGTAGTCGCCGCCGACCTGCTCCGCAGGCCGCATCTCCGCGGCGATCTCGAGGCCCTTCACCGTGAGCGCGCGCGGCAAGATCGACGTCTGAATGCGCTGGGCGAGCTGCACGTCTTTGCGCAGGCGCTCCTGCCGAAACGCGATCGCCTCACCCATGTGCTCGAGGGCGCGTCCGAGCTCACCGAGCTCGTTGTTCGGCATCGAGCCGGCGTCGATGTTCTGCTCGCCGGCTTCGACGCGCCGCACGCTCTCCGCCAAGCGTCGCAGCGGGCGGACCACCTGCCACCGCGTGACCCCGATCAAGGCCGCCGCGGTGAGCTCGGCGAGGAGAAGGGTGAGCCAGAACACCTGGCTTCGTCCGGCGCTGTGCGTCGCGTTCTCTTGCGAGAGAGAGAACGCGATCTGCAACGTGCCTGTCTGCGTGCCGCCGGCGCCGATGATCGGATGCGCGATCAGGATCGCGTCGTTGGCACGGACGACCGCGGTCGGGTTGGCGGGTGGCGCGAAGACGAAGGCGCTGCTGCTCTCATCGCGCCACGTCACGCTCGCGTTCGACGGGCTGCTGTCGAGCCACACGCCCGCGCCGATGATGTCGCGGGTGCCGCGGAGCTTGTCGAGGCGCGCGCGGAGGTCGTCGTTGTCTCCGAAGTCGATGACGGGCGCGAGATCTTCGGCGATCACCGCGACCGCGATGCTCGCGCTCTGCACCTTCGTTTGAATCAGGCGCTCCTTGTCCGCGGAGCGAAGCTGCAAGAACGCCGACGCCGAGACGATCGCGACCGAGACGATCGTGGCGACCGCCAGACGAAAGCCGACCGTCCCGAAGAACGTGAAGCGTCTCTTGCCGGGGCTCGTCGGCGCGGTCGCCATACCGCGTGGTTATCAGAAGCGGCCTGATCGGGGAGGCGGATTCCTCACGTGCCTAATCGAGACCGCGCGGCTATCTTGGAGCGTGACGGGGCGGCGGTCATGCCAGGGTCGAACGACAGCAAGCGGGCAGGGGAGAAGGCGGTCTCGTCGCCGTCGGACGGCTCGCGCGTGAAGCCGCTGCTCGGCGCGCTCGCCGTCGTGACCTTGATCGGCGTTACGGCGTACCTCGCGCTCCGCTCTCCCTCCACGCCGGTCTACGCCGATCCCGTGCGAAAGACCTCTGGCCTTCCGAGCGCGGGAGGCCCGGAGCCGGCGCTCGATCCGAGCGGATCGCCCGACCCCGAGGGCAGCGGCGCGACGGCCGCGAACAGCGGAGGCGCACCGAGCGGCGCGCGGCCAGGTCGAAATCCATTCCCCGGCGCGCTGCCTCGCGCGACCACCGCGAGCGCCGCAGCGTCGGTCGCCGTCGCGCCCGCGCCAGCCCCCACGTCGTCTGTGAAGAAGACCGGGATCGATCACGCGAGCCCGTACGATCAGACGGCAAAGCCCGCCGACAAGATCGACAAGACAAACCCGTACAACCGCTGACTCTCCTCACACGAGCGGAACATTCGCTTCAGGGCGCGGGCGTGACGCTCTCGATCATCACGAGATCGGGCGCGAAGTACTTCAGCGTCGTGAGGCTGCGGCGTTGCCACGGGATCAGCGGATTCGAGCGAAGACGAACCTGGTAGCGCTGCTCTGGAGGAAGCTGGACGACGCTGTTCACCCACGTCACGAGATGCTTGATGCCCGACGAGTTCAAGAAGTCGAGCTGCGTGAAGTCGATGATGAGCTCCTTCGCGTGCACACGCTGCGATTCGCGATGCGCTTCCGTAATGGCGTCGCGAAGCGTACCGGTCGTCTCGAGGGTGACCTCGCCTTCGAGCCACAGGGTGACGCGATCCTCGGAGTGAGCAGAACGGGTATTGAATTTGTTCATGACGGATCCAGCGAGCCGACGAAGGAGTCTCAACGCTAACACCCTGCTCTGCTCCGCTCATCCATCAAATTCGCCGCTTTGCCCGCTTAACCGAGATCGGCGCGAAGTGCCTGGTTTCTGCCGCTTGGTCGAATGACGTAATAGGATGGCGGCATGTTCGGCGCCCATCCCTTCAAAACGTCTCTCTTCCTGTTCGTGATCGCGCTTGGTCTTGGCGCCTGCCACAAGAAGCCGGCCGATGGGGGCGTCGACGCCAGCGCGGGACAGGTCGCCTCGGCCAGCACACCGGCGACGGCCGCGTCGCCGTCCACCGCCGCCTCGGTCGTCGCGAACGCTCCTGCCGCACCGGCGGGCTCGCCGCCTCCCGACGGCAAGTACGAGCGCGTGCAAGTGGACGGCGTGACGGTGCCGATGATCAACGTGATGGACAACGGCACGGTGGTGCTCGTCGACACGGACGGCAAGAAGCCCCGCTCGTGGGAAGAGCAATACAAGAAGAAGCGGAAGGACCTGCTCGTCGGTCAGTTCGATCTGCACAAGACGAACGCGAACAAGAACGACTCCTTCGAAGACGACCCGATCGACAAGGAAGGTCTCTGGGTCATCGACGCGAAGGGCAACATCACGAAGCACTGAGCTTCGCGTCGAGCGAGCTCAGAACGAGAAGCGCTTCGCGAACGCCACCGCCACCGCGACGTCGCCGCGAGCAGGCGCGCGACCTCGTGCGATCTGCTCGGTGAGGATCGCGACGCTGTCGACGACCTCAGCGGGCTCGCCGGGGCACGAGACACACTCGAGCGCGTCGCCTTCGACGAGCTGCGGCTGCGAGAGCCCGCGCTGAACGAGGAGGTCCTCGATGTCGCGAAAGCGTCGGACGAGCGGGCCGACCGCGTCGCTGCCCTTGACCATCGACGCGAGCGCGACGGAGGCTCCACGGACGTCGGTGGCCGCGCGCATGCGGCTCGGGACCTGCTGGAGGAGCTGGCCCGCGAGCTGAACACGCGCCATCACCTCCGCCGGCGTCCCGTGCGCAGGCATGAGACGCGCGGCGTATTTGAAGCTCATCTCGGTGCGTCCGAACATCTGGTTTGCCGCGGTGACGAGCTCCTTGAAGCGCGGGATGCCGGCGTCCGGAGGGTCGAACGCGAGCAGCGTCTTTGCCGCGCCCATCACGATCGGCGACGCCGGAAAGCCTGCCCGCGCGAGCGCTTGCTGCGCATAGCGAAGGCGCGCCGCTGCGTAGTTGGCGCCGCCGAACTGCTTGGCGTTCCTGGCGCACGTGACCGCCGCGTCGGGCGCGCTCACCGCGCGTAGGCTCGCGTGGTAGGCGCCGAGCGCGTTGCCGGCGGGCTCGCCCGTCTTCGCGAGCCCGATGATGACCTGCTCGCGGTTCTTCTTCACGTAGCCAATGTTCTGCGCGAGCGTCGCGATCTCCCCGCTGAACGCACGCATCTTGTTCTCCGCCTTGTCGAACGACGCGAGGAACGCCTTGAGCGAGGCGTTGGCGTAGCGCTGGAGGCGCACCTCGAGCGAGCGAAGCGCGCGCTGGCCACGGAGCGTGAGCGCATACACCTCCGAGCCGAGCGCTGGGCACGTGACGTATTGCGCGCCCTTCGCGAGCAGCGAGCTGTT
Source organism: Labilithrix sp. (assembly GCA_044227045.1). Classification (GTDB taxonomy): domain Bacteria; phylum Myxococcota_A; class Polyangia; order Polyangiales; family Polyangiaceae; genus Labilithrix. Next base: position 45,933 of record JBGAFW010000036.1, read on the forward strand.
CGCGATGAGCTTCGTGAGCGTGTCGACGAGAGGACGGTCACGCAGCAGCGCGACGATCCGCTTCATCTGGATGCGGTCTTCTTCGCGTCGAGCGCGCTCGGCCTTTCCCGTGGTCATCCGGAACCAGTCGTTCTTCAGCTGGTCTTCGACCTCGCGGATGCGCGCTTCGAGCGTGGAGATCGCCTGTGGGCTGTTGATCTCGCAGCGTGGGCCAAGCGCGAGGAGCTCCTCGATTTCGTCGAACTCGAGATCGGTCAGCTTGTTGCCCTCGAGACCGCGAAGAAGCGCTACTGCGCGTTCACACGTGAGACCTGCCACCAGCGCGTCCTTTCGTGAGGAGTGTCGTCGAGCGACCCATCGTATGGGCTTTCGACCCGGAGACGGAAGACGCCTGACGCGAGCTCAGCAGAAAGCGAAGCGCGAGGCTTGGGATGGCGGCGCCGGAGTCCACCACGACGACAGGTGGCCCTGCCGGCGTCGTGCGGACGCGCTCGAGCATCGTGAAGACGTGCTCCTCGTGGCGCTCGCCACCTCGAAGATCGCGGTCAGCGCCATCCCAGAGCACCTGAACACCGAGGACGCCGCTCCTTGCGCGGATGGCGTCGACGAGATCAGGGAGCTTGCGTGCGCGCGTCGCAGTCGCGCCCGTGAGATCGATCACGACGATGGCGTCGCGTACGTGCTCGTCGCTCCATCCGTCGAGGCGTCTTCGCGTGCGCAAGCGAAGCACGCGTGTGGACGGAGCGAGGGCAGGGACCTCGAAGCCATGAAGGCGATCGGCGATCGCGCGGGCGATTTTGGTGGAGAGCGCCGGGTCACGCGTCTCGCAGCGGATCGCCGCCTCGAGCTCGCCGCTCGGATCTTCGATCGCGACCATGGACGCGTTCGAGCTCGCGTGGACGCGCGCCGAGATCGCGGTCATCGCGTCCCCGCGCGCTTCTCGCGAAAGAAGCAGTTGTTCATGCACGTGAGCGGGCAGGCGTCGACGAGCTCGCGCGTGCGTGCGTAAGCCTTGCTGTTCCAAAGGGCGCGGACGTTCGTGATGCGCGCGTCGCCATGCGACCACGGCAAGCGGTAGCAAGGCTTGATCTGCCCGCGATGGTCGACGGCGAGGAACGCGTCGCCCACGCGGCATGCGACGCCGAGCGCGCGCTGCGACGAGTCGCGAAAGTAGCGCCGGAGGAGCGCGAGGCGCTCCTCGGTCGAGTGGATGAACTTGCCAAGCTCACGCTTCAGCGCATCGAGCGCGTCGAACATCGCGTCGAGCTCCGCGCGCTGGTCGCGTGATGGCCAGAGTCGCGCGATCGAGAGGAGGTCGTCGCGCCGGACGATCGCGCCCTCGGCGCTCATCCTGGGTGCGCCGTCCGCGACGTCGAGCACGCCGGGTTTGAACGCGCCGTGTTGCAGGTTGATCGGCTGGATGTTGATGCCGCTGACGCCTTCGTCCCGCGCGCGGCGAACGAGCGCAGGTATCTCGTGGAAGTTCTGCCTCTGGATCACGGTCGAGACGTTCACGCTGAGCTTCGATCCCGGGCGGGCCGCGCGTGCGCGAACCATCCGCCGTATCGCGCGCCAGGCGTTGTCGCCGGCCTTCGGGACGCCCACGATCGCGTCGTGCATCGCCTCGGTCGCGCCGTGGATCGACACCGAGATCGAGACGACGCGTTCGCTGAGCTCGCTCGCGACCTTCTCCGAGATCGGAAAGCCATTCGTCGTGATCGTCACGAGGTGCCCGAGGTCGTTGGCGAAGCGAATGTGGCCGACCATCTCGGGATCACGAAACGGCTCGCCGGCGCCCGTCAGCGCGACGCGGCGGATCCCCCAAGCGGCGGCCTCGGTGATGAGCGCGCGCACGTCGTCGGGCGACATCGTGTGCGGGTCACGCTTCGTCGCGCGGTTGCCGCACATGTTGCATTCGAGGCCGCAGAGGTCGTTCGTCGAGATGTCGAGCGCAGGTGGCGGCAGCGCGTAGCGACGGCCGTTCGTCATCATGAGGCGTAGGACCGCCTTCGATCCGCTCGCCGCTTCGTTCTTCTGTCCGTCACGGAGGCGGCGCAGCACGGGCGCGAGCTCGGCTTCGAAGGCGACGTCCGTCTGATCGAACGCACGATCGGTCGCGGCGAGGACGATCTCGAGCGAGTCGGGTGCATACGGCGCGCGAGGCTCGAGGTTCAGCTCCCGCACCGCGCGCTCGAGGAGCTCCACGTTCGCGGGTTCGACGTACCAACGAAGCGTGCCGCCTCGAAGCGATCGCGTCGCGCTTCGATAGGCCGCGAGCGCCGCGCTCGGCTCGCTCGGCGTCCCGTCTTCGAAGATGCTCGCGCTCGTGCTCGTGGCGGCAGGCGAAGTGGTCGTGAGCATCATGACGGTACGTCCTCGATCGCGGCGATGAGATCGTGCGTGCCTCCACGGCACCGGTTGCAGACGGGCATCGACCCGCGTCCGTTCAGCATCGCCTCACGGAACGCGCGATATCGCTCGCCGCGCCAGATCGACGTGAACGGCGTCTCGAAGATGTTGCCCATCACGAACGCCTCCCCCATATCAGGCCTCAAGTAGCAACACGGCGTCACCGAGCCGTCGACGTTCACCACCGTGTGATCCCACGCCATCGTGCAGAACGCGTGGCGCACGTTCGGCGTCGTGTGATCGGCCTCGTACCGTGAGAGCAGGCGCGAGGCCGGCACGAGATCCTTCGTTCCTTCGTCGTCGGCGCCGACGGTCTTCACGCGGAGCTTGTCGACACCCCACTCGCGCGCGAGCCGGCGCATCTCGGGCAGCTCGTGCTCGTTGTGACGCATCGCGATGAATTGCAGCTCGATGCGTGGCTTCTTCAGGCCGAGCCGCTTCTTCTCGGCGCAGAGCCAGGCGACCGACGTGGCGACGTGCTCGAAGCTGCCGTCTTTTCGAAAGGTCGCATACGTGGCTTGGCTCGCGCCGTCGACGCTGAGGATCAAGACGTCGAGCCCCGACTCGAGGAGCGCGCGCCCGCGTGCGCCGTCGAGGAAATGGACGTTCGAGGACACCTTCACGACCTTCACGCCTGCCTTCTTCGCGGACGCGATCATGCGCGGGAGCTCCTTGTTGAGGAGAGGCTCGCCGTAGTTCCACAGCGCGAGGTTTCGCATCCGCGGCGCCACCTCTTCGATCACGCTCTCGAACTTCGCGAGCGTCATCTGCGGCAGCGGCTTGATCTTGCCGGTGCCGGTCGGGCAGGTCGGGCACGCGAGGTTGCAGAGGTTCGTCGGCTCGATCATCCCGGTCTCGGGGCCGCCCGCGGGGACCTCGGACAGGTAACGCATCAGCTCCGGCGGCGGCACGACGACCGCGCCATGCTCGGTGAAAAGACGGCGAAGCGCATGCGCCTCCGGCACCGCGCGAATGGCGATCGACGCGTCTTCGTGCGCCTCGGGGGTCAGAAAGAGACGCACCGTCCGCACACGCGCGAGCTGACCTCTCGCGACGTCGCGAAGCTGCGCCACGAGCGACGCCGGGTCGACGCTCGGCAGCCCGTGCACGAGCTCGACGCCTTCGACCATCGGCAACGCGTAGAGCGCGAAGTCCGGCTCGAGGAAGCGACGAAGCTTCACCTCGACGCGCGGTCGATGATCGAGCGCGGCGCAGTCATCGAGGGCTTCGGGGAGGAGACGCGCGCCGTCGCTCGTCGCGCGGAGGCGAACGACGCGATGACGTGCGAGGACCTGGCGAAACGTCTCGCGCCTCTGCTCGCGCTCGGCCCGTTGATCGGCCGCGCGCCGTTGCGCGTCGCGAAGGACTTCGAGGGCTCCTCCAGCGACAAGAGGGATCGGCGCGGACCGCGTTGCGGCAAGCGACGCCCATGTCGCGAGCGCTCGCTCCGCCGCGCGCGTGTGCGAGAAGCGTGACGCGACGCGCACGCGCCCTCGTTCGCCGAGCTCGGTCGCGAGCGCGCGATCGTCGAGCAGCCGCTCGATCGCCGCGGCGGCCTCCTCGGCGTTGCCTGGCGTGACCAGGAGCCCCGTCTCACCATCGACGATCGCCTCGGGCATGCCTCCGCTGCGTGACGCGATCGTGGGCAGGCCGCTGGCCGCCGCTTCGAGCAACGCGACGCCAAAGCCTTCGACGTCGTCGTTCGCTTCGTTCGACTCGGAGAGAAGCACGAACACGTTTGCGGAGCGATAGAGCCGCGGCAAGTCGCCTTCGGGAACGAAGCCGATCGCCGAGACGCGATTTTCGACGCTAAGGCTCTTCGCGAACGCCATCAGCTCGGCGCGCATCGCGTCGCTTGCGCCGGTGAACACGTAGCGGAGGCGCGGTCTCCTCTTCGCGAGGAGCGCGACCGCTTGGATCACCGTGCGGTGACCCTTTCGCGGAGCGAGACGCGAGACGGTGAGGAGCGTCTCGTCGTCAGGCTTCGCGAGCGACGCACCCGCGAAGAGCGACGGGTCGATGCCGTTCTCGATCGTGACGAGCACGCTCGGCGAGACGCCCTTCGACTCCGCCAGAGCGCGCGAGAACCCGGAGACGCAGAGGACCGCATGCGCCTGGTTCAGCCCGGCGATCTGCGCGGCGCGGTACTGGTCGGGCGTCATCGCGTCGCCGGGGTACACCCATGGCGCGATCAGATCGTTGCCGTGCACGTTCACCGTCACGACGCACGCAGGGAACGCCGCGCGTAGCGTCGGGATCCACGGGCCGAGCCCGGCGTGGCTCAAATGAATCACGTCCGGCGCGTCGCGAAGGCCGCAGGCGAGGGTCGCGAGGAGATCGGCCTCGAGGTCGATCCGCAGCGGCGGCGGCCTCTGCCGGTAGATCGGCCGCACGATCTCGCCAGCGTCTTCGCTCGAAGGCGTGAGCCCGCTCGCGACGCGCGCGCCGAGGCGGCTCGTCGTGTAGACGCGCGTGGTGACGCCGCGCTCGATCAAGCTCGAGGCGAGCATGCGCGCGACCGTCTCCATTCCTCCGAGCTTCGGCGCAAAATCGTGCGCGACGACGACAGCGCTCCGGATCGACTCCGCCGGTCGCCAGATCGGCGAGAGCACGGCGAGCGCGGCCTCGCGGTTTCGCGGCACGAGCGGAGACCGGTCGTGCGCGGCGCGCATGGCGTCCTGCCGCGATGGATCGAGCAGGATCGCCTCGACCCGATCGGCGATCGACCGCGCCTCGGGCCGCGCGATCACGGCGGCGCCAGCCTTCACGAGGCGCCTGGCGCGTGCGCGCTGATCTTCGGCCTTGCGATGGCCCGGCACGAGCACCGCAGCCTTCCGCAGCGCGCGGATCTCGGCGATCGCGTTGTATCCCGCCTGCGAGACCACGAGGGTCGCGCTCGCAAGCAAAGACGGGAGGTCGTTCGTCGACGCGAGCACGGTGAGGCCGTCGTAGCCCTCGAGGTGCGCCGGCGCCTTGCCGTAAGGACCGGTGACGAGCACAGTCTCGAGGTTCGGGACGCGAGCACGCGCGAGCCGATGCGCGTCGACCACCGCGCGGAGGTAGCGCTTCGCGTCGACCGGCTGGCCACCACCACCGGCCATCGCGACCACCTTCGGCGCCTCTGACCGCGTGCTCGCAGCGGTGACGGTGCGGACAATCGGACCCACGATGCTCACGGGCAGATCGGCGAGCAGCGAGACGTCGACCTCGTCGGGATCGTGCGGGACGACGATCCGATCGAACAGGAGCGCCGAGCCCTTCGCCACGAAGGATCGAAGCGCCTCTTCGCGAAGCTCGCGCAAGACGAGCACCGATCGAACGCCGATCGTCGCGAGATGACGAACGACGCGCAGCGGCGCATGCGTATCGAACACCACGAGGTCGGGCGCGAAGGCCTCGAAGGTCGCGATGAGCGCGGCCTCCTCGAGCGCCTCGGGGAGGGCGACACGCGCGCGACGCGGATCGGCGTGGGGCTCGTTCGCGCGCGGCGGCAGCTTCACGAAATCGATCGACGCCTCGGCAAGCATCGACGTGTCGGCCGCGTTCGTGACGACGAGGAGGTCACAGGCGGGCGCGAGCGCCCGGATCTCGCGCGCGAGGCACATCGTCCGCACGAGGTGCCCGAGGCCGACGCCGTTGATCGCGTGGAAGGCGACCTTCATCGCGTCCTCGTCGGCGCGAAGAGGTCGAGCAGCGCGTCCGCAGCCGCTGGCGCGCCACCATCGGGGAGGCTCGCCGGCGTGCGCGGAGGACCCTCACGCATCCCCGCGAGCAGCGCCGCGGCGAGGTCGCGTGCGGGCGCGGCCGGCTCGACGGCGATCGAGAGACGTGCATCGACGAAGCGGCGTGCGCGCGCGGCCTGATCGTCGAACGGACGCGGCTGCGCGAAGAGCACGAGCGACAGGCCCGCCTTCGCGATCTCGTGCGCGGTGTTGTATCCGGCGGGCGCGATCGCACCATCGAACGCACGCAGCAGCGGCTGGAGCGGGCACGCATCGATCACGTGGAGCCGATCGCGGCTTGCGTTCGGATCGAAGGCGGCGAGGGGACCTCCGGCGAGGGCCACATGGATCTTCGCGTCGGCATCGCAAAGAGCGGTCGCGATCGCGAGCGCGCGCCGCGTCGCCTCCTCGTCGCCACCTCCGCCCGCGGCGACGAGGATGAGCTTCGCGTCGGCCTCGAGCCTCACGCGAAGACGCTCGCGCGCGCGCTCCCGCGAGAGGAGCTCGCGGGTCTCGAAGATCGTGATCGGTGGCACATGCACCGATCGGCCGCCGTCGAATCGTGGCGGCGTGGGATCGGCGGCGAGGATCGTGAGATCGAAGCGCTCGATCCCGGACGCGAGCAACGGATCGCCGGCGCGGTCCTCCGGCACGTCGCGTCGCACGAGAGCGCGCTTCATACTCCGCGCCTGCGAAACGTCGGAAGCGAGCTCGCGATGAGGCCCGTTCGGGAACGTATCGACCACCAGGAGATCGGGCGCGAACGCCTCGATCGTACCCGCGAGCGCGCCGCGCACGATCCGGCGGCGCTCGTCATCGGCGAAGCCGGCATGGCGCGCGGCGAGCGGATGCGGCAGCCGAACGACCGCGAAGCTCTCGGGAAATGCATCGAGCAGGGCATGCGCCGACGACGTGGTCACGATGAGCACGCGCGTCTCGATCTTGCGTGCACGGGCGCACGGCCCGAGCGCGCGCGCGATCGCGACCGTGCGGGCGACGTGCCCGGCGGAGAACCCGTCGTTCGCGACGAAGAGCACGCGAAGTGCGCGGGACGAGCCGCCCGAAGTGCGTGCAGACTGCATGATCAGATCCCCGTCACGAGACGTCGTAGTCGGGCGTCGTGGGCGCGATGCCGCCGGTCTCCTGCGCCTGCCTGTCGAGATCGACGAGGTAAGGCACCGCGTTCGGATCGTGGTGGTGATGATGATGGATGACGCGAGGTCCACCACCGCGAACGACGCCGCCGCTCTTCATCACGGGCTGCTTTGCCGGGCGCATCCGCCGTCGCTTCATCGGCCGTTGGTCTTCCCACAGGTACTGCTGGTAGCGGCAGCCCGACGAGGCGTACGTGGACCAGTGCGTCGACGGATCGTGCAGCAGCGGCCACAGAAACGGATCGAGGCCGCGTGACTGGAGGAAGGCGCGCCGATCGGGAGGCGCGAGGTTCTGCCTTCGGAGGTCGTCGAAGAACGCGTCGGCTCCCGCGGGACGGTAGACGCGCTCGATCACGGCGATGCCCTTGTCGGTCAGACGATAGCGATCGTGAAGCGGCCAGACGCGGTCCCATCGCTGGACATAGCCCTGCGCTTCGAGCTGCATGAAGACATCGCGCTGCGGGTGGTCATCGGGGATCGGCCATTCGATCACATCACCATCGTAGAGATGGCGCAGAATCAGGTACGCGATCGAGCCAGCCTGCGGATCGGCAAACTGCATGGTAGCGCGCGATGCTACAGACCTCGCCGGTGCGATCCAAGCAGCAAGACCATGCGCGCACGTGGCGCCGGCGCACGTGTGCGCGTCGAGCCGTGACGCACGATGGTCCGTGATTTCTCGTGATAAGCTCGCCGCTGGTCGCGTGCCCGGCAGCACGCATGCAGGAGGACGATCACGACATGCGCTTGAAGGACAAAGTTGCTCTCGTTACTGGGGCTAGCCGTGGGATCGGACATGCGAGCTGCCTCGCGCTCGCGAAGGAAGGCGCCACGATCGTCGGCACCGCGCGCAACCACAAGGACCTCGAGGCGCTCGAGAAGCAGATCCAGGCGAGCGGGGGCAAGGCGCGCACGTTCGCCTGCGACGTGACGAAGTCGGCCGAGGTCGCCGCCTGCGTGAAGCAAGCCGTCACCGACTTCGGTCGCATCGACATCCTCGTGAACAACGCCGGCATGGGCGGCTATCGGCCGTTCCTCGACTGGACCGAGGACGACTACGACAAGATCATGGAGACGAACGCGAAGTCGACGTGGCTCTTCTGCAAGGAGACGATCCCGCACATGCTCAAGCAAGGCGGCGGCAACATCGTCAACGTCTCGAGCGTCGCGGGTCTCCAGGGCTACCCGAGCGAAGGTATCTACTGCATGTCGAAGTTCGCGCAGGTCGCGCTCTCGCAGTCGCTCGATCGCGAGTTTTACCAAAAGAACATCAAGGTGAGCCTCGTCTGCCCGGGCGGCGTCGAGACCCACTTCGCGATCGGCGACGGACGCACCTACGACGGCGCGAACATGAAGGGGTTCTCGACCCCCGAAGACGTCGCCGAGGCGGTCGTCCTCGCCGTGCTCCCGCGCGAGCGTTCACGCATCGTGAACATCATCATGCGTCCGATGAACGAAATGACCTGACGGCGCGAACGTCACTGCTCGTCACACGTGGCGAGCGCGGTGGGCTGACCCCACGAGAGAATGCTCGCGATGCGCGGGTAGTACGCGACGAAGTTGAAGCACATCTCGTCCTCGGTGCCTTCGCCGAAGCGCACCTCCTTGTCGTCGGGGTTCGTCCACACGCAGGTCGTCTTCACGACGTCGCCGCGATGAATCTCGCTCGTCACCGGGTAGCCCACCTGCGCCTCGAAATCGAAGCGCGGTTGGTCAGCGAGCACACGTCCGCTCGTCGTCTCCGACTTGAGCGATTTGCCACGTCGATGCATGTGCGGCGTGGCGTTGAACAGCTTCACGTCGGCATGCATCCACGGGTACTTGCACGTCACGGTGTGGTTCACCTTGCGCGGTGGGATGACGATCGGCTGCTTCGGCCCGAGGTTGATCGCGCCGAACGCGATGATCGACGCGTCGTTCGGGCGGAGCTTGTCGGTCGAGCAGAGCGTGTAGCCGCTCTGATCTTTGGCGCCAGTGAGCGCGCGCGCGTTGTTGTAGTGAAGCTGAATGACGTAGTGCGTGGTGCCTTTCTCCTCCGGAAAGCCCGCCTCGGGCGGCAGGTAGCGGTTCTTCGCGCCCGGCGCCCAACCGCCCATCAAGGTCCACGTCGCCGCCTTCGCCGGATCGCAGGGCGCGACCTCCGAGCTCACCGCCTCGGGCGCCTGAAACACGAGGATGTGATGCAAGATGTTCTTGTTGTCGACGAGCGGAGAGAAGCCGACGACGTGCTGCTTCTGCGATCGCTCGACGTCGAAGCCAAAGCACACGTACTGATCGAGCGCCGCGTTCGGCTGCATCACGAACGGCGAGGAGGCCTTCAGCGTCGTCTTCACGCCCTCGCACTCGAAGGGCTCATCGGCGTCGCTGCCGGCCGCGCCGCATGAAACGGTGGTGCTCTTCGCGCCGCCATCGATCCAGCCGTCGAGCGTCGCGAGGTCCGCGGCGGCGAGCGCTGGGCTGGGCGGCATCGGGCGCGCCGTGTCGTGGATGCGCGCCTTGACGAGCTCGTACACCTTCTTGCCGTCGTGATCGCGCTGGAGCTCGTCCCACGTCATGAGGCTCGTGCTCGCGCCCGCAGAGGGCGACGCGCCGTGGCATGCCTGGCATCGCGAGCGGAGGACCGTGTCGACATCACACGGCAGGTGCGCGCTCGAGGGAGCGTCCGCGGCCGCGCCGGCGTCCGGTGCGCGCGCCCTCAAGCCTGGGTCATCGGTCATGAGGCTGCTTGGCTCGGAGCATCCGCCGAGCGCGCAGATCACGACCACGCCAAAGACGGCGAGCAAGGCGACCATGGACGACCACGCGCCAGCCCTCGGGGTTCGTTGGTGTTCGACGGCGGTCACGACGGCGGCTTCTGCATCCGCTGGGCCGAGTGCACGACGCGAATACGTCGCGATTTCCCGCATGGCGCGCGTGGTTCATCCGCGAACCACGTCACCTCTGACGTCGCCAACGCGAGACATTTCAAACGCCCGCCGATCCAGACGACATCGTCACCTCATACGCAAGCGGGCGAGGTCGGCGAGCATCAACGACGCCGGTCGCGGCGCATCCAGGGGATCCGGCGCTCCACAGCACCTGCGCCTCTTCGATCGGAACGGACGATGCCGATCGCCGGCCGCGAGATTTGCGCACAATCCGCGTGCTCGCGCGCGTCTTGGGATGTGGCACCCGAGCTGCTTCGGAGGTCGTATCCGCATGCTCCTTCGTGTCCTCCTCGTCGTCGCGCTCGTCGTCACGTTGACCGCGTGCGGCGAGGGAGCCGCGAGCAGCGCGGCAGGTGAGGCGGCTCCGATCGGGGGGCAGGCGAACGACATGAGCGATGGTGGCGGCGCGTCTTCGTCCTCTTCGTCGTCCTCTTCCTCTTCCACGTCGTCGTCCTCGTCGGGCGCGACATGCGCGCCAGGCAGCAAGGCGGGCGCCGCGGGCGACGAAGAGATCACGATCACCTCCGGCGGGATCGAACGCGAGGCCACGGTCCACGTGCCGCCCGCGAGCGACGGCTCGCGTGCGCTGCCGATCGTGCTCATCCTCCATCCGCTCCTGCTCACCCGCAAGGACATGCGCAAGCTCGTGAAGGCCGAGCGCTTCTCCGACGACGCCGAGCATCCGTTCCTCGCGGTGTACCCCGATGGAATCGGACGAAGCTGGAACGCGGGCGAGTGCTGCGGCAAGGCCAAGGATCAGAAGCTCGATGACGTGGGCTTCATCCACGATCTCCTGAAGACGATCGATGCCAAGTGGTGCGTCGACAAGACGCGGCTCTTCGCGATGGGCTTTTCGAACGGCGCGTTCCTCTCGCACCGCCTTGCCTGCCAGCTCGAAGGGGACTTCACGCTCCGCGCGATCGTCCCCGTCGCAGGGACGCTCGGGATCCCCGAGGCCGACTGCAAACCGGCGAACAAGACGGCGGTGCTCGCGATGCACGGGACCAACGATGAGCTCGTCCCCTATGCGGGTGGCCCGCCGCAAATCCCGCTCGGCGCCTCGTTCGGGACGTTCGTCTCTCCCGCCGCGACGGACACGTATTGGGCGAAGACGAACGGATGCCAGCCCGAGCCGAGCGCTCCGTATTTCACGCAAGGCGAAGTGTCGTGCGTTCGCCACGACGGCTGCGTCAGCGACGCGTCGGTGGCGCTCTGCACCGTGACCGGCGGCGGACATCAATGGCCGGGCAGCACGTCGCTCCCCGCGATGGGCCACCTCACGATGGACATCGACGCGACCGTGGCCGCGATCGATCTCTTCAAGGCGCACGGCCTCTAGCGCGACTCGCGACGTCGATCTATTTCGCGCGGAGGCGCGCGCGGGCGGCGATGAGCGTGTTCTCGAGGAGGCACGCGATCGTCATCGGGCCCACGCCGCCAGGGACCGGCGTGATCGCGCCCGCCTTCTGCTTGGCCTCCTCGAAGGCGACGTCGCCGACGAGCTTCGTCTTCTTCGCGGAGCCTTCCGGCAAGTCGATGCGGTTCATCCCGACGTCGATCACGGTGGCGCCAGGCTTCACCCAGTCGCCGCGCACCATCTCTGCACGCCCCACCGCGACGACGAGCACGTCGGCCTCGCGGCACACCGCGGGGAGGTCCGTCGTGCGCGAGTGCGCGATCGTCACCGTCGCGTGATCGCCGAGCAGGAGCTGCGCCATCGGCTTGCCGACGATGTTCGACCGGCCCACCACGACCGCGCGCGCTCCCTTGAGCGACGTGCCGGCAAGCGCGATGAGCTTCATGCATCCACGCGGAGTGCAGGGCACGAGGGCAGGCCGTCCTGACGCGAGCAGGCCCGCGTTCATCGGGTGAAAGCCGTCGACGTCCTTGTCGGCGCGCACCGCGTCGAGCACGCGTTGCTCTTTGATCTGCGAGGGGAGGGGGAGCTGCACGAGGATGCCGTCGACGGTGTCGTCGTTGTTCAGGCGATCGAGCAGCGCGAGGAGCTCGCTCTCCGTCGTGCTCGCCGGCAGCGTGTGAAGCTTGCCGCGGATGCCGACCTCGAGCGCCGCCTTCTCTTTGTTGCGCGTGTAGACCTGGCTCGCGGGATCCTCACCGACGAGCACGACCTCGAGCCCAGGCGCACGCCCGTGCTCCTTAACGAAGGCCGCGACGCCGGAGGCGACTTCGGCACGGACGGTCTCGGCTAGCTTCTTTCCATCGAGGAGAGTGGCGCTCATGTTCGCGCCGGAAGCCTACTCGATGTAGACGCTCACGCTGTCGAAAACGATGCAGTCACCGGACGCGGCGTTGCTCGTCCCCACGCTCGCGGTCACGGAGACGCCGGACGCGACGCTGACCTTCGCGCCCGAGATCCTCGTGTAGCCAGAGGCGTTGATGTTTCCGCCGCTCGACACGCTCGCGCCGCCGACCTTGAGCCCGATCGACGCCGACGTCGGCGTGCCCGCGTTGCCGAAGCGCTTGGCGTAGGCCTCGATCGTGACGAAGCCCGAGGCCGGCGTGGTCCCGCTCTTCTCGATCGTGAGCGCGCCCGCGCCGGCGATCCCCGCCGACGAGCACACCATGCACGCACCGATGCCGTCCCACGTGATCGTGCCCTGTCCGGTCGCGATCTTCCATTGGGCGCATGCGTCTTGGCTATCGAACGTGTCGTTGAAGACCGACGTCGCGCCGGGCGGTGGTCCCGCGTCGTCGAGCGTCCCGCTCGCGCCTGACGACGAGGTGGAGGTGGACGACGTCGAGCTCGAGGTCCCGCTCGCTCCGCTCGACCCGCTCGCTCCACTGCTCCCGCTCGACGAAGACGAAGACGATGCGCTCGACGCAGAGGTGCCATTGCCGCCGTCCGTCTTCCCTGATCCCGAGCTGCTAGCGCTCGACGACGACGCGCTCTCTTCCCGCAGCTCTGCTGCGCCCGTCAGCGTGTTGCAGGCGACCAACGCCATGCACACGAGCGAGACTGTGAGCGAGCGAAGCTCCACAGTTTCACGATAGCACCATCAGCCGAAGTTGAAGACGCGCGCGAGGATGCGGTCGAGATGGTCGAGATCCTCGTAAGGGATCGCGATCTCGCCGCGTTTTCCGTTGTGCGGGTCGGCCTTGATAACGACCTTCGTCCCCGCTGTACGTGTAAGGCGCTGCTCGAGATCGCGGACCACCGCCGTCTTTCCCGGCGCCGTCTTGCCTTTGTCGTCACCCGGGCGCTTCGTCTTGGCCTTCGCCGCGCGGACGAGCGCCTCGGCGGCGCGCACGCTGAGACGTCCGCGAACGACCTTGTCGGCCAGCTCTTCGATCTTCGACGGGTCGGGTGCGCCGAGCAGCGCGCGCGCGTGCCCCTCGGTGAGCTCGCCGGAGATCACGCGCGATCGAACGCTCGCCGGGAGCTTCAAGAGGCGAAGGGAGTTTGCGATCGTCGTGCGATCTTTGCCGAGCCGTTCGGCGAGCGACTCTTGCGTGTAGCCATGCTCGCGCGTCAGCCGATCGAGCGCCTCGGCGAGCTCGACGGGGTTCAAGTCTTCGCGCTGGACGTTCTCGATCAGCGCGAGCTCGAACGCCGCCTTGGGCGAGACGTCCTTGACGACGACGAGGACCTCTTTGAGGCCGGCCTTCTGCGACGCACGCCAGCGTCGCTCACCGGCGATGATCTCGAGCTTGTCCTGTCCCGCCACGCGGCGGACGACGATCGGCTCGAGCAGGCCGTGCTCTTTGATCGACTGCGAGAGCTCGTCGAGCTTGTCCTTCGCGAAGTGTTGGCGGGGCTGACCGCGCTGCGGCACGAGCTTCTCGATCGCGCACGAGAAGACGCTCTTGTCGCCGTAGTTGCCCGACGATGGCTTCGGAGGCGCAGACGGCAGCAGCGCGTCGAGCCCTCGTCCAAGCGCGCGTCGCTTCGGATCCATCAGCGCGCTCTCTCGTGTGCGCGTCGCGCGTCGCTCGACTCGCTTCCTTCGCCGCCGCGCGCTTCTTTGGCGCGCTTCTTCGAGCTTCCGCCCTTGCCGCCGGTCTGTGCTTTGCCATGCTTCACGAGGAGCTCACGCGCGAGCGCGAGGTACCCTTGCGCGCCCTTCGACGCGACGTCGTAGAGGAGGGCAGGCTTGCCATGCGACGGCGCCTCGGAGAGACGCACGTTGCGCGGGATGACGCTCTCGAACACGAAGAAGTGCTTTCGCACTTCGTCGGCGACCTGATGCGCGAGGTTGTTTCGCGGGTCGAACATCGTGAGGACGACGCCTTCGACCTCGAGATCGGGGTTCATCCCGTTCTTCACGCGATCGATCGTCGCCATGAGGTGGGTGAGCCCTTCGAGCGCGAAGTATTCGCATTGGAGCGGCACGAGCACGGACGTCGTCGCGGCGAGGGCGTTGAGCGTGAGAAGTCCGAGCGACGGCGGGCAATCGATGAAGACGTACTCGAAGCGCGGCGGGTTCTTCGCCGTGCCCTTCACGAGCGGCGCGAGCGCATCCTTCAGCTTGAGCGCCCGCTTGGGATCGTCGACGAGCTCGATCTCGGCCGCGACGAGGTCTTGCGTCGCCGGCGCGACGACGAGCTCGGGCACCTCGGTCTCGACGAGCACCTCTTCGATCGGGACGGTGCCGATCAGCACGTCGTAGATCGTCCGCTCACGCGAGCCTGGCCGAACGCCGACCCCCGAGCTCGCGTTGCCTTGGGGATCCATGTCGACGATGAGCGTGCGCTTCTCCGCGGCCGCGACGCTCGCGGCGAGGTTCACGGCAGTCGTCGTCTTTCCCACGCCGCCCTTTTGATTGACGACGCAGATGACGCGGCACGCGGGAGGCGAAGCGCTCATTCGATGGTTTCTTCCAGTGCTCCGGGCGTGAAACACCGCCCGTGAAACACGCTTCCTCTTTAGACCCGACCACCGACGCGCCGCAACGTCCTCCTTTAAGAGAGACGAGAGCGCGCCAACCCCCCGCGAAAAATCACTTGAGGTTTTTTGACGGCCCCTGCGGACGTAGTATGGTGTGTCCAGATGTAGGCAAACGTAGTCTAGATGATTCGGAGGCCGATGCAAGCCGGATCTCGACGACGAGCCACACACCACGGGATCACCAGCGATGCATCAGCCGACCGACGACGAGCTCTCGATCCGTTTGCGACGAGCGCTCCTCGATGACGAAGACGAGCAGAGCGGCGTGTTCAAGACCGCAGGGGCCGTCCTCGCCGACGCGTTCTTTCGCGCCCGACCTCTCCAGGCAGGCGCGGGACCACAGCATGTGGCCGCTGTCATCCCGATCGCGAGCCGCGCACCGCGCCGTTCGCGCTGATTGAGCGACGTACCGACGACCGACAGACGACCGACAGACGACCGACAGACGACCGACAGACGACCGATACGCAAGCAAGCTTTCTTGGTTGTGGACGAAGAGGAGAGACAGAGATGAGCGTTCCGAAGAGCTACCGGAGCATGGAGGAGTTCGAGCGTGAGGCCATTCGACCGGACCTCAAGTACGGCTTCTCGCTCGATGACTTGATGCAAGACACGACCTTCGAAGGATCGGACCTTCTCTTCGACGACACCGTCGATGAGTACGATCCCGATCAAGAAGAAGACGACGACGACTACTGAGCTGAGTCGCCGAACTTCACGAGCCTCTGCCGAGCAGAAAATAAGCCCAGGACGGACCCCCGACTTCAGGCCCCCGGCCCCAGTCGAGATCGAGAAGAAGACGAAGAGACAAGAGAGAAAGGCGACCGCGACGCGGACCTTACGAAGCACGCCGACAAAAACGAGAGCGCGCGAAAAGGCGGCACCACGAGGCCACCATCACGTGAGCTCCCAACGCCACCAAGTGCTCGGTTCTACGTTTCGTGTCGCTCGCCCGTTTGCGAGCCTTCTCTTCGATCGATCTCGCTGGAGCCCGGAGCCTGGAGCCGGAGCCGCTCTTCACGTTGGTTTGCGATCCTCTCGCAGACCGGCGCGATCACGAACGAATCGACACGCAGATCGAGACTGCGTGCGAGGCAGCAGGCAAGCTCCACTTAGCTTCAACTAACTCAGTTTCCGAAAACCGCCTCCGGACGTGAACGCCTCTCGTCCGGAGGTTTTCTTTTGTCGTCGGCCTGGGTTTCAGCCGGCGAGCGCCCAGGCGATGCGGCAGGCGGCTTCGAGCTCGGCGCGGATCCCGTCGAACGCGCAGAGGAGATATTCGACGACGGCGTTCGGGCCGGACATGATCGCTTCGTTCGTGATCTCGTCGAGCGCACCGAGCGCGGTCGGCGCGATGCTCTGAAGGCGCTCCCACTCACCGTCGAAGTCGAGGTCGAGGCTCTCGGTCACTTCGAGCTCGCGCGCGAGGTACGCGCAGAAGGCGAGCAGCTCGTTCGCGATGGGCGACCGGACCGCGCCGACCTCCCAGAGAACGGTCGAGGCGCGGGCGACCTGGCGCTCGAGGCTGTCCCACGAGGACTTGCCGCTCGTGCGGATCGAGCGGAGCGCGCGGCGCTCGCCGAGGGCACGGAGAATCGCGGCGTCGAGGCGCTCGCGCTGGAGCGCGTGCTCGTAGTCGTCGGGCGGCGGGAGGGTCGCCATCGTCATTGCCGTCTCGTAACCCGTCTCATTCGCTGCGTTCGTCGTCATGATGACGAGGTGGATTGCAGCACGCGTGCCGGCCGCCTCGAGAGCCACGTCGTTTTGGCCGAAACCGCACAAACCTCGGATTTCTGGCGACCGGCGATCTTTTGCTGCCCCTCGCGACCTGGTCGGGTGTCATCGACACGACAGACCGCTCGTGTCGACCAAACCCGCGCTTTGTTGCTGGAAGCGAGAGCGTCACCCAAACGGCGGTAGCGTCATGGCGCTGTCGGGCTGGTCACTCGACTGGTCGGCGTCGAGACGGGACGCTTGACCCGTAACACGCAGAAAGTATTGTGGCCGCCTCCAATGGAAGTCACCGTTCAACGCATTTCGCCCGTCGTCATGGAGCTCTCGGTGGAAATCCCCGCCGCTTCCGTGAAAGCTCAAGTCGACAAGGCGTACCTCAACCTCGGCAAGAAGGCGCACGTCAAAGGGTTTCGTCCCGGCAAAGCGCCGCGCGACGTCCTCTCGCGTCTGTTTGGACCGCAAGTTCACAACGACGTCGCCAACCAGATCGTGAGCGACACGCTCCCGAAGGTGCTGAGCGACAAGAACCTCACGCCGGTCAACCAGCCGTCGGTCGAAGCTCCCGAGCCGGTCGATCCGAAGAAGACCTTCTCGTACAAGGCGCGCTTCGAGGTGCAGCCCGAGATCGAGGACGTGAAGTTCGAAGGCTTCGAGCTCTATCGCCCGAAGGTCGAGGTCCCCGATTCGGCGATCGACGAGCAGCTCGAGCAGCTTCGCCAGCGCAACGCGAAGCTCGAGGCTCCCGATCCGGCGCGTCCGGCGAAGCAGGGCGACGTCGTCACGATCGACTTCACGCTCTCGATCGAGGACAAGGAGATCAAGGACGGCGGCGGTCAGGGGGTCCAGATCGAGCTCGGCGTCGGCCAGGCGCTGCCCGAGATCGACGCGGCCCTGATGGGCAAGAGCAACGGCGACAAGGTCACCGCCGAGCACACGTTCCCGGCCGAGCATCCGCGTGAGGACTTCCGCGGCAAGGTCGGCACGTTCCACATCACGATCGCCGATCTCAAGGAGCGCGTCCCGCCGGCGCTCGACGACGAGCTCGCGAAGGACATCGGCTTCGAGACGCTCATCGCGCTTCGCGCCGACGTGCACACGAAGCTCGAGAAGGCCTTCAAGGATCGCTCGGAGACCATCCTCGCCGAGCAGATCGTCGCCAAGTTGAACGAGCTGAACCCGTGCGACGTTCCTCCGTCGCTCGTCGAGCAGCAGACGCGCATCATGGAGCAGGAAGTCGTGATGAACGCGCGTCGCGCCAACCAGCGCTTCACGAAAGAGCAGGCCGAGGCCCTTCACCACGCCATCGCGCAAGACGCCGAACGCAAGGTGCGCGCCGGTCTCCTCATGGCCGCGATCGCGAAGAAGCATGAGTTCAAGGTCACCGACGAGGACCTCGAGAAGGGCATGCAAGAGCTCGCGGCCGAGACCGGGAAGAACGTGGCCAAGCTCCGCGTCGAGTACCGCGAGAAGGGGAAGCGCGACATTCTGATCGGCATGATCCTCGAAGACAAAATCCTCGACTTCATCGAGTCGAAGTCGAAGATCACCGAGGGCGAGCCGCCGAAGGCCGAAGCCGTCGCGGACGAGAAGGCCGGCGAGAAGAACGAGTCGAAGGAGTCGGCATCGGAGTCCAAAGAGGAAGAGAAGAAGTGAGCCGCGGTCGGGTCGACACCCGCCGCATGGCCACGTGAATGTCTTCTCGTCTCCTTCTCATCTTCTTCTGTGCACCGATCTCCACATTCGAGCTACGTTGACCAAAACCGACCTGTTTGCGGTCGGCGTTTCGAAAACATGAGGAACACATGAAAAGGCCGGAGACACGAGCTCAGGCGCTCGAGGTGCTCGAGCGGCACAAGGACGTACTGATCCCGAACGTCGTCGAGACGACGCACAGGGGCGAGCGCGGTTGGAGCATCTTCGACCGCCTCCTCAAAGACCGCATCGTGTTTCTCTATGACGAGATCCACGACATGCTCGCGAACGTGATCATCGCGCAATTTCTCTTTTTGGAGAGCGAAGATCCCGACAAAGAGATCATGGTCTACATCAACAGCCCCGGCGGCGTGGTGACCAGCGGTCTCGCGATCCATGACACGATGCAGTACGTCCGCTGCGACGTCTCGACCACCTGCCTCGGCATGGCGGCGTCGATGGCCGCGGTGCTGCTCGCCGCAGGAACGAAGGGCCGCCGAAACGCGCTCCCGAATGCCCGCATCATGATCCACCAGCCGCTCGGCGGCGCGCGAGGTCAGGCGTCGGACATCGAGATCCAAGCCCGCGAAATCCGTCACCTGAAGGAGGTCCTCACCGAGATCCTCACGAATGCGACGGGAAAGAACAAAGAGCAGATCCTCAAGGACATCGATCGAGACTTCTACCTCGGCGCTTCAGCTGCCAAGGAATACGGCCTCATCGACAACGTCATGCTTCCGCCCAAGAAGAAGAGTGACGGAACGAAAGAGAAGTAGGTCGCCACACGAAGAAGGGTGGTGAGCTGAACGACGAGCAAGAGGGCTGGACGGTCGGTCGACGCAAATGCGAGAGACGACCCTCCGGCCCTCGAAGCTTCAGGGGTTTTGGTCATTCCCAGCGTTCGCGCACAAGCTTGCGATGACGCGGGGAGGGGAATAAGCTTTCGGTAAAGGCACTTCCCCTCAATTTGAGAGAGTAAGAGGCGGGTCTTGGAGCGGCGTAGAGACGATCACACAAGTGGCAACTTGAGCTGTTCTTTCTGTGGCAAGTCGCAGAAGGAAGTGAAGAAGCTCATCGCAGGACCTACGGTCTACATCTGCGACGAGTGCATTGGTCTCTGCAACGACATCATCGCGGAGGAAGTCGAGAAGGACGAGCCGTACGCCGGCTCTGCCCCGATTCCGAAGCCGTCGGAGATCAAAGCCATCCTCGACGACTACGTGATTGGACAGGACCGCGCGAAGAAGATCCTCGCGGTCGCCGTTCACAATCACTACAAGCGCATCGACTCGCGCGTCTCGAGCGACGACGTCGAGCTCGCGAAGTCGAACATCTTGCTCCTCGGCCCGACGGGCTCCGGCAAGACGCTCCTCGCGCAGACGCTTGCGAAGATCCTCCACGTCCCGTTCGCGATCGCCGACGCCACCACGCTCACGGAAGCGGGCTATGTCGGCGAGGACGTCGAGAACATCATCGTCCAGCTCCTGCAGAACGCCGATCACGACGTCGAGCGCGCGCAGCGCGGCATCGTCTACATCGACGAGATCGACAAGATCTCACGCAAGAGCGACAACCCGAGCATCACCCGCGACGTCTCCGGCGAAGGCGTCCAGCAGGCGCTCCTCAAGATCATCGAAGGCACGATCGCGAACGTCCCGCCGAAGGGCGGACGAAAGCACCCGCAGCAGGATTTCCTGCAAGTGGATACTACGAACATCCTCTTCATCTGCGGTGGCGCCTTCGTCGGTCTCGATCAAATCGTGCAGCGCCGCATCGGCCAGCAGACGCTCGGCTTCGGCGCCGAGATCAAGAGCAAGAAGGACTTCAAGCTCGGCGAGCTCCTCGTCCGCGTGGAGCCCGAAGACCTCCTCAAGTTCGGCTTGATCCCGGAGTTCATCGGCCGCCTCCCCGTCATCGCGACGCTCCACGAGCTCAACGAAGACGCCCTCATCGACATCCTCACGAAGCCGAAGAACGCTCTCGTGAAGCAGTTCCAGAAGCTGTTCGAGATGGACGGCGTGAAGCTGAAGTTCACGAAGACCGCGCTCTCCGCCGTCGCCCGTGAAGCGCTCGCCCGCAACGCCGGCGCCCGCGGCCTCCGCGCGATCCTCGAAGGCTCGCTCCTCGAGATCATGTACGACGTCCCGTCGCGCAGCGGCATCAAGGAAGTCGTCATCAACGAAGAGGTCGTCACGAAGGGCGACGCTCCGCTGATCGTCTACCAAAAGGAAGCCGAGCTCGCCTAACGCGCACGCGTCCGACGAAAATCTCGCGGCGTCCCGAAAATAAATCGGGACGCCGTTTTCGTTTCTGCGCCAAAAAGCGCCCGACGCCGCTGCACGATTTCCACCGCCGCCGGAAACTCGCGGCAGCGATCCCGCGTCACCTTTCTGCGCCGCGCCCGGAGGTGAGACTCGATCCGAGCAACCCGACGCCCCCCGAGCGCAAAAAAAATCGCCCGCGACTACGTGTATACTGCACGTAATCGCCGCCAAGGGCCGGCCCGCCGCTCGGTCGGTTTCGCGCGCCAACGCCCCCCGCGAGCACGAACGCGCAAACTCGGACGCATACCGCCGAATTTCTCCGTTTGCGCAAAGGGGGGGCTTGGCGGTGGCCCTTCGTTGGCGCGCCGGTCGGTCGGGCGGCTTCGTGTTCGCGGCGGCGTCCGACGCCTCTCGCGCATGGCGCTGGCGTTTTCGCTCGGCATCTCGCGGGTGTGTGTGCTCGGACGCATGCCGCCGATGGGGTCGCGTCGCTCGGGGCGTGCGTACGCTTCGACGTGGCCCTTTGGCTGGCGCGCCGGTCGGTCGGGCCAGCGAGCGCGCGCGCGCCGACGTTGCGGGCGCGGGCGCATGCCGCCGAGATCGTGGGGCGCGATCGCGCGGGTGGCCCTGTGGCCCGCGGGCCAGGGCGTGGGGCCACGTGCGTCGCGCGGCGGCCGGTCAGCCGTCGGCGGGGGCGTCCTTGGCGGCGTCGGCGTCGCTCGGCGCGTCGGGGCCGCTGTCTTCGCCGGCCTCGGACTCGGCGTCTTCTTCTTCGCCTGCTTCGCCGTCGGCGCTGCCGTCGCTCTTCGGCGCAGAGGCTTCGGGCGGTCCCGAGTCATCGGGGTGATTGCCGATCGGCGACGGGCCCGTCTCGTCGCACGCGAGGACCGTCGTGAGGGCCCCCGTGACGAGCGCGAGCACGATCACGATCCAACGCCACGCGGAACCAGCTCGTTCGTTGTTGGTGTTCGTCTCTTCGCTGCTCATCTCGATCACTCACTCCCCACGTGGACGACGTGCACGACGATTTATTTTCGTCACATCCGTTCGCGACGGTGTCTGCCGTCTCGTAACGCGCGACACGGCGGGAAGTAGGCGAGTGATGCCGGCACTGTCAACACGGACGCGCGTGGATCACGATGCATGTAGTGTGCATATACACGCATTATGAGGTCATTCAGGCGCACCTCCAATTGCATGGAAGATGCACGCAAACATCATTGACAGCGGACGTGTCGGCGAGCCATATGCGCGCCGCTGCGGGGGCTCTCGACACGAGTCATCGTCATCGTCGAACGTGACACTGACTCGGACCCTTCATCGAGCATCCAAGCTTCCCGCGCTCGGAGTCCGCGAAGATGAGATTCAACCGTCATGGATTGTGGTCGAGCGCAGCGGTGATCGCGATCGTCGCGTCCGCAACGACCGAGGCGCGAGCTCAAGCTGGCGCCGCAGTTCTCACCGGTCGCGTTAGCGACGCGTCGACGAAGGGGCCGGTCGCTGACGTCGTCGTGACCGTCACCTCGCCCGAGCTGCAAGGCGAAGAGACGGTGGTCACCGACTCGAACGGCTTCTACCGCGTGCAGAATCTCCCGCCGGGCGACTACACCATTCGCCTCGACAAGGAGGCGTACAAGCCGTACTCGCGCGGCGGGATCCTGCTCCGCGCCGACGTCACGCTGCGGGTCGACGCGGATCTCCTTCCCGAAGGGTTGAAGGAAGAGATCGTCGTCGTCGCGCAGAACCCCACCGTCGACGTTGGATCGTCGAACACGGGGCTCAACGTGACGAACGACTTCGCCAAGCGCGTGCCGCTCGTTCGACCGGGCTCGGCGACCGGCGGCGCGGTTCGTTCGTACGAAGCGGCCGCGCAGGCGACGCCGCAAGCGGGCGCCGACAGCTTCGGCACCAGCATCAACGGGACGACGTCGCCCGAGAACAACTACCAGGTCGACGGTCTCTCGCGAAACAACGCGGGCTTCGGCGTGAACGGCGCTCGGCTCTCGATGGAGTTCGTCCGCGAGGTGAACGTCCTCACCGGCGGCTACATGCCGGAGTACGGCGCGGCCGGCGGCGGCATCCTCTCGGCGGTCACCAAGTCGGGATCGAACGAGTACCACGGCGGCGCATGGCTGTTTCTCACGCCGGGCTTCATGGAAGGTGAGCGCAAGCGCGTCTTCAACCGCGGCTCGACGATCACGACGCAGCGCCGGCTCAACTCGATCGGCGACATCGGCGCGGACATCGGCGGCCCGCTCATCAAGGACAAGCTCTGGTTTTACACGGGCTTCATGCTCGCGCGTACCTCGTACACGCTAGATCGCACGCTGAACAGCACGCTCTCCGGCGAGCTCCCTGGCACGCTTCGCAGCGTCGACGCCACGCGTGAGGACATCCAGGTCTTCGGCAAGCTCACCTACGCGCTCAACAACCACAATCGATTCTCGGTGACCGCGTACACGTTGCCGACGCACTCCGGCGGTAGCGATCGCGTCAGCATCGACCCGCTGCTCGGCGTCCCGTCGGTCGCTAACCTCGCCGGCCCGATGAGCGCGCTCGGCAACGAGGTGTCGACGAACACGTACAGCATCCAAGGCGACTGGGACACCGAGACCAATTCGAAGAAGGTGCTCCTCAAGACCACGGTCGGCTGGATGCATCAGACCGAGGACACGAACGCGAACGACGGCACCGGCCTCGGCGCGCGCGACGGCCTCGCCGCGACCCCGGGCGTCTCGTGGCGTCGCAACACGCCTGGCCCGCACCCGATCACCGACTTCGAGCCCGTCGCGCCTTGGCAATGCGACGCCGCGGGCGTCCCGAACGCGACGCTCTGCCCGGTGACGGGCTATGCCTCGGGCGGCCCCGGCTTTCTGTCGCTGCGCGTGTTCGATCGCTGGCAGGGCCGCAGCGTCCTCACGATCCTCGGCGAGCTCGCAGGTCACCACGTCGTCAAGATCGGCGCGGAGGCGGACTTCATGCAGTACTCGAGCACGCGCGGCTACTCGGGCGGCAACCTTCTTCGCGAGAGCGCGAGCGGACGGAGCTTCTCCGACTACCGCAACTACAGCTACCTCACCGCGCCCGACGAGCGTGTGCTCTTGAACGACCTCCACTGGCTGACGCACTCCGTCCTCGCGGGCGGCTTCGCGCAGGACAGCTGGGCGATCATGGACAAGGTCACGCTGAACGCCGGTGTTCGTTACGACGCGCAGCTCATGTGGGGCGGCGACGGCGCGCTCACGATGGCGCTGCCGAACATGATCTCGCCGCGCGCCGGCCTCGTGTGGGATCCCACGCAAGGCGGTCACTCGAAGATCTACGGAAACTTCGCGCGGTACTACCAGACGGTTCCGCTCAACATCATGGACCGCGCAGGCTCGAGCGAGCCGCAGGCGAGCGGCGTCCGCAGCCGCACGACGTGCAACCCGCAGGACGGGACGCAGCTCACCGGATCGTGTCAGGACCCAGCGACGTACTTGAACCAAGGCGGCCCGGAGTCGCCCGACAAGAAGTACGTGCTCACCGGCGCAGGCAAGACGCCGATCGATCCCGATCTCAAGCCGCAATACTCCGACGAGATCGTCTTCGGCGGCGAGTACGACGTCATCAAGAGCGGCCGCGTCGGCGTCTCGTACACGCGTCGTTGGATCGGCCGCGTGATCGAGGACGTCAGCCGCGACGAGGCGACGACGTACTTCATCACGAACCCCGGCGAGGGAGCGACGCGCGACTTCCCGAAGCCGGAGCGCACGTACGACGCCGGCACGATCTTCTTCCAGAAGACGTTCGGCGATAACTGGGAGGCGCTCGCGAGCTACACGCTCGCGTACCTGCGCGGCAACTACGTCGGTCTCTTCCGCCCGGAGACCCTCCAGCTCGACCCGATGTCGAACTCCGACTTCGACCTGAAGTCGCTCACGGTGAACCGCTCCGGTCCGCTCCCCGGCGACACGCGCCACACCGTGAAGGTCTTCGGATCGAAGACGTTCGAGATCGGTGAGAAGAACGCGTTCTCCGTCGGCGGCGCGGCTCGCGCGGTGTCCGGCGAGCCGACGAGCTACCTCGGCTCCCACCCGATCTACGGTCCGGACGAGGTGTTCATCCTCCCGCGTGGCGAAGGCAACCGGCTCCCGTGGACATACTCGCTCGACTCGAGCCTCCAGTTCGTTCAGAAGCTCGGCAAGGACCAGACGATCACCGTCTCGCTCGACTGCTTCAATCTCTTCAACTTCCAGGAGATCGCGGGCCGCGACGAGCGCTACACGTCGTCGGACGTCATCCCGATCGTCGGCGGCACGCGCGACACGCTCGGTACGCTGAAGACCACCACCGGTGACTTGCTGCAGAAGAAAGAAGTGAACCCGAACTTCGGCGCCCCGACCGGATACCAGGCACCGCGCCAGTTCCGCGTCGGTATCCGAGGGACATTCTGAGGAAGGACATGAGGCAACCGATCATGACCACAGAGCCCAGCGTCGAGACCACCACGATGTCTTCTTCTAACTCTTCTTCCACGTCGTTCACGCCAAGCCGCTCGATCTCGAAGGCAGCGATCGCGGCCTTCTTCGGAATGGCGCTGCTCGTCCCGAGCACGGCATGCGATCAGCAGAAGCCCAAGTGCGCGACGGGGCGCGGCGCCTTCATCGCCCGCTACACGTTCGTCAGCGGCGCCGACGATTGCCAGAAGCTCAAGGGCGAGAAGATCGGCGTTCAGACCTACAACCCGAAGGGCGAGCGCGACAACCCCGACCTCGATCACGCGTCGATCGCGATCCAAGCCGAGTCGCTTGGCCTGCTCGTCGACAACGCGACCGCCGGCGGCGTGAAGGACGACGACACGTCGCATCACGCGTATGCGCTCGGGTCGTTCACGACGCCGGAGCCGACGAGCGACATCTGCGCGGTGCCCACGCTCGCGCCTGCGATCCAGAACCTCCCCGAGGTGAAGGAAGACCCCGACGCGGAGGTCTCCGCGCAACCCGCGACGAACGTCGTCTACACGTGGAGCAACGTCCGCGTGTACGTCACGCCCGCCGCGTACGGAACGCAGCTCGCCGCCGACCTCTCGATCGAGACCGACGGCGCGGCGTGCGTCTACAAGGTGCAGGCGATGTATCCGTACGTGGACTGCAGCAAGCCGTCGGACCCGAGCGATCCGAAGAGCGCGCTCGTCGCCGACGACACAGCGTGCGCGCCGGAGGCTTCGCCGCCCGAGCATCCCACCGGATCCGGCATCAATCCGGACTTCCCAACGCACTGCGATCCGGACCTGCTCGTCTGCGTCCTCAACAGCGATGGGCTGCCCGTCTTGCGGTAGCGGCCTGACTGCATCGATCCGTTGCTTGCGAGGCCACGACCACTCGATCGATGTGCATGCATAGAAATATTTCTCAACGATTCGAACGCCTCAACGAATTTCTGACAACTCGCTGCACGCTCTGATTTTCGCGCTACAGCATCGCTGCGCATATCGCGCACCTTGTCTCCACTCGCGCTCGCTGCGTGGTGGCTCCCGAGGTAACCAGAGTCATGTTCGACGCCGTACTCAATCGACATACGAAAGGTCCGACGCGTTGGGGTCGCGGCATGGTCGCTGCGGCCGCGCTCCACGGGATCGCATTCGGTGCGGTGATCTTCGCGTCGCTTCATGGCGGCAAGGCGAAGTCGAACGACGCGCCGGTCATCACGTTCTTCGCACCCGCGCCGCCGCCGCCGCCGCCGCCACCGCCGCCTGCAGGCGGAGGCGCGCAGAAGAAGCCGAAGGTCGAGAAGAAGATCGAGAAGAAGCCCGACACGATCGTCCAGTCGAAGAAGAACGAGCCGATCCCCGATCCTCCGAAGGAGGAGAAGAAGGCAGAGAAGCCCGAGCCCGCCGGCGTGGAAGGCGGCGTCGTGGGTGGTGTCGCAGGCGGCGTGGTCGGCGGTACCGTTGGTGGTGTCCAAGGCGGTACGCTCGGCGGCGTGGTCGGCGGCACGGGCACGAGCGGCGTCGTCCCGTTCGGCGCAGGCATGACACGGCCGTCTCCGATCGGCGCCGACGAGATCCAATACACACGCGAGGCGCGAGAGGCGCGCGTGGAAGGTCTGATGATCGTCAAGTGCGTAATCACGACCGAAGGCACGCTCCAGAATTGCCGTGTCATCAAGGGCCTCCCGATGATGGACAAGCCGGTGCTCGATGCGCTCGGCCGTCACCGCGGCTCACCCGTCACGTTCCAAGGACACCCGGTGTCCGTCGACTACACGTTCAACATTCGCCTGAAGATGCCCTAGGCATCTCCATCAGCCGCGACAGACCGTACAGACCCGCCCACTCGAGAGAAAGAACATGCAGTTTACACTGACCGGACTCTGGCAACACATGGGCCTCCTCGCGAGGCTGATCGTCATCGCGCTCGCCGCGATGTCGCTCGTGTCGTTGGTGATCACTGCAGAGCGTCTGCTCTTCTTCCGCAAGTCGAAGGCAGACTCCATTCGGTACGCGCAAGCGACCGAGTCGATGCTCGCGCAAGGCCGGCTCTATGAAGCGGCTCAGACGCAAGCCGGCGTGCTCGGAGGCTACCTCGGCCGCGTGATGGAAGCCGGGCTCCGCGCCTTCACGCGATCGCACGGCGCGAGCCGCGAGTACGTCCTCGAGACGGTGGGTCGCGCGCTCGAGCGGCAAGCGCAGCGTGAGGTCCAGACGATGAAGCGCGGGCAGGGCATCGTCGCGACGGTCTCGTCGACCGCTCCGTTCGTCGGTCTCCTCGGGACGGTGCTCGGCATCGTGACCTCCTTCCAGGCGATGGCTTCGTCGGGATCGGGCGGCCTCGGCACGGTCTCGGGCGGTATCGCCGAAGCGCTCGTCACGACGGCGATCGGTCTCCTCGTCGCGATCCCTGCGGTCTTCTCCTTCAACTGGATGCAGAGCTGGGTCGACGCCCGCGCCGTAGACCTCGCGGAGTCGTCGAACGAGCTGCTCGACACCGTCGGCCGTGCGCTCGGCGTGGCGCAGGGCGCAGGCACTGGCGCATCCGTCCCGCAGATCTCGTCACAAA
The DNA here is from genome assembly GCA_044227045.1 of Labilithrix sp. Taxonomy (GTDB): domain Bacteria; phylum Myxococcota_A; class Polyangia; order Polyangiales; family Polyangiaceae; genus Labilithrix. Next base: position 73,781 of record JBGAFW010000036.1, read on the forward strand.
TCTCGTCCGCGCCGCCGTCGTACCAAGCGGAGCATCACGTCGTCACACAGTCGGGCGTCGTCGGCCCCACGTCGCAGGTCATCCCCGCGATCCCCGTCAGCAACCCGTACGACCAGAAGACCGGCACGCGCTGATTCGCGGTTTTTTAGAACCAACAGGCACAGAGAACAGAGAAGAGAAGCATCATGGCCTTCGCGACAGCCAGAAGAGGTGTGAAGAGTGACATCAACGTGACGCCGCTCGTCGACGTCGTGCTGGTGCTCCTCATCATCTTCATGGTCATCACGCCGATGCTTCAACGAGGCAAGGACGTGAGCCTGCCGAAGGCCGGGGCGAGCGAAGAGGACAAGGACTCCGACCCGATCGTGCTCTCCGTCACGAAGGACGGAAAGACCTACCTCGAGAGCAACGCGATGCAAGGGCGCGAGCTCGAACAGAAGATGGCCGAGGCGCTCGCGAAGGAGCCCGGCAAGAAGGTGATGCTGAAGGGCGACGAGTCGCTCACCGTCGGTGACATGCGCAAGGTGATGCTCACGGCACGAACGGCGGGCGCCAAGCGCGTCGCGCTCGCGGTGCAGGAGAAGAAGTAGCGATGAAGAAGGCGATCATCGCGAAGCCGCAGTCTTCGCCGAACAGCGAGATCAACGTGACGCCGCTCGTCGACGTCGTGCTGGTGCTCCTCATCATCTTCATGGTCGTGACGCCGCTGCTCGAGAAGGACATCCGCGTCGCGCTCCCGAGCACCGAAAAGGTCGAAGAGGTGAAGGACGTCCCGCCCGATCAACTGATCGTGAAGGTGAACGCCCAAGGCGACATCGAGCTCAATGGAACGCAGATCGCGCTCAACGACTACGTGCCCACGCTCACGAAGAAGCTCGAGGCACGCGCGGACAAGACCGTCTTCATCGTCGCCGACGACCAGGCCAACTACGGCCGCTTCGTCCAAGCCCTCGACGGCGCGAAGGCCGCTGGCGCGACGACGCTTGGCATGGCGACCGATCTCGCCGCCGCGCAGAACTAAGAGACCCTCACGGCGCTACTTCGCTTCGAGGACGTAGTCGTCCCAGCCGACGGCCCATCCCGACTGCGCGCCATGTGCCCAGGAGGCGCCGACGGCCCAGCGCACGCTCGCGGGCGGCGACATGTTCGGCGTGATCGGCACCGTCTGCGTCTTGCCGTCGATGCTCACGACCACGGTGCTGTTACCCGCTGGGGTGGTCGCGAAGGTGATCGTCTCGTCGATGACGTGCCAGCCGTCGGCGAGCGGGCCCAGATCCGTCTCGTTGCTGATCTGCGGCGAAGGCGCCCACTCCTGGAGGAAGAGATGGTGCGTGCTGTCGATCGTCAAATTGAGCTGGTACTCGTTGCCGGCGCCGCGAAACGAGCCGCCAGCGACCTCGAGGCCTTGGTTCGGCGGGTTCGCGACCGCCACGATGCGGAAAGAGCCACGCATGTGGAGCGTGGCGACCGGCTTCGTGATCGAGGTGTCGAGCGACGCGTACTCCTCGTGGCTCGGGTTGAACGCGGGGCCGATCGTCGCGACCATCGAACGTGGACCGGAGACGAACGCGTTCAGCTCTTCTCCGAGCGAGGACTTCGGCGTCACGCTCGGAGAGAACCCAAAGGTGATGTCCGGATCGTCGAAGGACGTGCACGCGATCGCGTCGGGGTAGCCCCCGCAGAACGTGCCGGGCGCGGCGTCGAAGGCGGCCGCGTCGTTCGGCGTGATCATGTTGCCGCTGTCGTGCGGGACGAACGACGTGCCGCCACCGTCGCCTGATGATGAAGACGACGAAGACGAAGAGCCGCCGCTCGATCCGTCGCCGCCGCTGCTGCTCGCGCTGCTCGACGAAGCTGCGCCGTCGGTCTCGTCGGCGACGCGCAGATCACCCGCGCCGCTGAAGAGCGTGCAGCCCGCGAGGAGCGCAAGCGCACCCAACGTCGCGACGCCGAATAGGTGCCGAGTGCGCATGCACGAGGAGGCTGCCGACACCACCGAACATCTCGTGGCGCTTCTTGCGCGCTTCGATCTCGTCTTCGTTCGCGTTCGCCGCGCGCGCCTTCACGATCTTGCGCGCGTTGAACATCTCGGCGTGGCTGAGGAGCGCAAGCAGAAGCACGACGGCGAGCTTGGCGTGGAGCCAGCCAGCCTTCATCACGGCGGGGTTCTGCGCGATGAACCCGATGCCGCTCGCGATCGACCCCATGATCGCCGGCAGCTCGATCTTCGTGACGACCGCGGCCGACAGCTTCTCGAGCTCGTCGCGCGCGGCCGGCGCCACACCTTTTCCGCGTGATCGCTTCAGCAGCTGAAGCTGAGCGAAGCCGGCGCCGAGGTACGCCGCAAACGAGACGAGATGGATGAGGAGAAGACCCGCTGCAAGCACGACAAGAGGCTTACTCGAAGGAGACCGCGTTGGGGTGCAAATTGCCGGGGGGGTTTGGGCGACGAATTCTGCGGCAGCTTTGGAAATTCGTTCAGAAGAGGTTGAAATGAGGGAAGAAATTAGAGGGTCAGTGGCTTTGTGAAAGATCTGTTTCCGGGGTAGAACCCTGGAACCCATGTTCTTCAAAGGCGACGACGGCAAGCAAGGCCCGAAAAAACGCACCGTTCCGCTGCTCCCACTGCGCGACATCATCGTGTTCCCGCACATGGTGAGTCAGCTGTTCGTCGGTCGTGAGCGATCGATCAACGCGCTCGATGCAGCGATGGCGCGTGACAAAGACATCTTCCTCGCCGCGCAGAAGAACGCGAAGACGAACGAGCCCACGCCGGAGGACATCTTCCAGGTCGGTACGCTCGGCACGATCATGCAGCTTCTTCGCCTGCCCGACGGCACGGTGAAGGTGCTCGTCGAAGGGAAGAAGCGCGCGCGTGTGAAGCGCTTCCCGCAGACCGAGGAGTACTTCCTCGTCGAGGTCGAAGAGGTCGCCGAGAACAGCGCGAAGGGCGTCGAGGTCGAAGCCCTCATGCGCTCGGTGCAGGCCGCGTTCGAGATGTACGTGAAGCTGAACAAGAAGGTTCAGCCCGAAGTGCTCATGAGCGCGCAGACGATCGACGACGCGGCCCGTCTCGCCGACACGATCGTCGCGAACCTCCCCACGATCAAGCTCACCGATCGCCAAGCGCTCCTCGAGATGGAAGACGCTGTGAAGCGACTCGAGCGCCTCCACGAATTGATGCAGGCCGAGATCGAGATCCTCCAGGTGGAGAAGAAGATCCGATCGCGCGTCAAGAAGCAGATGGAGAAGACGCAGAAGGAGTACTACCTAAACGAGCAGATGCAGGCCATCCAGAAGGAGCTGGGTGGCGGCGATCGTGACGAGTTCAAGAACGAGATTCACGAGATCGAGGAGCAGCTCAAGACGAAGCGGATGTCCAAAGAGGCAACCGCGAAGGTCAAGAAGGAGCTGAAGAAGTTGAAGATGATGCACCCGACGAGCGCGGAAGCGACCGTCGTGCGCAACTACATCGACTGGATCCTCGGCCTGCCTTGGTACGACAAGAGCGAAGAGAACTACGATCTCGTGAAGGCAGAGGAGATCCTCGAGGAGGATCACTACGGCCTCAAGAAGATCAAGGAGCGCATCCTCGAGTACCTCGCGGTGCAAGCGCTCACGAAGAAGCTCAAGGGCCCGGTCCTCTGCTTCGTCGGCCCGCCTGGCGTCGGCAAGACCTCGCTCGCGAAGTCGATCGCGCGCGCGACGGGGCGCAAGTTCCAGCGCCTCTCGCTCGGCGGCGTGCGTGACGAGGCCGAGATTCGAGGCCATCGCCGCACGTACATCGGCGCGCTGCCCGGCAAGCTGATCCAGAACCTCAAGAAGGTCGGCACGAACAACCCGGTCTTCCTCCTCGACGAGATCGACAAGATGTCGACCGACTTCCGCGGTGACCCCGCGGCGGCGCTCCTCGAGGTGCTCGACCCCGAGCAAAACCACGCGTTCAACGATCACTACCTCGATCTCGACTACGACCTCTCGGACGTCATGTTCATCACGACGGCGAACACGCTGTCGGGCATCCCGGTGCCGCTCCAAGACCGCATGGAGATCATCCAGCTGTCCGGCTACACCGAGTTCGAGAAGATGAACATCGCGGTGAAGTACCTCGTGCCGCGACAGACGAAGGAGTGTGGCCTCGACGACGTCCCGTTCACGCTCAGCGAGAACGCGATCCGCACCGTCATCCACCACTACACGCGCGAGGCCGGCGTGCGCTCGCTCGAGCGCGAGATCGCCTCGATCTGCCGCAAGGTCGCGCGCAAGGTCGTCGCCGAGGGCAAAGAGAAGCCGATCGACGTCGTCGCCAAGAGCGTGCCGGGCTTCCTCGGCGTGCCGAAGTTCCGCCTCAACAAGAAGGAGGAGCGCGACGAGATCGGTCTCACCAACGGCCTCTCGGTCACGAGCTCGGGCGGCGGTGAGCTGCTCGCGTGCGAGGTCGCGGTCGTCGCCGGAAAGGGCAAGCTCGCGATCACCGGTCTCCTCGAGAAGGGGATGGAGGAGAGCGCGCAAGCCGCGATGAGCTACGTCCGCTCGCGCGCCGCTGCGCTCGGCCTCGAGCCGGAGTTCTACCAAAAGATCGACGTGCACGTTCACTTCCCCGAGTTCATCCGCAAGGACGGACCTTCGGCGGGCGTGACGATGGCGACGTCGCTCGCCAGCGCGCTCATCAAGGTGCCGGTGAAGCGCGATCTCGCGATGACCGGCGAGCTCACGCTCCGCGGTCGCGTCCTCGCGATCGGTGGCCTCAAGGAGAAGCTCCTCGCGGCGCACCGCGCGGGCATCACCACCGTCGTCATCCCGCGCGAGAACCGAAAGGATCTGCGCGAGGTCCCGCGCCGCGTCCTCAAGGCGACCCGCATCGTGCTCGTCGAGCACGCCGACGAAGTGCTCCGCGAAGCGCTTTGCCTCAGCGATCCCGACGCGCTCTTCGGGCCGCCGCGCGAGTCGTGGGAGTACGTCGACGGCGAGCTCGTCGTGAAGCACGGCGCCACGAAGGTGGACGGCGGTGCCGCGCCGCCGCCCGAAGGCGGTCCGGTTCGCCCGCCCACGTCGAACGACCCGAAGCCCACGCCCGCGGTCCCGGTGCCCTCGGGCAACGCCTAAACAGCATCACGACCAGCGTTTAGAAATGCAGCGGAGCGCGAATCGCTCCGCTGCTTTCTTATGTGGGAACCACGCGCGACCCAAGGATGTCCAGGTCGGCATGCGTGCTGTCGTTTCGCGTGCGGTGAGCGGTCGTGTCTTGGGTCGTGGGGGTCGTGTCTTGGGTCGAGCATCGGGGGCGCTCCTCGCGATGCTCCTTTTGGCGAGCGCTCCGCGAGAGGCTCATGCCGATACGTTCCTCGGGACGCGGTTCGATCTCGAAGAGCGCGCCGACTCGGTGGATGTGCGCCTCGATCACGGTCACGCCACGCTCGTCGTGACGCGTGTGGTCGAGAACCCCGGCGCGCGTAGCGATCAGGCGATGTTTCACATCGACATGCCCGAAGGCGGCGTCGCCACGCGTCTACGCACGGCAGGCATCGGCAAGCGTGGCGAGCCGATCTGGTTCGAGGGCGAGCTGATGGAGGCGGAGGCCGCCGCGAAGAAGTACCAAGAGCTCACCGGCATCGGCGGCTACTACCCGAAGGACCCTGCGCTCCTCTCGTGGCGGTCGCAGCGCCATCTCGCGCTCCAGGTGTTCCCGGTGCCGTCGCGGAGCACGAAGACCGTCGAGTACACGATCCGCATGCCGATGGCGTACGACGAGGGCGCGTACCACATGACGCTCTCGAAGCTCGGCACCGAGGCGTTGCCGGCGAAGATGCGCTTCGTCTCGGTCAACCCGGAGGAGGCGATCGAGGTGAATGGCATTGGTGTGCTTCCGGGAGCGGTCATCACGTCGACGCGCGACCTCGAGGTGCGACTCAAGCCAAAGCCAATCGCGAGCGCGTCGCTCGAGGGAGCGCTCGCGTCGTTCGGGTTCGCCGCCGATCGCGTGCTCGTCCACGCGCGCGTCGCGACGCCCGCACGTCTCAGCCAAGTGCCTGCGAACGCGTCGATCGTCGTGCTGCTCGACGCGTCCGTGTCGATGCAGCAGAGCTTCGAGGCGGAGCGCACCGCGGCGCGGGCGTACCTCTCGCACTTCCCGAACGCGAGCGTCGAGGTGTTGACCTTCGATCGCAAGGTGAATTCGCCCTTCGGCGGGCCGATCCCCGCACGCGACGCGATCGCGCGGCTCTACGCGCTGAAGGACTCGTTCGCGAACGGAAGCCACGTCGATGAAGCGATCGCACGCGCAGACGCAAAGCTCGCGCAGTCGCCGGCGCCGCCAGCGGCGAGGCGCATCGTTCTCTTCACGGACTTGAAGACGCGCGAGGCGCTCACAGCGGACAAATTCGCGCAGCGCACGCTCGCGAGCGGCGCCCTCCTTCATCTCGCGACGATGAGCGGAGGCTCGGCGAGCCTGCTTCGCGACGACGAGAGCGCATGGGCGAAGCTGCCGCGAGCGAGCGGTGGCCTCCTCTGGCACGCGACGTGTGATGGAGGCTCGGCGACCAACGACGTTCGCGCCGTCTTCGAGGAGCTCGCGCGACCGAAACGCATCGATCGCGTGAAGGTCACTGGGCTGCCCGATCTCGCAGCGCCCGAGAGGCTCGAGGAAGGTATGGGGATCGAACATCTCCAGATCGCGAAAGCTCCCGTGACGCAGGTCACGCTCGAAGGCGAGCTGTGGTCGCGTCCGGTTCGCTTTGCGATGTCACCCGCCGCGGACGAGGCGAAGAAGTGGGCGGCGCTCGTGTTCGGCTCGCCCGTGCTGAGCGAGCTCACCGAGCCGGAGCAGATGACGCTCGCGATGCACGGCGGCGCGGTGTCACCCGTGACGAGCTACCTCGCGATCGAGCCGGGCGTACGTCCGTCGACCGAAGGCCTCGAGCCCGGCGAGCTCGGTAGCGGATCGGGTGTTGGCGTCGGGCAAGGCTTCGGCTCGGGCCACGGCAGGCTCGGGAGCACGCGCACCTCGTCGCTCGATCGGCAGGCGTTCCTCGACAACGAGCTGAAGAAGGCCGCCACCAAGTGCGGCGCGCGTGCGGATCAAGGCGTGACGTCGAACATCGAGTCGACGAACACCGAGATCGTCGAGGTGCGCGACACGGCGATCACCCCGGCGCGCGACGCGAAGATGGAGTCATGCATCAGCGAGGAGCTCTGGGCGATCTCGCTCCCGTCCCAATTCACGGAGGATCACGAGACGTGGGCGCTTGCGCGTCGGTGAGGTATCCGTGAAGGGACAGCGGAAGGTGCCTAGGGCGTCTCGGGCGATTCGTTTATCATCGGCGCGTGTCGCCGGGATGGGGTGGAAGAAGGGCTATTGTCGCGTGTCTGGCGCTTTCTGCGGGCGCGTTCGCATCGTACGCCTGCGTGGGTGACGAGCCCGTCGTTCCGAGCACGACGATCATCGTCAACGGAAACGACGGGGGCTCGTCGGGATCGAGCGGGTCGTCGGGATCGAGCGGGTCGTCGGGATCGAGCGGGTCGTCGGGATCGAGCGGGTCGTCGGGATCGAGCGGGTCGTCGGGATCGAGCGGGTCGTCGGGGAGCTCGTCGGGCTCGACCGACGGCAGCGTCGGCTTCTGCGCGTCGCTGAGCCCCGCGCCGGCGCTCTGCGAAGACTTCGACCTCAACAACGGACTGCCGGCGACCTGGTCGGTCGCGAAGAGCGCCGACGGCATGGTGACGGTCGACTCGACGTTCAAGAGCTCGCCTCCCTACGCGTTGCACGCGACGACGACCGCGGCGTCGGGAGAAGAGGCAGACCTCACGAGGACGATCTTCGACGCGAAGAACCCGACGATCGTGACCGTCGAATACGACATGCTCGTCGCGTCGCTCACGACGAACACCGCGACGATCGGCGTCTCGCTCTTCTTCACCGATGCCAACTACCAGGTCGCGCTGGTGCTCAGCGGGAGCCAGGTGCTGGGGAGCGACGCCGTCAGCGATCCCTTCGAATACCACGCGCATACGCCGAAGGCCTTCGCGTGGCCGCAAGGCAAGCTCTCGCACGTGGTCATGAAGCTCACGAAGGGGAGCGCATGGACGTCGACCATCACCGTCGATGGGACGGCGATCGAGACCGACTACGTGTTGCCCGCGGCCTTCACGGTCAAGAACCAGATCCGGCTCAACGTCGGCGCGAACTACAACAGCGCTGGCGCCCCGCTCGACGTCTGGATCGACAACGTGGTGCTTCGACTCAACTAGTACACCGGCGGGCGGACTGTGATCGTGAGCGGCGTCGATGCCTTCTTGTATTGGTTGTCGAGCTCGCCGTCGACGACGCGCATCGGATCGTAGCCGCGCTCACCCCACGGTGTGTCGAGCCGCATGCCCGTGAGGAGCTCACGATACGACTTCTGCTGGCCGTCGATGAGACCCGTCAGCATGCGCGCGAGCGCGGCGCCGCCGCCCCAGACGTAGGAGGGGAGACCGTTGACGACCATGTCGAGGTTCTTCGATCCGCCTGGCTTCATGCCGAGGAAATCCTGATGGTAGTAGTTGAACGAGATGCAGCTGTTCACCATCATGATCTGGTAGCGGTCGTTGAAATTCTGCGCGCCGTACATCGTCGGCTCGAGCGGACCGTGACCGAAGTGCGAGTGCCCGTTGTAGAGGAACACGTCGCCGTGCCAGAAGGCCTCGAGGTAACGCCACTGCGCATGCTGGCGTGCTTCGGCGGAGCCGTCCTCGTAGCCGTAGAAGGACCGCACCTCGACGGTGACGTCTTTGCTCTGGGCTCCGTTCTGGCTCTTCACCGTGAGCGGCAGATCCCAGTAGATCCAGCGCTCGGTGAGCTTGCTCAGCGCCTGCCGGCGGAGGTCGGCGATCTTGCCTTGATCGCTGCCGACCTCGCTCGGGTAACCGGTCTTGTCGAGGAGCCAGCCGAACATCTTGTCGTACGTGACGCCGTCGATCTTGCGGCCATCGACGTAGATGTCGAGCAGCATCGCCTGCGGCTCGGTCTTCACGGGGCGGAAGTTCGGCTGCGCGCGTAGCATCTCGCGGAGGAAGCGGACGGCTTCTTGCGCGAGGTAGTCGTCGGGGTTGTTCTCGTCGGTGTCGACGCCGAAGAACGCATAGACGACGACCTTGTCCCTGCCTGCGTCGTTGATCCCGTAGAGGCGATCGTACTCGGGGGAGAACTCGCTCGACGGGAGCTGCTTCGGCGCGAGCCGCGCGGTGACGGGCATGAACCAGCGGTTCGCTTCGGCCGGGCCGACCACGTCGTCGGCGTTGCCGTTCGCGCGCTTCTCGTTCGAGATCGCGGTGAGCTCGTTCTGGATGCGCGTCTTGCACGCGCTCGACTGTGGTTGATAGTGATACCAGAGTGAGTCCGTGTCCGTCGTCGGGTCGTCGGTGCACTCCGTCTTGATCGGCTGGTCGTGACGGCCGTAGTCATCGGCGAGCATCACGAAGTCGATCGCGGTCCGCGAGGAGAGGTCGTTGGTGACGACGGCGCGATCGTCGTAGGGGAAGGTGACGCGCATGATCTGCGATGTCCCGGCCGCCGGGTTCGCCGGATCCTTCAAGGTGAGGACGCGCTTCGTCCATTTCGAGGGATCGAGGTTCGACTGCGCGCCGCGATCGTTGATCGAGACCTTCGGCATCCGGAGCGCGCCGATCGCGGTCTTCACCTGCCGCGCGATCGCGATCTTGATCTGATCGTCGCTGGCGTCGGGCGCGACGTAGACCTGCGACTCGAAGTGAATCGCGCGCTCGGCGCTCGTCGTGCCGGTGAGATCATCCGCAGCGCTTTCGTCGTCGTCCTGCGGAGAGGAGCACGCGGCGCTCGAGGTGAGGGCGAAGAAAAGGGCGAGTCCAAGACCGAGACGCGAGAGCTTCATCAAGAGTACCTTTGCCTACAAGTGCCTACGTCACTCTGAACGAGTTCTACGTTCGCGCAAGCCGATTCTTCCCTGGATCGGTAAAAACCGTCACTCAGGCAAGAGTAACTAGAAACGTGGACGTGCGTTAATGCATGGCGCCGTGGCTCGGACGTGGAAAAAAGGGCGCGGAGCGGCGTTTTCGAAATGGGGTCGAGGGGGCCATCACCAAGGACGAGCATGGGACGGACACGCGCGCTCGGTTGGGGAATGGGTGTTGCGCTCGTCGCGATCGCGACGGGCGGATGTGGAAGCAAGCTCGATGGCGGATCGAGCCAGAGCGTGTTCGTGCGCCAGGCGCTCGCGCCGCCGGCCGACGCGGACGCGCCGGTCAAAGGCACCACGCCGAGCACGAGCTCCGCGAGCACCACGACGTGCGTGTACCGGCCCGAGAAGACGTGGCCCTCGCTCCGCGAAGGCGTCTTCGACATCGGCGTCGCCGACGAATACAAGCTCACGCTCCTCGTCGAGAGCGAGGGCACGACCGGGACGCGGCTCGATCACGCGCACGTCCGCGTCGTGCGCGCAGATCGCGAGGAGACGCTCGCCGAGGTCGACGGTGTCGCCAGCGGCTACGTCGATGGCAACGGCGGGCTCGCCATCGTCGACGTGACCGCGATCGATCCGGCCGCGACGACCCGAATCGGCACCGCCGTCGCCGGCGCGGCCTCTCGGCTCGGGCTCGTGGTCGAAGTGTCGCTCAGCGGCACGGCCAACGCGACGGACGGGACGGTCACGGCGCCGCCCTTTCGCCTGCCCGTCACGGCGTGCCGCGGATGCTTGGTCTCGTTCGAGACCGGCGTCGATCCCGCGTCGCCTGGCGTGAACTGCAACCTCCCGCTCCCCGCGACCGCCCGCATCCCATGCCGCATCGGACAAGACGAGGCGGTGCCGTGCCAGGCGTGCCGCGCCGAGCGCCCGCTCTGCTCGCGTCCGGAGTAAACGGCGTCGCAAAATCAGGTCGGCGCGAGGAGACGCTCTCGGCGGCGTTCGCGAACCTCTCTCGGCATGCCGCTCTGCAGCGTCTCGAAGAGCGCGTCGGTCACCGATCTCCGGAGATGCTCGCGCGTGACGAGGAAGCTGATCTCGCGCATCGGTTGAGGGTCGCTGAAGCGACGGATCTGCGCGCGGAGCCGCGCCGGAGGCAGCGACAGCGCGAGGAGCTCGGGGATGACCGTCGCCCCGAGGCCCGCGTCGACGAGGTTCATCAGCGTGTCGAACGAGCCTGCGTCGAACACGATGTTCGGGACGTCGGGATCGCTCCGCCGGCGATCCACGCTGCAGAGGTGGAGCGCTTGCGTGCGAAAGCAGTGACCTTCGCTGAGCAGCCACACGTGCTCGTCGACGAGCGCGGCCTGTCGAAGGCGATCCTTGTCGAGGAGCGGGTGCCGCGGCGGCAGGTACGCGAGGAGCGCCTCATGGCAGATCGGCCGCTCGTGGACGCCCGGGACGTCGAGCGGCGTGATGGCGATGCCCCCGTCGATCGAGCCGTCACGAAGACGGCGCACGAGGACGTCCGTCTGAAGCTCGGCGAGCTCGAGCTCCACCTTCGGATAGGCACGCACGAAGCGTGGGAGCAGGCGAGGGAGGAGCGTCGAGGCGAGCGTCGGCAGGATGCCGAGTCGGTAGGGGCCTGCCACTTGCGTGCGCCCGCCGGTGACGATCTCGGCGAAGTGCTCGATCTGATCGAGCACGAGGCGTGCGTGGGCGACGACCGTGTTTCCAAGCTCGGTGGTGTGAACGGGCTGCCGCGAGCGGTCGAAGATCGTAAAGGAGAGCATCTCTTCGACCTTCTTGATCTGGGTCGAGAGCGCCGGCTGAGATACATGGCAAGCCCGCGCAGCCTCTCGGAAACTGCGGTGACGATCGACCGCGACCACGTAACGCAGCTGCTGGATGGTCAGCGCCGATAAGTCCATCTTATCGGCCCATATACAACAATACGTTGCGTTGCGGCGCCCCTCGATCGATGGTGTGTGCGCGCCTCGTGGCGAGGGCTTCACGCCAACGCCGGTCGCGCTGAAAGAGAGGAGCGCATGGCTCTTGGTCGGAGTCGAAGCCCGCAGCGGATTGGTCTAGCGATCGCGTCGATCACGGTTCCCTTGACGATGCTCGCGTTCGCAGTGAACGGCGCGCCGCCGCCAAGCGGAACGGCCAAGCCGCCTCCCGCAAACGCCGCGAGCCCGAGCGCCACGACGAACGCCGCGGCGCCTCCCGCGCAAGCGGTGCCGGGCGCGGCGAAGCCCGTCTCGGGCGGCGGCGACGCTCCGCACGGCGCGATGCCGATGTCGAAGCAGATCGCCGCGGTGACGAGCGCGCAGAGGCCGCTCGCGCCGAACGCGCAGCCGTCGGGGGTCGATCCGGCGTTCTGGAACGCGATCGTCCCGAAGGACAACGTGCCGAACGAAGCGCGCGTCGCCCTCGGCAAGAAGCTCTATTTCGATCCGAAGCTCTCGAAGGACGGCACCGTCTCGTGCGCGACCTGCCACGACGTGAGCCGCGGCTTCACCGATCGGCGCGGGACCTCGGAGGGCATCGGCGACAAGCTGGGGCAGCGCAACGCGCCGACCACGTTGAACGCGGCGTTCTTCTCGTCGCAGTTCTGGGATGGGCGCGCCGCGACGTTGGAGGAGCAAGCGAAGCTACCGATCGTCAACCCGATCGAGATGGGCATGCCCGACGGCAACGCGGCGACGAACGCGATCAAGAGCGACCCGGAATACATCAAGATGTTCCAGGCCGCGTACGGCCGCGCCCCGAGCTACGACGACATCGGCCGCGCGATCGCGGCGTTCGAGCGCACGCTCGTCTTCCTCGACGCGCCGTTCGACCACTTCCTCGCCGGCGACGCCACCGCGATCGACGACGACGCGAAGGCGGGCTGGGTGCTCTTCAACGGCAAGGGGCGCTGCATGGCGTGCCACCAGATCTCGAGCTCGTCGCCCATCGGCTCGGACAACCGCTTCCACAACATCGGCGTGTCGGCGCGAAAGCAGAACTTCGAGGCGCTCGCGAAGAAGGCGCTCGAGGCGCTCGCGAAGGACAACAGCAAGGAGGCGCAAGATCGCTTCGCGTTGCAGACCGACCTCGGCGAGCTTGGTCGCTACGTCGTGACGAAGAACCGCGCAGACATCGGGTCGTTCAAGACGCAGCAGGTGCGCAACGTGGGCATCACCGCGCCGTACATGCACGATGGATCGGTCGCGACGCTTTGGGACGTCATCGATCACTACAACAAAGGCGGCGAGGCCAACCCGTTCCTCGACGGAGGCATCGAGCCGCTCGCGCTCACCGAGAAGGAGATCGACCAGCTCGTCGCCTTCCTCTTCTCGCTCACCGACCTGCGATTCGCCGACGACAATCGCGCCGAGCTGAACCGGCAGCGGGAGGTCGCGAAGACGCGCCGGCCTCTCCGCGACGACGCGCTCGCGAATCGCAAGGTCCTTCTCTTCGAGCGCCGCTCGGCCGGCCAACCTGCTGGAGGTGGGAAATGAGCACCAACGACGACAACCGAAACGGCGACAGCGCTTCGAAGAAGCCGAAGATGCCGGGCGTGAAGAGCATCGAGACGAAGCACATGGAGGAGCGCGACGAGGCCCTTCGTGGGCTCATGAACCTCGATCGACGCTCGTTCCTCAAGGTCAGCGCCGCGGCGTTTGGAGCTGCGGTGGGCGCGGGGCTCAACGCGCCGCACTCGTTCCAGCCCGTCAGCGTCGCGCATGCGCAGCCGGTGACGGGGAAGGTGCAGCAGTTCCGGTTCGCGTACATCTCCGATTCGCATCTCTACGAGCGATCGATCAACGATCGGTTCCTCAACGCCTTGATGCGCGCGGTGGACGACGTCAACGCGATGGACCCGCAGCCCGACTTCGTCTTCTACGGCGGAGACCTCGCGCAGCTCGGCGCGGCCAAGGAGCTCGAGACGGGCGCCGCGGTCCTCAAGAACCTCAAGGCGCCGCTGAAGATGATGGTCGGCGAGCACGACTGGTACCTCGACATGGGCGAGAAGTGGCGCGAGCTCTTCGGCAAGCCCACCTATTCGTTCGATCACAAGGGCACGCACTGCGTCGTCTTGAACAGCGTGGTCGAGAAGGACTTTTGGACGGAGCGAAAGCTCACGCCGCAGCAGCGCATGGGGACCGTCGCGGGTCTCGACAACGGCGTGCAGAGCCCGTTCTCGGTCGGCGCCGATCAGCGCAAATGGCTCGAGGACGATCTCAAGGGAAAGCCTGCAGACACCCCGCTGATCGTCTTTTCCCACTCACCGCTCTACAAGCTCTACAAGAACTGGAACTTCTGGACGGACGACGCCGACGAGGTGCAGGCGATCCTGAAGCGCTTCAACAACGTCGTCGTCTTTCACGGTCACACGCACCAGCTCCTCACGAACCGCATCGGCAACATCCACTTCCACGGCTTTCTCTCGACCGCGTGGCCGTGGCCGTACGCGCCGCAAGGCCTGCCGGAGATGACGGTGCAGATGGGCCGGCCCGATCCGTTCAACCCGAACGACGGCTGCGGCGACGGCTCGGCGCTCATCCATCCCGACGGCCTCGCCGACAAGATCTACAACCTCTGGAACCGCAACCCGGTCACCGTCTCACGCACCTACATGACGACGAAGACCAAGGACAAGCCTCAAGTGCCCGCGCTGAGGAGCTACTGACATGAGAACGAAGACATCCTCGATCCTCGCGCTCGGCGTCGTGAGCGCATCGTTCATCGCGGCCGCATGCGGTGGTGAAGGCGGACAGCGCGAGGTCGCGACGCCCAAGCCGCAGCCCTCGGCGAGCACCGCGCCCGCGTCGTCGTCGATCACTCCAGCGAACGCGGGCGGCGGCGTCGAGGTGCTCCTCTGCGACGGCAAGACGAAGGTCAACGTCCCGACCGGAACGCCAGGCACCGCGATCGCGGGGTCGCTCATGACCGAGTGGCTCGCCAAGCATCCCGGATCGACATGGGAGGCCGAAGAGCGAGAGCGTCACACGCTCGTCTCCGCGGCCGACAACTCCGCGCTCGTCGGCCAGGTCGAAGGTCAGACGTACGGCCGCATCACGGCGCAAGACGTCGCGCTGTGGAAGACGGAGACCGAACGCGTCGCCACCGCGGGGTCGGCTGTGTTCCACAATGCCGAGCAGCTCGGGAGCACCGTCGGCGTCTCGTGTGACATGTGCCATCCGCACGCCGCCAACACGCACCCGGAGACCTATCCGAAGTTCCAGGTGCAGCTCGGACGCGTCGCGCTCCTCCGCGACATGATCAACTGGTGCATCGAGCATCCCGTGCGAGGCAAGCCGCTCGCGTCCGACGATCCGCGGATGCGCGCGCTCGAGGCGTACATCATCGCGCAGCGCAAAGGCAAAGTGCTCGAGTACGGCAAGCACTGAGGAGACGGCGTCAGCGCGAGCTCGACAGCCCGCCCGCTTCGGACGGCAGGTCGTCAAGGACCGCGTCGATGCGTTCGCGCGCGGGGTGAATGCCGTAGCGGGCGAGGGGAGCGAGCACGTCGCCCTCGATCGCTCGCTTCGCGCGCTCTTTGTAGAGCGACGACTCGGTCCATCCAAGCTCGCGGATGTGCGTGAGCTCGTAGCCTTCGCTCGTGATGCCGTCCTCGACGCGGCTCTGGAGGCGCTGCCAGAGCGGAGACAGCGTCTCGATCGTCTCGATCGCGACCACCCCGAGCCGCGCGCGCTCCTCGTCGTCGAGCGCGCCCACGCTCGCCGCCCAATCGAGGTAGAGAAAGCCAAGGCGGCCATGCGGCGCTTCGTCTTTGACGATGCGCTCGAGGACGGCCTTCGTGAGCGGATGCGTCGCGGAGCCGAAGGCGCTCGCCAGCATCGGCAAGCTGAACGACTCGCCGACGCAGCAGATGTGGACGATGAGCTCGCTCGCGCGCTTGATCGCGGGGAGGTCCTCGCGAGGCCTTCGATGGAGGTTCGCGAAGTCGACGCGGTAGGGCGCGCCGCCTCCGAGCTCCATCGCGATGCGGCTCGTCAGCTCGATATGGAGCACCTCATCGGCGACGAAGTCGCTCGCCATGCCGATGAGATCGATCGGCGCTCTGGCGGCGAGCATCGCGAGGAGAAGCTCCGAGAACGCGGCGGCGGTGCAGTACTCGTTGTAGGCCGCCTCCGTCCACGAGACGCGCGCGCGATCGACGAGCTCGGCGGGATACCGCGATCGATCGAGCGTGCCCCACGGCATCTCGTCGACGCCCGGCCGAACCTTGCGAAAGTGATGTTCGGCTACGCCTCCGAACCACTCGAGATCGAAGGGCTGCGTGTCGCTCTTCATTCGAACGGAGACTTCGGGCCGCCGTCACGCTTGCCCTTGTCGTAGTACGGGGCCGGCGTCCTTTTGGGGAGGAGGCGGCGGCGCAGACGACGCGGTCGTCGTCGTGGACGCCGAGTCCGCGCCTGCGTCGAGGGAAGGCGGCGGGGCGACGCGGTCGTCATACGTCGAGCCTTTGGGGTTCGCCGGCATGACGTTGTTGTTGTTCTGATCGTCGTAGGTCGACCCTTTCGGGTTTCCTGGCAGCGGGCGCTCTTTGTGGCACGCCGCCGACGCGGTCGCGAGCGCGAAGGTCGCGGTGCTGAGCGCCGTGCTGACGAGCAAGAAGCGCCGTCCTCCGCGTGTTGGCGCGGCGGGGGCACTCGGCGTCGTGGGGCTGCTCGTCTCGGCGTCGCGCGCCGGCTTTTCTTCGTTGGGGTCGCTCTTGTTCGCCACGAATCCAGCGTATCGCACTCCGAAGACGCCTGCGCGAAGGGATTACCAGCGCGTGTCGCGCATGAAGAGCTCTCCGTCGAGCGTCTCTTCGAACGTGGGCTCGGCGCGCGCTTCGGGCGCCGGGGCGCCGGCGTCTTCGGAGACGAACCTCGTCACCGCGTCGACCACCCGCGGCGCGCGAAGGATGGCGTTGTGACCGAAGCCGGTCGTCTCGACGAGCGATCCGCGCGGAGCCCTCTTCGCGATCGCGGCGCCCTCGTCGAACGGGACGACCTTGTCCTCGCGATCGTGCACGACGAGGAGCGGCTTCTCGAGCCGCGCGGCGTCGATCATCGAGTCGATCGTCGCGAACGGCAGCGCGTAGCGATCTTCGATCCGCGCGATCATCGCCTCCTTGATCGACGGATCGAGCCGCAGCATCCGCGCGAACCCGTTCGCCCACTCGGCGGGCGACTTCGGCGGCGCGACGAGCGCGAAGCGCTTCGCCGAGAGCCCGAAGCGCGTCGCGAGCAGCGCCGCCGCCCCGCCGACGGAGTGCCCGATCACCGCGTGGATCGTCTCGGGCCCGAGGTGGTCGGCGACGGCCATCAGCGCCCGCGCATGCTCGACGACCGACGCCCGCGACAGCGGCGCGTCACCGTGGCCGGGCGCGTCGAACGCGACGACACGAAAGCCTCGCGCGGTGAGCTGCGAGACGAACGCCGAGAGCTGCGAGCCGCGACCTTCCCATCCGTGCACGAGGATCACCGTCGGGCGATCCTCGAGGTCGTTCGTGTTCGCGGCGCTCGCGTGGGGCTTGGCGCGCGACGGCGTGCGACCGTCTACGGCGGGATGCCAGGTCCAGATCGGCAGGTGGCTGCCCGCGTAGGGCACGCGTCCGGCGGTCGCCTGGGCCAAGGCGTCCCGTTCCCAGGACGGTCGTTCGTGACGGCGCGCCGTCATGAAGAGGCGCTCTGCCCAGTACGCCGCAAGCCTCGGCGCGGCCGGCGTCAGCACGCGAAACCCCGCACGTGCCGCGCGAAGACTCAGCTTTTGAGAACGAACGATCGTGCTTTTATTGGGGCGGGGTGGGTTCGAAACGGCAGCGGCCATGGTGTCTTCTCCTCTTCCTTCTTGTTCGAGACGATGCGCGAGCTCAGCGACGCGTTGCGCGCTCGTGCGTCTTCGCGCTCACGCGCGCCGAAGCCGAGACGGTCACGGCTGAGCCGCCATGAGGAAGCCCAGAGCCTGCGGCGCTCCGCGCGTCGTTCATCAGGCGCTCGAACGCCGTCCGAGCCCGCTTCTCCGCGATCGCCGGATCCCCGACGCGGCGGAGGAAGTGGTAGCCGTAGGCGATCGAGAAGATCTCGTGCGCGAGCTGGTCGCAGTCGAGATCCTTGCGAAAGTGCTTCTCGTCCACCGCGACGCGCGCGGCGTGGGCGATCGTGCCCGTCCAGTCTTTTTGCGACGCGATCAGCCTGTCTCGCGCGGGGCCGGGCCGATCGTCGAGCTCGACGCTGGCCATCACGAAGATGCATCCGCCCGGCAAGAAATCCGCCTTCGACCACTCGAGCCAATGGTCGAAGAGCGCCCGCACCCGCGGCTCTCCACGCGGCTTCTTCAGCGCCGGCGTGACGACGATCGCGACGAACCGCGCGATCGCCTCTTCGATGACGGCGACCTGCAGGTTCTCCTTCGACGAGAAGTGCGCGAAGAGCCCGCTCTTCGACATCCCGACGTGCTCGGCGAGCTTGCCGATCGTCAGGCCTTCGAGGCCAAGCGTGCTCGCCAGCGTGATCGCCGATCCGAGCACCGCGCTCCGTGTTTCGTCACCCTTCGTCACGTCTTTCAAAATAGAACGTTCGTTCGATTTGTCAAGGAGGCGTCGGTCCGTACGCCCGCCCATCGCGGAGCCGACCCGGCGAACCGGGGCGGGGGACCAGAGAGAAGAAGAAGAAGGAAGAGAATCGGAAGGCTTGACGCCCATCGAAAGAGTGAGCTAAGTGCGGTTCTCTCAATTGAGCGCGCCATGGGCGGGTAGCTCAGCGGTAGAGCGCTGGCCTTACAAGCCGGATGTCGCAGGTTCAAGCCCTGTCCCGCCCACCCAAAGCGGGATAACTTAGAGTAAAGAAAGAGCAAACGTAGAGAAGCAGCAAACCCTTGGGGCGGTAGTTAAGTCGGTTATAACGCCGGCCTGTCACGCCGGAGGCCGCGGGTTCGAGTCCCGTCCGCCCCGCTAGAATCACGAAGAAGCATCGACCGCATTCTCGGCGGTCGCAGGAGGTCGAAGCGGTGACAGCTTCGACCTTCTCTGCTTTGTGCGCCGCGCGCTGTCATCCATGAGGGTTGTGTTGCGCGTTGTCCAGTTGGGTCAACGATGTGTCATCGATCGCGAGCCCCTCGACGAAATCGTGTCGGCGAGCTCGCGAGCGTGGTCACCGAGCGACTCTTCTCCACGAAGGCTCGGTGGCTTGGCCACACTTGTTGAAAAGGGCGAATCCCTCGGCGCACGGATCACCATGGTCAATGACGATGGCTGCAGGTGGCACGCCGATGAACCCACGCTGGCGCGGGTCACACTTGTCGAAGAGGGTTACCGGAGCTCGCGAGCGTCGCGCTCGCGCGATCCTCGAATGGCATGCGGATCGCGCTGGAGTCGTCGCGTCCCCTCAGGACAGCGGTCACGGGTAGGGGCACGCGCCCGCGTCGGTCGACTTCGAGCATGTGAGGAGCGCGGAGAGCGTGGGCGGGGGCGCGGTCTCTGAGCACGCGTTGACGCAGGCGCTCTTGTTCGCGGGATCGCAGGCTGCGATGCACGCGACGAGAGAGGCGCAGGCGGGATCGGCGGCGCATGCCTGCTGCTCGTCGCAGCACGTGTCGTCGAGCGCGAGCTCGCAGGAGGGTGGCGACTGCGGACCGAACAACGTGACGCCGCACGTTGGCGGTGGGCCGGCGTCTTTCGGCTTCGGCACGCACGTCGGGACGCCGCGCCGCACGGCGATCTCGTCGGGGCCGCACGCGGCGCAGCAGAGGCTCCTTCCAAGCATGACGCCGTACTCGCCGACCGCGGCGCACTCGCCGTTTTCTTTGCGCCCGACGAGCGGCGGAGGGCATTCGCTCGAGGTCGACGACGACGATCGTGAGCCGTCGGCGGGAGGTGATGTTGGCGTCGAGTCGTTCTTCGCGTCGTTCGAGGTCGTGCTGTCGCCGCCGCCAGTGCACGACGCCGCGACCGCGCAGGTCGCGAGCGCGACGAGAAGTCGAAGAGCCTGGGCGTGTCGCGTCCTCATCGCCGCGCCGCTGAGCAAGAAGAACGCCACCGCCGGAAGGACGGAAGGACGCGGGCTCGTGCGATGCGCTTGCGACGCGCGGGTATGACGTCGCGGTCACGTGTGCGTGACGTAACGTCGGTCAGCCGTCGACGCGGAGGACGCGGGCGGGCATCGCGGCGCGGCGACGAACGACGCCGGCGCCCGAATGGTAGGCGTCGATCATCTCGCCGTTGCCGATGTAGAGGCCCACGTGGGTCGGCCACCACAAGATGTCGCCGGGACGCATCTGGTTGGGCGGGACCTCCGGGAGCACGTGTCCTTGCGCCGTCGACGTGCGTGGGAGGCTGACGCCGCCGGAGCGCCAGGCCGACTGCACGAGGCCGGAGCAGTCGAAGCAGCTTGGGCCGGTGCCTCCCCAGCAATAGCGCTTGCCGACCTGCGCTTCGGCGAACGCGATGACGGCGCTCGTCCGCGCGTCGTGGCCCGTCGCGGGAGGTGGCAAAGAGGACGAGGGCGCGGGCGGAGCGTACGAGGAGCAGCCAGAGAGAGCGGTCGCGAAGACGGCGGCGAGCGGAAGAAGGACGGCGACATGGCGAGGACGAGACACCGCGATGACCTCGCCCCTGATCCTTTCAAAGGACGCGCGTGGAGGCCAAAAATCGAGGGGGACCGCCCGTGCCGCATCGGGAGCTAGGATCGACGGATCGACGGATCGACCGATCCGCGCGGGCCGGGCGAGCCCGTTCGTGCGGCGCGTTTGTTCGCGTGCGCCCGCGTGCAGGTAACGTCTATCCTCGTCTCGTGAACGCGCGACCGTTTCATGGGGGTCCGGCGCCGCTGCCGACGGGGGGATATCGCGAGCTCGCGGCGATCGCGACGGCGCTCGGGCTTCCTTATGCGGGGGCGCCCGAGATTCGGCTGTCGCGCGACGGGTTCGAGATCGTGATCTCGCTCAGCATCAACAGCGGCGAGGTGGTGGGCGTTGATCTCTACATTCGACGCGATCCCATCTTGACCGGCGGGCTCTGGCCGGAGCTCGTGCTTCGACGCGAGACGGCCGAGGACGTCGACGCGAAGCGCTCGGGGATGAACATCGAGGTGCAGACGGGCGATCCGACGTTCGACGGCTTCGTGTACGTCGAGTCGCGCTTCGATCAGGCGGTGATCGGTCCGATGCTCGCTTCGCCTGAGATTCGGCGCGTCATCGGGGAGCTCATCGCGACCTACGGAGCTGTGGTGGTGCAGCCGACGAGCATGACGGTCACCACGTCGGCGGCGCGGCGCACGCTCCTCGAGCCGTCGCTCTTCTTGCCGCTGCTCCAGCGCATGCTGCGGCTCGCTCATTTGCTGCGGCCGCTCCCCCAGGGCGCGGGCATGCGCGTGAACGAGCGTGGAGGGCTGCTCTTCGTCCTGTCGGTCCTCGCGTTCCTCACGTGTTGGCTGACGTTCTTCGTGCGCAGCCACTTTGGATGGCCTGCGTCGTCGCTCGCCAGCGTGACCGGGCTCGCGCTCGGTGTTGTGTGTTACCTCGTCGCGATCCCGCTCGTTCGCCTCTACGTGCGCGGGCATTCGCGCTCGCGCTTCTATTTTCGAGGCATCGCGCTCTCCGCGCTCATCGCGCTTCCGGTGCTGATGACGAACGGGTTCGTCCTCCTGAACGCCGCGCTCGATCCGTCGCCTCCGGAGCGCATGACCGGCAAGGTGATCGCGGCGCGAAGCAAGCACGACGACGATCACCTCGCCGACGCGACCGTCGACTGGACCGAGACGAGCGCGAGCGGCGCCAAGACGACGCGCCGCGAACAGCTCGAGGTGAAGGACACGCTCCAGGGCGCAGCGCCGGGCGATCTCGTCGACGCGACCCGGCACAAGGGGCTCTTCGGCTTCGCGTGGTACGAAGTGCAGCCGTACGTGATCGCGGCGCCGCGCAAGAACTGAGCTACCTCTCGCTGTCGAGGTGCGCCATGACGGCATCGGCGTAGCGGCTTCCGCGGACGGCGTCGCGGGGGACGAGCTTCTCGAGCTCGGCGAGGTCGGCGGGGCTGAGCCGCTTGTCGAACGCGCGGAGGACGCCGTCGAGCTGCTCCCGTGTGCGCGCGCCGATCACGGGGACGAGCGTTGGCTGCTTGGCGAGCGCCCAGGCGACGAGGACTTGCGCCGGCGTCTGGCCGCGTGCTTCGGCGAAGGCGCGGATGGTCTCGACGACGCGGTCGTTGTCGCGGCGGTTGTCGGGCGAGAAGCGCGGAAGGTGCTTGCGGAAGTCGGTGGCCGCGCTGGGCTTCTTGCCGGTGAGGAGACCGCGCGAGAGCACGCCATAGAGCGTCGCGCTGATGCCGAGCTCCTCGAGCACGGGGAAGATCTTGTCTTCGGGCGTGCGGCTGACGAGCGAGTACTCGATCTGAAGATCGACGATCGGGTGCACTTTCTGCGCGCGGCGGATCGTTTCGGCGCCGACTTCGGAGAGGCCGATGTGGCGCACGTAGCCTCGCTTCACGAGATCGGCGATCGCGCCGACCGTCTCTTCGATCGGCACCGCAGGATCGAGGCGTGCGGGCCGGTAGATGTCGATCACGTCGACGTTGAGGCGCTTCAGGCTGTAGGCGACGAAGTTTTGGATCGCGACTGGTCGCGTGTCGACGCCGAGGAACGTGCCTTCGGGGCTTCGGAGCGCGCCGAACTTCACCGAGAGCTGCACCTTGCTCCGCCGGCCGCCTTCGATCGCGCGCCGGACGAGCAGCTCGTTGTGGCCCATCGCGTAGAAGTCGCCGGTGTCGATCAGCGTGACGCCGCGGTCGATCGCCTCCTCGATCGTGGCGATGCCTTCTTCATCGGACGTCTCGCCGTACATCCCGGACATGCCCATGCAGCCGAGCGCGATCGGAAAGACGTCAGGGCCCGTGCGGCCAAGCTTCGTGGTGGTCGTTGTCGTGTTGCTCATGCGAAGAACCTAACCCACGGGCCATATCAAACCAGTGAATAGGATAGATACGACGCATGAACGTCATTGATGCGTGGAGCGCAGCAAATGGCGTCAGCCGAGGAAAGCGGCGGCGATGTCCGTGCGGAAGCGCGCGACGCCGAGCTCGAGGCGGCGCGCGAGCGTGGCCTTGGCGTCGGCGCCGGCCATGTACGTGACCTGATCTTTGCCGTCGGTCGCGGCGTCCCAGACGACCTCGGCGATCTGCTCGGGGGTCGAGGCTCCGGCCGTGCGCGCCGGGTTCATGAACGCGGCGAGGGCCTTCTCCATCGCCTTCGCGTAGGCCGGATGCTTCGTGAGGACGAGCGAGCGCCCGGCGAAGTCTGTCTTGATCCCGCCAGGCGCGACGGTCTTCACGCGGATGCCGTGCTCGGCGAGCTCGTAGGCGAGGCTCTCGCTCCACCCCTCGAGGCCGAACTTGGTCGCGTGGTAGACGGAGTTGAAGGGGAAGGTGACGTGACCTCCGATCGACGTGGTCGCGATGAAGACGCCCTGCTTTCGCTCGCGAAAATGCGGGAGAAACGCCTTCGTGACGCGGAGCACGCCGAGGAGGTTCGTGTCGATCTGGCGAACGAGGTCCTCGTCGGTGGCGCCCTCGAAGGGGCCGGCGAGCCCGTAGCCGGCGTTGTTGAAGACGACGTCGATGTTTCGATGCTTCGCGATCGCCGTGTCGACCGCGGCGTCGATCTGCTCCCGCTTCGAGACGTCGAGCGCGAGGACGGTCACGCCGTCGAGCTTCGCGAGATCGACGCCGTCCTTCTCCGGGTGACGCATCGTCGCGACGACCCTCCACCCACGACCGGCGAACAGCCTCGCGGTCGCTTGTCCGAGGCCCGTCGAAGTGCCCGTGATGAAGATCGTCTTCCTATCGGTCATGTGGCCGCCATTGTCCTCCTCGGGGCCGCTCGCGTCTCGCTCCGCGTGCGCGGCGCGGGCGATTATCCCGATGCGTCTTTGGCCTCGCCCGTAGGGGTGATGCTCGCGGGCGCCGCACTTTGACATCCTCGAGCGATGTCCTTCCTCGAAACCGTCCTGTCGATCGTCGAGCATCTCCCGAAGCCCATCGGTCGCGAAGCCAGCCGCCTCGGCGTGAACTACTTCGCGGCGAGCACGCCGGCGAGGCCGCGGGCCTTCAGCCTGTGGTCGGCCGAGCCGAAGCCGCCGGGCGACGCCTCCGGACCGATCACGGATTACACGTCATGGCCATCGCTCGTGGATCGCCGGTGGAACGGCCGGCACCTTCCGCCAGCGGACCCGGCGTACGTGAGCGCGCTGCCGAAGGACGAGCCGCCGAACGCCGCGAGTCAGACCGTCGGGCAGATCACCGAGCTCTTCGCGCGCAGAGGACGGATGAAGACGTCGCGCTCGAGCCTGCTCTTCATGTTCTTCGCGCAGTGGTTCACCGACAGCGTGCTTCGGATCGACGGCACCGATCGCCGAAAGAACACGTCGAACCACGACATCGACCTCTGTCAGATCTACGGGCTGAGCGAAGAGACGACGCGCCTCTTGCGGACGCTGAGCGAAGACGCGAGCGAGCGCGGCAAGCTCCGGAGCCAGCGGATCGGACCGAAGAACGAGGAGCACCTCGATTACCTCTGCGAGCGGAACGGAGGCGGCGGCTTCAAGGTGAAGGACCGCTACCGCGCGCTGCCGTACGCGGACAAGCTCGACGCGATCGTCGGTGAGTTCCCGGTCGAGCGCCGCGCGAAGCTCTACGCGACGGGGCTCGAGCGCGGCAACTCGTCGGTCGGCTACGTCGCGATCAGCACGATCTTCATGCGCGAGCACAACCGGATTTGCGACGAGCTACGCGAGCGTTACCCGACGTTCGACGACGAGCGTCTCTTTCAGACGGCGCGCATGATCAACATCGTCCTCTTGCTGAAGCTGATCGTCGAGGACTACATCAATCACATCCTCGGCAAGAAGCTCTTCGTGCTCGATCACAGCTTCGCGGAGAAGGAGCACTGGTACCGCGCGAATTGGATCGCGCTCGAGTTCGACCTCCTCTACCGCTGGCACGCGCTCGTCCCCGACGCGATCCGCGTGAACGGTAGCGACGTGCTGCCGTCCGAGTTCCGCACGAACAACGCGCTGCTCGAGGAGCTCGGCGTCGCGGCGCTCATCACGACGGCATCGACCCAGGCGGCAGGGAAGATCGGCCTCGGCAACACACCGGGCTTCTTGCTCGGCGCCGAGTACCAGAGCCTCCGGATGGGGCGCGACTTTCGGCTGCGCACGTACAACGAGTACCGCCGGCAGTTCCGTCTCGATCCGCTCGACCGCTACGACCAGCTCACCTCCGACGCGGAGCTTCGCGCGAAGCTCGAGGCGCTCTACGGCCCGATCGAGAACCTCGAGTACCTGGTCGGCCTCTTCGCCGAAGAGGCGACGGGGGAGTCGCTCTTCGGCGAGCTACTCAATCGGATGGTCGCGTACGACGCCTTCACGCAGATCTTCAGCAACCCGCTCCTGTCGAGCAACGTCTACGGCGAGGCGACGTTCACGCCCGAGGGCCTCGCGATCATCGAGGGGACGCGATCGTTCCAGGACCTCGTCGATCGCAACCTCTCGGCCGGGAGCCACGCGACGGCCTCGCTTGGCTTGGTGCAGCCCGGGTAGCGTGCCCGTGTATCGGAGGTGTATCGGGTGTGTATCCAGGAGAGAGCGCGCGATACACCTCACGAAGTGCCTTGTTTCTAGTCGCGTTGTGAGGCGCTAGCGTTGGTCGCGCGTTTGCACTGCCGATCGTCATCATGGCGATCCACAGAGCATTTCTCGCGTTCTCTCTCCTCGCGCTCGTCGCGTGTGGCACCGACGTCGGCGACGACGTCTCGAACGGCAACGGCGCGGACCGCGACGACCCACGTGATCTCGGCGGCGTCGCGCTTGGCGGCGAAGGCGCGGCGGCTGGACCGACGAGCAACGGCAACGAGTCCGCCGAGACCGGCGACGAAGAGCCGAGCGCCGCGGGCGAGGCGCCGTCGATCAGCATGCCGGGCGCGGTCATGGAACCTGGCGCGGTGGAGCTCGCCGGCCTCACGCGCTCCGACTGGATGGCGCGCATCCCTGGCCTTGGCAAGAAGCCGCTCAACCAGATCGTCATCCCGGGCACGCACGACTCCGGGACGTATGGGCTCATCTCGACGTACGACCGACCTGTCGAAGATGTCTTCGCGCCCGACGCCGAGGATCCGATCGTGCGCACCGGCGGGTTCGTTCACCTCGCCGACAAATGGGGCAAGGCGCAGGCGAAGTCGATCACCGATCAGCTGAACGAAGGCATGCGCTACATCGACCTCCGGCCGTGCAAGGAGAAGAACGGCACGATCCGGATCTGCCACGCGCTCTA
>JBGAFW010000037.1:0-98911 GCA_044227045.1 Labilithrix sp.
ACGGCAACAAGAACGGTGAGATCGTGATCGCGGCGCTGCCGACGGATCGCGTCCCTGCACACGTGATCGAGAAGCTTCACGCGATCGACACGAACCGAGACAACATCGTCACGCGTGAGGAGTCCCACGACTACTGCAAGTCGATGCACCACGACTGGCACTGAGGCGCGGCAGGCATCGACCGGTGAGCTAACGCTCGAATGTCGCGGGCGCGATGGGCATCCAACCGCTCACAAAACGACGTGATTTGCTCTTTGCCGCTCACCCTCGTGCGTGAAAACGGCCTCCTGTGCGATTTCTGGATCCTCGGACCCGTTTGCGGTCACTACTGCTCGCTGGCGTGCGGTCTCTTCTCTCGTGTCTCGTAGCGGTCGGTTGTTTTTTCGGCGGAGCGCCGGCTCTTCATGCACAAGAGGCGGCGCCGCCCGCGCCACGACCCGCCGATTCGATCACGCCGCCGGTGCTCGTCTCGGAGAGCCCGCCGGAGTACCCCGAAGCTGCCCATGGCGATGGCGCCGTCCTCGTCGAGGTCGTTGTCCTCGAGGATGGATCGGTGGCGGATGACGTACGTGTGATCGAAGGCAGCGAGCCTTTCGCGAGCGCGGCGTCGCGGGCGGTCAAGCAATCGCGCTTTACGCCGGCCACGCGGGCGGGGAAGCCCGTGCGTGCGCGCATTCGCGTTCGGCTGTCGTTCAAGGAGCCCATCTCTACGCCCGCGCCGCCGGAGAGCGCCTCGCCGCCGGCGCCAGCAGAAGCGCCCGCGAAGAAGTCGCTGCCGATGCCACCACCACCATCGTCGGTTCAAATCGAAGAGGTGGTCGTCACCGGGCAGCGCGCCGACCCGCGAACGCCGACCGAGCATCGCATGACGCGCGCCGAGATGCGCGTCGTGCCCGGCGCATTTGGCGATCCGTTTCGCGCGATCGACATCCTGCCCGGGCTCGTCCCCATCATCTCGGGCCTCCCCTATTTCTACATCCGGGGCGCTCCGCCGTCGGCGGTGGGTTACTACATCGACGAGGTCCGCGTCCCGTACCTCTTCCACTTCGGCCTGGGGCCTGGCGTCATTCAGCCCGCCCTCCTCGAAGAGGTCGCGCTACACCCCGCGACCTATCCGGGGCGTTATGGGCGTTATGCCGGTGGGATCGTCTCGGGTACGACACGCGAGCCGGCCAAAGACCTTTATGGGGAAGGCCAAATACGCATTTACGACGCGGGGGCCTATGTCGAAGCTCCGCTCGCGAAGGGCCGCGCGACGGTAGGGGTGGGCGGCCGTTATTCGTATACCGCGGGGATCATCTCGCTGCTCGCGCCCGATTTGACGCTCGACTATCGCGACTACAACGCTCGATTCTCGTATGCGCTCGACGACAAATGGCGAGCCTCGGCGGTGGCCCTCGGCGCCTTCGATTACGCCTCGAACAAGGTCGACGGGCGAGAAGAGGTGTTCTTCGCCTCCGAGTTTCATCGCCTCGATCTGCGGCTCGATCGAAAAGGCGAAGACGGCGCGACCAGCCGCATCGCGGCCACGGTGGGCATCGACCGCACGCGGCTCGAGGATGCGCGCTTCGCTCAAGACGTGATCACCGGGCTGCGAGGTCGTCACGGCTGGCCGGTCTCGCGCAATGTCGACGCTGAGATCGGCATCGACGCGCTCATCGACTTCTACGGCGGCGATTTACCAAGCCCCTATGCGGTGCCGCGGCGCTCGTATCAACAAGCCGTCGCGCTGTTCTCGCCGCGAACGGAGACCTCCACTGGCGCGTGGGTGTCCTCCACCTATCGGCCATCGCATGGCTGGGAGGTCACCACCACGCTTCGCGGCGACGTCTACACGAGCGAGGGAAAGATCGCGATCGGCCCAAGCCCGCGCGCGACGATGCGCGTGCCGATCATCGCCAACCGACTGAGCTTCCTCGCGGCGCTCGGCATCGCGCCACAACCGCCCGCCTTCGCGATCCCCGTGCCTGCCGTCGGCTACCACGGCCTGCCCGGCGGGCTTGCGTATGCATACCAAAAGAGCGCAGGGACCGAGCTAAAGCTCCCGTGGAAATTCACTCTTACGACGGTCGGATTTCATCACAGCTACTTCAACCTCCGCGACTTCTCGCAAGACCGCGGCGACGTGAATTTCGACGAGCCGGTGCTCGAGACCACCTCACCGACGCAAGCGTTCGGGCTCGAGATCCTCCTCATGCGAAAGCTGAGCGAGCGCTACTCGGTATTTGGCAGCGCCACGATCTCGCGCGCGCAGCTCGGGTCGACACGAACTTCACCGGCGCAGCTCAGCCCGTTCGACCGCACGTATGTCGCGCAGATCGGCGGCGTCGCCGACCTTGGTCGTCACTGGACGCTGTCCTCGCGCTTTCTCACGTATGCGGGTTGGCCCGGCGAAAAGCCCGGCGATCCGCGCCTCGATCCATTTTACCGAGTCGACGCACGGATCGAAAAGCGTTGGGTGTGGCGCGAGCATCGCTACATTGCATTCGTGATGGAGGGACTCAACGTGACCGGGTCGAAGGACATCGTCGGTCGCAGCTGCGATGGCGGAAAATGCCGCAATCAGGAGCTCGGCCCCATCATCGCGCCAAACATCGGCGTGGAGGGAGCGCTCTGATGGCGGTCGCGCCTCCCTTGAGACAGCCGTGGAAGACGCGCGTGGTCGCCGCGCTGGCGCTCGCCAGCGTCGTGTTCGCATGCGTCCCAGCGTCCGAGAAGCATCCACCTGCCGGCGCGGGCGGCTTCGTCATCGAGCCATCACCCGGAGCGCGCGGTGAGCCGTTCACGACGCGCGAAGGATGGACGATCACGATCGACAAGCTGATGGTTCGCGCCCGCGTCAGCGTGAACCCGACCGTCTCGAACAACGGCACGTACACGCAAGAGCGCAACGAAGCGCACCTCTTCGACGGATCGAAGCAGGCGCAGATCTTCACGCCCGGTGTCGATGTCGGCGACGCACGAATATCGGCATCGCTCGACTCACGCTCCATCTACTTCGGGCCGGACAGCAACTACAAGGAGGACCTCGATATCGTCAACGTCGGCCCCGAAGACGTCGCGCGCTTCGAGCAGGCGGCAGACCAGGGGCTCCAGGGCGCCAGCGGCTACGTCTATGGCTCGGGCCCAAGCGTGCTCCTCGAGCTTCACGCGACGAAGGCGGAGCGCACCATGTCGCTTCGCACGGCCATCAGCACGGGATATGGCAGCTTCGATGACCGCGGTGGAGTCGTCATCATCACGATCCTAGAGGACGACGTCTCGTACGCCCAGCTCGACGTTCGGCCAGAGGCGGTCTTCGACGCATCGTTGCCGTTCGAGATGCTGCTCGGTGCGGACGCGAACGGCGACGGCGTGGTCACGGGCGAAGAGCTGAGGTTGGCCGCGCCGCCGACGACCTCGGCGAACCGAGTGGGTAGCGAGACGCTCCTCGACACCCTCGCGACGCAGCTAGGCTCGCGGCTGCTCGTTCCCGCGTCTCGATGAGGGCCGAGCGTTCACGTCGTCGTCGGGCGCTCTTGCCACTTCGTGGAGGAGCGGAGGACGTCGATGAGATCGGCGTTGTTGT
This sequence comes from Labilithrix sp., assembly GCA_044227045.1. GTDB lineage: Bacteria > Myxococcota_A > Polyangia > Polyangiales > Polyangiaceae > Labilithrix. Next base: position 3,569 of record JBGAFW010000037.1, read on the forward strand.
CGACGCTCGCATGCGCCGAGGTGATCCGCTCGAGGTGAGGCATCTCGGGTGCCGCACGCACGATCGCCGCGGCATTGTCGAGCGAGATGGGGCCTTGAAGGACGATCGCCTGAAGGGAGCGAAGCGCGAGGAGCGCGTCCTCGGCGAACGTGACCCTCGTCGAGCCTGGATAGGACGCGACGCCGAGATGAAGCTCGGCGAGCGGCGTCGCCCGAGCAAGACGAGTCGCGCGCTCGAGCGTCAGATCGCTGCTCCATTGCACGGCCGAGACGAATCCGCGGTCGTACGAACGAATCTCCAAATACTGCGCGACGGAACCGAGCCATAGTCGTTCGAGTCGGTACTTCGTGGCTTCGAGGTCGTCAGACCACGTGCCTGCACACGAGGCGTTGAGGACGGGGCCGCGCGGATCGTTTCGTTCGCAGAGCCAGTCCGCGAGGACGGCGCGCGGGGCGATGTCGGCGGGATGCTCGAGCACGCCGGCGAAGAGCCCGCTGGCGTGGAGCATCTCGACGTGGTCGTCGAGGGTATCGTTTACACGCGCGACGAGATAGGCGAGCGCCGCGGGATCCCACGGATAAGGCCCGAGCATCCGCTGCACCGAGAAGTCGTAGAACTGGCGCGCGCGAAAGCTCTCGACTTGCGATCGCTTCACGTACGCTTCGACATACCGATGCGACTTGCGATGCCGGCCCACGACGCGCAGGCGCTCGGCGTCATCCCAAAGGCTCGTCCGCGCGAGCCAAAGCTTCGCGCCCGGCGCAAACAAACGTGTGCCGGGAGGGCGACGCGTTCCATCGTCGCGCAGAGGCATAACGCGACGCACGTTGGCGACGAGGCACCAGCCAAGCGGCTGCCTTGACGCTTCGGGTTGTTCGTCGTCGTCGATGTGGGTGGTCACGGGAGGCCTAAAAGACGGACGAAACCTAAGCATGCCTGCCAGACGGCGCCATCGGCCGACCTCGAGAAGTGTACCGCCAGACGCAAAGAGTGCGTTTGGTCCCACCGCCGAAGATGGCGTCCTAGTCAAAGAATGACGGTGAGGAGCGCCGAAGCGCGCCATGCTTCCTGCATGCAGACGGCCTCGGAGCGCGTGCGCTTCGCGAAGAGAAGCGATTTTGCGCGGGACCTCGAGATCTCCGCTGACGCGTATTTCGCGACGCATGGGAAAGAGCGGCGCGACCTCCCGCGCATGTACCTGAAGACGATCATCATCTTGCTTTGGTTCGTCGGCTCCTGGGCCCTCCTCGTCTTCGGCGCGAAGAACGGCTGGCAAGGAGCGCTCGCGGCGATCTCGCTCGGCCTCTCGATCGCCGGAGTGGGGATGAGCATCCAGCACGACGCGAATCACGGCGCGTACTCGAAGCACAAGTGGATCAACCGCATCTTCGGCTCCACGCTCGATGTCATGGGCGTGAGCTCGTTCATCTGGCGTCCCAAGCACAACATCGGTCACCACACGTTCACGAACATCCAGGACATCGACTTCGATCTCGACTTCGGCTCGCTCGCCCGCTTGGCGCCCACGCAGGCGTACCACCCGTGGCATCGCTACCAGCACCTCTACCTCTGGTTCTTCTACGGCTTCTTGCTGCCGAAATGGGTCTTCTACGACGACTTCGTCATCTTGCGACGGCGATGGATCGGAGCACACAGGCTCCCGCCGCCTGGTCCCCTGGACCTCGCGACCTTCGCGTTCTGGAAGGTCTTCTTCGTCGGATGGGCGATCGTCATCCCGGCGATGGTTCATCCGCTCTGGCAGGTGCTCCTGTTTCACGCGATCGCGGCGTTCACGCTTGGCGTCACGCTGGGCACCGTCTTTCAGCTCGCGCACTGCACCGGCGCCGCCTCGTTTCCACCGCTCCCGATCGTGGCGCCAGCGAGCACGCCACCAGGCCCGGCGCACATGCCGACGGATTGGGCGACGCACCAGCTCCAAACCACGGTCGACTTCGGCCCCCGGAACGATGTCCTCACATGGTTCGTGGGCGGGCTCAACTACCAGGTCGTGCACCACCTCTTCCCGAAGGTGTGCCATCTCCACTATCCCGCGCTCTCCGCGATCGTCACGGACGTCGCGGTTCGGCACGGCCTCGTTCATCGAAGCGAGCGGACGCTCGGCCATGCGCTCTCGGCGCACTTCACCCATCTCCGCGCGATGGGCTGCAAGCCCGTGCTGGTGTGAGGCGAAGATCGAGACGTGCTACTTCGGCGTCCGCTCGATGCCGACGAGGGTGTGCCCCTTCGACGGTCCGCGATCGTAGAGATGAAGCTCGAGCGGTCCCTCCGCGACACCGTTCGCGATGCGGAGGACGACGTAGCGGCTCGGATCGTCTTCGGCGGCCGCAGCGCTGTCGGGCATCGCCGACGTGAGCGGTAGACAGAGCCGTCCGTCATCGCCGGTGACGACCTCCCGCGGCTCCGGCTTCGCGTTCGGGCCTCGTGCGATCATCGCGCGATAGCGGAAGCTCGCCATGGGCCACGTCTGCGTCTTCCGCGCAAGATCGACCGCGCAGAGCTCCTCGCGACCGTCGCGTCGCTCCACGCTGACATCGGCGATCGGCGAGAGCTTCGAGAAATAGCGCGTCATGAGCGTCCGTTGCCGAGCGAGAAGCACGCGCAAGAGAAAGGCTCGGTGATCGGGGCTCGTCAGGTCGCCGGCGCGAATGGCAGCCTCGATGTGACTCTTCGTGAAGCGCGCGATGATGCGCGTCGCCCACGCAGCATCCCCCTCGCTCATGTTCTGAAAGGCGGGGTTTGGATACTCGCCACGCCACACGTCGGGATCGAAGTCGCGCTCGCTGAAGAACCCGAAGATCGGCGCCTCTGGGTTGCGATGGTTGCGATCCCAGGGGCGCTGCGGAACGCCAAAGGTCACGAAATCTTCGAAGAGGTAAGGGAAGTCGAGCATGTACGCGTGGCCATGCCGTCGCGAGAACCCCTCGACCGTCCACTCGCTTCCGAACGAGTCACCGAGGTCGATGTACCAGTGGCGGGTGTGGCCACGGTTCGAGGCGTGCTTCTTCTCGTCTCTCTTCTTGTCGCCGTCGGGTGCGTCCTTCTTCTCTTTCTCGTCGGGCGCTGCCTGCTTTCGCGTGTCGAACGCCGCGATGGCCCGCGCCTCTTCCTCTTCCGCGCCTTCCTCCATCCACGTCACCATCGAGTTTTGCTCGCGTGAATCGAAGTGGTTGAGCCAAGCCGCGATCACGCGCGCGCCGCGCAAATCGCGCCTGTGCTCGTGAGGAATCACGTCGGAGGGATCGTCATCTCGAACGCCGTCGTAGGTGAAGGGCCCTAGCGACTCGCCTGGCAACCATCGCGACGCCGCCGCGCGAAAGAGAGGTCCGCGCTTCGATGTCTGCTCGAGGATGCGATCGAGGAGCTGCTCGTCGAACTTCTTCGCGACGCCGACGTTCGCCTTGATCGTGAGGCCAGGCTTCAGCTTCAGGATCGAGCGCGGAAAATACACGACGGCATCGCAAGGAGCCCACCAGCCGGCCGCGTAGTAGAAGCGCGACGCGATCGCCGTCGCCGCTGTTGGCCGTTCGCCTTGGCCATCGTCGATCGAATCGGTCTTGAGCATGTACTTCACGCCCTCGGACTTCACGCGGAAGCCGGGGTTGGCGCCGTTGTCTTTGCCGTGATCGATGAGCCACGCCTCATCGGGCAGCTTCGGGTTCAGCATCTTGCCGGCGCGGCAGTAGCCGTCGAAGACTTCGTCGTCGGTCATCGGGCGCACGCCGATGCGGTTGACGAACCAGCTCGAGTCGGGGACCTCATCGAAGGCGTTGACGTTCCGCGCCTCACCCTTCGATTTGACGATCAGCGTCCACGAGATCGGCCGAAAGAGAATGTTATCGACCGCGTCCCACGCGAAATAGGACGTGTACTCCTCGATGCAAGGCGCCTTCTTTGCGTCTTTACCTTTGCAGTCGAGCTGAATGTCGTCGAGGTCTTGATCGCGAAGTACGGGCGCCCGCAGCGCATATCGACGCGGATCGCCGTGCGCGCATGCGCCGGCTCCCAAGACGACGAGCCCCGCGAGGACGAACCGGGAATCAAAGCCCATGATGTGACCCCACGAGAAAGCGAAACGAGCTTACGCCAAAGCCTTGATCGAGCGGGTCGGTGCCAGCCCCGACGCTAAGCTCGAATCCAGAGTCGCGGTCGCCGTTCGATCGAATGCCAAGCGAGCCGCTCAATCGCGATTTGCCAAACGAGAATTGCTCGAAATGCGTCCCATACACATTGCCCATTTCGACGTGCGCGACGCCGTCGAGATAAACCCATATCGGCCACGTGTATTGCAATGTAGCGATCGCGCCACTTCGGTCGATGAGGCGATTCCGAACGAACCCGGACATGCGCTCTCCACCAAAGGACACCTGCTCTGTAAATGGAATGCTCCCCACGATCGGGTCCGCGAGCTCGGCGTCGACGCCGAGCGCGATGACACGCTGCGTGCCGGTGACGTCGATGGCGACGCCCATCGAGCCGCCATAACGAATCCAGCTCCGGCGAGGCTCACCTGCCGCGCCGTCGACCGGAAACATGGTCTCTTCGTGCGCTTCGACGCGTAGCCCGCTCCCTGGCTCTGGGCGCGGCTTGCGCGTGTCGAATGCGACGCTCGCGCGTTGAAAGCCGCCGGCGTATCCGAGGCCGAAGCCAGGAGGATTGGGAAAGCGCCCTGCCGCGACGGAGTCCGCGACGGAAGGATCGGCGCAGCAGGTGCCGTCGAAGAATCCGAGGCCACGGCCGCCCACGCTTGCTTCGAACGAGCTCGAGTCGCCCATCTCGCGCGCATAGCCGGGCGCGACCTCGAGGGTCTGGATCGCCACGCGGCTTCGATCACCCTGGAGCGAGCGAGGTCCGACTCCGAAGAAGGGGTTGTCACGCCGTCGCACGAAGGCCACGCCGAACGTGAGGTGCTCACGCTTGGCGAGGTCGTATTGATCCTTTGCCTTGATCGAGAGCCAGTCGGTGCCCCATGTGCCGAAGTGCAGCTTCAGCGTGTTGTCGTCCGAGCCGAGGTACTTCCACGAGAGGTTGAAGCCGACGCTCGGCAAGAGCCCAAAGTCGAACAAAGCCGACGGATAGATCGTCACCTGCCGCCGCGGCCCGAACGAGAAGAGCTCCTTCGCTTCGTCGATCCACTGGCCGCGCTCCGAAGCACGCGTGAGCGCGCCGAGCGGAATGCGAAGGACGACCTCGTTCACGAGCCAGAGCGGAAACAAGATCACGCGGAGCGGCCATGCGAGCACGTCGCCAGCGTCGGTCTCCGGCGGGGGATGGCCGTAGTCCTGCGGCGGGCGCTTGTCGTCGGCGTGCGCGCGTACCGCTCCGAGAAGGGACAGCGCGACGATCAGCGTGCCCACGGCAAGCCGTCCTCCAATGGAGCGCGCCTTCGAGAGCTGACCGCAGGGACCCATGACACTCTGGCGTGAACGGCGTCACGCGAAGGGCGAACACCTAACACTCTCCGGCATGGGTTCGCGCAGAATTTGCGCCACAGCGTCGAATTCTCGATAAAGTACGAGCGGTTGGCTGTGCTTCAGCGCGTCGAAATGACGGGGTCTTCGAAGAGCTCGACGTCATAGTCGACGAGGACGAGCACGGACTCTTCGAACTCCTTGAGGGCCGCGCGCATGTCCCCGTCGAGCGGGCGCAGGCGAACGAGCGCGCCTGGTGTGCCCGTCCCGCGCCGCACGACCGACCCCGACAGCGTGAGGATCTCGTTCGTGATCGGATGAACGATCTGAACATGGACGTTGGCCCCGAGCATCACCGGCGTCGTGGTCGGCACGAAGAACATGCCCGTCGGGATCTGCTGCTCGATGATGTTCGAGAGCTCTTCGAACGTCGCTGGTTGAAGCTGAATGGCGACTGCCGTCGGCTCGCGCTCCTGCAGACGCATCACGTAACTCGCCCGCGCGAAGAAGATCGTGTCCTCCGATCGCGACGCCGCCGCGCTCGCGCGGAGTGACTGCACGAGCCCTTCCCACCGGCGCTTCACCGGACCGTTCAACGCGACGAAGCGCGCCGCGAAGCCCGGGTAGTGATCCGCCTCCGTGTCGGGCTTGATCACGTTCGTGACGTGCGCCGAGATGTCGAGCACCGACTCTGCCTGTTGCCCGTCGGAAGGCAACGTGAAGAGGAGACGCACGAGCGAGTTCAGCGGAGGTGACTCTGTCGTTCGGATGAACGCGCCAGCGAAGCCGATCTCGCTCGTCAAAAGCTCGAGGTTTTCACTTCGACGTTTCAGCGTGACGGCAAGCGCGCACCGATACATGCGATCGGACGGCAAGATGCTGTTCGTGGTGCTGTTGTTGGGCGGCGAAGTCGTCACGCGGGCGTTGATTCTAGCTCGGGTTCCTTCGTGGTCCACCTCCCACTTTCAACCGCGGCTCGTTTGCGGCCCTACTTCGTCATTGCCTTCGCGAGCGTGGAGCGCTTGTTGCCGTAGCCGAAGTAGATGGCGAGACCGATGACGAGCCACACACCTAGGCGCGCCCAATTGGGCCAGCCAAGACCGAAGATCATCGCGCCACAGATCAGCGCGCCAAGCGTCGCGACGACCGGCAACGCGGGGACGCGGAACGGACGGACGAGCTGAGGCTCCTTCACACGCAGGATCCACACGCCGATCGACACGAGGATGAACGCGAACAGCGTCCCGATGCTCGTCATGTCACCCACGATGTCACCGGGGACGAAGCCGGCGAAGAAGCCGACGAAGCCGAGGAAGAGCAGATTCGATTTGTAGGGGGTTCGAAACCGCGGATGGAGCTCGGAGAACGCCTTCGGGACGAGCCCATCGCGACTCAGCGAGTAAAACACGCGCGACTGGCCCATGAGGAGCACGAGGATGACGGACGAGAAGCCGCCCAGGATGGCGACCGTCACGGCGCTGGACAGCCACTTGTAGCCGGGCATCGCGCGCTCGATCGCTTGCGCGACCGAGGCCTCGCTACCTGCATTTCGAAAGAACTCGACGGGCGCGAGGCCGGTCAACACATGCGCGAACAAGACATAAAGCACCGTGCAAACGGCGAGGGATCCCAAGATGCCGATCGGCATGTCGCGTTTGGGGTTCTTCGCTTCTTGCGCCGCGGTCGACACGGCGTCGAACCCGATGAACGCAAAGAACACGATACCGGCCGCGCCGAGGATGCCCATCATGCCGCCGAAGGCGTGTGTGACGCCTTGCTTGTCGGTGTACTCGGTGGGCGGTGGAATGTAGGGGGTGTGATTCGCCGGATCGATGAAGCGCCATCCGAGGCCAATGATGAGGACGACGATGACGAGCTTCACGACGACGATGAGCGTGTTGATCGTCGCAGACTCTTGAATGCCGCGGACGAGCAGCATCGTGAGGACGAGCAAGATCCCGAGCGCTGGCAGGTTGATGATGCCGTGTGCGTGCGTCGCTTCGTCGATCTGAAAGGGGGAGTGGCAAAGCGCATAGGGCACCTGCACACCAAATAGCCCGAGCAGCTTGTTCAAGTATTCGCTCCACGCGATCGCGACGGTCGCCGACCCGAGCGCGTATTCGAGCGTGAGATCCCAGCCGATGATCCACGCGATGAGCTCACCCATCGTCGCATACGTGTACGTGTACGCGCTGCCGGCGATCGGAAGCATCGAGGCGAGCTCCGCATAGCAGAGGCCTGCGAAGGCACATCCGACGGCCGCGATGATGAAGCCGAACGTGACAGAGGGCCCTGCCGCGGTCGCCGCCGCTGCCGCCGTACGCACGAAGAGTCCAGCACCGATGATGGCGCCAATGCCAAGCGCGACGAGCGACGGTGCGCCGAGCGTGCGCTTCAGACCCTTCTCGGATTCGAGCGCCTCGGCTTCGAGCTCGGCGATGGGCTTACGACCCCAAAGATGTTTCATGGCTTTTGTCGAGCCACTCTCTCAGACCTTGCCATCCAGTTCTAGCCACTTCGCGCACAGCGGACGCTATGATCGCACTCGTCATTCATGCGCGGTCCCGTCTCGCTAGCCATTCTCGCGTTGCCTCTGCTTTGGCTGGCGAGGTGCACGCTCTCGACGCCGACCGGCGGGCTTTCGTCTGGCGGAGTCGGCGGCGACTCCGACGGCGGGTCGACGGCGAAGGACGGCGGCGCGGTTGACGCAGCGGCAGGTGACATCTCGGTCACTGCCGTCCTCGGGTGCGATGGAGGAAGCTCATGCACGGTTCGATCGTGCAAGGTGCTCGGTGGGCTCGTGCCGCGCCTGCCGAACGGCGTCTATTGGATCGACCCTGATGACGCCGGTCCGGCGACCGCCTTTCGCGCGTACTGTGACGTGGACAACGGCGGCTGGACCTTGCTCCTCAAGGTCGACGGACGCAAGGACACGTTCAACCACGGCTCGACGCTTTGGGAGGACGAGGTGCTCTGGCAGATCGATCATCCCGACCTCGACCTCACGGAGGCCAAGCTCGCGGGATACATGACGATGCCGCTTACCGAGATCCGGGTCGGTATGCAGCGGACGCCGGAGCAAAGCGTCCCTCACTTCATCGTTGTCCCCGTTGTCGCGGGCTCTCTTCGCGAGCTCTTCGCCGGCCCGGAGCGTCTTACGTCGGTTGGGCGCGACAAATGGCTCACGCTCGTCGACGACCCGACCGTGCAATCCAACTGCAATGCGGAAGGATTCAATCTCGTTCGGGGTAAAAACGGTGGATTCGCCCGCATTCGGATGGGGATGATCTTCAACAACGAGAGTGACTGCGTCTCCCCCGACTCGTACATCGCCGTCGCGGGCTGGTCGGGAACGGGCAATTACGCCTCGACGTCGGCCGGCCCAGCACGCGATGCAGACGATTTTGCCTACCTCATGATTCGCTGACCATTCGTAACGAAGAACCGGTGACTTTATGCCCATGACCGATGGCTACGCCTTCTCCGTCGATTCGCTCGTCATCGCGTCGGTCGTGATCGTCAGCGTCGCGGCGTTCGTCTCCGAGCGTCTTCGAAGCGCGCTCGTGCTCGTGCCCTTCCTCGTGCGATCTCGAAAGCAAGTGCACCGGTTGCTCACGGCAGGTTGGGTGCACGCCGATCCCACTCATTTGATCTTCAACATGCTCACGCTGCACTTCTTCGCGCGCGAGGTGCTCGTGGGGCTCGGCCCGGTGCGCTTTCTCCTCCTCTATGTGAGCGCCGTCGTCGTGGCGTTCATTCCGACGACGCTCCGGCACATGAACCGAAGCCAATACGTCTCGTTGGGCGCGTCGGGCGCAGTCGCGGCGATCATGTTCTCTGCGATCCTGCTCCGGCCGACGTTGCGGCTGAGCCTCATGTTCTTGCCGCTTCCGATCCCCGGGCTCCTCTACGCCCTCGGCTATCTCGCCTACAGCGCCTATCGATCGTACCGGCCAAGCGGCAACATCAACCACGACGCCCACTTTGCGGGGGCGATTTACGGTGCTGCACTGACGTTCGTGTTCGAGCCCGAGGCGGTGCAGCGCGCGTTCGCGCGGCTCCTCGCCTAGGTGTTTACTGCTGCGCGATCGACTTCGACGAGACCGCGAAGCCATGCACCTCGGTGCACACCTCGTAATAGAACGGGAAGATGAAGAGGTTCGTCGCGCGAGCCTCGTAGCTGATCAGCGTGTCCGTTCCAGGCGCCTTCGAGAGGGCGTCTTGGTAGGCGCTCTCCGCTGTCGCAAAGCCGACGGGGATGATGAGGAGCGCGACGCGGTTGCAGCTCGAGCCGGTGACTTCGACGCCCACACGCGTGCTGTTTGGCAGCTCGGGCAGGATCTTCGTCGTCACCGTGACGGGAGCGTCGAGCGTCTTTACCGTACAGGCCGACCCGAGCAAGCCGAGCGAAGTGACCGCGGTGAGGAGAAGGCGAGAGGTCTTCATTGCATCACCTCGGCGTCGTCGCTCGACGGAAGCATCAACATCGCTCCAGCCCCGGGCGCGGGCGTAGCCGGAGCGACCGGCGGCGGCGACGGTGGCGCGCCGGGTTGCGCGGGCGGAGCTCCACCCGCACGGCGAACGACCGTACCGGTCACGCGAGCACACTGCTTCGTGTAGAAGACGGCGGGGATGGAGAAGAACGTCAGGTTCGCGTCCTGGATCGCGTCGCCCTTGTACTTCGCGAGGACATCGGTCACGAGCGCTTCGTGATTTGCGTCGTCACCCCACGCGACGAAGAAGAGCACGACATGCGTGCAGCGCTTCTCGTCGATGTGCGCGACGCGCTCGTAGCCTGCGAGCTGGCCCTTCCCGACGAGGGGAAAGCTGGCTCGACCGCCGAGCTCGGGCGCGCATCCGGTGAGGCCAAGGAGAGCGAAGAGCGACGACAACGCGAGGACGAGTCGTTTCATCGCCGCGGTTCTATGCAAGTCGATCACGATCGTCAACACACGGGAGAGATGAGTCCTGCGACGAGGTAAGCTGTTCGCGTGAACGACACGGATGCTCTCCTCGAGGAGTGGCGCAAAACGCGCGCGTGTGATCTCGCCGACAAGATCCAGACGCTGGCGCCGGAGCCCGCGAAGCTCCTGGTCGACCTCTGGAAGGGCAAGAGTCAGGACGAAGGGAAGGCCGCGTTCGTGCGGCTCAAAGACGAGCCCGACGATCCACGCATGACGGTCATGTTCGTTCGGTGCTTTCACGCCGCCCGCTGGCCGGGGTCGGGCGCGAAGGCCTTGTGGACCGATATCCTCGCGAGGCTCGTCACGCTGCGCGACGCACGCGCGATCGCGCCGCTTCGCAGCGCGCTCGAAGACATGCCCCACTTCATGGGCGTCGCGCACACGCGTTGGATGATCCTCGAGACCCGCAAGGCGGTCGACGCCCTCGAGAAGGCGTGCACGGCGAGCGGCGTCTCGATCCCGGCGGAGGTGTCTCCGTTCTTCGTTCGCGAGGCGCCTGTCGGGGCGCGCGCGTCGAAGCTGGCAGAGAGCGTGTGGGCGAAGCCCGAGGATGACGAGACGAAGCTCGTCGTCGCTGACGCGCTGATGGAACAGGGAGATCCCTGGGGCGAATTCATCACGCTCGGCTTCAAGATCGGCGACGGCACCGCGACAGAACAGATGAAGGAGCGGCATGCGTCGCTCTTGCACAAGAACGCGCCGCTCTTCGGCGGACCGATCGCGCACATCGCGACGAAGGATCTCTGGCGCTTCGAGAAAGGGTTCCTCGTCGCGTTTGCTGCCGATCGCTCGCAGGTGCCCCGCCGTCGGTGGGAAGAGGCCGCGAGCACACCTTACTGGTCGACGGTGCGAGAGGTGACCCTCCACAGCGAGGCGCCGATGTGGTGGCTCACCGAGATCATGAAGAACCCCGCGACCGCAGGTCTTCGACTCCTCGTCGCGGCGCATGGAGGCCTTCGCTTCGAGCGCGAGCGCGGCGGTCCGTGGCACGTGACGCGCGTGCAGAAGGAGACGACGGGCTACTTTGCCAGCTACGGCATCCTCCCCGCGCTGACGGCGATGCTCAAAGGTCTTCGACCCGAAGACCGCGCGAGCGTGATCTTCGACGAAGCCATGGATCAGGAGACGCGCGAGAGCTTCGAGAATGCGCGTTCGTCGATCGACCGCCCGCCTGCCAAAGCCAGAAAGAAGAAGAAGACGAGCGCCGCGAGCACGTAAATCGCGCAAAAACACGCCAGAAGGTCGGTCTTGGTTCTCGCGCGCAGGACTGCTACCACCTTGGCCCAAGATGCAGGCGCTGGCGCGAAAGCTCCTCACGAGATCGGCGGTGGCCGCCGTCTTCATCGTCGCCGGCTGCGCGAAGGGGCAAGCGCCCGTCGTCGCCGTGCCTCGTGACGGCGCGACGGAGATCGCGCTCGCGAATCACCTTCCCGAGAGCTTTCGAATCACCGGCGTTCGCCTCGCGCTCGACGGTGACCCGCTCCCGTCGAACGCCGCCGGCATGGCCGCCGACACCACCAGCGTCCTCTTTCATGCGCGCACCCCGGAGGGCGCACACACGCTCGACATCGTCGCCGAGGTTCGAGTCCCGTGCGGCCTCATGGCCGAGCCGTTCGAGAAGCTCACGCTCACGATCTCGCGTTCGTTCACCGTTGGTCCGAACGGAGGTCTGGTCCACATCGATGCGTTCGCGGAGTCTCCGTGGCTCAACCCGTCCGAGCGCGTTCACCTCCTCGTGAGCCTTCGCGGGCTCAGCGAGGGCCGCGTCCTCTATGGTCAGAGCAAAGACGCGAAGCAGGCGTGCGGTCGTCTCGGGCACCTCGAGCGATCGCGGTGCGTCGTTCAGCGCCTCACGGATCGCGCGCGCGCGCAACGCGACGTCGCCGGGCTCCTCTGCGAGAAGGACAAGCTCGAGGTGATCGATGACGCGATCGCCTCGCTCGACGAACCTGCGCTGGCGACCGACAACGGCGCGCCTTCGAGGCCCCTCACCGCAGACCAGCGACGCCGCGACGTCGAGACGAAGGTCGAGCAAGCCGAGCGTGACGCGGAGTACTGCGTCGCGGAGGATCTCTCTCGGATCGGCAAACAAGAGGTCTCGTCCGATCGAAGCGCGTGCGCTCGCTACGACGAGCCGCTGTCGCTCCGCGGACGTTGAAGCGCGGATTTGCCGAACGGGCGGGCGCCTTCCGATTGGCGTCTTTCCCCGCCATCCGATGGCTTCACCCGAGCCCCGATCGTGCGTCACGAAGCGCCATTGCACGTGCGCTGCCGCAAATGGGTAGAATGAACGAATCGAGTATGAGGATGCCCTGGCGATCGCTTCGTGACACGTTCTGCGCGTTGGCCGTGTTCGCCGTGAGCGCCGCTGGCGTCGCGTGCTCTTCGGACAGTGGTTCCTCGTCCTCCTCGTCGAGCAGCGGATCGATCGCGCCAGCCAGCCTTCGGATCTTTCCGGCGAAGATCTATTCGGGTTTCGACGGCCAGAACAAATATCGTGTCCCCGCCGTCGTCGTCGGCTCGGCGAGCGAAGCGACGTGGTCGATCAGCGATCCCGCGCTTGCCTCGCTCGAGCCCAGCATCGACGGCGTGATCCTCACGACGAAGAAGGCGGGCACGGCCAAGCTCACCGTCAAGATCAGCGGAGTCACGGCCACCGCCGACATCACCGTCAACGCTTACACGCCGGCGCAGCACGACGATGGCAAGGCGCGCTACACCGCAGACGCTGCGTCGGGGCCGGCTTGTTCCTCCTGTCACGGTCCGCAAAAGGGCGCGCCGGATCACACGCCGACGGTCATTGGTCAGTTTACGGACGAAGAGGTCGCGAAGACGATCCAGAGCGGCGTCGATCCGCTCGGCCAGGCGCTTCCGGTCGAGCACAAATGGGCGATCAGCGACAAAGAAAAGGCCGGCTTGCTCCCGTATCTCCGGTCGCTCGATCCCAAGGGCTTCCCGGCGCCGGGCGGAGACGGTTAACGCGCTCGGCTTGTCAGCCTGCTTCGTTCTCGAGGCCGGCCCGGTGACGTCGCGTCGTGCGATGAACGACGTAGATCGCGAGCAGCACCCCGACGAGATCGGCGGCGAGGTCGAGCCAGTCCGAGCTCCGTGAAGTGCTGAAGCGCTGGGCATACTCGTCGATCCCAACGGGGATCATCACGATCAAACCCGCGAGCACGGCCCTCGACCGAAGGAGCCGCGCGAGCAGGAAAGTCAGCGTGAACGTCATCGTCGCGTGCAGGACCTTGTCGATGCCGTGTGACGAGAAGACGTGCGGGATGTGCCCCGTGTAGGCCGCAGCAGAGATGCCCACGACCCCGACCGCAGCGAGCGCGAAGACCCACGCTTTGAAAGGGAAGACGGAGCTCGAGGGTGGAGAAAGCGTGACCATGCATCATTCTACGGTTCGGCTGCGCCCGATGCCCGACCGCTCACACGCCGGTGGCGACCAATCGCCGGTTTTCGCCCACAAAAGCGCTCATTCGAGGGCCGCGCGCGCGAGCGATGCGCCGATGCCTTTACTCGAGGCGCGCGGGCGCGCGATGTCGACGTTGTCCGTCCACGCGAGGATCGCGCGATGCTCTTCGGGGAAGTAGGCCGAGAAGAAGCGCACGTTGCCGAAGGTGCCTGGGCGCTCGACGAGCGTCGTCGTTCCTCCCTCGGGCTTGCCAAACGGAAAGGCCCAGCATCCGTACGCGCCGTGATTGCGGTCGGGTCGTCCGTCGAACAACGTCTTCTTCGAGTCGTCCGAGAGGAGCACGTTCGAGTCGAGCGCTTCGAAGAAGGAGAGGAGGTCCGAGGCCGAGGCGTACCCCGCCCCCGCCGTGAAGAAGTTCTGCGGGCGGACGGCGCCCATGATCGTGAGGTCGAGGTCGGTGGGCGCCTTCTTCGACAAGAGCCCAGCATGCGTCATCTTCGCAGGCTCGAACACCTCACGGCGAAGCACGCCCTCCGCGTCGGTCTTCGCGCGCGCAGCCAAGATCGCGCCGACGATCGCGAGCTCGGCGTTGCGATATTTGTAGGTGCCTCGCTTCTCGGTGAAGTCTGCTGGGATGTGTTTGAGCAATACCGATACGACAGCACCTTGTGTCGATACGTCGATATCCGCTTTACGGTAATAGCCACCACGCTCGTCGAGCTCAGGGACGCGCGACGTATGCGTGAGAAGCTCGCGAATCGTGCTGTCCGACCACGGGCGAGACGCAAGCTCGGGCAACGCCGTCTTGATCGTCTCGTCGAGCGACAGCTCTCCGCGCTCGACCATTCGGAGCGTCGCGACTGCGGTGAGGAGCTTCGTGAACGACGCGACGAGCACGGGGCGATCGGCGAGGACAGCATTCGCGCCGTCGGCCGAGGGCATCGCGACGAACGTACGCTTGCTGGTTGGCGCGCTTCCAGCCAACGCAAACGACGACATCGCGACGAATCCGTGGGCGTTCGTCCCGCGAAATGGAGCGGTGAGGTGATCGTTCGGCGGAAGATCGGTGGCGACCGCGCCGGCGCCTACGCCTGCCGCGTCAAAGGCGGGATGGGAGAGGGACGCGCCCGGTCGATCGCTGCGGGCGTCCGAAGGTGCGTCAGCGCGGACGGCGCCGACCTCGGCCTCCGCGTCGCGATCGATCCGCGGTGGTGTCGTGTCGCGACAGCCGATCACGAGCCACGGCCCAGCCATGACCAAGGCGAAGACGCGCGAAAATCGCGGCGGTGGTTCTAGACGCTTCACGGTGAAGGAGGCAGGATGGTGTTGTGGACGCGCCCGAACCGCAAGAGAAAGAGGCTGGTCTTCCCGCAATTCGCGTGCTCGTCGACGCTTGCCTCGCAGGACGTCGCGCCGACAAGCCGGATCTCGACACGGAGCTCGTCGTCGCCGATTGGTGCGAGGAGCACGGTCTCCTCGGCATCGCCAATGCCGTGCGCATGACCGACGGCAACATGCGCTGGAGCGCGCTTGCCCACCTATGGCGCTGCATCGAGCCGACGTTCTGGATGTCGCCCTCTCCGACCCCGCCGAAGCCAGCCGAGGCGAAAGCCACGCCACGTCGACGAAAGCGTGCCTAGTTGTCTCGGTAAATCGACACGCGCTGGATGTTCACGGGCGTCGTCGGCGCATCGCCGACCGAGGTGGGCACCGAGGCGATGTCGTGGATCGTCGTGAGCGATGACGTGGACGTGCATTCTCCAAACACCGTGTACGACCCGTCGATGTGAGGTGCCGCCGCGTCGGTGATGAAGAACTGCGCGCCGTTGGTGTTCGGACCACGGTTGGCCATGCAGAGCAGGCCAGCGCGATCGTGCTTCGCGCCTTCCCAGTTCTCGTCGTTGAAGACATAGCCAGGCTCGCCGGTGCCCTTCTTGAGCGGGTCACCACCTTGAATCATGAAGCCCTTGATCGTCCGGTGAAAAGACGAGTTGTCGTAGGCCGGCTTGTTTTGCCACTTCATGAGCAAGGGATCGCGCCAAATGCGTTTACCCGTCGCGAGCCCAATGTAATTTGCGACCGTATTTGGGGCCTTCGTGTCGTAGAGCTGACACGTAATTCGCCCACGTGACGTATCGATATCCGTCATGAGCTTGCCCGTGCCTGGCAAGTCTTGCGTCGCGTCGAAAATCGTATAGCTGCCTTTTAGGGGATCGGCTCCGGGCGGATTGTCGATCGAAGGGTGGCTATCGCCGTCCCGACTCACCTCGAGGAGCTCGACCTCGAAGACGAGGGTGGACTTCGGTGGAATAACCCCACCCGCGCCGCGATCTCCATAGCCGAGGTGTGGCGGGATCGTGAGCTTTCGCTTCCCGCCGACCTTCATCCCCACGACACCCGTGTCCCAACCCTTGATGACGCGCCCCTTGCCGAGATCGAACGCGAACGGAGTGGGGCCGTGCTTGCGTGAGGAGTCAAACTCTTTGCCATCAGAGAGCGTGCCGACGTAGTGGACCTTCACGGCGTCACCCGAACGCGCCGTCGCGCCCGTCCCAATAACGAGGTCATCGATGACGAGCGGGGTGGTGTGTCCCTCTGGGCTCGGGCCTTTAACGGGCGGTGTTGTCGTGGGCGCGGTCGTCTCGGTCGTCGGGACGGTCTTCGATGTCGGCTCCGGATTTTCGGTGGTCACCGGACCTTTGTATTGAATCCCGTGAAGGACGCCCGCGCCTCCGACCGAGCACAGCACGACGAGCACCCCGTACGCAGGCCACGCGACCGGACGCCGGGTGTTGTTGTACGAGCCCGGTCGTGGTGGAGGAGGAGGGTTCGTTTGAAAGGGCTGGGGTGGTTGCACGGCAGGCTCGCTGCTCATCAACATAGAAACGCGGGGCCGCGAAAAGTAGTCCCAGCGTCGATGTCGAAGTGATGGATGGTCCTTGTGCTCGTTCTCCCTACGAAATCGAGCCCGTGCACCTTCCCGGGATCAGCCCGAAAGGACAAGGTGCAGCCTGCGATCATACGTTTGCGTCGCCAGGCTCCGCCGTCCGATGGGTCAGCGCCGCCTCGGCCTCGCTCGCCGCCCGCTCGAAAATCGACCTCGCCATCAGCGAAGGCTCAGCTGCCGCGCGCGCCCGAAACAGGTCACGGACGGCCTCGTTCGCGGCGACATGCGCGGGAGCCGCGAGCCGCGCCCACTCGGCGAGATGGCATGCAAGGGAGAGGTCCGCGTCCGCCACCTCGCGTGCGCGACGCACCAAGACGTCGACGCCGCCCGCCAAGCTCGCGATCTCGCGCGCGCGTGCATCGGGTAGCGAGGGAAGGAGGTGCGAAGGCAAACCGTCCCACCATCCAGCGTGGAGACGAATCACGTTGCGCGCGATGAACTCCGGTCGATCGTAGAGCGGCTGCAAGTACGGCTTGCTCGCGAGCTCGGGAGGAACGATGACGCTCGCGACGATCTCATCGTGGCCTCTACCAGCGTTGAGGCCGGCGATCGTTTGCTCCACGATGGACTCGAGGTAATGGGCCGTGTCGAGCAACGCTTCGCGGATCTCCGCTTCGCCCTTCATCGGCGGCCCATGGCCAGGGAGGAGAAGCTTTGCGCCTTTGGTGGCCATTTGCTCGAGCACGGACTTCCACTCTTCGGCGTAGCGCTGCACCTTCTGCGGATTGCCGCAATTGGGGGCGCATCCAATCCAGAAGTCTCCCGTGCAAAGCACCTTACGATCCTTTGCCCATATCCATGTAGCGTCGTCCGTCTCGCCGCGGCCGTGGTGAAGCTCGAATCGCTCTCCTCCCAAATCGATATCGAGGCGATCATCGTAAACGACTGTTGGCTCCTTCGCGACACGCGGCCATTCGAGGTTTGGGAGAGAGAATTGAACGCGATTGATGTGCTCGTTGAGCCCGCGCGTACGTTCGTAGCGATCGAGCCGCTCCTTGACGGCACGATGCGCATAAACACGTGGAGGAGCGCTCTTCGCAGACTCCTCCTCGAGCCAGGGACCGAGGCCGAAGGCGTGGTCCACGTGCCCATGCGTATAAACGACCGAGTGAAGCGGAGCCTTCGTCTTCTCGCGAACCGAGTCGCGTACCGCCTCGGCGAGCTGCGGGAGTCCCGTGTCGACGAGGAGGAGCCCCTGGTCCGTCTCGAACACGCTGACGCCGACGAACGTGGAGACGAAGTACGTCCGTGGCGCGAGCTCCTCAGCCTCGATGCTTCCACGCCAATGACTCGGGATCTTCATGCGCGCGCTCTCTAATGGGAATCGCCAGGGTCGCGACTGAACGGTTTGCCCATCCACTGCGCGATCTTCTTCTTCGCTTCGTCGGGGTGACCGCCGGTGCCCTCGAAGCCGACGCGATAAAGGTGGGCGTCGTACCAGCCCGTCACGAAGGCATGATGTCCGTCCGCGGCGACAGCGACTCCGCTGCCGCGATCCATCCCAGGGACGATGAAGGTCTGCGCCGACCAGTCTTTCGTATCGACGACAGAGACGCTGCGCGTCGTTCCATAGTCGGCCGAATAGACATAGCGACCATCGGTCGAAATTCCGATGCTCTTCGGGGCCGCGCCGAGCTGAGCGTGATGAACGACCGTCTCGCTCTCGAGATCGAGCGCGTGAAGCTGCGATTTGTAGAGGCAAGAGATGTAGAGCGTCTTCTGATCGGGAGAGAGCACGAGATGACGCGGGCACTTGCAGGCGGGAATGCGATGATCACGCCGCTCTCCACCTTCGGGCTTGAAGACGTCGATCGACTCGTCGAAGAAGTTCGCGGCGTACACGGTGCCGTTCGCGGTGACCGCGAGACCTCGTGGATTCTTGCCGGCCTTGAGCGTTCGCGTCACAGCGGGCGCTTTCTCATTTCGCGGCCGTGGCTCGCTGCCGCTCCCCGCCGCGGCCGCCGGGATGTCGATCTCGCTCACGGATTCGCCAGACCAGTTGGCGGCGTAGAGCTTCTTCCCGTCCTGCGAGAGCGCGAGCACCTTCGGGTGGTGACCGACCTTGATCTCGTTCGTGATCGTCTTGGTCGCGAGATCGATGAAGACCACGGAGTGGCCCCAGAAGCTCGAGACGTAGAGCGTCTTGTCGTCGGGAGAGAGGGCCGCCTCGACGGCGACCACGGGGATGTCGAGCTGGTCTTTCAGCTCCAAGGTGTCGGCGTCGTAGATCGTGACGACCTTCTTGTGATCGAGCTGTCCGAAGTTCGTCACGTAGAGGGTCTTCTTGTCGTGCGAGAGGAAGACGCCTTTCGGATTGAGCCCCGTCGCCTCGACCGCCTGCACCTCGAGCTTCGGCATCTTGCCCGTGACGACCTTCGGGGTCTCTTCGTTCGCGGTGGACGCGTCCGCTGCTGTTCCCGAGGCCGACGAGGCCGCCGTCGCCGCCGTTGCAGTCGTGGCTGTCGTGGCTGTCGTGGCTGTCGTGGCCGAGGCGTCACGGGACGGCCGCGCTTCGCTCTTCTTCACGTCACAGCCGATCGCCTGCGCCGCCACGGTCGCAGCTACGACGAAGAGAGCGAGTGCTCTCGCGTCGCGATCGCTCGGTGTTTTTTCTTGCGGAACGATTGCCAAGCGCTGGAAGAGTACACACGTTTCACGGACCGGGCACAGTAGGTGAACGCCTCTCGATTACCCTCGCCCCACTCTTGTGATACCGGTCTGACATGCCCTGCGGAATGAGTCTCCAACTCGGATGGATCCCGGTTCGAAGGACCGTGAGCGCCGATGCCGATGTCGAATCGCACGACTCGATCGAGGTCGCTGTGCGGCTTCTTCCCATCCTCGACGAAGCGTCACTCGGAGAGATTCTCCGCGCAGGCCTCGAGGAGCGCGGATGGCAGCGCCAGCCCGACGGCACACTCACGAAGCAGTTCGGCGAGGCTACCGCCACGTTGCCGGCAGACGGATCGGTCATCACTCTCGCGATCAAGGCGGAGACGTCGGTGTCGGTCTCCGCGACGGAAGACGGCGCAGCTCCCGAGGACGACAAGAAGGCACAAGACGCGATCGAAGAGCGGGCGCGTGAAGCCGCTGCTCGCAAGCTTGGCTCTGCGGAGCGATCGGCGAGGCGTGAGCTCGAGCGCAAGAACGCCGACGAGCTGCTGCGCGTCGAGCAAGACCTCCGCAAAGAGGTCGCCGAGCTGGTGAACCAGACGACGAAGAAGGCGCTCGAGCGCCGCGCGACGTCCCTCGGGCAAATCGACTCGATCGAAGAGCGGCGCGGTGAAGAAGGCTACGAGCTGACGATCACGGTGAGGACCTAGCAAGGGTACGGACGAATCATGAAGATCGATCGAGGCCGCAAAATCACGCTCACGTACCGCGAAAATGGCGGCACCGGCAAAGCCACCCTGATCGTCGATGTCTCTGCCGACGAAGGCGAGCTCCCGCACGAGCACCGTGACGACCTCAAAGACGTCGCCGCTGAGCTCCTCGGCGTCCCGCTCGACTCCCTCGAGGACGTCGAGGTCGAGTTGAAGCGCACCGGCGGCGATCACACGCATCCGCATCCGCACCCCGTAGTCCTACCGTCGAGCGACGAGTCGTCTCCGGAAAAGGCAAAAGCGTAGCGTCACTCACGCGTCGCTGCGTTGAGCGTCGCTGCACAGCGTCGATTCGCTCTTTGGCGATTCGCTCAGGTCGTGGTCGAGGCGAAGAGACCCTCGAACCGAATGCCCACGTGCGTGCTCGTGCGGTCGCGCATCTCGCGAACCCACTCGCGTAGCGTCGACTCGAGGAGCGCCGGATCCTGAGCGATGCTGCGCTCGGGAGGCTCGGCGACCGGCCCCGAGGCCGACAGCCGCGTGAGCTCGCGCATGCCGATGACACCTTCGCGGATCGCGAGGCGCAAAGGACCCTGCGACCAAAGGTAATTGGCGCTCTGCCAGTCGATCGTCAGGTCCGTTGGCCGCGCGTGCATGTCGCGTCGGAGCGTGAGGCGGATCGTGGGACTCTCGAACATCACGGGCAGCGAGCCCACGACGCAGAGCTCTTGAACGCAGCGGATGGCCCCCTGGATCAACAGCTCCTGCCAATCGGGGAGGTTCGAGAACGCCGACACGATCGAGAGGCTCAGCACGTGATCGCCGCAAATCGACTGAAGTGTAGAGAGCAGCTCCTGACGCTCGTTCGAGTCGACGAGCGTGAGCCGCCGCAGACGGCGTGGAGCGGCCGAGGATGACGAGCTCACGAGGCTCGGCAAAAGCTCGAGGAGCTTCTTCGGCGCGCGTTCGTCGGAACCCCAAACGACGATGAGCTCCTCGACGTCGGGCATCGCGTGGCGTTCGATCAGCTTCTCGATGACCGCGGTGGACGCCGTCAACGCCTCGAGATGCGTCAAGACAGGGTGTCCGACGAGCTGAACGATATCGCTGTCCGCCATGTATTGTGCGCGCGCGTTGATCCGCCGCACCGTGCGCCACTTCGGATCGCCGATCGCCAGGTTGACGACGCCGCGCTGACGCCGGTCGAGCCTCACCTCTTCGAGCAGGCCGCGTCTCCAGATCCGTGTGCTCGTGACGTCGGCGATCGCGCCGAGCCACTCCCAGTTGTACCTCTCGATCAATGCCTTGTGGCGGTCGGCTTGGACAGTCGAGAGCGCGCCGCGCTCGAAGCCGCAGGCAAGGTGAATGTACTCGCCGTGCTCGTCTCCGCGATCGAGCAGCCAATCCGCGTAGACGAGGTAGGGGCTGTCGTCGTCGGGCGGCGCGCGCCGTATCGCCGCGATGAGCTCGCCTTCGATCGTGGATGAGTCACGGGAGGCGCCGCTTGCCTTCTTGGGTGTCTTCTTCGCATCGGGCTCGTCGGCGTAGGGACCTACCGGCGGCGTGTATTGGAAACCGCGTGGGAGGACGTCGAAGGGATCCCAACCCGCGGCGCGTGCCTCGAGGATCAGCCTGCGGACGTACGATGGGAGGACGAGCACAGGACGGCGAAGGTTGATCGTGAGGCCGCTCCGCTTTCCCGTCGGGCTCGTCGCGGGCACGACCACCACGCCGAGCCAATCGAAGTTGGTCGAGTATTCGTCGGCCGTGCGAATGTCCCATCGGTACTCGATGTCATCGATGACGATGCGACGCGAAGGCTTGCGTTTGGCCATGAATTCGAGGTGTTCGAGGCCGACCCCGGTTCGGCCCGAGGTCGGGTAGAAACTCTAGCGCACCGGCGTAAGACGGAGCGTGCGAAGGACCAGCATCATCATCATCGGCCTCAGCGCAAGCCTCCTCGCGATGGCGTGTGCGGCTGGGGCTGCGGATGGTGATGTTGGTCCCACCACACCAAGCGACGGCACCGGCTCGGACACGAGCGCGTCCCTACCAGCGTCAGGCGACACGGGCTTCGATCCACCGAAGAAGTCTTCGTCATCATCGTCATCATCCTCATCCTCCTCGTCTGCTTCTTCTGGCGCGTCTGGTTCGTCTTCGGGCGCTTCTTCCTCTTCTTCCTCCTCAGGAGCGGCCTCTTCGTCGGCGAGCTCGTCGTCGGGCTCCTCTGGCTCGTCGTCCGGCTCCTCGGGCTCTTCGGGCACGTCGTCGTCCTCCACGTCGTCTTCTTCCTCGAGCACGAGCAGCAGCGGAAGCAGCGGGTCGACCAGCGGCGCGTGCGGCGTCTGCGATCGCGACTGGACGTGCAACGGCTTCACGGATTTCTGGGCGACGCAAGGCGCGACGTGCGTGAACACGCGCACGCAGACGACGCTCAAGTGCAATGGCAAGTTCGATCAGGGCGGCAGCGTCAACGTCGGCACGTGGTCGAGCACCGCGTCACCCGCCACGCTGACGCTGAACTACCCAATGCTCGGCGGCGGCACGAAGACGTACGTCTGCACGCCCTGATTTCACACACGCGACGCCACGCCCCCCGCGCGCCCGTCATCCATACGGATTGTCGGGGATGGTGTAGAGCATCGCGTTCTCCACGAACCCGCCGTGCGGCGTGCAGAGCCTGCGGAACGAGCACGCCATCGCCCAGAGCCGCTCGAAGTGCATCAGCCGGTCGTCCTCGGTCGGAAGCGACAGCCCAAACGCGCGGTGCATCGCCCGCTCCCCAAACACGACGCGCATCGCCCGCTTGAACGCCTTGCGTCCCATGCGTGTAAATTCCAAGTATCTCCGGCGCCGATCGGACGGCCGCACGACCTGCCGAATGAACCCAAGCTCCTCGAGCCGCTGAGCCATCGCCGAAATCGTCGACGCGTGAAGCCCAAGCCGCTCGCGCAAATCCTTCTGCGTGCTCAGCTCCGACAGCGACATCGCGTAGAGAAAATCAAACCGCGCGGGCGTCATCTTCAGAACGTACTGAAGAAGCTTGAAGCGAATTTTGAGAGGACCGGCCTGCGAGGCGATCGCGTCGTCGTGAAAGACCATCCGTCCATACGCGACCATGGAGAGGTGACAGCGCTTGTGTTGAAACGACCAGGGGCTCATGCCACCACGCCAAGCACGCCGGGTGCCAACCGAGCCCCACTTCTTGGCCATCGATTAAGTGTTCGGCATGCAGAACAAAAGCAGGATGGGCCTCGAAGGCCGGGCGGCGTGACCATATGGCCGGGCCAGGCGCGGGGCCGGCCCGGGCCAGATCGCGCCGCTAAATCGCTTTGCCGGGGTTGAGGATGCCGCGTGGGTCGAAGGCGTCCTTGATCTTGCGCATGAGCGCGCGCTGGGGATCGCCGAGCATCGACGTGAGGTACTTCGTCTTGAGCGAGCCGACGCCATGCTCGCCCGTGATCGTTCCGCCGAGCGCGATGGCATCCTTTAGGATTTCGTCGAAGGCGGTGTAGGCGGCGTCGGTGGAGGCTTCGTCCTTGGCGTCGAACACGATCGTCGGATGCAGGTTGCCGTCACCTGCGTGACCGAACGTTCCAATCATCACGTGGTGCGCATCTGCGATGGACCGAATGCGAGCGATCATCTCGATCATGGCCGACTTGGGGACGGCGATGTCGTCGAGGAGCGTGGTGCCCTTCTTCTCGAGCGCTGGGAGCGCCATGCGACGCGCCGCGAGCAGCATGCGTCCTTCTTCGACGTCGTCGGTGCACAAGACGCTCTTTGCTTGGTGCGCGTTGCAGAGCGCCTCGGCCTCTGCGACCACGGCCATGCGATCGCTCGCGTCGCTCTGCGCGAGGACGAACGCCGCGGCAGAGACGTCGAGGTCCATATGGGTGATGTCCTCGACCGCGCGCAGCGTCGTCTGATCCATCACCTCGAGGAGGGAGAGGTCGAGCTTCGCATCCATCGCCACGATGGCCGCGGCGGCGTGTTCGAGCGTGTCGAAGAACGCGACCATCGTCGCCGGCGGGCGCGGCGCGCGCAGAAGACGAACGGTCGCTTCGACGATGACGCCGAGCGTGCCTTCGGAGCCGATGAACAGGCGCATGAGATCGAGGCCGGCGACGTTCTTCTTCGTGAGCGCGCCTAGACGCATCCGCGAGCCATCCGCGAGAACGACCTCGAGCGCCGCGACATGATCGCCCGTCACGCCATATTTCAGGCAACACGAGCCGCCCGCATTCGTCGCGATGTTGCCGCCAATCGTCGAGATGTCCCGGCTCGCAGGGTCGGGCGCGTAATAGAGGCCCCGCGCGGTCGCTTCTTTGGCGAGCGATGCGTTGAGCACGCCCGGCTCGACGACCGCGAGCCGCGCGACGTCGTCAACGCTGAGGATGCGGTCGAGGTGGCTGAGCGACAGTAGGATGCAACCATCGACCGCGTTCGCGCCGCCCGCGAGGCCGGTGCCCGCGCCGCGCGTGACGACGGGGATGCAACGTAGGTTTGCGAAGCGAAGCGTCGCGACGACATGGTCGACCGTACGCGCGCGCACGAGCGCGGCCGCCGTCCCCGCAGGGGCGAGGGGAGCCTGGTCGCGCGCGTACGATGCGAGCACGTCCGGGTCGGTCGTCACGATCCCTGCCGAAGCGCCTCCGAGCGCCTCGACGAGGCCTGCGAGGGAGGACTCCGGGAGGCTCGAGGCGCTGGAGCCCGGCATGAACGACCGCGACGCGCTCACGAGTCACGGCCTTTGTAGAATGCACGTATATGCCGGGTGATGAGGTCACGCGCGCGTTCGCCTTCGCCGCTGGTCACGGCGGCCAGGATGGCTTCGTGCTCGCGCGCGAGCTTGGCCATCGTCTTCTTCGGCTCGTCGTCGCGCTCGAGCGCTTCGCCGAGGTGCTCGCTGATCGCGGTGCGCAGCACGCCCATCACGAGCGGGAATGCGGCGTTTCCCGCCGCGTCGGAGAGGGCGCGATGAAACCGAATATCGGCCGCGCGAAACACGTCGATCTGCTTCGTCTCCTTCATCGTGATGACGGCTTCGCCCGCGGTGACCAGCGCGACCTTGGTCTTCGCATCACGGCTAAGGTCGGCCGCCGCCTGGACGGAGGCCCCCTCGATGAGCACGCGAAGCTCGACGAGATCTTCGAGCGGGACCTGCGCAAGACGAACGACGTTCTCCATCGCGAGCGCAGCTGCGTGATTGAGCTTCTCTTCGCTCGAGACGCGTGGACGGCGCGTCGACACCGTATCGCCCCCCGAGAGCAGACCTTGTGCTTGAAGGATACGAAGCGCCTCTCGAACGGTCGAACGACCCACACCAAGCTCACGCGTGAGCTCCTTCTCGCTCGGCATCTCGGTGCCGATCGAGATCTTGCCCGACACGATCGCTCGGCGGAGCTGCTGGGACACGAGCACGCTCAGAGGGGCACGCTGCTCGGCCGTGAGCTCGAGTCGATGCGCAGACGCTTTGGGTGGCGGCGTGACCTTGGGTGGCGGCGCCTTGGGTGCCGCAGACGCCCGAGTTGTCGCAGACGGCGACGACGCTGCGCGTCGTTTCGTGTGTTTTGCGGCCTGCATACCTCAGAGATAGCAGCTTGACAGCTTGTCTGACAAGCAGTCTGATTCAAGGGCCCGGCACGCAGACGAGCGAGAGATCCGAGCGAAAGGACTACCCATGAGCAACTTCGACCCGAAGACCACCGCCGTTCTCCTCATCGAGTACCAAAACGAGTTCGCCTCGAAGGGCGGTGTCCTTCATGGCGCCGTCGAAGGGGTGATGAACGAGACGAAGATGCTCCCGAACACGGTGGCTCTCGTCAACGCTGCCCGAAAGAAGGGGATTGCGGTGATGCACGCGCCGATCACGTTCACCGAGGGTTACAACGAGCTTGGCGCGCACCCCTACGGCATCCTGAAGGGCGTCGTTGACGGCAAGGCGTTCGTGAAAGGCACCTGGGGCGCGGCGATCGTCGATGACCTCGCGCCGCAAAAAGGCGACATCGTGATCGAAGGCAAACGCGGGCTCGACACGTTCGCGAGCACGAACCTCGACTTCATTCTTCGAAGCAAAGGCATCAAGACCGTCGTCATCGGAGGCTTCCTCACCAACTGCTGCGTCGAGTCCACGATGCGAACCGCCTACGAGCATGGCTTCGAGGTCATCACGCTCACCGACTGCTGCGCCGCGACGTCGAGCGAGGCGCACGTGAACGCGCTCAAGAACGATTTCCCGATGTTCTCGAAGCCCATGCCATCGTCCGAGGTCATTGCCCACTTCGGCTAACGCGTTGTCGGGTCTTGGGCGATCTGCGACAAAACGCGAGTCTGCGACAACGGTCCGCGACGGCAAAGCGGTCATCCATCTTGTCGAGGATTCTCTCTACTCTTCAATGGAGAGTGTCGCGCCGTCCGTCGAGACCACGCCATCGAGCCATCGCGATTGGGGTCCTTCGCCCGAAGAAGGTACCTGTCACCGGCGACGTGCCCGCGAAGGGCGGGGTCGAGATCAACGCTGTAGAGCCTTCGCTCCAGAAGCGGCTCGCCGTCGCCGAGGCCGCCTTGGAGGCGGAGAGGCGCTCGCATCAGGAGACGAAGGACGAGCTCGATCGCGTGATGTCGCGCGTCCTTCGCCTCGAAGGCGACCGCGCGAGAAAGCAGCGTCATCGGATCTTGCTCGTCGACGACCATCACGAGCTCCGTGAGATGTACGCCGAGTACCTCGAGTATGCGGGCTACGAGGTCGCGCAGGCCGTGAACGGCCACCATGCGTTCGACGTCGCGCTTCGCAGGCTCCCCTCGCTCATCGTGATGGACCTCGCGATGCCGCAGCTCGATGGCTGGGAGGCGACGCGGCTCCTTCGTGAGGACAGCCGCACCGAGAACATCCCGATCATTGCGCTTACGGGGTTCGTAGGAGAGGAGCACGCCGAGCTCGCGCGCGACGCGGGCTGCACGCTCGTCGTCACGAAGCCGTGTCTTCCCGACGAGCTCCGATGCATCATTGCCGACAAGCTCGACTCGGCTCACCACGGGGCGAGAGATGGACGACCGCTCCGCCGATAGCGCAGGCTCGAAGGAAACACCGAAGCGGCTCTCGCTCATCTTCGCGATCGACAAGAACGGCGTGATCGGAAACAAGGGCCAGCTGCCCTGGGATCATCCCGAAGACCGTGACTTCTTCCTCCACACGACCGAAGGGCACGTCGTCATCATGGGGCGCCGGACGTGGGAAGAGCGAGGGACGCCGCTTCCGGGGCGGACGAACATCGTCGTGTCGCGTTCGTTCACGCCGCCGCCTTCATCGCCTGACGTGCTGTCGGCGAAGACCCTCGACGATGCGCTGGAGATCGCGTGGAAGAGCGATGACGAGCCTTTCGTCATCGGCGGCGCGCGCATGTTCGAAGAGGCGATGCCACGTGCCACCCGCGTCTACATGACCGAAGTGCCTGGCGAGCACCAAGGCGATACGACCTTCCACTTCGACCCGACGGGCGCATCCGCCACCGAGGGCGCGCCGGTTTTTCGCTTGGTTCACGAAGAGACCACACGCTCGGGTTTGCGCTTTTTGGTCTTCGAGCCACTTGCGCCGGCCGAACCAGGCCTTACCTCTCATCGCGCCGAGCACTCTCGTCCCGAGTCACCTTCGACTCCATCGCGCAACCATGAGCGCGACCCCTGAATCGAGCCTGCTCCCGCATACAACACAGATTTCTCCGAGTAGAGAGGCATGTGACTCTGGATTGATCATGATGGTTCGAATCCATCCCGGTCCACTCACGACGGTCGCTACCATGCGACTCGAGTGGATGATCCGAAATGATCGTCTCCTGGACTGGTAGCCTAATCTGGTAAAGGCGCAGCACCTCATACGTGTTGATTCGTTAAAGTCCTTGGTGGTCTTTCTGCTCGTGGGTGTCGCTGATTGATTCGTTTGGGCTCTCGCTCGAACGAGACGGTCAGCCTTTCGACATGCAACGCATCGAGTGCCTGCTCGACGGCGCCTGCATGTTTCTTTTCGAGGGCCACGCCCAATGTCCACAGCAGAAGCACGTCAGAAGATCCCTGTCCCTCGCCGTTCGTTTCTTTGGTCTCTGAACGAAACGAGCGGTGAAATCCTCATGCACGTTGGACCAACGGAGTTCACGCCGTCGGCCAACGATCGAATCGTGCGGTCGAACGATCGCGGAGGATTCGAGCAAGCGCCGATGGAAGCGCGCCCGTTCGTCATGGCGCGTGACGGTGAGTATGTCGTTCTATCCAACCCCGTGAATCCCGCACGAGATGCGAGCGCGGACGAGTCGGCAAAGAACGGTACGTTCATCGCCGGTGGTAACAAGGAAAAGGAGCTCGTCTCCGGAACGAAGCGGATCATCCCTGGTCCATGCTCGTTTCCGCTCTGGCCAGGTCAGAGCGCCGAAGTGCGTCCCGCGCACAAGCTCGGCGCGAACCAGTACCTGCTCGTCGAAGTCGTCGGCGAGGTCGAAGAGCGTGCGCCGTACTACCGTCTCGTGATCGAGTCGGCCGGGCTCTCGAGCGCGGTCATCGATCAAGGTGGGCCGGAGTCTGCCGCGGAGCCGCTCCCCAGCGTTCCCACGATCGCCACCCACTCGGGATCGACCGGTGATGCGTCGGGCTCGCTCCGTCTTGGCCAGCGCATCGTCATTCAGGGCCGTCACACCCAGCTGTTCATCCCTCCGTCTGGTATCGAAATCGTTCCTCCGATCGAAGAGTCGGAGTCGACGACGAAGGACGCGAGCGACGAAGACGCCATCGGCACGCTCCCACCGGAGGTCGCGCAGGAGTGCGTCAAGCTGGTCACGGTCGTCCGTGAAGGCATCAACCAGAAGCAATTCAGCACTCTGAAGAACGAGCTGCGTCACCGGCAGGATCTGCCGCTGTCGCACCGGGCGATCATGCTCGCGGCGCTCGATCAAGCATTCGAAGCCCGTCAACACACGGGCAAGGCGCGTGCGGATCGTGATTCGCGTCAGCGCGCGACGGGTCCAACGGATCCGTATGCGCGTCGTGCAGTCGTCCTCGGTCCGAAGGAGTTCTGCATTCTGTTCGACGCCGACGGAAACCCACGCATCGTTCGTGGTCCTGCGCGCGTCTTCCCCGGCCCGCACGACACGTTCCTCCAGCGTGGCTCGCGCCGTCGTGTCTACGACGCGTACGAGCTCGCCGAGCACCAAGCTCTGTGGCTGCGCGTCATCACGCCGATCACGCGCGACCGCCTGCAGAAGCAGCTCCCACCGGGCGTTCGTCTCGATCAGGAGAGCTACGAGGCTGGCGCCGAGCTCATCGTGCGCGGTCAACCGAGCGTCTTCTTCCCGTTCATCGAGGCGGAGGTCGTCAACCCAACGACGCGCGAGCCGCATGTCGGTAACGATCACGCAAACGTGATCATCGACGCAGTCGGCATTGATCAGAAGTCCGGAATCTACGTTCGCGACCTTCGCACCGGAATGGTGAAGATGGTTCGCGGCGAGACGTCGTACCTGATTGACCCGCGCTCCGAGGAGTTCGTGCAGCGTCGTGTTCCACGCGAGTCGTGGAACCTCTGGATTGCACACTCCGAGCCGCACAAGTTCGTTCCGTCGCAAGACCCGAACAACGCGTCCCACAAGATCGACTCGGTGACCACGCCGTGGGCGCTGTCGATCTCGATCCCGAACAACGAGGCTTGCCTCATCACGTCCCGCCACGGTCGTCGTGTCGAGGTCGGTCCAAAGGTCGTTCTCCTCGAGTACGAAGAGCAGCTCCTGCCCTTCCACCTCTCGCAGGGAAAGAGCAAGGACGGACACAGCACGATCACCACCTGCTTCATGCGGGTGCAGGGCGCGCGCGTCGCCGATACCTTCGACGTCGAGTCGAACGACTTCGTGAAGCTGAGCGTCAAGCTCGGGTTCTCGGGTCACTTCGAGGGAACGACGGAGGCCGAGATGCAGCGTTGGTTCGCCGTGGACGACCCCGTCAAGCTCCTCGCGGACAAGATCCGCGCGAAGCTGCGCGAGGCCGCACGCTCCGAGCCACTCGCACGTCTCGTTCGCGACATGCGCGCGATCGTTCGCACCAGTCTCTTCGGTGAGACGGGGGCGGACGTCCTGCGCTTCGACGAGAACGGCATGGTCATCGACGCTTGCGAGCTCCTGAAGCTCGAGATCGTCGACCCCGCGCTGGCCGAGGTGTTCACCACCGCGCAGCGTGAGGCGGTGAAGCTCCAAATCAACGACGAGGCAGCGTCTCGTCGTCTCGAGTCGGAGCGTCACCAGGACTCGGTCGATGCAGAAGAGCACGCGATCGTTCGCTCGGCTGTCCTCCGTAAGGCGGAGAGCCGCGTCGTCGATGCAGAGGCCGATCACCGCTTCGACCTCCGCAAGCAGCAGCTCGAGCAGGACATCCTGGAGGCATCTCTCGCACGCAAGCACTCGCAGGCGCAGATCGCGCTCGACGAGGAGCTGCGCGCGGCAGAGCGTCGTTCCGAAGCGCTCGTCGAGCGCCGTCGCAAGGAGGCTCAGGCCAGCGACCTCACCTACAAGGTCGAGGAAGCCCACCTTGCGAAGGTGACCGAGCTCGATCTCACCCGCGCACGCGCGCTGGCAGAGGCCGAGGCGGTCCGTCTGGCTGCGATCCAGCCAGAGCTCGTTGGAGCACTGCACTCTGCAGCAGACGCAGAGGTCATGAAGGCGGCAGCGTCGAACATGAACCTCGTCTCGCTGCTCTCCGGCAAGTCGCCACAAGAGCTCTTCGAGCACGTGCTTCGCGGCACGCCGCTCGATCGCTCGACGCGTGACATGCGCTCGCGTTCCTCGTCGAACGGCACGAACGGCAAGCACGGTGGAAATGGAAACGGTGGAAGCACCGCCTCCACTCCAAGTGACCCAGACGCGCCACCCCAGACGGAGCGTTGACGATAGCTTACGGCTCCTCGCATGGTGCTCGCCTCGGCAGATGCCCATGCGAGGGGCACGTCAGTGTCTCGTCTCCCCAAAGCTTCGATTGCGTCGTAGCGATGCGCTTGCGCACCTCGGCGGAATCAACGAATGATAATGGAGTAGTGGACGGTCACGCGGATTAGAGATGTTTCGCGTATTCGGCTAACGGTAGGCCGATCGACAGTCAATCGATTCGTGCAGGTTCGACTCCTGCATACCATTAATAAGCAGTCTCGATCGGATCGTCCCTCCCATTGTCACTTATGAAACGTGGCAGCGTTAGCTCCACCAAAGCATCAAAAGCGACGCGATCAGCGCGGGCGCAAGGCAGAGAAAGCCGACGCGAAGAAACGTAACGGTCGGAATGACGATCCCCCGTCGTCGCAGAAGATCCATCCACAAGAGCCCCGCAAGCGACCCGATAGGAAGGAGTCGCGGGCCGATGTCGCCACCCACGAGCGCAGCGAGCAGCGCTTTCGAGTCGCTCGCGGTATTTCCAAGGGCCATCATGTCGAGGATCGACATGGGATGGTTGTCGACGATCGCGGAGCCCAGCGCGGCGACCGCTCCGACCACGGCGATGCGCTCCCCTCCAGAATACGTGCCGTAGAGCGTCGAGAGACGGTCCACGACGCCCACCTGGCGAAGCCCCACGACGACGAGAAACACGCCCCACAAGAAGGCGAGGATGTCGACGGACACGTGGCTCAGCATCCTGCGCGCCGTCGCGATCCGGTAGCGCCATGCGATGATCGCCGAGCCGATCGCTCCGAGGACGGCCACCGACCAGATCGGGCCGTCCCAGGCCGCCATGAGCGGATACGAGAGAAACACCGCGAGCAGCAGCGCGAGCGCCGGCCGCTCACCGGGATGCCTCGCGGTGCGTGACGAGGCAGCCGTTTCGGTCGAACGCGGCAACGCATGCGCCGAGGCGAGCGCGCGTCGATACACGATCCGCAGCGTGGCATAGGTGAGCAGCGCGCCGACGACCGAGATCGGGAGCATCGTCTTCGTGTACGCGTTGAACCCAATCCCCGCGAACTCCGCCACGATCATGTTCATCGGGTTCGAGATCACGAACGGCGCGACACCCGGCGCCAGGAAGACCGCGAAGACGAACGCCTCCAAGATGCGTCGGTCGTTCGGATACAGCCGCTGGGCGAGCGTCACGACGACCGGCGTGAGCAGCAGGATGGCCGCGTCGTTGTTGAGGAGCGAGGGCGTGATCACGCTGACGGCGAAGACCACGTTGAAGGCGTCGACCGCCGATCTCCGCCGCGCGAAGGTCTCGATCCGATCCGCGATGCGCTCGAAGGCCGCCACCTCCTTCACGACGCCGGTCATCACCATGATGCACGTCAGCGCGAGCAGCGGCCGCCACTGGATCCTCGCGGAGGCGAGCAGATCGGCGGGGCGCAAGAGGCCAAAGACAACGAGCGCAAACACGCCGAGCAGCGCGGCGAGCCCCGGCGTGATCCTTCGCGGCGGACGCCCCACACCAGGGCGCGCCACGGCCAACGCCACCGTTACCGCCAAGGTCGAGTAGGCGACGAATTGCTCCATGAGGCGTCGGTCGAGCTTAGCGTCGGACGTCCAGGGCAGACGTTTCAACGACGCAACATGAAGTTACAGAGTTGCGCGCTCGTGATTAGAAGCAGAGCGCCGTAGCACAACGCCATGACGAGACGGGCGCGCGTGCGTGATGGCTCGTGGCCAAGCCCGTGGCATGGGGCGGAGACGACCGCGAAGAGAGCAGCCACCAGACCGCGCCACCTGCAAGGACGGCGAGGCCGACGACGAAGACGACGTTGCCTAGGGCGATCTTCGAGTGGGCGCTGTCGACCGTCGACTCGATCGATCGCGGACAATTCTCCGTCCGGCCATTGCAAGCGTCCTTGGCGTCGCTCTCGTCTCCGCGCCCCAAGCCCCAGAGCAGCGCGCCTGCGCCGGCGGTGAGGGCGCCGACGCTCGTCACGATGATCGGAGCAATCGGGAGCGAGTCTTCGTGGACGACCACCGGAGGAGGCGGAGGTTTCCGATCCGCGTCGGGCTTCGTCACGGGTGGCGTGGGAGGCGCAGCGGGCGTCGAAGAAGGCGGCGGGAACGTGACCCACACGTTGATGCGGTCGCCTTCTTTGACCGTGATCGATTTCGTGAAGTGCCGCCCGTCGGTCGACTCGACATCGAGGCTGTGCGAACCCACGTCGACGTCGATCGCGCCGTCCTGCAGCTCGAGCTTCTCGCCATCGACGACGTACGCGCGTGCGCCGATGTCGGACGGCAAGAGCGGCGTGATGCGCGGCACTTTCGGCGTGATGCGGGTCAGCGCCTCGTTGGCTGCGCGCGCTTCGTCTCCGTGCGACGGGCCGAGCGTGTGCGCGTCGGCGAGCGCTCGCGCATACGTGCGCCGCGCTTCGGCGAAGCGGCCCGTCTTCTCCAGCGCGACGGCCAACGCGATCAAGGCCTTGGGCGCCGATCGGATCGCGACGACATCGCGGAATTTCTTCACCGCCGAGCTCCAGTTGCCCTTCTCTCCGTCGGCCATGCCTTCGCGATAGAGCTCGGTGCGCTTGGCCTCCTGCTCGGGATCGGCGGCGCGGGCGTGGGTGGCCTGCAAGACAAGGGCAACGCCCATGGCCGCGAGCGCCGCTCGTGCTCGCGCCCTCGGAGAAGAAGAGACCGTCACGTGGTCAGGGTATCAACCTGGATCCTGAAACGGAACCGTCGACGAAGAGGACTTTGGCTTCGGCGTCGGATGACTCGGGCGTGGGGGCTTCGCGGA
Source organism: Labilithrix sp. (assembly GCA_044227045.1). Taxonomy (GTDB): domain Bacteria; phylum Myxococcota_A; class Polyangia; order Polyangiales; family Polyangiaceae; genus Labilithrix. The sequence goes on from JBGAFW010000037.1 coordinate 37,375, forward strand.
ACCTCCCGGGCTCGAAGGAGCTCGCGTCGATGTCGTGGTCGCTGAGCTCGGGGGGTTGGCGGAGAAATCGATCGTCGGCGGTGGCGCGTTGGTCGCGATCGTCGTGGTCGCGGTCGCCGTGGTCGTCGCTGCGACCGAGGTGGGCGGTGGAGGCGCAGGCTCGGTCGTGACCGCGGAGTCGCTGGTTGACGCGGGCGACGTCGCTTGAGGACGCGACCACATGACGAAGAGGACACTCACGCCGAGGAGAAGGCCAACACCGACCGCGGCCAGCATCACGACGGCCGATTTGCGACCACTACCCGGATCGGGCGCTGTCGAGACGGCTCCGAGCGGCAGCGGCCCGAGCGGGGGAGGGGCAAACGATGGCCCAGCTCGTCCGACGGCGCTCATGAACGGAGACATCGTCGTCGAGGACGCTTGCTGCTCGACGGACTTCGGCGCCTCCTGTTGTGGATAGGCGCCAAACAGATCAGGGTTCGACTCTGGCGCGACGGGGACGAGCGGCACGCTCGTGATGCTCGGCTCACTCGCTTGCGGTCTGCGCGGAAAAGGCTCCGTCGATGGGCCATTTCCTCCAGGACCGGCGGCGGCGAGCACCTTCGTGACGCTATCGAGCGGCGGAAGGACACCGCTCGCGTCGTTATGCTGTTTGACGAATTGAACGAAGTCGTTTGCCGACGCGATGCGCTCGTCGACCTCGCGCGTAAGGCATTTGGCGACGAGATCGCTCACCCAAGCATCGATATGGGGCGCGGTCTGCCGAATGGCAGGTATATCGCCATGCAGGATCTTGGACGCGACCACGAACACGCTGTCGCCGTCGAAGGGCGCGACGCCGACGAGCATCTTGTAAAAGACGACGCCAAGCGCCCAAAGATCCGAGCGTTGATCGATCGTCTTCGAGCCCACCGCCTGCTCGGGGCTCATGTAGAGGGGTGAGCCGAGCACGCCGCCCGTGACGGTCTCGGATGGCTGAAGGCCTGGCTCGATCAGCTTGCTTACGCCGAAGTCGAGGATCTTGACCGTCGGGAATGCTTCGTCGGTCTCGCGTGACAGGAAGATGTTCGCGGGCTTCAGGTCACGGTGGACGATGCCGGCTGCATGAGCCGCGGCGAGCCCGCGCGCGATCTCTGTGGCGATGCGAACCGCATGCGCTTGCGGCAGCTTCTTCACGCGCTCGAGAAGAGACGCGAGGCTCTCGCCGGTGAGCAGCGGCATGACGAGGTACGGCGCGCCGTTGTCGGTTTGGCCAGCGTCGAAGATCTCGACCACGTTCTTGTGGACGATGCGGCCGCAGGCGCGTGCCTCGCGAAGCATGCGCGTTCGCAGCTCGGCGTTGGATGCGTGTGCGCTCGAGACGAGCTTGACGGCGACCGGCCGATCCGTGGCTTCGTTGACCGCAGACCAAACGATGCCCATCGCGCCTTCGCCGATTTGGCTGCGCAGCCGGTATTTCCCGCCGATCAATGCCCCTCGGGCCACAGAGGTCATCTTATCGTCCATCGGCGTGCGGCCGCGCTGCTTCTTGACCCTATTTTTGTGGGTCTTCGCCGAGGAAGGACGCTTTTCAGGTTGGGGACCTGCTCTTTGCGACGTGTAAGATGTGCCCGCTCGAGATGGTCTTGGCCGAGTCGAAAACCAGCGCGGAGAAGGGAGCGAACGCGAACGCGAACGCCGAGCAAGCCCCGCTCGCGTGGGAATCGCTCAGCGACGAAGAGCTCCTGAAGACTCGTCTCTGCGATCTGCACGTGAAGATCGAAGGCAGCGAAGTCGAGCCGCGCGTTCAGAACCTCTACGCGGCGCTCGAGGCGCGCGGCATTCCGCTTCGACCTCGCTGCTACCTCGGCGACGAATGGCTCTCGCCGAACGGCGTGCCGGCGATCGCGATTCCGTTTTATCTCGCCCATCCGCGACTGAAGCAGCTCGAGCTCCGGCAGATGCTCGAGGTCGAAGGCGGCACGCCCGAGTGGTGCGACAAGCTTTTGTTTCACGAGTGTGGTCACGCCGTCGATCACGCGTATCGGTTCTCGTCCCGCCGAACGTGGCGGCAGGTCTTTGGCGATCCCCATGCCGACTACCATCCCGAGGTGTACCGGCCACGCCCGTACAGCCGAGCGTTCGTTCGTCACCTGCCCAATTGGTACGCGCAGGCCCACCCGGACGAAGACTTCGCCGAGACGTTTGCCGTGTGGCTCGCGCTTCCACAGGAAGAATGGCGAGCGAGGTATGCGGGCTGGAAGGCGCTCGAGAAGCTCGAATACATCAATCGCATCATGAAGGACGCCGTGAAGCGTCCACCGCGTGTCACCGGTGGGAGGCTCATCGCCGACGCGAGCAAAGCCAAAAAGACATTGGCGCGTCACTACGCGGCGCGACGGAAGCTTTGGTCATCGGATTATCCGGATTTCTATGACGCCGATCTGCGCAAGATCTTCGGCGAGCTCACGACAGGTGACGAGAGCGCCGCGCGCTTTTTACGCCGTTATCGGCGCTCCATCGTCGCCGCGACCGTCAATTGGACAGGCGAGCCCAAATACACCGTCGACGGCCTCGCCAAGAAGCTCATCGCACGCGCCGCTGCGCTGAACCTCGGTACGCCGCGCGACGAGCCTGCGCTCCTCATCGACATCGGGTCGTACCTCGGGGCGCTCGTGACGAACTACCTGCATACCGGCAAGTTCAAGCGCAGCGTTTAGCGCATTGGCCCTTAGCCGCGCACCGTGCTGATGACCTCGATGAGCTCGCCGAAGCGGTCGAAGTCGATCTCGAAGCATCCGTTCTTGCGCGGCGTGCCTGGTCTTTGGACGTCTTCTCCCCACGGATTGCGGAGCCCGAGCTTCCTGACGCCACGCACCTCGCGGCATGTCATGACGGTGTAGGCGTGGTCCGGGTAGAGCCCCGTCAATCGATATTTTCGCGCAGACGTCGCCGGGTAGGTGCCGACGACGAGCGGGATCTTCTTCGCCATGATCCGTGTGAGCTCCGTCCACATGCGGTCGGGTGAGAGCTGATCCGAGTAGAAGTGACGTGGAGGCCGCCCCATCAAGATCTCGAGGATGCGATGGGAGCAACCACCTCGGCCGATCTTCTTGTAGCTACCCTTCAATCGAGCGATCGCCTTCTCGAGGACAGGCCACCAGAGCGAGGTGATGGGTCGATGATGAGCGTTCGTGCTCGAGCCATACAAGAGCCCTCCCGATGGGCGAACGTAGAGATGGGACGTCACTGTCACGTGGCGTGCCGCATAGCGACCCGAGCGCGCATCGATCATCTGGAACCGCACGCGATAACGGTCTTGTCCGAGGCCTACGATGGCCTTCGCCAGTACCTCGGGCCGGACATGGGCGATCGCGGCGACCGCGCTCGCGATGTAGCAGTTGGCGAGCTCGCTTTGATAAACCTCATAAGGGCTCATCGTCGAGCCGAAGAGCGGAGCCTGAAAGCGGTGAAGCGTCGGCACGAATCCAAGCTTCTGATGGAGCCCGCTCGTCGCGACATGGAGCTCGCGCGCGCCACGACGGGCACGCTGCGCGCGCTTCTTCGCCGGCGCATGGTGGATCGTAGGCGTCAGGAGCGTCCCGACCACGGCCGCGCGTCCCGCCGCCGCGCGACCTCCAGCGGCCGCCGCCTCGACGCGCAGGCGGTCCCCACCACGACCCGGCACACGAACGCGTCCTTGCAGCGAGCCATTCGCGTTCATGACGAGCTCGACGCGGTCGCCCGTGCGCACGTTCGTGAGCCAGAGCGTTCGACCCGGCTCGGCGAGCGGCCGCGCCGGGTTGATGTTGAAGACGCGGATCGAGCCGTTGCCGAGATCGCGGAGGCCAATCCGAAAGGTCGCCACACATGGCGCGCGAGGCTTACCTTCGACGCTTCGTGCGCGAAACACCTCCGCAGGTCCCGGAAGCCCGCGTGGTGACCTCGCACGAAGGCGAATCAGATCGCGCGGCCGCATCGGCAGCTTGCCTTCGAAGCGTCCGTTCTCGTCCGCGGTGGCGATGACGGCGGCCTCGGTTGGTCGCACGCGTTCCTTCGGCACCACCGAGAGGTTCAACGCCTCGATCTGCGCGTAGGGCTGCGTTTTGCCTCGAATCTTCATCCCCCGCTGCGTGCCGACGACCGTGACGCGGGGTCGCGATCGTGCGCTCTTCGCGCGACGCGTCGTTTCCGATCGGGAGGCAGGCGAACGTTTGCCAGGCACGCGGAAGGATCTCGCTCTACGCTGAAGCGGAGATGTACCGCGTATCAGCTGGAGGACAGTATAGCTGTCCGCGCTGCCTTCGTTCGTTAACCACGTACCAGGCAGGCGCGTTCGTGGTGGATGCTTGCCATGCATGCGGCGGCCTCTTCATCGACAACGCTGCGACGCAGGAGCTCGTTCGCTCCTTCGATCGCGATCTCGTGGGCATCGCGACGACGCTTGGGATCGGAAAAGGTGAGGCGATCGGCGAAGGCGTGATGAAGCGTGATCTGCCGTGCCCGAAATGCAGCGGCATCATGCGTCCCATTCACTTGCCGAGCGCGCACGCCGAGATCGACGTGTGCGCCGAGCACGGCACGTGGTTCGACGCCAACGAGCTACCAAAGGTGGCCCGAGCGTACCGGCGTGGTCGTGAGGGCGCCCCGACCAACATGAGCGACGACCAGCTCGCCGAGATCCTCGACAGCAAATACCGGAGCGTCTGAGGCGCGGCTACGGATCGGAGCTTGGGGAAGACCCCTCCGGGTCGCGTGGAAGCTTCGTCAGCACGCACCCGAGCTCCGGATGGCCCTCGTCGAATTTCGCCGTCGCCGACCCTCCGATCTGGAGGTCACCGAGCCCAAGCGAAGCCGTGAGCTGGTTGACGGTGTCATGACCTTTGTAGGCCGACGACACAGTGTGCGCGCGGTCGTCGACGCTGATGTTGACGATCGAGTGTGCGATCGATGGGAGGTTGTCGCGGGCCTTGCACTCCTCGAGCGTCAGGCCGTCGACGAACTGACACGAGCAAAGCTCTTTGGCGAAGATCGTGTTGAAGACGCCCTCTTCGACCGCAAACTTGGTGACCTGCAAATCAACGCCGCCGACGGCGTGTGCGTCGAGCGGACGACTGGTCAAGGTCGCCATCATCGCGATCGCGCTCAGCGCCAAGCCCAGGACCGACTTCGTGCGGCTCGACTTCGTGCTCATCGGACACCTCCCTCGGCGGCCGCGCCAAGGAAGCATCGGCGCGCTCCGCTCATCATCTTGTCGAGCTTCGAGAAGTATTCGTTGTCGTGCGACATCCGTACGATCATCAGGTCGTCTTTCGGAAAGATGATGATGTTTTGCCCGTAATGACCGGCGGCAAAGAACACGTCGACGGGCGTGCTCGGGAAGAACTTCGAGCCAGGAAGGAGCCCGTTCGTCGCGTTCTTCGGGAACGTCTCGCCAAAGGCCCGCACGCCCTCACGCTCCAGCACGCGAGGGCTTGGGTTGATCCAAAAGCCAAGGCTGTAAAAGGAGCCTTCCTCCTCGATCGCCTCATCGCTCGTCCCCGGGGCGCGCATCCCCGCGCCGACCACGCGGGCCTTCTCGATGAACGAAGGAGCGATCACTTGCGACCCTGCGTAATAACCTCCATTCAAATAGGCATATCCAAAGCGGGCCATGTCACGCAGTGTCATATGGGCATACGAAGACCCGACGAATACGCCCTTTTGATCGCGCTCGAGGACCGTGGACTTCATGCCAAGCCGATCGAACAGCACGCCAAAAGGCAGTTTGTCGTAGTCGGACCCATAAAGGTCTTTGAGCGCACGAAACAACGCGACGGCAGTTCCGCTCGAATAGCGAAAGGCCGACGGACCTGCGACGGAGGAAGGGCCTTGTGGCTTGGACAGCGCGGTAGCGACGAACTGACCCATATCGCGCGCGCCATCCGTCCAAAGCATCTTGACGACGCTCGATGTCGCGATGTTTCCGTCATATCCCTCGTTCCACGCTGGGTCGGGGATGTTCATCGAGAGGAGGTCTTCGACCGTCAGCTTTGCGAGACGCGCATCGGTCGCCGGCGCGATCTCGGCAAGCGGCGTCGCAAGGCCGATCGCCTTTCCGTCGCGCGTGAGCTTGCCGAACGGCGCCGAGGTGTCGCCCGCCGCGGCGCGCTCGCTCGAATAGGCGATGGCTCCCATCACGCCGGTCGTGAAGCTCTTCGTCGCCGACCACATGCAGTGTCGCTTCTCGGGATGTCCCGCGTAAGGACCGACATAGTGCTCGTAGATGATCGTGCCGCCCTTCACGACGATCACGCCATCCGTGCGAAGCGCCTGGTCGACATCCTTCAGCTTGCCGGCGGACGTCCCAAGACGCTCGGCGGTTCGCTGATCCGCATCGGACGCCGGGAACATGAAGCTCGCGAAGTCCGAGCACGCGTTGCTCGACATCAAGCGCGCCTGCGCATCTTCATCCAACGCTTGCCAGTCGTGAGCTCCGTCAGGCCAGTACGAGCGCGCCTTGGCTCGCTCGATCATTTGATCGACGGGGAACAGCGGCGCAGCATCGGCCTCGCTCGTCAGATCACTCGTGCCGACGTCGCCATCTCGAGGCGCCTCGCGATGACAGGCATACGAAGCCATGAGCGCCAAAGCGGCCCCAAAGAGAGAGAAACGACGGTAGATCATGGTGTGTAGTGGTCTTGCCTACATGCACCGCATATGCCGCGCGGCTCGCCAGCGGTTCGCGGCATTTCTTCCGATCGCTTTGGCCGTGAACGACGCGATCACGGCGTGATCGATCCAGCGGCGACCGCGAGGACATGCACCAACTATCCATCGCAAAGAAGCACCGCGAGAAAAGTGCAGTGTCAGGGCTCGTCGCGTTTCGAGAAGGAGAGCGGCACCTGGATTCGAATCGTCCGGGCGGCGCCGTCGTGAAATGCGATCGTCTTCACGACGCGGGCGAGGCAGCGAACGACGTCGTCCGGCAATCCTTCACGCCGACCTTCGAGCACGTGCGCGGCGCGGCCGTTTTGGCCGACGTCGATCACGAGGACGACCTTGCCTTCGAGGTCCGGCGTCTTCACAAGCGCGTCTTCGTAACATGCGCGGAGCCGCGGTCGATTCGCGATCAGGACGTTACGCGTCGTCTGCTCGAGCTCGGCCTCGGCGTCGATCCTCGACGCAGGCGATGAAGGCGACGAGGACGATGTTGGAGATGGCGGTGCCGGATCGCTACGCGTCCCATGGCCACACGCCGCGCCGATGGGCACGAGCGAGGCGAGCACGATGCAGACGCCAATCCGCGATAGGACCAACGTCTGCATCGTAGCCGCTCGGCTTCTCTCACGTCACCACGTCATCGTCGTGGCGCCGTCATCGTCACTGGCGATCGAGCTCGAGGCGAGATCCGAACACCTGATGGAGTGTCGCGGCCGTCGCCGACGAGACCGGATCGCTAACCACGATGCGCAGGCGCTCGAGCTTTGGAAGCTTGGCGAGCGTGAGCGCATCGAGCGACCGATCGTCGATGTTTCCGATGAGCGTCATCTCGACGAGCTCATGGGCGCCAAACGGGTCGAGGGCCATCTGGCGTCCAATCGCCGTGAAGCGCTGGAGCCGAGGGAGCGACTCGAGGACCGATGTGACATCGCCGAGCGCGACGTCCGAGCCCCACGTTCCCTGAAGCGTGAGAGACTCGACGGCAGGAGGAGACAGGGCGACGAGCATCGCGACGATGTCGAGGACGGTCGTGTTTGGCGAGAGGAGCATGTCGACGCCGATCGTGAGGTCGCGAACGAGCTCGCCGCTCGGGTGGGTGAGCAGCGAGACGAGCACGGCGCCGAGGTCGAAGCCGCGAAGGCTCTCGTCCTGATCACGTTCGACGACGAGCGTGTCGACGAACCCACGACGCCATTGAACGCACGCCTGGTTGGGGCGATCCGCGAAGGGGCCGAGGAACGTCCCGCGATGGCGCAGGATCAGCTGCTCCGCCTTCAGCGCGGCGTTGATGTCGTTTGCGTTCTCCGCTTTGGTCTGCGCGACGATCAGCTCACCGCGCTCGTCACGACGCTCCGTGAGGATGTCGGCGTAGACGAGGCGTGCGTCATCACCATCGCTTGCGAGACAAGCATCCTTCCACGACTGGAGAGGGTCGGGCGGTGGAAGCTTGATGTCTTCACCGTCGAGGAGCTTGTAGCCCGCGAGCGCGAGGGTGCGCGCGATGCGCAGCGCAGCGATCTCGGCCTTTACGGACGATGCGAACGTCCGCGCCCAGCGGATCTTCTTGTTGTGGCGCACGAGACGGAACGCGATCGTGTCACCACGACGGGTGACGGTGATCGTCGAGATGCGCTCGGCGGTGGTGTATTCGTCACCATCACGCCAATACGTGTAGCCAGGAATCGTCGTCTCGTAGCGCATGGCAGCACCAAACGCCGAGAGCGTGATCATCACGCGCGCGATGCGCTACGGGATCTTGGTGTTGGCGCCGAACAAAACGGACCGACGCGCGGCTGCTGCGGAGGACTCCACCGCGCCCGGGACAGCCGGTGGGGCAGGCTGGGCGGAGACGCTTAGCGTTTGGCCAGCGGACCGGACGACGGGATCTCCGCGTGGTTCGGCTGGAGGAGATGGCGGGCGCGGGGCTTCTTCTTCTCTTTGACCTCGGGGTCCGCGCCGATGGCGAGGTCGCCCTGTCCGGGGGGCTGGTAGGCCGGGTCGTTGGCGATGTCCGTCGCGTCCTTCGCGGGGCCTGCGCCACAACCCACCATCGTCGTCATTCCGATGACCATCAACGACGAAACCAGCAAAGCGGCAACCTTCATAGGGCTCCTTAAGTGTGCGACCAGCAGACGCTCGCGACCCTCTCGTGTCCGTCTCGAGCCAAGCGTTTACAAAGGAAGTGCCACGTTAGCGCGCCCCCATTTCTCCGGCAAAACAAGCGGCAATGGGGGTCGGGTCGGGCCGGCGAGCGCGATCACTGGGGTCGCTTGATCCGGTCATGCGCAGGGCCGCGTCGCGAACGGCCAATCGTTGGATCTCCCTCGACCTGTGTCCGCATGTGCGACACGAATGGGTCACCCGTGATAGCCTCGTCGGAAGACTCCAGTAGACGACGCGATGCATTTCCAAGTCCTTCTCGGTCGCGACCGCGGACGCGTGTACACCATCGAAGGCGGCTCTTACGTCGCGGGCAGAGGCTCGGACTGCGACCTTGTCCTTGGCAGCGATCTCGTGAGCCGGCGCCACGCGAGCATCACCGTGAACGGCACGGATGTAAAAGTCGTCGATGGCGGTAGCTCGAACGGGACGTTCATCAACGGCTCGCGTGTCCTCGGTGAGGGGACGGTCAGGCCCGGCGACATCTTGCTCCTCGGAAGCGTCGGGCTTCGCCTCCATGCGCACGACGCTCCGCCGATCGCGCCGATGGCGTTCTTCGATGCGATGCAGCGGCCCGACTACGACCCGAAGACGCAGCCGCCGCTCGCGGGCAGCCTCACCGAGGTCCCGCCGTCCACGGTGATCCGTTGGCTTGGTGTCGGCAAGAAAGATGGCGTGCTCATGCTCACGTCGCCGCCGCTCCAAGCAATGATCTCGTTTTCACGTGGTCACATCAGCGAAGTGCTCGTCGACACGCGCAAGACGCGCGATCCGATCCAGGCGCTCACGGCGATCCTTCGGTGGAAAGGCGTCTTCGAGCTCGGCCCTCCGGATCCGGTCGGTGGTTCGTCCTTGCTCCTTGGCCTCGACGCCGTTCTTCCGGCCGTCGGCAGCCAAGCTCGCCCTTCGATGTTGCCGAAGCCTCCGCGATAATCGGTTTCGCGGAGACAAAGTGTGCACGGGCTGTCAGTAGCGTCGCGCCGCGTCGTCTGATGGGATGATCCTCGATGTTGCGTGTCACCGTTTATGACTCACTCCAGCCGCGGGTGTTCACGTTCACGCAAGACGTCGTGAACATCGGGCGAAGCCTCGACAACGACATCGTCCTTCGGACGGATATGGTCTCTCGCCGCCACGCGCGTCTGATCGTCGATCGGGCGGCCGGGCAAGTGACCCTTCAGGACAGGCAATCGACGAGCGGCACGTTCGTGGGTGGGAAAAATCTTTGGACGCGAGGCGAGGGGAAGGTCGTCGGTCCGGCGGACGACATTCGGATCGGAAACGTAAAGGTCAACGTACTCCTCGAGGTGCTCGAGCCCGAGATCGTCGCCGAGCGTGAGCGAGAATGGCTCGAGGCATTGCGAAGGAACGGATCGGACGACGACACGCGCGCGGTCTACGCCGATTGGCTCGAGGAACACGGCAGCCGCGAGCGCGCGGAGTTTCTTCGCGAGCAGATGGCGATCCGCAAGATCACGTCGGCAGAGGACCCAGCCTTTCGCGCTTCGAGTGAGCGGCTGCGTGCGCTTGCCGAGAAAGTGGGCGTCGGTTGGCGAGCGCGGGTCGCGATGCTCTTCATCGAACCGAGCACCTGCGGTCTTCCGCGTGGTCTCCCCATCGCGATGGAGATGACCTGCCCGAAGCGGTGGGAGGAGATGACTCCGACGGCGATCGAGGGCGTGCGTACCTGCAACGCGTGCAAGATGGACGTCGTGTATTGCACGACAATCGAACAAGCGCGCCAGCACGCGGCCGACGGAGGATGCATCGCGATCGACGTCGGGGTGGCGCGGAGCAAGGACGACCTCTCGGAGAGCGCGGGCCGCTATTCCGTTCGTGGTAGACCGGCCCCGAACTTCGCGACGCGTGGCAGCCCGTTACGCAAACCCGCTGAAAATCAGGGCGAATAGCGCGCTCAGCAGGACGAAACATTTTCCGTTCGAACAGGGCTGACGAACGCGAATGAAGCCTCGTAGCATCGCCGTCACCCCAATGCCCCGATACGAATTCAAAGAAGGCACGTCTAGCAAGTTCTGGCAAATCGACCTCGACGGCACGGCGTTCACCACGACGTACGGCAAGATCGGAACGTCAGGGCAAACCTCTCTCAAGCAGTGGAAGGACGCCGCGACCGCGAAGAAGGAGTACGACAAGCTCATCGCCGAGAAGACGAAGAAGGGCTACTCGCTCGTTGGTGGCGGTGGCGGCAAGACGGCCACGAACGGCGTCGGAAAGAAGACGAACGGTGCTGCTGCGGCCGCTGCTCCTGCTCCCGCGAAGAAGGCCACGAAGGTGGCAGCTGCGCCCGCCGCGAAGAAGCCCGCAGCCGCGAAGGGCAACGCTGCGCTCGAGAAGAAGATCGACGCCGAGCCCGACAACGACGACGCATGGGCGGTGTACACCGACTGGCTCGTCGAGCAGGGCGATCCGCGCGGCGAGCTCGGCGCAGTGCAGGAGCGACTGCGCACCGATCCGAAGAACAAGGAGCTCCTCAGCGCAGAGAAGAAGCTCTTCAAAGACCACGGCGACGCGCTCTTTGGCTCGCTCGTGAAGATGATGTGCAAGCCCGGCACGAAGGCGATCCCGAGCATCACGACACGCGAGCAGCTCGGACCGGATGCGCGTAGCGACGACGGAAGCGCGCCGCCGCTCCGCCCGCGCTGGCGTGCGGGCTTCATCACGCACGCGTTCGTCGGCTATCCCGGCTACGACTGGGAGGGCGATGACGTCGACATCCCGAAGCTCCTCGAAGAGCTGATGACGAGCCCGACGGGTCGCTTTTTGACCAGCCTCAACATCGGCATGGCCAACACGATGGATGACGGTGAGAACTACTACTCCGACATCATCAAGCGCCTCCTCAAGCTCGATGGCACGTCGCGTCTGCGCCGCCTCTACATCGGTGACGTCACCCAGGAAGAATGCGAGGTCTCGTGGATCGAGATCGGTGACGTCTCGAAGCTTTGGCCAAAGCTCTCGAAGCTCCAATCGCTCACGCTCCGTGGCGGAAGCGGCGTCAAGCTCGGCTCGATCGCGCTGCCTGAGCTTCGCGAGCTCACGATCATCACAGGTGGGCTCGATAAGAAGAACCTCGCCGCGATCTGCAATGCAAAGTGGCCAAAGCTCGAGAAGCTCGACTTGTGGTTTGGCGCGAAGAGCTATGGCGCGAATACGACGCTGAAGGATCTCAAGCCGATCTTCGACGGCAAGGCGTTCCCGAAGGTGAAGCACCTCGGCCTGAACAACTGCGAGTTTACCGACGAGATCGCGCAGCAGCTTCCGACGGCAAAGATCTTGAAGCAGCTCCAGGTGCTCGATCTCTCCGACGGCTGCATGACGGACGCCGGGGTCAAGGCGATGGCCGACGCGAAGGGTGCATTCCAGCATCTCGCTCGCCTCGATCTCTCGAACAACTACCTCTCACCGGGGGAGCGCCTCTCGAGCACGCTGAACAAGCAGACGCGCTCGAAGCCCCAGCGCAAGCCCAGCGAGTACGACGGCGTGCAGCACCGCTACGTCTCACTCGGCGAGTAGTCGCGCTTACGCCGATACGTTGAAACGCGAAACGAGGTTTGGGGTCTTCCCAAACCTCGTTTGCCTTAAGTGGTTTATCGGCGTCAGGGGGATGAGCGGCGAGCCGCGGACCCGCTCGCGGCAGGAGCCGAGGCGCTGGCGGCTGCGCCCGACGCGGGCTTCATGCTCGCGAGGAGCGCGTCGAGGTCGGCGCGCGCGTCGTGCACGGTCTTTGCCGGACCTGTCATCTTGAAGAAGTGAGGCATCCCCGGCGTCGCGACGATCGCGCCAAGGAGCGCCGTGCCGCTTTGCTCGCCGCCGCCGGGTGTCATGCCGCCGGAGAACGTGCCCTCGACCTCGACGATCGTGACGTCGAGCCCAGCGACCTTCTTCTTCGTCTGCTTGGCGCCTTTCTGCGAGGCCGCGTCGAATTGGCCGATCCAGCGATCGACGTTGGCTTGGACCGAGCCGCCGGCCTGCGTCACCGACACCTCCGCGTCTGCGCTGTCGCCTTCGGACCGCGGGACCTTGTAGGTCGCGATCCGCATCGTGCTCGGGTTGGGGACGACCTTCCACTTCGAGGGGACCTTCCACTCGAGGGACGCAGGTTCCTTGTCGGCGCCGCCGCCCATGTCCGTCGCCGGAGGCGCGTTCGGATCGATCGCGGGGTGTCCTTTGGGGAGATCGCCCGTGCTCGGCCCTCCCGCGTTCGTTGGGTCGCGTGGAAGAGAAACGGGCGGAATGTCATCAGCGCGGGGATCCGACGTGATCGCGCCTGAAGACGATGACGCGCTCGAACCTCCGGTCGAACGGCCGGCGGCAAACGCGCCGGCGCCGACGATCGCGCTGACGATGAAGAGCGTGGAGAGGCTTACGCGAGTATCCTTCATTCGAGTGGCCGGAAGCCTAGTGCCGTGCCCGCGAGCCCGAAAGGAGATAGTTTGGGGCCGCACGAAGATGGCCGCCACACGCAAGAAGACATCGGCGAAGAACGCGAACGAGACGCCAAAGTCCGACGTCACGACCGCCGGTGAGGTCGCCAGCCCCACCCTCGAGAAGAAGCTCCTCGCCGACATCTTCGCTGCGCCGGACGACGACGCCCCACGGCTCGTTTACGCCGATTGGCTCCTCGAGCATGGCGATGCAGAGCGCGGCGAGCTGATCCAGATCCAGTGCGCGCTCGGTCGGCCTGCGATCGGGGCAAAGGCTCATCCACATCGCTTGCACCCCGACGCGAAGAACCCGCCCACGCGCGAAGAGCTCGAGGCGCGAGAGAAGAAGCTGCTTCAAAAGCATCAGAAGGCGTGGCTCGTGCCGATTCGTCCCTTCATTCGCGTGTGGACGTGGCGTCGCGGCTTCGTCGACACCGTGGAGGCCGACGGCGCGACGTTCCTCAAAGGCGCTGCGACGGTCTTCCCGCACACACCGCTCACGCGCGCCGAGCTAACGGGGATGAAGAAGGAGCAGCTCGAGCTCATTCCGAAGACACCCGAGCTCCTTCACTTGCCGGAGCTCTCGCTGTCGCAACAGCGTATTGGTCCCAAACAAGCGCATATCTTCTTGACGCCTTATCTGAAGAACGTGCGCTCACTATTCCTTTATCGAAATCCGCTCGGCGACGAAGGTGTCACGACGCTCGCGTCCGCCGAGCACCTCGGCGCGCTACGTGTGCTGAGCATCCCGTGCTGCGGAGCGATGGCGCCGGGGCTCGAGGCGCTGTCGACGTCCACATTCTTTCCTCGGCTCACGACGCTCATCGCAGACGCCGAGTATGCCTACCAGGATCCCGAGAGCGTCGCTGTCCCGCAGGCGGTCGACTTCTTCGTACGCGGCGAGTCCCTCGTCGTGCTCTCCCTCCAGCGACTCCGCGTGGGTGACGCTGGCGCCAAGCAGATCGCGTCTGCGGCGTCCCTCTCGAAGCTCGAGACCCTCGACCTCCGAAGCAACGATGTCGGTGATGAAGGAGCGATGGCCCTCGCGAGGTCGCCCCATCTGAAGAGCCTGAAGACCGTACGCGGCGTCTTGCCCGACATCGACGAGCCGATCACCGCCGGCTTCCAAGCGCTCCAAGAGCGCCTGGGCACCGACAACGTGACGTGAGCCTGGCTTGCGCGAATGCGAATACGGGGGAGGCCGCGCGCTATTTTTCGGTCGCCGTGGCGTTCTTTTGGCGGATGCCGGACTCGCGGACCATTTGCTCGAGATCGCTGAAGCGTTGCGCGAGGGCGCGGACGAGGGCGCCGCTCCAGCCGGAGAGGCCGAGGCCCTCGTTCATCGTCGCGGCGTCGAGCACGAGGACAGTGACGGCTTCGAGCGCGACGACGCTGGCCGCGCGAGGCTCGTAGAGGATGAGCGCCATCTCGCCGAACACGTCTCCGGGCTCCATCGTGGCGAGCGTCTCTTCGCCGCCGTTCTCCGTCTTGCGGAATGCGCGGCATCGACCGGCGATGATCATGTACGCGGCGTCGCCCTTCTCGCCCTCGCGGACGATGAGCTCGCCGGGTGCAAACGCCTTTCGCGGTAGGTGCAGGCCTCCGTGAAGGAAGGCGCGCATCGCCTCCTGCATCTCGCGGATGTTCTGGTAGCGCTTCGCCGGATCGATCTGCGTCGCTTTCTCGACGATCGCGCGGATGCGTCGCGAGACGCCGATATGCGCGCACGCTTCGTCGATCGACATGACCTGTCCTTCGGCGGCGCGCTTCAAGATGACGTTGCCGTCGCGATCGTAGCCGTAGGGGCACTGGCCGCTGAGGATCTCGAAGAGCAGCGCACCCACGCCAAAGACGTCCGAGCGCTCGTCGACGTCCTTCGGGTTGCCACGTGCCTGTTCGGGCGCCATGTAGTCGGGCGTGCCGACGGGGCCTGGCGCATTCATGAGGGCGCCTTCACCCGATTGAGGCTGCGAGCGAATGAGCTTCGCGAGGCCCCAATCCATCAGGTAGACCTGTCCGAAGTCGCCGACCATGATGTTCGCGGGCTTGAGATCGCGGTGAACGACCCCGCGATGGTGCGCGTAGGCGACCGCGTCACAGACCTTGAGGAGGATCTCGATGCCTCCTTCGATGCGCTCGATCGTCCCCGGCTGGCGCTGCGCGAGCCAGCGATCGAACGAGACTCCTTGAACGAGCTTCATCGTGAAATACGGAATGCCGTTCGGATCGATCGAGAGCTCGTGCACCGGGACGATGTTCGGGTGCTCGAGCTGCCCGGTCATCTGCGCCTCGGCGATGAAGGCGTCGCGGTAGAACGTCTTCGTCGCGTACGCCTTGTCGAGACGCTTGAGCGCGACCTGACGGAGGAGATTGCGATCGACCGCAGGGTGGACATGGCCCATCCCTCCACGAGCGAGCTCGTTCCCGAGCAAGAGATGAGAGGGCGTCGGGATTTTTTCTCCTGCGATGAGCTGCGGCGCGAGCGGAGACGTGCCTGGCACGGGCACTTGCTCGATCACACGAACAGGGGCGACTTCCGGCTCGACGGAGAAGGGATTTTTCACGGTGTACGAGTCTCCAGTTCTTTCTGCATTCTCACCCCCGAAGGGGATCGAGGTCCATGCTCGATTGGTTGGGTCGCGGACGGGAGATTTGCCGGTTTGGGCTGGCCGTGCCCCACGTCGCCTCTACAAAAACGCAGGGGTGGGCAAGGGCGCGAACGTGATGTCCGCGCGGACGCCGCGGGAGTCCGCCTCCTCTCGCAGCGCCTTCATCGACCTGCCTGGCGCCTCGATCACCTGAACTTGCGGCAGGTTCCTCGCGATGCCCGAGACCGTATCCATCACGCTCACGACATTTCGGATCGCGACGGTGGTCACGTTGGGGAACGCGGCGATGTAGGCGTGATTCACGCTCCCCCAACCGAGCAGCTCGACGCGCCTCAGCGCGGGAAGCGAGACTCCGCCGTCGACGAGCGCTTGCCCATCGGTGACGGAGAGCGACTCGACATGCGGCAGCGACAGACCCTTGGCGTCGAGGCTGCTCCACCCGATCGACAGCTCACGGAGGTTCTCGAGCACGTTCAGCCGCGCGAGCTTCAGGCGGGCGCTGCCGGTGCCAGGCTCGATCGTGAGCGAGCGAAGCGCGCGCGGCCTCAGGTCGGCGAAGGCGAGCGAGCAATCGGTGTACGCGCTCGCTGGGAACGCGAGCTGCGTGATGAAGCGACCGACGGGCAACGACAGCAGCGCGCCGACGAGCTCGCCTTGGGACACGCCGAGCTCTTTGGGACCGCTTCGGATGCGCGCCGATTGCACGAGCCCGCGGCGCCACGTCAAGGTCAGCCTCTTGAGGTGCTTCGACACCTCGCCGAAGAGCCCATCGTCGTGGTCATCGCGCCACGCCGCGATCGTCGTCGCGAGGTCATTCGCTTTTGCGGTGTCTCCCGCAAGGACAGCGTCCTCGTGCGCGAGCGACAGTGTGATCAGCTCACCAAGCTCGTCGCCGTGCTCTTGAAGCCAATCGGCGTAGACCACGAACGGCTCGAGGTCGTCGGGTGACCTCGCGATCGCCTCCTCGAGCCCACGCACCTCGGGGCTCGACCGTCCGCGTGGGAGCGTCTTGGCCGGGAGCCAACCCTTCTTGAGACGCTGCGCGATGAGTCGGTTCGCCTCGACCTGCGCGAGCTCGAACGTCGCGAGCTTCTTCGTGCGCTCCTTTCCGTTCGTGCCCGCGAGGCCGTCGTGAATGAGCAGCTCTCCGTCGTCACCAACGTGGATCGCCCAGAACGCAATTCCACGTGACTCCTTCTTCTCGTACCGTGGCATTTCTGCACCGATGCTAACGTCTCTTCGGCCCGATCCGAGCGTGCGAAGATCATGAGCCTCACGAGCGTAGAAACATCATGAGCGTGGTTCTTCGAACGAGAGCACCTCTATCGCTCGCGATCTTGGGCCTCGCCATGGCCGTCACGCCGATGACGACCGCCTGCGGTGACGACGACGACGCAGGCCCAGAAGTTGCGAGCGCTCCTTACGGGCTCGACGCGCGCCCGCCGAACCCCACGTGCCGCGCTCCCCAACGCTTGATCGATCCCGATGGTGTGGCGTTCGAGTCGGCCTTCGACGCGCTCACGTTCACCGAGCCGGTGCAGATGCTGATCGATCCGCGCGACAACCAGCGCGTGTACGTGCTCGAGCGCGCAGGCTTGGTGAAGGTGTTCTCGAACGTCAAAGAGGTGAAGGAAGCGACCGTCTTCATCGACATCAAGACCGACGTAAACTCGCAGTACCAGGAGTCGGGTTTGCTCGGGATGGCGTTCGACCCGGACTACGAGGTCAACCACTACGTCTACCTCTCGTACACTGGCTTCGGCGGCGGTCCGGTCGATCTCGGCTCGCTCATCGTTCGCTACGAGACGAAGGACGACGGGCTCACGCTCGACCCCTCGACGAAGGAGGTCGTCTTCGGGCCGCTCGTGCAGCCCTTCGAGAACCACAACGGCGGTCACATCGTCTTTGGTCCCGACGGCAACCTCTACTTCGGCCTCGGCGACGGTGGCGACGGCGGCGATCCCAAGGGCAACGGTCAGAACCGTGATGTGCTCTTTGGCAAGCTCCTACGCATCAACGTCAAGACACTGCCGTACACGATCCCCGAGGACAATCCGTTCGCGAACGGTGGCGGCCAGAAAGAGATTTACGCATACGGGTTTCGCAATCCCTGGCGTTTTCAATTCGACAAAGCGAACGGCGACCTCTGGCTCGGCGATGTTGGTGAAGACACCGAAGAAGAGATCGATAAAGTCGTCTTGGGCGGCAACTACGGATGGAACGTCAAAGAGGGAAAGGGCTGCCTCGAAGGGCGGCCCTGCGACGGCACGGGTCTCATCGATCCGATTGTCTCGTATGGCCACGATGAGGGGCTCTCGGTCGTAGGGGGCTTCGTTTATCACGGTACGGCGATTCCCCATTTGGCCAGTGCGTATATCTATGGCGATACGATCAGCGGCTCGATCTGGGCGCTGTTTCCCAATAGCCCGACGCCGAGGCTCCTCAATCCCGGTGGTCCAAGCCCCACGGTCGTATCCTTTGCGCAAGACGGTGACGGCGAGCTCTATGTCGTGAGTATCGGCAATGGGAAGATCTTCAAGCTCGTCGTCCCCGATCCCGCGAGCTCGACGAAGTTCCCAAAGACGCTGACCGCGACGGGATGCTTCGACCCTGCCGACGCCACCAAGCTGAGCGCGGCGCTGATCCCCTACGACGTCAACAGCCCGCTCTGGTCCGACGGCGCGCGGAAGGAGCGCTTCTTCGCGATCCCGGACGGGAAGAAGATCGACGTCGACCCGGACGGTGACCTCGAGCTCCCGGAGGGAAGCGTCGCCGTGAAGACGTTCTTCCTCGGCGACAAGCGCGTGGAGACGCGTCTCTTCGTTCACCACGAGGATGGCGGCTGGGGCGGATACACCTACGAGTGGAACGACGCGCAGACCGACGCGACGCTCCTCTCCACGAACAAGACGAAGCGCATCGGCGACCGCGACTGGTACTTCCCATCGCGAGGCGAATGCTTTCGCTGCCACACCGAAGGTGCAGGCCGCACGCTCGGCCTCGAGATCGGCCAGCTCAACGGAGACTTCGTCTACACCTCGACGAGCCGCCGCTCGAACCAGGTCGAGACGCTCGCCCATCTCGAGATGTTCTCGACGCCGCAGTCACGGGCCGGAAAAGTGATCCCGAAGCCCACCGACGAGGCCATCTCCGTCAACGACCGAGCGCGCGCGTATCTCCACTCGAACTGCTCGATCTGCCATCGCCCAGGCGGGATTTCCCAGGGCGGAATGGACTTCCGCTACGACACACCGTTCCGCGAGATGAAGATCTGCAACGTCGAGCCTTCGCACGGCACGCTCGACGTCGCCGGCGCGAAGATCCTCGCGGCGGGCGATCCCGCGAAGTCGATCATGTCGGTGCGCACGCACGCGGCGGAGAAGAACCGCATGCCGCCCGTGGCGTCGCGGATCGTCGACGATGAGGGGACGAAGCTCCTCGATGAGTGGATCCGCGAGACGACGACCTGCCCGCCCTGAACGACAGGGCTATTCGTACATCACGTATTCGGGCTCGGGCGTCAGCGCGAGCACCTCTTCCGGGCTCATCAGCTTGCCGCCGTTCGTCGTGTCTTCGTCGAAGAACAACTTGAAGCCTGCGTGGACGGACGACGGCATCGTCTTGATCAAGAAGTTGTACGTCTTGATCTTCGCGCCCTTCGGGCCGAGCCCGTCGACGCTCTTGACGAAGGCGACGCCCGGATGCGTCGTAATGACCGACTCGTCTTTGACGACGTGGCCGTTCACCTGATGAAACACGATCGCCTTCTCGGGGAGATCGTGCGTCTTCACGATTTCAGCGAGGTAGTCGGCGACTTCGTTGATCGCGGCGCCCGTGGTCTGCCCGAACACCGCGCCAGCCTTCTGCTTACCCTTCATTTGCCATTCGGGGTCGAGCGCGAGGCCGACATCGGGTTGCCGGAGGTATTTGTCGAAGTGCTTTGCCTCGGTCAGGAAATCCGAATGACCCGGCTGAATGTTGAGTAGCAACAATCCCTTTGCGGCGCGTGCAGCCTGCAAATACTCATCCACCACAGAATCGGGGACGCGACGGCGCGATTTGCCATCCGCGCCGGGCGCGCCTTGCACCACGACGGCGATCAGCTCGAGCACCGGCATGATCTTTCGCGAGCTGCGGTCTGCGTACTTGTCGGCAAAGCTCTGCATCTGCTTTGTCTTCGCGGGCAGGTTGCCGGCGAGTCGGCCGAGGGCAGGAGCTCCGGGCGTTCCGCAGAAGCCCACCATGCGATACGCCGGAAAGAGCTCACGACCACCACGCGGTAGCTCGGGGCGATTCACGACCGGAGGCTTCTCCGTGGAGGACGCCCCCGAGCTGCTCGACGCGGACGGGGCCGGCTCGCTTCCAAACGCGCCCGCCGACGAGGAGGACGACGTGGGCGTCGGGGCGATCTTCGCGTTCTTGGAGTCCGGCGCCGCGGCTGCCGTCACGGGCGTCTTCTTCGGAGGCGCGGGCTGTTGCCCCTTGCGCGCATCCGCCACGCCGCGGCACTGAATGCACGCCATCGCGATCACGAATGCACCGGCGAGGCGCCAAGAGCGAACCGAAGAGGGACTCAAGACCGCGACTTCGTAGCTCGTGATACGCG
Organism: Labilithrix sp.; assembly: GCA_044227045.1. Lineage (GTDB taxonomy): Bacteria > Myxococcota_A > Polyangia > Polyangiales > Polyangiaceae > Labilithrix. The sequence continues at coordinate 57,876 of JBGAFW010000037.1, forward strand.
AGAAACCAAGCGTAGGATCCATCCCACACCTGAACGTCTGTGCTTCGTTTCGCTTGAACATGTTGGAAACGCGGGGAACTTTCGGACCACAAAAGACGTCGCTCCTCCCGAATGCCACACGCACGTCGAGCGAGACATCTGGTGAGAGCGCTCGCGGGCGCCGGATGCGCCGTCGCGCTCTTCGCGACGAGCGGCTGCAAGAAGTCGAAGGTGGACGCGTCTTCGGGTGAAGAAGCGACCGGTGAGTCGTGCGCTTCGAAGAGCGAGGAGCTGCGCGCGTGGCTTCGGGCGCTCGAGCAGGATGGAGTGGTCACGTCCGATGTCGCGCCGGGCGGCGGTGACGGAGAGCGCTACTTCGATCAAGCGTGGCCGCGTCCCTCGCTCCAGCTCGCGCACGTCAAGGGCATCGCGCCCTCACCGACGCCGCGTGCCGCGATGGTGCACCTCACGAAGGCCACCGCGCGATTCGCCGACGTCGTAGGAGCGCTCGACGATCAAGAGGGCCTCTCGCATGTGATGGATAGCGCCGCGCGAAGTGGTCTGTCGTGGATGGGTGGGGTTGGGTCGCTCGGCTATTTCTACGTCATCAACCCGTTGGTGCTCGTCATCGACCAGGAAGAGCCATGGGCTAACGTGATAAAGCTCGTTCGCGGTGCGGCTCTACATGGTTTTGCGCAGGCCTATTTCCTCGTCGCAGTCGATAGCCATGTAGCGAGCGCGCCGTCGAGTCCTGTCGCGAAACAGATGATTCGAATCGCGGCCCATTCGACCGAGATGCCCTACAACCGTGATATCCAGACAGCGCAGGAATTGACGCGGCAACTGCCGCATTGCCCGAACATCGCACGTCCAATCCACGCCGAGGCGAACAGCAACATCGAAGCCGAGGAGCAGCGAAAGGCGTTCATGGAGTCCGCCGCGAACGACTACCTATCGTGCGGATGCCACGCGGATCCCGACGTCATCAAAGCCTTCGCGTGGACGCGACTTGGTCGTCACTGGGGCCCGATCACGGCGGCCTTCGAGCTCGAGATCGTGAGCCCCAAGGCCGAGGAGGAGGCCGCGAAGACCGGACGGCATGTCGTTCGGCTCACGGCGTCCTCTCCGACGTTGCCGTGGCGTGAGGCCTCGCGCGTCGTCATCGACGCGGCGAGGCGGCCGGAGAAGAGCGCCTACGCATTCGAGTGAGCAAAGTCAGGCTCGCATACGCTCGCGTGGCTTGCTCACCCGAGCCAGCACTTACCCATGAACGGCGCGAGGCCCGAACGGCAGACGGTCGCGCATTTTCCGGTGCCAGCGTCGATCGCCGTGCCCGCGGCGCAGGTCTGTTGCGAAGGCGTCGGCGTCGGCGTCGGCGGGCGATTCACCACCGGACCGCTCCCCGCGAGGATCGCGTCGACGAGGTAGGCCTCCTTGAGGTGCTTGCGAATGCCGTTCTCGGTCATCCACGCATAGCCGTTCTCACCCCACGCACGGCTCCAGCTGTTGTGGATGAGAAATCGCCGCGAGCCATTGACGAATCGATACGCGACCAGCGTGACGGCATGCGGGCCGCGGTCGGCGACCTCGTACTCCGGGAGCACGCCGTTTTGAATGCCACGCCAGCCCCACGCGCGGCTGTCGATCTCGATGTGCGCGTACACCATGCGGCCCGTCGCGAGCGCGTTCGTGATCCCTTGCACCGGATCACGACGAATCGCGCTGCCCTTGCCGACGAAGGCGAAGCCACGCCCACGATGCGCCTCACGCTCGTTCACGAGCGCGGGCTCGGACTGCCATGACCCTGCGCGAACACCATACGACTGCTCGCACTCGTCCGGGCCTTTCTCGAACTTGCACGCCTTCACCGCGTCGTACGGCCAGCTCTGCTCGGGCCCGATCGCCTCGGTGGGTTGCGTGTGCCAAAGATCGTCCCACGCGCCCGAAGCGACCACGTGCAGCGGCGACAGCACGTCTTGTCGACCTTGGCGGCGTAGCGAGCTCTCGAGCGCTGTCGTCAGCGCAAACGCGTAGCAGACGCCGGTCTGTTGCTGGTCCTTGACTGGCCCGTCGAGGTTTTGTGTTCGCAGGTCGACCGCCGGCGGGATGAACGCAGGCGCGGTGAGGATCGCTTCGGGGAGCGTGAAGCCAGGCGGCGGCGCGGGGAGCGCGCTCGCGCAGACGGGGACGCTGATGCCGGGCGCGATCTCGATCGGAGGACAACTCGCGTTCGTCGGGACTCGCGGGATCGGGATCGGCGGGAGCGGAAAGGGAGCGGGCGTCGAGCCACCGTTGCCTCCGTTCGCGTTCGCGCCGTTCGCTGCGCCTTGGAGCCACTGCGAGAAGTCGTTTGGGGAGGGGAATGGCTGAGCCGAGGCGGTGGTCGGCAGGGCGAGCGTGACGGCGAGGGCGGTGAGCGAGGCGATCTTGAGGGCAGTGCGGCGCATGCGTTGGTGGATGGACGGTGCGCTCGAGCCATCACGATCAACCTATTTTTGCCTGCGAAAATTCTTCGTTTGGCCGTTTTGTCTGTTACGCCGTTACGACGTGTTACGCGGCGTTGTTACGGACCCACATCGGTCTGCGCTCGGTCGTAACGCTTCGTAAATCTCGTGCTGGCACGCGTCCGCGAAGAATGGCGTGGCGCATGTTGGCGTCCAACGTGGCGTGATGAACTCGCCAAGGCTTGGGAAATACCGCCTCATCGCCGAGCTCGCGCGCGGTGGCATGGGCATTGTCTGGCTTGCTTCCATTCGAGGTCCCGGCGGCTTCGCGAAGGCGTGCGTCGTCAAAGAGCTTCTGCCGGAGCTCGCGCACGATCCGCATCACCGGGCGATGTTCTTCGACGAGGCGAGCCTCGCCGCTCGCCTCGCCCACAAGAACATCGTGCAGACCAACGAGGTCGGAGCCGAGGGCGCGCGTCTGTACATGGCCCTCGAGTTGCTCGACGGCTGCTCGCTTCGCCGCGTTCAAGACCTCGGCGGCAGGATCCCGACGGCGCTCGCGGTGCGTGTCGCGTCGGAGGTGCTCCTTGCCCTCGAATACGCCCACACGCTTCGTGATCACGACGGCACGCCGCTCCACGTCGTTCATCGTGACATCACTCCGCAGAACGTGTTTCTCACGTTCGACGGCCAAGTGAAGCTCCTCGATTTCGGCGTCGCGAAGAGCGCGTCGCGCGCGCGTGAGAAGACACGTGAAGGCGTCGCGAAGGGCTGCATCGCCTACATGTCGCCCGACCACGTCGCGGTGGAGCCGATCGACCATCGCGCCGACATCTTCGCGGTGGGTGTCCTCTTGCGCGAGCTGCTCACCGGAAAGCGCCTGTGGGGTGCCGCGACCGACTCGGCGATCGTGCATCGGCTCATCCTCGGTGACATTCCGTTCTTCCCCATCCACGCGGAGAGCTCTGGTCGCGAGGTGCCGCGCGAGCTTCGCCGCATCTGCGAGATCGCGATGGCGAAGGATCGATCGGATCGCTTCGCGAGCGCCCGACACATGCGTGAAGCGCTCGAGTGGTGGCTCGCGTCGTACGACGCCGAGGGATCACTTCGCGCGGATCTGACGGCGCTCTTCGAAGGCCCGCTCGCGAGCGAGATGGAGCGCGTGCGTCACCTTCATCGATTTCCGTCGCCCTCGGTGCCTCCCACGGCAAACACGATCGAGCTCGACACCACCGACTTCCTCTCGTGTGAGCCGGTGACGCGCGCGATCAAGCCTCCGCCGCCGACCCCGCGCAAGTGGCCGAAGCGCGAGATGTTCGTGCTCGCGATGGCGATCATCGCGAGCGTGGCGGCGGTCGTGGCCGTGGCGAGCGCGGTCCTCGACAACGACGCGAACGCGAGCGCGCGGGCCCAAGACATCGTCGTGTCCCCGAGCTTTCGTCGCGCCGCTGCTACCGAGACGAAGGCGCAGTGACGCACCCGAGCGGCCAATGCAAAGGTCCGCGTGTTCTCAGGGCTTCGGATCCGTAGGCAGGCGCACGCGGCATTTCCCGTTGTCGCAGAGGCCATCCTGGCCGCGGCACGGGTCGTCGTTCGTGCACACGATGCTCGCGCAGCTCGTGCTGAGGCCAGTCCATGCCGACGAGCCCTCTTGGCAGCATGCCTCGCAGTTCCACATCATCGATCGCGCGAGCGCGCCGGCATCGCCACGCTCCGTCTGGCCAACGTAGACGATGAAGCACGCGTGGCTGCCCGTCGTGCACGCAGGCGTGGGGTGCGCTTCGGCGTCCGGGCAGGTCGCGAGCGACTTGTAGTGTTCATGCGAGCATCGCCGCCCCTTCGAGTCTTCGAACCCGAACGGTGCTTCGCTCGATCCCGAGCTTCCACCACATGCGAGGACGATGATCGAAACGATCATCGCGGCGATCACGAGGGAGAAGACGAATAGCGAACGGAGCGGGCGGATCACGGAATGCTCAGCGCGATCATACCGTCGGTCGCGCTCGTTCGACGCGCAGAGTGAGACGACCCGAAGACATCCCGTAAGACACAGAAAGCGGCGTTCTTGTGTACCGATTCAGCATGCGTAACGCACCGAGGCATCAGAGAAACGCAGCAGTCGTCTCGATCGCGAGCGCGAGCGCGCTCGTCGCAGTCGTCACCGCGTCGCTTGCAGGCGGATGCGGATCGAGCGGCCGCAGCTCGTTCGACGACAACAAACAGAACGGCGCGAGCAGCGGCGCGAGCGGCCAGCCGGGGCCGAACGGCGATCTCGGCGGCACGAAGGGGCCGTGCACCGGTCTCGAGTGCCAGCAGGTCGAGTGCTCGGGCCAAGACGTCAGCACCACGGTGAGCGGCATCGTCACTGCGCCGAACGGGACGCTGCCGCTCTACAACGCGATCGTGTACGTGCCGAATGGGCCGCTCGAGCCGCTCGCCGAAGGGGCGTCGTGCGATCGGTGCGGAAGCGTCTCCGGCAAGCCAATCACGGCGACGGTGACGGGAGCCGATGGAAAGTTTGTCCTCAAGAACGTCCCGGCCGGCCAGAAGATCCCGCTCGTCGTGCAGGTCGGCAAGTGGCGGCGCGAGCTCACGCTCGACAACGTCGCCAAGTGTGTCGACAACCCGATCACGGATGCGGGCAGGACGCGCCTTCCAAAGAACCAAAGCGAAGGTCACCTCCCGAAGATCGCGGTGACGACGGGACGTTGCGACCAGCTCGCCTGCCTTCTCCCGAAGCTTGGTATCGACGCGAGCGAATACACGCCGGCGAACGGAAATGGTCGTCTCCACGTCTACCGCGGAGCTGCCGATAACTCCTCTGCGCAGAGCGACATCCCCGCGCCTGCGCCGGCCGGATCGCTCGACGCGACCGCGCTCTGGAAAGACGCGGCGACGCTCAAGCAGTACGACATGGTGATGATGTCGTGCGAGTGTGCCGAGCACAACGAGACGAAGCCCGCGTCGTCGAAGCAAGCGCTCTACGACTTCGCGTCGGCGGGCGGTCGCGTGTTTGCGTCGCACTACCACTACGCATGGGCGCAAAACAGCCCGCTGCAAGGGACGGCGCAGTGGCTCGGTGGCACGAGCACGGCGGAGTCGACGCCGCCGTTCTTCGTCGACATGTCCTTCCCAAAGGGCGCCGCGCTCGCAGACTGGCTCGTCGGCGTCGGCGCCACGTCGAAGAAGGGCGAGATCCCGATCAGCCAACCGCGCGAGGACGTCGGTAAGATCATCGCGCCTACCCAGCGCTGGGTGTACAGCAAGCGATGGGCGGTGCCCGGCGTGGTCGCCGATCCGGTGATCCCGGAAGCGACGAAGTACCTCAACGTGAACACGCCGATCGGCAAGCCGGTCGAGGAGCAGTGCGGCAAATTCGTGTTCGCCGACATGCACCTTTATGGCGGCGACATCCAGGACCCCGCCACCGCGCTGCCGAACGACGGCTTCCCGGGCACGTGTGGAAAAGACCTCACGCCGGAAGAAAAGGCGCTCGCGTTCCTGTTCTTCGACCTGTCCTCGTGTGTGCAAGACGACACCAAGCCACCTGAGGCGCCGGTTAAATAGCGTCCTCGTTCGCACGCCCGGCGCGGCCTGCGAGGCATGCTCGACCAACGTCGAGTTGCTGTTAGCCTTGTAGTGTGCGGAGGGTTCGTGTCGGGCTCGTAGTCGCCACGACCGCGGTCATCGCGGCCTCGGGGTTCATCGCCGGCGGTTGTACCGATCTCGGTGACCTCGCGGGCGCTACCGATCCGCCGTTGTGTCGCTTGGATCAGCAGCTCGTGGATGGACGCTGCGTCGACGCGGACGGCGGCACACCGCCGATCATCATCGCCGACGGCGGCGTCTGCCCTGACGGCACCCAAGACAACGACGGAGACAAGGTCTGCACCCCCACGTGCGCAGCGAGCTCCGCCACGCTGAAGTGCGTCCACGCGAACTGCGATGACTCGAAGGGCAAGGCCGAGTGCGTCTGCGCGACCGGCTACGTGCGTGAAGGCGACGCATGCGTGTGGCGCGGCGGTCCGCTCGACCCTGGCTTCCAAAACCAACCCGCCAACGCATGGCAGGCGACGGGCAACGCGTCCTTCGACTACGCGGCCGCGGCCACGGTCGATCCTGGCGTCGCGCAGCTCAAAGGCCTCTCCGCATGCACATTGGCGGACTCGATTCGGCAAACGTTCCAGATGCCGACGGTCGCGGAAGGTGAGCCGTTTGCGATCGAGATCAACGGATCGAACCCCGACGGCGATCTCAGTCCCCAGCTACGTATCGGTGGGCTCTGGCTCGGCTCGCTGTATTTCCCCAACCCGAAGCCGCCTCGCATTTGTCTCGGTGAACGTGCCTACGGCAAGGACGTCGAGCTCGCGTTCGCCGGCGACTTCGACTCGGGCTGCTCCGACACGACGATCGCGAAGATCGATCACGTCTCGATCCTGAGCGCTCCCGACTGTCCGCCACCTGCGCAAATCGTCAACGGCGATTTCGAGGGCACTGGCAACTGGACCGCGTCGTTGAATGCGGACGTCGCGAACGGCGTCGGCTCTGGAGGAAGTCGTGGCGGACACCTCGTCACGACCGTGAAGTGCCAGAGCCCGTCTCTCACGGGAAAGATCTCTGCGCCGTGGAAGTCGATGGATCGCGCCGCGATCTCGTTCACGTACAAAGGCACGACCGGCCAGAAGATGATCCTCGGCGGCGTCGCCGGTGACCTCGGCGAAGCGCGCGGCACCAACACGTTTCAGTCCGCGAGCTTCTGCGTCCCCGAGTACATGAAGGGCATCGCGTCGACGCTTCGTTTCTATCTGCCGTTCCGAAGCGCAGGCTCGTGTGCGGACGCCGATGTTCGTGACTTCGTCTTCGACGACATCAAGTTTGCGTCCGATCCGAAGTGCCCGCAGCTAGCGAACATCCTGAACGGCGACTTCGAGACCACCGGCTTCACGCAGCCCTGGGTGCTCCAAGCGACCGAGACGTATGGCCAGCCTCCGGTCATCCTCTCGAATCCGACGATCGCGCACACGGGTAACGGAGCGTTGCAGCTGCAGGCGACAGCGTACTGCGGGGCGTCGTACGCGACGCAGACGATCACGATTCCGCCTCCGGTGGGGAACGCCGGTCCTGCGCTGAAGTTTTGGTACAAGCTCCCGACGCAGGCTCAGGGCACCTTCTACGCTGCCGGGGTCACGCTCCCCGCCAGCGCGACGTACGTTCAGAAGACGCAGTGCCTCGACCCGAACTATGTCGGTCGCTCGCAGCCGATCTCCATTCAAGCAAACAGCCCATACAACGCCTCGATGTGCGGGCAGTACTTCGGCAGTGAAGTGCTCTACGTCGACGACGTCGAAGTGACGACCGACGCCACCTGCCCGGCCAAGTAGGCTCGGGAGCTGAGTCTCGAACGGAGGCTCGAACAGCTGCCGTCGGCCCGATCACGTCCTGCCAGATCATATAAAAACAGTGTCGTTTTGATGTAGCATTCCAGCCGGCTTGCACACATTGTGGTCTCGCATTTGCGAGGGGAAAACCATGCTTAAAACCGGCCTCGGACTTTCCGCGCGATTGGGTCACTCTCCTCTTCTTTGTCTGGTCCTCGCAGGCACCACCCTGCTGGCAGTTGCCTGCGGTGCCGACGACGCGTCCTCGAAGCATCGTCTTCGGAATGGACAAGGAGACGGCGATGGAAGCGGCGCCGGTGGCAATGGCGGTGGCGCGAACAACGACGACAGCAACAACCCCGAGACTCCGACGAACCAAGGGCCCGAGCACAACGCGGCAGGTTTCACCGCGCTCGCTCCGCTCCTTCGCGCGAGCTGCAGCGAATGCCATCACGCGGGGACCTGGCTCGATCTCACGAGGGGTGCAGACGTAGGCACAGCGGACAAGATGATTCACTCGATCGAGCAGGGGACGATGCCGCCCGCTCCGCGCACACCGCTCGCGGCATCGGCGCTCGCGAAGATGAAGACATGGCGCGCCGGTGGGGTGCCCGAGGCCATCGTCCCGAGCGACCTTCCCGGAACGAGCCAGACACCGTCGAGCTCGGCGATCACCCAGGTGCTCTCGGGGGCCACGCTCACCGCGTACAAAGCAGCGCTGCCAAACGTCGCGTGGCCCCGCCTGAGCGAGATCTTGAAGAGCCCCTCGACGTTGTTCTGGGACAAGGCGGCCATTCCGCCCGCTTACCAAGACACCGTCGGGGACGGCGCAGGGCTTCCTCTCGGCGCGCGCTTCAACAACGCGGGCAAAGGCTTGATCGTCCCCGAGGGCAAGAAGCTGTTCTCCGATGACGGCAAGACGTGGAGCTTTCCGTTCGGCCATACCGCGGGCGCCGATGACTCCGCAAACGCCGTGATCGTCGACTTCATGAGCCTGCCTGTCTCCGCGGATGGCGCGATGATGCCCATCACCTACAAGATCGAGACAGGATCGACCGGCGGACTGCCGATCAAGCGATGGAATTGGAGCTTTCCGAAGGGCACGATCGTCGGAGAGATCATCATGGTGCGCGACGGAGCATCGCTCCTGACGACGGAGATCCGTGTTCGCGAGCGATTCAGCGACACGTGGGCGACGAACTCGTTTCGACCGTTCCCGACGGCGAAGATCATGTCGGCAGCGATCAAGCAACGACGCCCGAGCTGGCAGTCGTCTTCCGAGCTGTCGTCGCTCGTGGCGGCGCTCGAGAACACAGCGTCGCTCCAGAGCAAACGCGTTGGGTCGCCTGCGTTCTCGGAGCTCGTCTCACTCGATGGCTTCATCGATGCGCCCTTGCCGAGCGCGAACGACGACGACCTCGTTCGGGATCTCTTGAAGAGCACGGCGTTCGTGGGCGCCTACGGCACGGCGTGGAAGCAAAACGGCACGCAGCGTTCGTTCGGGATCACGGGCCCTGCCTCCGGCTCTCTCTCCGTCGTCCCGAGCTCGTTCGAGGCCGGTCTCCTCGAGGTGCGCGAGACGACCTGCGAGAAGTGCCACAACCAAGGCGGCTACTTCATCGGCGACTTGGTCGACCAAGCCGTGCTCTACGGCGACATCTGGGGTGTTGACCGCATCTTCTCCTTTCACCCGTTCGACCCGGCTCGCATCGATGCTTCGGGTAACGAGAACCGATCGGTCCGATCGGAGCTCGCGTCGATCGTCGTCCCCTACGACGCGTCGAAGCATCCAAGCGCGACCTACACGTTCTATCGACCCGCGGTCGTCCCGTAGCGCTTCACGCGCGTCAGAAAAACCTGCACGTCTTGCATCATCCAACGTAATTCGTGCGCTCGGGCATGAAGGCGCAGCTGCGAGCTCGTCCGCGCACGACGTCTCATCACGTCGAACGTTTGAGCTCCAACCATCAAGCTCACCGGCACCAACGTCGCACCCGCACGCCACTGTGTGTGTCCAGCCGCGGAGATGCTTGGCCTAGCGTCCGCGTGACGTTCGTCCGCGCACGCGCGGACACGCCTCACACGTAAGAGCCGGATAGCCCAACATTTCCAATCGCCTCTTGAGAGAAACTCCAAGATCGATCACGGCGTCGTCACCACGCGAAGACGTCGAAGCGCTCGTAACGAACGGGTGCGTTCGACCAAGAAACGACGTGCATCGTCGTTTCGACCGTCGATCGAGCCCGAACGGAGACGCCGCATTCCGCCACATCGATGCACGCCGGAACGTCTCGTTTCATGGGCGTCTTCCCATGAGCGGCGGCTCCGTTTGCGTTGTTGACCGCCAGAACGGTGACGTGTCTGATTGGTATGCGGCCTGCTCTACGTCTTCAGTGAAGAAGGAGTGAGGATGTTTTTCGGAACGCGTGTTGTGGGTCTCGTTGCAGTTGTCCTGAGTGCGACTGCCTGTTTCGCACCCACCACGCCCTCGTCTGACGGCGAGGAGAGCCGACAGGGTGTCGCCGAGCCGACATCTCAATCGCAAGCGTTCTCGTACTGGGGAGATGAGTCGCCCACGCCGCTCGACCATCCGATCCCGTCCTTCAAGATCCCGACAGGCGTGGCGCCTCCTGCGCCGCCGGATCTCGATCTGTTCAACGAGCCGTACGACAAGCTGCTGCTCTCGAAGGGCTGCTACTTGAAGACGGTCTCCCTCTACGACCCGTCCCGCGGCAAGAAGATCGAGATCCTCGTCACCGTCTGCGAGTGATCGCGCTCAGGGCGCGCCGTTGCTCGCCACCGTCTCGGCGGGCGTCAAGACGTTGTCGGTTTCGAACGTGATCGAGACCGCCTTGCAGATGACGCTGATCTCGATCGCGTCGCCGCCGTCGATCGTCCCGGTCGTACGATCGAGCGAACAAGCCTGCACCGGCGCGATGGGCTCCTGCTCGATCGTCACCGTGTAGCGCGCCTTGTCTTGCATCGGCGACGCGAAGACGAACGAGCCGTCGTTCTTGATCTTCACGACCTCGCCACGTCCATCGCGAAGCGTCAGCCCGATTCCACGGAGGCCCGTGACCTGACCACCGACCATGTAAATCGCGTTGCCGCCCGACGGCGCCGGCGCGGAGAGCGCGGTCTTCGCGGGCGTCGTCGATGCGTTCGAGCACCCTCCGAGGCCAAAGGAAGCCGCTGCCACGAACGCCGCCACGATCATCGAACCGATTTGCATGACGAGAGCATTCGCACGCATCGCTTGGCGATGAAGTGGGTGTGCTCCTATAGGCGCGATAGCCCGCCTTTATGACGCCGTTCTGCGCGGAAAACCGCTATCGAACGTTCGACTTGCGCGGAAGAATCCCACGGCCCGGAAGCGGCAGGCGCATCGTCGAGGCGGCGTCTTCTTGACCGGCTGCCCACTCGTGGACGACGCGGGAGAACGGCGACGTCTCTTCACCTTCGACGCCAGCCTCGCTGCGCGCTTGAATCGCCACGACGTCACGTCGCGTCGGCGGAGGAACCGGCACCGGCGTGGTGGAAGGTGAGGTGGACGCGGCCGGCGCGACGCGAATCGCGAAGCCCGACTGGCGAACGCTCGCAGGGGGCGCGAGCGAAGGCGGGGGCGGCGGCGCATACGACTTCGTCGCGTTCTTCGTGACGATCTCATCGCGATCGTCGGTGAGGCTCGTCATCGTCGTCGCCGGCGGCATGGTCGTCATGCGCGCGAACATGTTCGTGATGTCGTCGTCGTCGAAGAGGTTCGCCAGCGCGTCGGGATCGTTGTCGAGATCGACGACGCCGTCACGCGCTGCCGGGTAGATCTCGTGCGCCGGAGCGGGAAGAGGGTCGATGACCGCGGCGGGCTTTGGCGCGACGAGTGATGAGAAGATGTCGTTGTCGTAGTCCGTCGCGCCTGCCTCCACACGCGCCTCCTCCGCGTGCTCATTTTCACGCGCCGGGAGCTCGGCGGTCTTGGGGAGATCCTCGTCGAGGACCAGCTCGCGCTGAACGAGCGCCGCGTCGAGCTTGGCCGCGGCATTGCGATCGAGCGTGAGATCGTCCGCGTCGGCTTCGCTCGCGTCTTCCTCGATGTCGCTTGCGTCGTTCGCGTCGTCCTTCGCGTCGGCTTCGTTCGTGAACGACACGCGCGCCGTCTCAGCGGTCTCGGGCTTCGGCCCTTCGGCGGCTGGCTCGGACGCCGGCGCAGACGACGTAGCGTTGCGCGAGAAGTCGCGTTCGGTGAGCGCGGCAGGCTGCTCGTCGATCACCTCGACGCGCGTCTTGGAGTCCATCGTGTCGAAGCGGAGGAGCGGACCGACGCGAACGAGCGCGAATCGGTCCTCGATCATCAGTCCGAAGAGGAGCTGCGAGCCCACGCGCGGCTCGTGCACGAGCCAGCCCTCGACCTCGGGATCGAGCGATGCCACGAAGCGTGCGCCGATGCATCGCTTCGACGTCGCGATCAGCTGCTCCGTCGCGTTCGCGCGAGGGACGATCCAACGGCAGACGCCGTCCTCGTCGAGGAGCAATGCACAGCTCTCGGTATGGGCGACGTAGGCGAGGTCCATTCGCGGCGCGGCATTCGTATGACCGCAAGCGGTGACCTCGGCAAGGAAAAGTAAGATTCCGACAGCAATTGAGATGGCCGAAGGCGTGTCCGAAGAAAATTCTACGGATCGGGCCTGCCCGAACGCTCAGGTCTCGGTCTTCGGCTTTGGTCGCTTCGGGACGGGTGGCGGGCCGCGTTTCTCGCTTGGTCCGGGCATCAAGTTGCTGAAATCCAACGTCTTCGCGGCGCGCGGAATCTCGAAGCTGAAGCCAAATTCGTCCTTCTTCTTCGGCGGTTCGCGCGCCGGCGCTGGCGCGGGTGGACGCGCCGATCCCTCGCGGGGCTTTGGCTTGGGAGGCGTAGGCGCGAGCTCCTTCTTCACCTCGGGAGGAAGGGACTTGCGAAGGCAGTCTTCCGCGAGCTTGAAGCTCGGTGGCTTCACCGTCTGCCGAGCCTTGCCCTTCGTCAAGATGATGACCTTCGTGTCGCTCTTCGGCGACGCGACCACGAGCGGCTCGATCACACGCGGCGCTGTCTTGATGCTTCGCTCGATCTCCGAGAGCGGAACGGGGATCGAGTAACGGGGAAAGACGCGCTCGCGGACGTTGCCACCGAGATCCTCGAGGACGGAGATCGCGGTCGTGTCATTCGGCGCGGCGCTGATCTCGACACGCAGCGACCCCTCGATCCAGTCACACGACGGTCGCGCCATGCGCGCGAGCACGATCAAGATCTTCGATGCGCCTTCGTTGGGCCGCGCCACGCTGACCATCTTGTCGAGCAGCTCCGCCATCGCGCTGCGCGATTTGATCGCCTCTTTGAGATGCGATTCCGTCACGTCCCAGCATCGCTCGATCGGACGAGTCGATGCCGCATTCGGGGCCGTCGGGTCCGCCATCCCTTCGAGTATAGCGATCGCTCAAAACCCGTTTGCCTTTTTCGCAACTGCGAAAAGGTCCCCCACTTCGTAGAAGTCGACGCCGATGAAGGTGGGCTGTTGCGTCGCCTCGAGCGTGCATTGGTTGAACCGTGGACCGAGCACCGCATCCACGTTCACTTCGCGGGCGTATTCGATCTTCGAGGTCGGTGCGCCGAGCCAGTGATTGAGGAGAAAGAGCGGGTCGCCTTTCTTTCCTCGATTGAGCCTGCAGGAGAAATCCGCCTGGGTCGCGAACGTGTATGGCGTGTCCCAGATGTTTCCGATGAATGCAGAATGCATGTAAGTAGGAGACGCGGGATTGGAGCCAACGCCGCTCTGCTCGAGGAAGATGACGATGCGCTTGTCACTGTCGATGAGCTCGCGCAGCGTCGGCCACGCGGTCCCTGTCTTGTGCGCGTAGGCGCGCTCGGCGATGCCCGCCTCGCGCAAGACGCCGTCGAGATCCGTGTCGGTCACATAGCTCTCGAAGATGATCGTCAGCACCTCGGCGGGGTGCTGGTCGAGGAAATCGGTGATGACGCAGAGCTGATCGAGGAGACGCGCTCGCCCGAGCAAACACGAGGCGTGACAGAGCTCCACTTGATCCATCAAGGTCGCGGTGGCGACGTGCTCGTCGGCGTTGTTCTTCGACTCGGGATCGAAGTAGTGCACGTCGAGCATCAGGCCGCGAATGCCGTCCTCGAGCTGCTTTGCGATGCCATGGGTCTGGTTTGGAACCGCCCAGCCATCGTCGGCGTTCGACATCGCGTTGTGCGTCATCGGCACGACCACGCGATCGTACGAGCGCCCGCACAGCTCCGGCATCCCGTTGCACGCGGATGTCCCTGCGGGGCTGATCTTCGGCTTTCGTGCAGCGCACGTCTGAGGCAGCGTGCTCGTCGGCGCGGGCGCGGCGGTTTCGGCGCCGGCATCGGCCGCCGTCACCGGCGCGTCCGACGTCGAGCAGCCTGACGCGAAGAAGAATGCAGGCGTCGCGATCGCGGAGGCGGACAGAGCGATGATGCCGGCGCGGATAGCAGCGTGTCGTCCTGCCATGGGCTCAGCGTAGCGCATGGCTCGCGGCCGTGTTTAGCGCCGGCGAGCGGTGAGCTTCACGACCGAGTGCCATGTCTTCTTCGCGAGCTCGGCGGCATGCGCCGGCGCACGCCCCCGCTTCGTCGCGACGAGGAAGCTCGCCGACCCCACGAAGCCAAGGAGGATCATGATGAGAAGAAGACGGACACACCGCCACGCGATCGACGGCGCGCGCGTACGCTGCGTCGTCGACGCCACCGAGCGCGCGTGGACGACCGAAGATTGCATCGAGACGGCCGGAGACGATCCGGAGTCCCACGAACGAACCCAATCCGGCGGCGGCGGGCGATCCGAGGTCGCGATCAACGGTACCGACGCGCGCATCGCACGCATCGACATGGTCGGCGGCGTCGATGGGCCGACCTCGTCGTCGACATCGACAGGGATGCGATCGCTCCAGGAGACCGGATCGCGAAGCGTGGAGGGGGGTGCCTCGGTGAGCTCGAGGTCGACGAGCGGCGGTGAGGGGTGCACCGGCGTGCTCACGCTCAGGGCCTTGAGCGACTTGAAGCTCGGACGCACGACGACCGTCGGGGCGTCCTCTTCATCCTCATCCACGACCGCGCGCTCGACGGGCCATTTGCACCCGAGCCGTCCGACCGATTCACGGACGGATGCCGAGTACAGCCCTTCGATCTGGCTGCTGCGGATGGCCGGGCGCGAGCTTCGGCTCATCTTCTATCTCTCTCTCTCCGCTTGGCGTGACAGCAGTCTCCGTGCCTCTCGGATGTGCACGAATGCATTGAGCTTGGCTGCTGCTTGTAACCCTCCGATTGGGTTAACCAGGGACCACTTTTTCGCTGGCTCAGCCGTTCAGAACGTCGTGATGCCCGGCGAGCAGAAGTCCTCGGTCGCGTGCGCGTAGTGGTCACGAATGAACGTGGAGAGCGACGGCGCGTCGACGCATTGCGCTTTGTACGTGAACCCCCAGGCCGTCGCGGCGACGGGCACGTCGAGGTCGGGCCTCGGCACGAGGATCACGCGAACACGAATCGACGGATCGCAGCCGGGATCGGTCGCGACTTGATCACGCACCGCTCGCAGCGCGGTGGCGACCTCGGGACAGAGGTCCTTCATCGCGCAGCGGTAGTAGAGGACGACCGCGCCGTGCTCCATGCTGTGGACGAGGTATCCGTCGAGCACCGGATGATCGTATTCCTGGAAGTTTGCCCATCGCGGATAGTGCGGGCCGCTCGACGGCGGATTCGTCGCGTACGTGGGGAAGGTGTCCTCGGGGACATGCGTCCCTGGGACGACGATATCAGCGGTGGTCGACACAGCGCACGAGGCGTCGATGGGCTCCGGCGTCGGCACGGTCGTTGGCGTGGGCTTGGGTCCGAGAGAAGGGGTCGCCACCCGTCGATCGACACTGGCGTCCGCGTCGTTTCGTGACGATGTTGTTTCGTCGTTGTCGTCCCCACAACCCATCGTGAGCCCGGAGACGAGGAGCAGAGAGAGCAGCCCGGAAAGGAAGAGCAGAGAGACCAGCGCTGAGCCCCTGAGATCTCGCTTCGCCATCCGATGCTCGCCATCCTACCAGGAAAGCCGTGCTCGCATGACGTAGTCGTCTATCCAAACCTCCCCTCCGCCGTGTCTTTACGGCGCCTTCACCTTGGTTTTAGGCTCTCGCTTCTTTTCTCGCTCGCCCTCATCCTCGAGGACATTTCATGCCCGGCAAAACGACGAACACCAACTCGAACAAACAACGCATTCACGAGCTCGAAGGCCTCCTCCGCAAATACAAGGACGCCTACTACAACGGGGAAGCTCTGGTCTCCGACGCAGCGTATGACGCGCTCGAAGACGAGCTTCGTGCGCTCGACCCGAACCACGCGATCCTGAAGAGCGTCGGCGCGCCTGTTCGAGCGAAGAAGGTCGAAGAGGTCGAGGAGGACGAAGGCGCCGTCACCGAGTGGGAGAAGGCCAACCACGCGATCCCGATGGGGTCGCTCAACAAAGCCGTCAACGACGGTGAGTTCCGCCAGTGGGCCGCGCGATGCGATCAGCTCGCCGCCGAGAGCAAGCTAGGCAAGGTGGCGCAGAACCTCCTCGTCACCGAGAAGCTCGACGGGCTCTCGCTCGCGGTGAACTACGAGAAGGGCAAGCTGGTCGAGGCGATCACACGTGGTGACGGTCATGTCGGCGAGCGCATCACCCCGAACGCACGCCGGATGAAGGGCGTCCCGGCGAAGCTCCCCGAGCCGCTCACGGTCTCGATTCGTGGCGAGATCATCCTGAAGCTCTCCGACATGAAGAAGGCGTGGCCGGGCTACGACAGCCCCCCGCGCAACAAAGCGGCGGGCACGTCCAAGCGCTTCGACGGGCAGGGCTGCGAGCACCTCACGGTGATGTTCTACGACCTCGCCGGCGACGAGCAGTTCGCGACGGAAGAAGACAAATACAAGCGCATCGCCGAGCTTGGCCTGATCGTCCCCGAGTTCACCGTCACCGATCTCGAAGGCGCGCTGAAGATCCACAAGGAGTACGCGCGTTCGAAGCGCGCAGCCCTCGACTACGAGATCGACGGTCTCGTCATCCGCGCCAACGATCTGCGCACCCAGGAGCTGCTCGGTGAGCTCGGCGGCCGGCCGCGTGGCGCGGTCGCCTTCAAGTTCGCGTCGATGGCGAAGACCACGAAGGTCATCCAGATCGACTGGGAGACCGGCCCGACGGGACGTGTCACGCCCATCGCGACGGTCGAGCCGATCGAAATCGGTGGCGCCGTCGTCCAGCGCGTCGTCCTCCACAACGTGTCGAACATCGAGCGTCTCGGCATCGGCGTCGGCGACGAGGTCCTCGTGTCGCGCCGCAACGACGTCATTCCTCATATGGAGGAGGTGGTCGTCAAGCATGGCAAGACGGAGGTCCCACCCACCAACTGCATCACCTGCGAAGGCGAGCTCGTTCGCAAGGGCGAGTATCTCTGCTGCACCAACCTCGAGTGCAGCGATCTCGTCGAAGGTCGAATTCATCGCTGGGTCGGCGCCCAAGACATTCACGAATGGGGCGACAAGCTCATCGCCCAGCTCGTCGAGGCAGACCTCGTGCGCGAGCCGGCCGACCTCTACAAGCTCACGGTCGACGACATCGCCAAGCTCCCGGGGCGCGGCAAGATCATCGGCAAGAAGGTGATCGACAACCTCCACGCCAAGCTCCCGCTGTCGCTTCCACTCTTCCTCGCGTCGCTCGGCATCGAGGAGTTCGCGCTCGAGACGGCGAAGCTGCTCGTCTCGAAGGGCTACGACACGCTCGAGAAGCTGCAGAGCGCGAACGTCGACGAGATCGCCGCGATCAAAGGCATGGGCGCGATCCGCGCGAAGCATGTCGTCGGTGGATTGGCGGCGCGCAAAGAGGAGATCGAGCGTCTCCTCGCCGTCGGCGTCGTGCCGGTCATCCCCGGCGCGAAGGGCGCGGGTGGCCTCGCCGGCAAGAGCTTCTGCTTTACCGGCACGCTCCCACGACCGCGCAAAGAATACGAAGACATGGTCGAGAAGAACGGCGGCACGCTGCTCTCGGGCGTGACGAAGGAGCTCAACTACCTCGTCATGGCGGATCCGAACTCCGGCTCGACGAAGGCGGAGAAGGCGCGCAAGTATGGGACCGAGTGCATCAGCGCCGAGCAGTTCATGGAGCTCATCGCCGCGGCCGCTGCGGGTGGTGGCGGCGCCGCGACGAACGGCGCAGGCGTCTTCGAAGACGAGGGCGAAGACGAAGACGAAGACAAACCGAAGAAGAAGGCGAAGGCCGCGCCAGCGGCATCGTCCGGCTCGCTCTCGACCGCGCTCGAAGGTAAGACGGTCTGCTTCACCGGCGCGCAGCCACGCAAGCGCTCCGTGCTCGAGCAGATCGTGCAAGACAACGGCGGCACCGTCCTCGATCGCGTCACGAAGGGGCTCACCTACCTCGTCATGGCCGACCCCGACTCGGAGTCGACGAAGGCACGCAAGGCCCGAGAGTACGGCACCGAATGCATCGATCTGGCCACGCTCGAGGGCATCATCAAGAAGAACGGCGGCGTCGTCCCCGACGACGAGTGACCTGGAAAATAGGCCCCGCGTCATGATGGGGAGCCTGAGGACATGGGATCGGGGTAGGGGGTAACGCTTGTTAGAACGAAGAGACTCCTGCGAAAATCATGGTAGGAGTCCTCCTCTCTTTTCCTTGGCCACCCGCTCCCAACCCTCCCGCTGATCACGTTCGGTCTCGTACAACCCTCCCGCTGATCACGTTCGGTCTCGTACCATCGAGCCTCCATCATGCGCGTCGTATTCCTTTCACCTGCTTATCCCGTGGACATGATCAAGTTCACGCGTGGCCTCGCCGAGGTCGGAGCGCAGGTCTATGGCGTTGGCGACACCCACCGCGACCAGCTCTCGCCCGCGGTGAAGCCTTACCTCCACGATTACTTGCAGGTTCCACGCATCCTCGACGAGGGCGATGTGATGGAGCGCATCTCGGGCTGGCTGCGCGGCCGCACGGTCGATCGCGTGCTCACCAACTGGGAGCCGCTCGTGATGCTCGCCGCTCGGCTCCGCGAACGGTGGGGCATGCCGGGGATGTCGGTCGACACCGTGCGAGCGTTTCGTGACAAGGAGATCATGAAGCAGCGCGTTCGTGCTGCGGGCCTTCGCGTCCCGAAGTCACGCCGCGTGCACACCGCCGCGCAGGTGCGAGAGACGGCGGAGGAGTTTGGCTATCCGCTCATCTTGAAGCCGATCGCCGGCGCTGGCTGCGCCGACACCTACGAGGTCCGCAGCGTCGCCGAGCTCGAGCAGGTGCTCCCACGCCTCGGCGGATTGCCCGAGGCGTCTTGCGAGGAGTACATCGAAGGCGAAGAGCTCACCTACGACACGATCTGCATCGATGGCAAAGCGAAGATGGAGAATGTGTCCCAGTACTTCCCGAAGCCACTCGAAGCGCGCACGCACGAGTGGATCAGCCCGATCGCGATCAGCGTCCGCGATCTGACGCAGCCCCGCCTTCAGGCCGGCCTCGCGCTCGGCCGCGCCGTGAACGACGTGCTCAAGATGGGCGACGGCTTCACGCACATGGAGTGGTACCTCACACCCAAAGGTGAGGCGGTGTTTGGTGAGATTGGATGCCGTCCAGGCGGCGCCGGCCTCGTCGACCAAATGAACTACACGTTCGACGCCGACCTCTTTCGCGAGTGGGCACGCGTGTGCTGTTGGGGGCACTTCGAGGCGAGCACCGAGCGCAAGTACAACGTCGGCATCGTCTTCAAGCGCGCCCAGGGCTGGGGCTACATCACACGCATCGAAGGCCTACAAAATTGGCTGCGCATGTGTGGCCGATGGGTCGTCGAGGAGAGCCTCCTCAAGCCCGGCACGCATCGTCGCGACTGGAAGCAGACGCAAACCTCCGACGGGCACGTCGTCGTGCGTCATCCCGACTGGGACGAGGCGCTCCGCATGTGCTACGCGGCCGCGACCGACATCAAGATGTACGCGCAATGAGCTGAGTCGGAGGTCTCCCGACGAGCTTCCCGGCGGCGTGACACCTCGATCTCAGGAGGGCCCGCGCGACGACGATCGGCGCGCCGTCACAGAATGGGCACCGTCCGCGAAGAGCCTTGAAACAAGGAGCTCGCGCATGGCGTTTCCAATCTCGATGGCCCCCTCGTCTTCCTCACAGTCCGCTCGCAGCTTCGCCGCGCGCCGTGCCGCGCTCTTCTTCGCCAGCCGGCTGATCCTCGCCGCCGGCATCGCCGCGAGCGCGCTCATCGTCTTTCTCCCCAAGAACACCCACGCCGACGACTCGGATGAGGTGAACGACTGGGAGCGCGCCGGTGAGTACGTCACCAACGACGAGGGCGAATACCAAGGGCAGATGTTCGGCAAGGTGCTCGTCAAAGGCGAGCTGAAGAGCACGGCGACCGGCTGGGTGCTCGTTCGCACGTTCGAGAACCAGAGCGACGAGCCGCAGACCGCGGTGGTCGAGGAGAAGCTCTCGCAACAGCTGACCGCCAACTACGCACGCGTCTCGCCGCCCTCCGTGACGCTGATCCTCCGCACGCAGAAGGTGGCGCTGAAGCCGCACGAAAAGAAATCGATCGGCATCATCATCCCTCCTGCGATCAGCGCCGAGATGGATCGCAACGCCAAGATTCAAGCGGCGATCGCCCAAGAGCAGAAGCGCATGGCGGAAGACGAGACGGGCGAGCATCCGATGAACCTCGCGCTCCTCCAGCGAACGTATACGGCCTACAACGTCGGGATCCCAACGAAGGGCTCGTGACGAAGCCCGAGTTCATGCCCGAGCCGCCTCCGCTCGAGAACGCAAAGCTCGTCGCCGGCAGCGCGAAGGTCGCCAACAACCGAGCCGACACCCTCTGATTTTTGGCCGGCGCGACGCTTCGGACCCAACGCACGCTGTCTGCTCGATGATGACCGCCCAACACACGAAGCTCCAGCGCTCGAGCTCGAGGCTCCTGAGCTCGAAGGTGAAGCCCGCGCTCACGCTGGCGTTCGGGCTCCTCCTCGCGTGCGCCGCGTTCGTCATCCACATGCGGCTCACGCGTGTCGTCGCGAAGCCCTCCGCGCCACCGCAGCTCGCCGGCCATCACGTCGTGTCGGACGACGTCGGCGGGCTCGACGAGGTGTTGATGCACTACGTGCCGGAGCTCGAGCCGGTATTCGATGTAACCTACAAGGACTTTCTCGGTACCCTCCCGCCCGAGACGCGGCTCGTGTTCGTCATTCAACGAGGTCGCCGCGCCTCGCTCGACGCGTTCCTGCGTCGCATCGGCGCCCAGACGCGCCTCGAAGCGGGACGAGGCCGCGTCGTCGAGCTCGACGTCCCGATCGGCATCTGGTCGAAGGATCGCGCGCTCGTCCTCGCGAGCGACCGCGATCCGCGTGCGAGCATGCTCCTCGTTCCACCAAAACCCCAAACGGGCGACGGCGCGACGCTGGGAGCGTCAGGGTCGTCACGTCCCTTCGATTGGCAAATCATCCCGGCGGTGGCCCGCGCGATGCCCGACCGCGGCTTCGAGGTGAAGGAGCTGCCGCTCGCGTTCGACGCCGGCGACTTCGCGATCGCGGGCAACAAAGTCATCTTCGACGCGAACCTCCTCGGCCGCAACCGCACGCGTGGCTACGCGACCGCCGCGGCGCTTCACGAAAAGATGCGTGCGCTGCTCGGTCGTGACGTCGTGATGCTCGGCACCGAAGAAGGCGACGTGCCTCGTCATCACATGTCGATGTACATGGCGCCGCTGCCTGGAGGCACCGTCCTCGTCGGCGACCCCTCGCTCGCCGAGCGCATCGTCGGCAAGGGCTACGTGCCAGGAGAGACGAGCGTCGAGACGGGCCAAGCGCTCACCGCGGACTTCTCCGCAGCGACGCAAGCCCGCTTCGACCGCGCCGCGCGCGACCTGACGCGAGCCGGCTTCCACGTCGTGCGCGTCCCGAACGTTCCGTTCGACGACAAAACGTACTTCGCCTACACGAACGGCGTGTACGAGACGCGCGGCGGCCATCGCCGAGCGTGGGTCCCGAAGCTCGACGTACCCGACCTCGACCGCGCCGCGTTCCGCGTCTACGAGGACCAAGGCTTCGAGGTCATCCCCATCAACGTACGCAAGGTGTATCCCCAACACGGCACGATCGGCTGCCTGGTCAACGTGCTCTCCCGAAGCTGAGCCACGCTGGCGCGGGTTGGCCACGCTGGCGCGGGTTGGCCACGCTGGCGCGGGTTGGCCACGCTGGCGTGGGTAGGCCACGCTGGCGTGGGTGGGCCACGCTGGCGCGGGTGGGCCACGCTGGCGCGGGTGGGCCACGCTGGCGCGGGTGGGCCACGCTGGCGCGAGTTACCCCACGCGGATTCGCGAAACGCCTTGGTTGAAAAGGGTGAAAGAAGAGAGAGACGTGCGTCAGGTTGAGCGCGGGCTCGCGAAAGCACCTTGGTTGAAAAGGGTGGTCCGTGGAAAACGAGCAGGTTGGGCCACGCTGGGCGCGAGACCTTGGTTGAAAAGGGTCGTTCGACAAAACACGTCGTGGAACGACCACGCACGGTCCGACAGCCGCCAGCGACCGACGCCAGCGCGAGCTGAGTCGCCACTGGGCGAAAACGCCTTTGTTGAAAAGGGAGAGCCCTGCACGTCGGCGACCGCGCTGGCGCGGGTAGGCCACGCTGGCGCGGGTAGGCCACGCTGGCGCGGGTCGCCACGCGGGCGCGGGTCGCCACGCAGGCGCGAGTTAACCCACGCGGATTCGCGAAACGCCTTGGTTGAAAAGGGTGGAGGAACCGCTCGACGAAACACGTCCTTAGAACCAGCGCGAGCTCTGGGGAAGAGGGTGGAGAGCACCCATGCACGGGGTTGCACGCTGGCGCCGCTGGGCGCGAAATACCCTGGTTGAAAAGGGTCGTTCGGAAACGCATCTGTGGACGACCCGCGGTCTGATGCATGCGCCAGCGACCGACGCCCGCCAGCGCGAGCACCTCTGAGCCGCGCGCGCCGCCTCGCGTCACTTCGCGAAAACGCCTTTGCTGAAAAGGGGAAAACCGCGCGGCTTGGCCACGCTGGCGTGGGTTGGCCGCGCTGGCGCGGGTTACGCTGGCGCGAACACCTGGTTGAAAAGGTGGAGGATCCGTTCGACGAAACGCGTCTTTGAACGAGCGCGCGGCGTCACTTCGCGAAAACGCCTTTGTTGAAAAGGGTGGACCCTGCGCACGGCTGCGACGCGTGGGTTGGCCACTCTGGCGTGGGTTGGCCACGACGGCGCGGGTTGGCTACGACGGCGCTGGATGAAGGCGCGGCGAGCTTCGGGCGAAAACGCCGTTGTTGAGAAGGGTGAACCCTGCGCACTGCTTGGCCACGCTGGCGCGGGTCGGCTGGGTTCGCGAGAGGTATCGGCGAGCTCGAGGGGCGCCAAGATCTGGATCTCGCCGCGCCTCTCGTCCAGCGCGCGAGCGAAAACACCTTTGTTGAAAAGGGTGAAGGCCACGCTGGCGCGGGTCGGCCATGCTGGCGTGGACCTTTAGGGACTTGCCTGCCGTTCTCGCCACACTGGAAAGCGAAGTGAAATGTGGGAGACGTCGAACAAGAAGGAGGTGTGGTCCGTCGAACGCGTCATTCGATCGGGCGACATGCCCACTTACTGGAACAACCTTCGAAAAATGCGTCGCTTTTCCTCACTCATCCTCGCGTCCTCACTTCTCCTCTCTGCATTTGGCTGCGCGTCGAAGCCTGCGCCCGTCGCAGCGGCTCCGACAACGGGCGCCGAGATCGATACGAGTGACCCTTCGTGGGCGCCGCCCCAAGATGGGGTCGTCGTCGTGGAGAAGCCTGCGGTTAATGAGAACGAGAACGTGGCGGGCGCGGCGCGGAAGCCAGGTGCGCCTGCGGTCGCGATGCCGGCGCCGAACGCGCGGGCCTCGGCGGCCAAAGGGTCGATTCACGCAGCGACGAACTGAGGGTGAACTACAGTCGCGCGCACGATGAAGCGCGTGCGAATTCACAAGGCTGGCGGCTACGAGCGGCTCGCGATCGAGACCTCGCTCCCCGATCCCACTCCAAAGACTGGTGAGGTGCGCGTCGCCGTGGAGGCGATTGGCGTGAACTTCGCGGACTGCATCGTGCGGATGGGGCTCTACGCGTCGGCGAAGGAGTACGTCGGCTGGCCGATCACGCCTGGCTTCGAGGTGGCTGGGACGATCGACGCGGTCGGCGACGGCGTCACGCAGTGGAAGGTGGGGGGCCGCGTCATCGGGCTCACGCGATTTTTCGGTTACTCGTCGAGCGTCGTCGTTCCAGAGGAGCAGGTGTTTGCGATCCCTGATGCGTGGTCGATGGAGCAGGCCGCGGCGTTTCCCGTCGTCTACCTCACCGCGGACTACGCGCTGTTCGAGCTGGCGCGACCTCGCAAGGGCGCGAAGGTGCTCGTTCACTCCGCGGCGGGCGGCGTCGGCGGCGCGCTCTTGCAGCTCGCGCGCACGGCGGGCTTCGAGACGGTCGGCGTGGTGGGGCGCACGGAGAAGGTCGAGGCTGCGAAGAAGCTCGGCGCCACCCATGTCATCGACAAGAGCACGCAGGATCTTTGGGCGGAGGCCGAGCGCATCGCACCGAAGGGATACGACGCGGTGCTCGACGCGAATGGCGTGTCGACGCTACGTGCAAGTTACAAGCATCTACGGCCCACCGGGCGGCTCGTGATTTATGGGTTCCACTCGATGATGCGCAAAGACGGGCCGGGCACTCCAAGCTGGCCGAAGCTCGCGGCGGATTGGGTGAGGACGCCGCGGTTCAATCCGCTCGACATGACGAACGACAACAAGAGCGTGATGGCGTTCAACCTGTCCTACTTGTTCGAGGAGAAACACCTCCTCGAAGAGGCGATGGAGCGGCTGATGCGGCTCGTGAAAGAGGGGAAGATCGAGCCACCTCCCACGCAGACGTTCAAGCTCGAGGCAGTCGCCGATGCCCACCGCGCGATCGAGTCGGGCAGGACGACCGGCAAGCTCGTGCTGCTTACCTAGTTTGGGTGATCACGCGCGGATCGCGGCGGTCGATGAGGAGGACGCGGACGTCGACGAGGTCTCTGCGTCCGAGGTCTCGGCGACGGCGGCGACGGTGACGGGGACGGCGCTGAACGCGGCGTTGCCGGTGAGGCGGTCGATGCGCATCTCGTCGGTGAGATCGTTGATGCTCACGCCCGCGTGCGCGGTCGCGACGGACGTGCGCGTGCGTGCTGCGCCGTTCGCTTTGCGGTCGTGTCCCCAGCCGTGTGGAAGGCTCACGACACCAGGCATCATCTCGTCGCTGATCGCCACGACGGCGTCGACCTGGCCGCGCACGCTCTTCACGCGGGCCTTCGAGCCATCGCGAAGATCAAGTCGCTCGGCGTCCTTCGGGTGAACGAGCAGCGTGCATCGCGCCGGGCCCTTCACGAGGCGCGCTGCGTTGTGGAGCCACGAGTTGTTGCTGCGGAGATGACGGCGGCCGACGAGCATGAGGGCAGGCACGTCGCGATCGATCGTGGACTCGAGCGCGTCGACTTCGGCGACGAAGGCCTTTGGCGCGAGCTCGACCCGGCCGCTCTTCGTTCGGAGCATGCCGGGCAAGCGCGGCTCGAGCGGGCCGAGCTTGATGCCATGCGGGTGCTTGCGGAGCTCTTTCACCGAGAGGCCACCGCCGCCCACGACATGCTTCTTCGTTCCGAACGCGCCATAGGGACCGGCGCGGAGCGCGAGGTCGATCGTGCGCTCCGGGTTCAGGAGCTGCTCGAAGGCCGCGCGCGCGATGCGTTGGCGAAGGCCGTCGCCGAAGCGATAGCGGGCGATGAGATCGCGGATGATCTCTCCGTCGTCGCGTTCGTTGGGATCTTTGGGCAATGCGGCGTCGACCCACTTCGCGGAGTTCTCGACCGCGTAGCCATGGAGCGCGAGATCGTAATGCGGACGCTGGAGTGGAGAGCACGGCGGCAAGATGACGTGGGCGTGGCGCGTCGTCTCGTTGATGTAGCTGTCGATCGACACCATGAAGTCGAGGTGCGCCCCGAGGGCATGATCGAGCTTGGCGCCGTTCGGAGCGGAGAGCACCGGGTTGCCCGCGCTCGTGATGAGCGCACGGACGCGGTCGGGGCCTTCGGTCTCGATCTCGTCGGCGAGCGTGGCGATCGGGAGCTCGCCGCCGGTCTCGGAGAGGCCACGCACGCGGCTCTTGAAGCGGCCGTGTCCGCTCAAGCCAGCGATGTCGGCGATGCGCACCACGTCGGCGGCGGGCGTCGTCCACATCAGGCCGCCTGGGCGGTCGAGGTTGCCGGTCACCGCTGCGAGCGCATAGGCAAGCCATGAGGTGAGCGTCGCGTGCTCTTGATGGCAGGTGCCGACGCGCACGTAACACGCCGCGCTCTTGGCCTTCGCGAACGCATGCGCGATCGATCGCACGACGCTCGGAGCGATGCCGACCGCCTTGCTCACGCGCTCGGGCGTGAAGCGCTTCGCGAGAGAGCGCAGCTCGGTCATCCCCGCGAGGAGAGGCTCGAGATGCGTGCTGGGGTTTGCGAGCCCGTCTTCGAAGACGACGTTGAGCAGCGCGAAGAAGAAGAGCGCGTCGGTCCCCGGACGCAAGAACACGTGCTCGTCGGCGAGCTCGGCGGTCTCGGTGCGTCGTGGATCGACGACGACGAGCCGACCGCTGCGCGCCTTCAGCTCCTTGATCCGACGGCGCACGTCCGGAGCCGTCATGATGCTGCCGTTCGACACGATTGGATTGGCGCCAACGCAGAGCCAGTAGTCCGTTCGATCGATGTCGGGGACTGGCATGAAGAGCACGTGCCCGAACATGTCGTTGGACGCCCGCATGTGCGGGACCTGATCGGAGGTCGACGCGGAGTAGAGGTTCTTCGTGCCGAGCGTGCGAAACGCGATCTGGCCGACCGTCATCAGGCCGAGGTTGTGCGCGGTCGGATTGCCTTGGTAGATCGCGAGCGAGTGCTTGCCGTGCCGCTTGGTGACACGACGCAGCCCCTCGGCGGCGATCGTGAGCGCCTCGTCCCACGAGACCTCGCGGAACGTCTGGCTCTCCTTCTCTCGAACGAGCGGACGGCGCACGCGATCGGGATCCTCGTGGAGGTCCTGCATCGCGACGACCTTTGGGCACACGTAGCCACGGCTGACCGGATCGTCGGCGTCACCCCGGATGCCTGCGATGCGCCGTCCGCCGTCCTCGACGTCGACGACGATCCCGCACGTCGCTTCGCAAATCGTGCATGTTGCAAGCTTCTTCATGATGCCCCGCCCGGTAGAAGGAGCGTCGATTGTTGCACAAGAGCAAGGCTGGTGGATGGTCGATCCATGACGGTTCGCACGAGAAAAATAGAGCGATCGAGCCACCTTCAAGAAATCACGCCCGCGAAGATCGATTTCGAACCGCACTCGTAAAAGAAGAGCTCGGCCGCGACCGAGCATCCAACGGCGAGTCGGGAGAGACCAGTCATGGCGGCGTACCGGGATGAGGCAGCGTCACTCGAGGAGCGGCATCGCCAACTGCGTCGAGCGCTCGAAGAGACACGGGCGCGCTCGAGCGCGCTCACGCAAGAGGAGGCGCATCTCCACCAGGAGCTCGCCAAGATCCATCGCGAGCTCGAGGCCCGTGCACGCGCGCCGCGCCGCTCGCTGCCGATGGTGAACATGCTGATCGCGTCGCCGTGCGACGTGCCGTGGGAGAAGATGGTCGGCGACGATCGCGTGCGTCACTGCGGCCAGTGCGACAAGAACGTCCACAACCTCTCCGCGATGACGACGGACGAAGCGCACGCCTTCCTCGAGAGCATGACGCGCACAAACCACAAGACGGGCGCGCCGCTGCCTTGCCTGAACCTTTGGCAACGCCACGACGGCACCGTCATCACCGCCGACTGCCCGGTCGGTGTTCGCCGCCGGCGCATGCGCTCGCTCTTGGCCGCGTCGCTCGGCGTCGGGGGCGCGGCCGTCATCGCGGCCACCGCGCTTGCGGTGATGGGTGCGTCACCCGCATCACCGCAGTCATTCACCATCACCACGTCACCAACGATTCAACCCATCACGCCCACGGCTTACGTCGACACGAACGGCTACATCGCCGTCGAAGGCACGCCGGGCATTCGCATTTACGACGACCACGGCTTCGTCGGGGTGACGCCGCTCACCTACGTGGCGAACCTCACGACATACGTGCAGGCGCAGTCGGTGGCGCACGTACGTGTCGACATGCAGCCGACGCCGCCGATTCGCATGGCGGGCGCGCCGCCGCCGTCGCTTCGGGTCGGAGGAGGAAAGCGATGAGCGACACGATCCGCATCCTGCCTCGTGGCGCGACGAGCGGCGAGGACGGCGTGACGCCGACGACGCGTGGTCGCGCCTTCGAAGCCTCTTCGGAGGCGGAGACGCCGTACGGCATGATGGCGAAGGGCGCGCCCGCGCGCATTCCGCGCCGGTCATCACCCGCGGTGATCCTGAACGCGGGCGAGCTCCCGACGAGCGCACCTGCCGACGACGTGATCGAACGCCAGCGCGCGCTCGCGCAGCGGCTCGACGAGGTGCGCGAGCAGAACACCCGCCTTCGCGTGGAAGAGAAGCGACTCGAACGAGAGATCGCGTCGGTTCAGGAAGGGCTGAGGGCAGGGCGACGGCAGCTGCCAATGGCCAAGATGCTGATCGCGAGCCCTTGCGATGTGCCGTGGAGCGCGATGCAAGAGGAGGATCGCTCGGGGGATCGACGGCGATTCTGCGGCAAGTGCCACAAGCACGTCCACAACCTCGCCGCGATGACGCGCGTCGAAGTGGAGGACTTCCTCGAAGCGAACGCGCGGGCGAGCGACGACAACAGCGGAGTCTGCGTCCGTCTCTACGAGCGCACCGATGGCACCGTGCTCACAGCAGATTGTCCGGTCGGGCTGAACCGCCGGCGTTCGCGCGCGGTGCTGCTCGCGTCGCTCGGCGCCGGCGCCTGCGCGCTCTTTGGCTTCAGCGCGATCGCGCTTGCGATGACCACGTTCTCGCCGACGCCGCCACCGCCAGCGCCGGCGCCGCGGATCGTCGTCGAGCAGGGGCCCACGGTGTACGTGCCGCAGGTGATCGAGCGAATTCCTGCAGGATACACGCGTCTCCCCGACGCTGCGGCCGGCGCGGGCTGGGTCTTTCTTCGCGCTCCGGAAGGCGCGAAGATCTTCGAGGGCAAGCGTTTGCTCGGCACCGGTCCGCTCGTCCTCACGATGAGCGCCGGAGAGCACACGCTGCGCGCGGAAGGCGTCGACGCGGCGACGGGCAAGAAGTGGACGGACTCACGCTCGTTCACGATCGCCGCCGGAAACGCTCCGGGCGGCGTCGCGAAGACCGACGTGGTCTTCATGAAGCCGGCCATGCGCCCAAGCCCTCCGAAGCCCGCGGCCGAGGACATCGCCGAGCTCGCCGGTCTCCTCCAGAGCACGAACCAGCTCTGATTTCACGCCCTGCCCGCGCAGCGTCTCTCCGCGCGGTTGCCATCGATTTCCGCGACACCTCGAAATCGTTTCTGAAATTGGGCTTCTTCAGGCCGTTTCAGGGCCCCGCGACAGGGCTGCGACGTTCGTGCTGTCGCTCGAACGGGTCGATGCTAAGACGCCGCTCACGATCATGAAGACGACGTCCAGCAAGCCGCTTCTCCTCCTCCTTGCCTCTGCATCGCTTGCGTTCGGTATCGCGACCGGCGGTTGCGCCGCCGAGCCCCGCACGCTGTCCGATCCGCACAAGCCGAGCGAGATGGCGTCGGCGCCCCGCACGACCTCGGCCAGCGCGGACATGAGCGTTGGCGACGCGCAGAAGCTCTTGATCAACGCCGGCGTCGAGTCCCAGCCGCCGCCCGCGGGCGCGGCCGGATCGATGGACGAGGCGCTCGCGATCCTGAAGAGCGACGAGCTTGCTCAGTTCCCGAAGGCGCTCAGCTACGCGAAGTCCGCCGCCAAGGGCAAGGACAGCAAGAAGGCGACCGCGCTCGCCGCGCAGATCGAGATCGCGTGGGGAGAGAACCTTCGCATCGTCGCCAAGGTCGTCGACCTCCTCGCGGCGGATCTCCGCAACGAGCGTCATGACCTCGAGGATCTCGAGGCCCTCGGCAAGCTCACGCCGGACGACAAGGCTCACCTCGAGACGTTGAAGAAGCTGCTCGACGAGAAGGAGCCGCTCGCCAACGCGATGTCGCGTCTCGCGCCGGTTCACCTCGCCGAAGGTCGCACGCTCGCAGAGAGCGTCGTCAAGGATGCACCCGATAGCTACGAAGGTTATCGCGTCCTCGCCGACTACTACCGCATCCGCGGCGACTGGGATCGCTACGACGCGATGGTGAAGGAAGTCGAGTCACGCTACCCGCAGAGCCACGGCCTCCTCTTCTTGAAGGGCATCGCGCTCGCGGAGCGTCAGAACGACAACGAAGGCGCGACGAAGATGCTGAACGAGGCCCTCAAGGCCGATCCGAAGTTCTCGCGCGCACGCGTGCAGCTCTTCTTCATCGCGAAGGGCCTCACCGCGAAGCGTGACGAGTACCAGAAGCTCAAGGCCGAGAGCCCGCACCACCAGCTCGTCGAGATCGCCGGCCCGGTGCTCGAAGAAGTGTTCAAGATGCGTGAGCGCCGCCGCGCCACCATCCAGCGCTACGACTGGCGCGGCACGCTCCGCGACTGAAGCTCACTCATCGTCACGGACTTCGGCAGAGGCCGGGGTCGACGGAGTCTAAGACCTCTACGGCAACACGACGATCGTGTCGTGGACGTCGAGCGCGGACCAGAGGACATCGATGGATCCGTCATCGACGGCCACGCATCCGGCCGTCCAGTCTTTGCTGCTTCCATTCCCGTGGATCTCGACCTCGCCGCCGAGGTTCGTCGACTGTGACGGCTCGGTGCACGCGTCGAAGGCGCTCTCGATCTGCGCTTGCTGCGCCTTCGTGATCAAGCCTGCGCCGGCGCCGCGCTTGGCGTCTTCGGGCGTCGGGTAGCTGAGCAGAAACGCCTTGTAGTACGACGAGTCCGGCACGAGCCGCGGGATGTAGAAGACGCCTTCGGGCGTCTTGCCGTCGCCTTGCTTCTGCTTCGCGCCCGTCGGCTCGAAGCCAAGGCCCGAGCGGAAGTTCTTCACGAGCGAGCCGTTCTTGCAGAGCGCGACGTTGCGCTTGCTCTTGTGGACGACGACGTAGTCGTCTGGGGTCGTGTCGCAAGGCGAGAGCTTGTCACCGGCGTTGCCCCACGCAGCGACGCAGTCGATCGCGCCGACCGAAGGATCCCAACGTGGATCGATCTGCTTGGCGACGCTCGTGACCTTCGTGTCCTTCGTCAACGTCACGATCGAGCACGACGTCGCGCTCGCGGGCGGGGCACACGACTCGCCCTCCGCGCCGAAGTGATCGAGCTTCCATCCCTCCGCCGCCGTCGCCGTCAGCGTGACCGCGGTCGAAGGATCGAACGTCGCTGCGCATTGACCCGGGCAGTCGATGCCTTGTGGCTCGGAGCGGACCGAGCCATGCGCGCCGTCGAGGATGACCTCGAGCTTCACGCGACCATCCGCGGACCCCTCGGTGGATGCGTTCTCGTCGGGTGTGCCTGCCTTCGGCGACGGCGCGGCCGGACCAGCGATGCCTCCGCCGTCACTTCCTCCGCACGCTCCGATCGCGCTCGCGGTCACGGACAGCAGCGCGAAGACGGACCTAGAAAATAGGCACTTGGTGATCATGAGCGACGCGACGACGCTATCGCCTCCGCTCGAACGCGCCGTCTTACATCACTTGTCCGGCGCGTCTCTTGGACCTCGCAATTCGCCGGGATCAGCGGACGGCGTTGTCGAGGATGCGCTGAATGAGCGCGTCGTAGTCGAGGCCGGTCGATGCCGCGGCCATCGCGAAGTCGTCCGTCTTGGCGAGCGAGGGGTTCGGGTTGACCTCGATCACGACGATCTCGCCTTCTTCGGTGAGACGAACGTCGAGGCGGACCACGCCGCGGATCTTCAAGATGCGGTATGCGAGGCGCGCCGTCTTGGCGAGGCGCTCCACGGTGCCCGCGGGGAGGGGATCCGGCTCGCCATTTCGGATGCGCCACTTCCGGCGGTAGGCGTCATCCCATTTCACCTTCTGCGTCGTGAAGCGAGGCGCCGACTCGTCGTCGTCAGCCTTGCCGAAGAAGATCTCGCGGGGCGGGAACGCGACCGGCCTTGGATTGCCGAGGACACCCACGGTGAGCTCGCGTCCTTCGATGTACTCCTCGATCAACGCGTCGCACTCGAAGCTGCGGTGGATGAAGCCGGCGCGCTCGATCGCCTCTTCGGCGGTCGTGCAGAAGGAGGCCTTGCTGATGCCGTTGCTGCCTTCTTCGCCGAGAGGCTTCACGAACGCGGGGAAGCGAAAGCGCCGCAATTTTCGGAGGGGCCGAGCCTTCGACGAGACGACGCCGCTCGCGACCCGCACGTGATGAAAGGCGAGGAGCTTCTTCGCGAGCGCCTTGTCACGGCAGAGCATGAGCGCCTCAGGCCCTGCTCCGGTGTAACGCACCTTCATCAGATCGAGCAGGCTCGGGATGCTCGGCTCGTGGGAGCGGTCGAGGTAGAACGACTCGACCATGTTGAAGACGACATCCGGCGCGA
Organism: Labilithrix sp.; assembly: GCA_044227045.1. GTDB lineage: Bacteria > Myxococcota_A > Polyangia > Polyangiales > Polyangiaceae > Labilithrix. The sequence continues at coordinate 90,345 of JBGAFW010000037.1, forward strand.
AGCTCGAGATGCGATCGAACATGTCACGGACGTTGTCGTAGACCGCGAGCGTCTCGACCTCGTGGCCGAGGTTGCGGAGCGACGAGATGACGTCCGCCTCCATCGGCTTCTTCTCCTCACGGCGCAGCGCGGTGACGGAGAACGTATCCGTCGGCTCCGGAGGCCGACCGATGTCGAACAAGCAGAGAACCTTCACGCAGAGACGATGTTAGCGGACGAGCGTTCGTTAAGCCCAATCCGTAGCGTCATCTCTGTCGCCATAGTCGACCGTGTGCCACCTTCGCTTCATGAAGCGGTAGGAGGAGTCGCTGGAGCGATCGCGCGGTAGCCGACGCCTCGCACCGTCTCGATCATGCCGTCGTGGCCACCGAGCTTCTCGCGAAGGTTCTTCACGTGGACCTCGACGACGTTCGACGAAGGGTCGAAGCTCGTCGACCACACCTTCTGGAGTAGCTCGGAGCGGCTCACCGCCCGACCTGCGTGCTGCATCAAGTAGGCGAGGAGGGCGAGCTCACGTGAGGTGAGATCGATCGTGCGGCCATCGATCGTCGCGCGACGTGCGACGGTGTCGACGGTGAGCGGACCGAGGCGCAGCGTGCTTCCTCCACCACCGCCGGCCCGCCGTCCGAGGGCACGCACACGCGCGAGCAGCTCGCCGAGATCGAACGGCTTCGACAAGTAGTCATCCGCGCCGGCGTCGAGGCCGAGGATGCGCTCGCCCACCTCGGCACGGGCGGTGAGCATCAAGATCGGCGTGCGCACTCCACGATCGCGCACGGCCCGGCACACCGCGATCCCATCCATGCCGGGAAGCATCCAGTCGAGCACGACCGCGTCGTAGGCGACCGCTTCGATTTGATCGATCGCGCGTGTCCCGTCACCCACTTGATCGACGACATGCCCTTCTTCGGTAAGTGCACGCACGAGGAAGCGAGCGACCTTCGGGTTGTCCTCGACGACGAGGAGCTTCATGCCTCGATCATACCGCTCGGACATGCAGATTCCTGCGGTCTTCGCGAACATGAAGAAACCTTCACGTGCGCTTCAGCCATCTCCGGACCGGAGATCGTAGGGTTCGGAAGGATGCGGAAATTCCCGGCAAAGGCGAGCGCGATCGTCTACCTCTCGACGAGCCTGATGCTTCTCGGCTGCCCGACGAAGCACGACAGCGGCAGCGCCGAGGCGCCGAGCCATTCACGTCGCGCCGATCGATCGATCGTGCTCTCGGACGCGAGCGCTCTCTACGTCCGCGTCGAGCCAGCCAAGGCAGCGACCGCGGCGCGCACGCGCTCGTTCGCCGGTCGTGTCACGTTCGACGAGCGCCATGTCGCGCGCCTCGGCCCGGCCGTCGGCGGGCGTGTGTCGTCGATCAACGTCGTCACGGGTGACACGGTGAAGAAGGGCGACGTGCTCCTCACGATCTACGCGCCGGATGTCGCGAGCGCGCAGGCGCAGGTGACGCAAGCGAAGACCACACGGACGCTCGCCGAGCGCGCGGCCGAGCGTGCACGCATCTTGAAGCGCGACGGAGCGGGGTCGGACGCCGAGCTTCAAACGGCCGAGGCGGCGCTCGCCCAAGCCGAGAACGAAGAGCGTCGTGCCTCCGCTGCGCTCGGCGCGATCGGCGGCGCGTCCGGCGCGACGGAGTACGTGCTTCGTTCCCCGATCGCCGGGAAGGTGATCGAGCGCAACGTCGCGGTCGGCGCGCAGGTGACGCCAAGCGCGGAGAAGACGCTGTTCACCGTCGGCGACCTGTCGACGGTGTGGGTCATTGCTGATGTCTTCGAGCAAGACCTCGCGTCGGTGCAGCCCGGCGCCGAGGCGACGATCCAGCTCCTCGCGCTACGCGGAAAGACCTTCTCGGGCAAGGTGACGCATCTCTCCAACGTGATCGATCCGCTCACTCGCGCCGCCGAAGCGCGCATCGAGCTCGCCAACGCGGATGGGGAGCTCAAGCCAGGCATGAGCGCGCGCGTCCTGATGCGTGGGTCGCTCCCGAATGGCTCCGAGATCCCAGTAAGCTCCGTGCTGGCGCGCCGTGACCAGTTCTTCGTGTTCGTGAAGCAGAAGGACGGCTCGTTCGTGCAGCGCGAGGTTCAGCTCGGCGATCAACACGGCGAGCACGCCACGATCATGGCAGGCCTGACGCCCGGTGAGGAGGTCGTCACCGAAGGCGCCATCCTGCTCGATGCCGAGGCGAACGAGGCGCTCTAGCCAACGGGCTTCCATCATGTCGATCGCCAAACTGCTCGACTTCGCGCTCCACCGACGAGGCGTCATCCTCGCCATCGCCGCTGTGCTCGTCTTGGTCGGCGCGCGCAGCTTCCAGCGCCTGCCGATCGAGGCGTACCCCGATGTCGCAGACACGTGGGTGCAGATCATCACGCAGTGGCCTGGCCACGCGGCGGAGGAGGTCGAGCGTCAGATCACGATCCCGACCGAACGCGTCATGAACGGCGTGCCGCGAAAGACGGCGCTTCGCTCGACGTCGATCGGCGGCCTCAGCGTCGTCACGCTCGTCTTCGAAGACGGCACGGACAGCTATTTCGCTCGCCAGCAGGTGTCCGAGCGACTCGACAAGGTCGAGCTGCCGCAAGGCGTCGAACGTCAGCTCGGGCCGCTCGCGAGCCCGGTCGGCGAGATCCTGCGCTATCGCCTCGTCAACTGCGCGAACGTCCGCGTCCCTGCGTGTCGCGACGACGACGTCGCGCAAGGGCCAAAGCCGCTCAGCGAGCTGAAGGACATCGAAGAGTACGTCGTCGAGCGTGAGCTCCTCGCGACCAACGGCGTCGCCGACGTGGTGAGCTTCGGCGGGACGACGAAGCAGTTTCAGGTCTTCGTCGATCCGCTCATGCTCGCGGCGCACTCGCTCACGTTCGAAGACGTCGCGAAGGCGCTCGCCGACGCGAACGGCAACGCCGGCGGTGGCGTGATCGCGCTGGGTCGCGCTGCGCTCAACGTGCGCGGCATCGGTCTCTTGTCTCCGGAGCAGATCGGCGACGTGATGTTGCCGTCGACGAAGGACGACGTGCCGGTTCGCGTGCGGCAGGTCGCGCGCGTGCAGGTGGGGCATCGACCGCGGCTCGGGCGTGTGAGCGTCGACAGCGAGCGCGATGTCGTCGCCGCCACCATCCTTCTCCGCAAGGGCGAGCAGGCGGACGCCACCCTCGAGGCGGTGCACAAGCGCATCGACGAGGTGAACGATCGAGTGCTTCCCCGAGGCGTAAAAATAGGGGTCTACTACGATCGCACCGAGCTGATGAAGAGCACGACGCACACCGTGCTCTCGAACTTGGTCGAGGGAATGCTCCTCATCACGTTCGTGCTCTTCCTCTTCGTGGGTAACGCACGGGCGGCGGTCGTCGCGGCCGTCACGATCCCGCTCTCGCTCCTCTTCGCGTTCATCTGCATGGACGCGGCCGGCATCCCGGCGAACCTCTTGTCGATCGGCGCGCTCGACTTCGGCATGATCGTCGACGGCGCGATCGTCATGGTCGAGAACACGTTCCGGCACGTCGCGGAGGCGCAAGAGAAGAAGGAGCCCTACGACCTGCGCAGCGTCGCGCGTGCGGCGAGCCAAGAGGTGGCGCGACCGGTCGTCTTCGCGATGGCGACGATCATCCTCGCCTACCTCCCGATCTTCACGCTCGAGCGCGTCGAAGGGAAGCTGTTCCGTCCGATGGCGTGGACGGTCGCCTTCGCGCTCGTCGGCGCGCTCTTGATCTCGATCACCGTCGTGCCGGTGCTCACGACGTACTTCTTTCGCACCCGCCTCAAGGAGTTCGAGAATCCGATCCTGAAGTGGTCGTGGAAGATCTATCAGCCGATCCTCAAGCGGCTTCTGATCGCCCCGAAGCTCGCGATCCTCCTGAGCGTCCTCTTGCTGGCGGGCGACGCCGGGCTCCTCAAGCGCGTCGGCAGCGAGTTCCTTCCGCACCTCGACGAAGGAGCGGTGTGGATGCGCGCGACGATGCCGTCGAACGTATCGCTGCAAGAAGCCGAGGCGCTCGTCGACGGCGTGCACACGAAGGACCGCGACACGATCGGCGTGCGCGAGATCCTCGCGCGGTTCCCCGAGATACGAACGCTCGCGATTCAGGTGGGTCGACCCGACGACGGCACAGATCCAACGGGCTTCTACAACGCCGAGTTCTTGCTCGTCTTGCACGACAGGTCGCAGTGGCGCAAAGAGTTTCACGGCAGCAAAGACGCGCTCATCGCGGCGATCAACGATGACGTCTCCGTCATCCCTGGCGTCGCGTTTGGCTTCTCACAACCCATCGCCGACAACGTCGAAGAGGCGCTCACGGGCGTGAAGGGTCAGCTCGCGGTGAAGATCACCGGTGAAGATCTCAACGCGCTCGACGACATCGCCGATCAGATCGCGAAGAACATCCAGCCCGTGCCAGGTGTGGTCGATCTCACCGTCGTACGCGAGCTCGGCCAATCGAACGTGAACGTCGAGATCTCGCGTGATCGCGCCGAGCGCTTCGGCCTGACGGTCGCGCAGGTCGAAGACGTCGTCGAGAACGGCGTCGGCGGGCAGGTCGTCTCGAACATCGTCGAGGGAGAACGCCGGCACGAGCTCGTCGTTCGCTACGGCGAAGAGTTTCGCGACAACACGGATGCGTTGAAGCAAGTCCTCATCCCGCTCAAGGGTGGCCATCTCGTCCCGCTCGCGCACGTCGCCGACGTGAGCGTCGTCGGCGGCGCTTCGCGAATCTTCCGCGAGAATGGTCGCCGGTACATCGCCGTTCGCTTCGGCGTGCGCGGTCGCGATCTTGGGTCCACCGTCGATCAGGCGCAGGCGAACGTCGCGAAGCACGTGCGCATCCCGCCGGGCTACGACGTGCAGTGGGGCGGCGAGTTCGAGAGCGCGCGCCGCGCAGGCAAGCGCCTCGCGTTCATCATTCCGATCACGCTCCTCGCCATCTTCGTGTTGCTCCTCGGCGCCTTCAAGAACCTCCGTGACGCCGGGATCGTGTTCCTCAACGTGCTCCTCACCTCGCCGGTGGGTGGTCTCGCCGCGCTGCTAGCGACAGGGACGAACTTCTCGGTGTCCGCTGGCGTCGGCTTCCTCGCGCTCTTCGGCGTCGCCGTGCAGACGGGCGTCATCCTCATCTCCCATGTCAACGAGCGCCGGTCGGAGGGCGCGACGGTCGACGAAGCCATCACCGACGCGGTGCGCACACGTCTCCGCCCGATCGTCATGATGGCGTTGGTGGCGACGCTCGGCCTTCTCCCCGCGGCGGTGAGCACTGGCATCGGCTCCGACTCGCAGAAGCCTCTCGCGATCGTGGTCGTCGGCGGCTTGTTCTCGTCGCTCGGGCTCTCGCTCCTGATCTTGCCCATGCTCTACAAGTTGATCGGTCGCCGGCATGTCCCGAAGAAGAAGCCCGAACATCACGAGCCGCAGGACGAGGTCGACGACGACGACGACGCCCGCGTGGAGGAGCCCGCCACATGATCACGTTGAAGCTCTTACGGCGATCGATCACGGCCTGCGTCGTCGCGCTCGCGACGAACGCGCACGCGCAGCCACCTTCACCCGCGCCTCCTTCGCCTGCGGCTCCGCCGACGCAAGCTCCCGAGCCTGAGAACGACGGCGTCCCGTCCTTCACCGAGGAGCAGCTCTTCGATCGATGGCTGCGGACGAGCGCGGAGGTGGCTGCGTGGAAGGCGCAGGTGGGCAGCGCGCGCTTCGACGTCATCACGGCGAAGCTCCTCCCAAACCCAGAGGTCGCGCTGAGCGTCAACGCGCTCGCGGCGGGCACGCCGCCGGACGGCACGATGGGCTACCAGGCGCAGCTCACCGTTCCGCTCCCCGTGTTCGGTCAGATCGGGGCACGGCGTGAGGCAGCCGAGGCGCTCGTGACGGTGGCGGAGGCGAACGCGCTCGCGACGCTCTGGCAGCGCGCGGCGGATCTGCAGGCGGCGATGGTCGACGCGGCGTTCGCCGACGCGCGCGTCGTGATGCTCGGAAAGAACCTCGTCGAGCTCGAGCGCTTGCAGCGCATCATTCAGACGCGGGCCGCGGCGGGAGCGAACAGCGCATACGACGTGCTTCGCGTGACGACGTCCGAGACGACGGTACGCGCGGCGCTGACGACCGCCCTCACGGATCGCGCAGAGGCGGAGTCACGGCTGCTCGCGTTGATGGCCGAGGCGACCCTCAATCGCGTGCATGTGACACGTGATGGTTTGTCGTCGTTTCGTGGTCCATCGGACGAAGCCGGCCTCGTGAAGCTTGCGCTCGCGCGGAGACCCGATCTCGAGCTCGCGCGGCGCAACGTCAACGCGTCGGAGCGTTCGGCGACGCGCTATCGCAAAGACGCCATTCCCACGCCGAGCGTCTTCGCCGCAGGGTATGTCGTGACGGGACAGTTCGGCGTGCAGGTCACCGGTGGCGTTTCGTTCCCGCTGCCCGTCTTCGATCGCAACCAAGGGCAGGTCGGGCGTGCGCTCTCGGACGCCCAAGCGAACGAGCTGCTCGTGAAGGCGCTCGAAGCACGCATCAAGAACGAGGTGGGCGGCGCGTGGCGTGCGCGCGAGACCGCGCGCGTCGCGCTCGATCGGTACCGCCAGGCGGCGATGCCTGCGGCACAAGAGCTCCTTCGGCGTGCCGAGGTCACGTACCAGGCTGCGACGTTCTCGATCGCAGAGCTCTTCGACGCGTACCGAACGATGTGGGACGCTCGTTTGCAGGAGATTGATCTCGAGCGACAAATGGCGCTCGCGGAGATCAACCTCGAACGAAGCGCCGTGCTCATGCCGCTCGCTCCAGCGCCTGCGAAATAGTCGTCGACCGCGACGAGCCCGCGTGCAAGGAAGAGATCGACGCGGAGGTGCGTAACTTGGCATATAACCTGCCGTGATCGCCCTCGTTCGCACGCGATTTTCAAACCTTCCCTAAAATTTTCGAGCAAAGCGTGTTTCTCATGAGCGCCGCGAACCGGCCGGACGACGACTCCATCGACTTCGATCCCGCGTCGTCGGGACCCATCACCAAGCCGATGACACAACGTGGTGGCTCGAGCGCCTCATGGCCCGAGTACACGGCGGTCGATTCGGACTCGGATTACATGGAGGTCGATTCGCTGGACGTGAGCCTCGGAAGCGTGACGCCCACGACGCCGGGCATGCCGCTTCGTCTGGAGAGCGCGCACGCGCACGAAGAAGCCTCACCCCACACGATCCGATCCGGGTCGTGGACAGCGCCGCCGATCGCGCCTGCACCGGTGCTCGTCATCCCTGCAGCTCCGCCCGCGCCTCCGACGCCGCCGCCCGCGACGGCCCCTGCGACGCCGTTCGTCGCGAAGAGCGAGCTGCAAGGCGGCACCAACGAGACGAGCTCAGGCACGAACGAGAAGAAGACGCTCCTCGAGCCCGCGATCGCGAGGCGAAAGGTCGCGCAGCCCACGGTCATGGAGCCCGCGATCGCCAAGAAGCGACAGTCGCCGCCGCCGTTGCCCGACCTCACCGAGACGGTCGATGATCTTCGTCCTCGGCGAAACGTCGCGCCGACCGTGATCGATCGGCCGCTGGCGCCGAGCGCGAGCGCGACGCCGACCGTCGACGATCACACGGTGATTCTGCCTCCGGCTCCTGGCGCATCGCCCTCGTCGCCACCGCCTTCTCCTTCTTCTCAGGAGCGCCAGATCACGCACGCCGAGCGTCTCGCTGGTCTCCACTGGGAAGACGTCGCTCATGCGAGGCTCTCGTCATCGCCTCCACCGAACGTCACGGTCCTTCTCCGGCGTGCAGACATCCAAGCGGCCGTCGAGGCGTCGCCTTCGAGCCCTCCCGCGCTGCCGAGCGCGAATCCGTTCGACGTCGAGCTCGTCGAGAACGTCTCGCAGCCCATGCGCTACCGCGACGCGATTCAGCTCGGCGACGGTCACGCGATGCTCGTGATGACCGACTTCGGCGCTGCGCCGGTATCGAGCGAGCTCATCGATCGGCTGAGGCGCGTCGTGCGCAACGCCGCCGGGCGTGGCGACAGTCCAGGTGAGATCCTTCGCATCTTGAACCGCGAGGTGGAGGAGGTCGGTCTCACCGCGACGGCGCTCTGCGTGAAGATCGACCTCGTTGATCAGGTCGCCGCCGTCGCGTCAGCCGGCGCCAACGCGCCGTTCGTGCTTCGCGGGAGCGACACCGAACGCATGGTCCGTGCCGCGGGAGATGGCGCGACGGTGGGGCTTGGCCTCGTCCACTCCGCCCAGTTCACCGAGCGCTCCGTTCATTTCGAGGCGGGTGACATGCTGCTCGTCGCGTCGCATGCCTCGTGTGTGGCGCTCGAGCGGCTCTTCTCCCAGCCGGCGCTGCTCGCCTCTCTGAAATCCATGCGATCGGTCGACTGGCAGCGTCCTTGCGTTCCGCCGGGTTCCTCGCTGCTTTCGCTCGTTTTGCGCGCCTCACGCTAGAAGTCGCGGGTTGAGGCCGATCGGCGTCACTTGTGATGCCGCTTCTAGAAATCGTCGTGTCACCCGTTCGAACGTCCACGTTTGGGGTGGTTGGCGCTGGCCAAATGCGTCATACGCTAACCCACTCATGGTCGCCCACGTCGT
>JBGAFW010000162.1:0-10484 GCA_044227045.1 Labilithrix sp.
GCGTTTGGCGTGTGCCAAGGCGCAGGCAGCGACAGCGACGGCAACACCTGCGAAGACTACGAGTGCGCGGGCGACGCCAACAACAACGCCAACGACTTCTTCGGCGGCTGTCTCGTCCCGGGCGCCGGCGTCCTCTGCTGCTCGGGGTCGTAGCGCTCAGCAGTCTGCGTCCGCGCCGCCGTCGACATCGCAGTCGTCGTCGTCGTCGTCGTCGTCGTCGTCCTCGTCATCGTCGGTGCCCGCGTCCGCGCCACCGTCGGCGCTGGGCTTCGCGGGCGTCGCGCTTCCGCCGTCCGAGGCGGGCTTCGACGCAGGAGGGCTCGTCGTCGAGGCGCCTTCCTGGGTCGCGGGGTCGCCGCCGGAGGAAGAAGCTGCGCCCTGGTCCTCGCTGCATCCGAGGAGGAGGCCGATCGCGATCGCCAAGGCCGTCGCGCACGTCATGGTCTGCTTCATGGGTCACCTCTGTGTCGTTCGTTGTCCGTCCGCCCTCTCACCCCTTCGCAACCCGTGTTCCGTCCCGAGTGGTTGCAGACTGCACGCAAAATCACACACGAATGCCCGCGTTTTGGCCTGTGGTCGTGCCCATGCGCAGGGGCAGGCTCGACGCGTCGAGGCCGCCGCGCGACTCAGTCGCGGCAGATCTGGGTCTTCGCCGAACCAGCTTGTTAGAAGGCGCCGGCGAGGCCGACGTACGACGGGCCGAGGACCGCGCGGACGTGCTCGGGGGAGAAGGGCTTCGCGCTCTTGCGTTCCTTGTCGCGAGACTGGGCCGCCGACGCGGACGGCTCCTTCTTGTCACCCGACGAGAGGAGAAGCCCCACGACGCCCACGCCCACGCCCACGCCGCCGACGATGAACGCCACGGTCGCGATGTTGCCGAGCCCCTTGGCGGAGTCGATCTCGTCTTGTTTGCCGGGCGGGCAGTTGTTGTTCGGACACTGGTCCTTGAGCGAGCTCGTCTTCGAGATGCTCATGATGCCCGTCACGGAGCCGACGCCGATGCCGAGGATGCCGACGCCAAAGCCGCCGTACATGAGGACCTTGCCGGCGCCTCCGCCTTCGCTCTTCTCGACCGGCTTCGGCGGTGGAGGAGGTGGGGGCGTGACCTGGTCCTTGAGATCGACGTTGACGGTCTTGTTCTCTCGCTCGACGACGCTGACGTCGGCTTTCTTCTCGACCGAGCCGGCCTTCACCACGACGACGTGCGCGCCGGGATTGACCTTGCGGGGCGCGCCCGCGGCCGCCGGGGGAATGGGCTCGTTGTCGACCGAGATCTGCGGCGTGACGGCAGGGTCGGCGTTCGCGATGATGACCTGGATCGACGGGATCCTCGCCGCGAGATCGTTGTTCATCTGATCGGCGGCTTTGCGCGCTGCCGCGAACGGCGGAGGCTCGCCGGCCTTCACCGGGATGCGAACGACGCGTCCGAGCGTCTCGCGTGCCTCGAGGAGCATGCCGAGCGCCACCTGTGCACGCGCGACCTCGAGGCCCGTGGTGGGCACCTTCATGATCGCGTCGGCGGCCTCGTACGACTTCAGCGCGGCCTTCATATCGCCGCTGTCGCGCTTCTTGTCGCCTTCGTCCATCAGGCTTCGCGCGGTCTCTCGATCGGCGAGGCTTGGCTGCTGTGCGTACGCGACGGCGGGCAGCAGCGAGAGAACAGCGGTGGCCACTACGACGGAGAGTCGTTTCACGCGCCTGCCATCATAACGGTTTGTCAGAAGCCGCGATCGACTTTGGTGGTCGTCGGGGCGGGCGTTGTCGTCGGGGTCTTCGGTCGCCCCGTCGGCGGCGTCGGCGGGGGTTTGTGGGTCACGGCGCCGGTGTTCGCGGGCGGACGCGGAGGGTCGTTGTGCGCCACCGAGGCTGTCGCCTGCGGCTTCGCGTTCTCTTTGGGCTCCTTCGGATCCTTCGGGTCGGCCGTCGCGCTGGCCGCAGGGGGCTCGGCTGGGAGATCGATGTCGGTCGTCGCAGGAGACGCAGAGGGAGAGGGAGAAGCCGTGACGGCCGCTGTGTCGATGACGGAAGGCGAGACGCCGGTCTTCTTGCCGTCGTCTTGGCGGAAGACCGCCGAGCTGATGATGAGCACGGCGCCGACGACGCCGGCAGCGACCGAGATGCCAAGCGCGGCGGCCGCGAAATAGCGCCGGCGACGCGGGCCCTCCTCGAGGCCGGCCGGGTATTCGATCGCGGCGGAGCCAAGCGTGGCGGTGCTCGTCGCGCTCGGCACTTCGCTGAAGCCGTACGGGTTGCTCTCCGGCCCTGCGCCGCCGCCACCGCTGCTCGGGCCGCTCGCCTTGCTCGGCGCGGACGGCGCTTCGGTATGCAGCGGCATCATCGGCTGCGCGCTGCTCGCGGGCGCGTTCGGCATCAAGCTCGAGCCGCTGCTTCCGGGGAGCATCGGACCCGACGGCGGACCGATCGGGACGGTCGCCATCGACGCGCGCACGGGCTCACCGGTGACGTCGCGCTTTCGTGCCTGCTCGAGCGCGGCGTCGACCGCGCGCTTGCGTGCTGCCTTTCGGTCGGCGAGGAGCTGCGCGGTGTAGTGCGCGACGATCGCCGGCGTGGTGGGCTCGTTGATCTCCACCATCGCGCCCTCGAGCGCGAGGTTCATCTCGAGCGCCGTGGTGAAGCGCTGATCGGGATCGTAGCCGAGCGCACGCTCGACGACGGCGCAGAGCACCTCGGGCAGCGTGCGTGGCATCGGCGGAGGTCGCTGCCCGCTCGTTAGCTTGTGAAGCGTGGCGACCTCGTTCGGGCCGTCGTAGGGCGGGTTGCCCGTGAACATCTCGTAGAGCATCGCGCCGAGCGCCCACACGTCAGCACGGTGGTCGATCGCGCGACCGAGCGCCTGCTCCGGAGCCATGTAGCGGATCTTGCCCTTGAGCTGACCCGCGCTCGTCTCTTGCGAGACGCGATCGCGCGCCTTCGCGACGCCGAAGTCGATGATCATCGTCGAGCCGTTGTTGCCGACGAGGATGTTTTGAGGAGAGACGTCGCGATGGACGACGCCGAGCGGCGTTCCGTCGCGTTCTTTCAATTCGTGCGCAGCGTGAAGGCCAGCTGCGGCATCTGCACAGATACGAAGCGCGACACCCGCAGGGATGCGCTCCTTACGTTGTTCCGCGGCGCGGAGGACTTTCGACAGCGAATCGCCATCGACCCACTCCATGACGATGAAATAGTTGTCCTGATGCTCACCGACATCGAGGATGCGCGCGACGTTCGTGTGCTCGATCTTCGAGGCGATGCGCGCTTCGTCGAGGAACATCTCTTGAAAGCGCGGATCTTGGGAGTACTGCGGCAAGATCATCTTGATGACGACCATGCGCTCGAAGCCGAGACGTCCGCCGAATCGTGCGAGCCACACCGACGCCATGCCGCCATACGCGAGCGGGCAGAGCAGCTCGTACCGGTCGAGCCGGTAGCCAGGTTGGAGCTGAGTCGGATCCATGCTTCGTTCGAAGTTGGCGCCTTCGCGAACAAGTATCGCTTGGAAGTGGCCGTCATGCGAGAACAACAGAGGGCCGCTCTCCTCCTGCATCGTCGCGCATCCTCGCGCAACGGCCGAGACAAGACCACATCGGCGCCATCGTGCCGTGCTGCGGGAAGGGCTCAAAGCCGAGGAAACGGCTGCTTCGATGTGCGACCTCAAGCGATGACGTGAGCGCGGCGCCCGTCGCAAGATCCGTCACGCAAAACGACGCATGGCGGATATCGAGACGACCGCGAGCGCACGAAACCTCTCGTCCTCCAAGGAAAGTGCTCGCGCATGGGCGGCCTCCGCGTTTGGTACGGACGGTGCTGAGTGCGAGCGAACCTTCTTCTTCAAAGGACTGTCTTCCATGCTCGACACCAAAGCGATGGCAGCTGCGTTCGATGAGCTCGAAACGATCCGAATTCGAAGGGACCCCTTTCGAAAAATGAACCTCCTCGTCGTCGAAGACGACGCGGCGCTCCGGAAGACCATCGCAGACTCGCTCCGCGCGGCGCTCTTCGAGGTGCGAACCGCGTCGGACGGCCTTCACGTCTTCGAACATCTGTCGGCCGCGTCGGCGGGCGAGGCGCCGATTCCGGATTGCCTCGTCATGGATGTGCGCATGCCGATGTGTAGTGGGATCGAGGTCCTCCGCGCGTTTCGCACCGCGGGTTGGTCGCAGCCGGTGATCCTCGTGACGGCGTTTCCGGATGCTGCGCTCCGTGAGCTTGCGGTGAAGCTCGGGGCATCGGTGGTGCTCGACAAGCCGATCGACACCGACGATCTGGTCACGATCGTTCAGCTCGTGTGCTGCCTGGAGGATCCCTCCGGCGACGACGAGCGCGGCAGGCACTAGAGCGAGCCGAGGGCCGAGCCATGGCGACCGGCTACGAAGCGCTCCTCGAGCCTCTGCATCGGGTCAAGGCGCGAATCGCCACGAAGTTCGCGAGCGTGTTCGGCGCGCTCGCGTTCGTGTTCGCGATCGCGGTCGGGCTGCTCGCTTCGTTCGATGAAGCGAAGCGGCTCGAGGCAAGCATCGCGGTCGAACTCCGTCCTTCGTTCGGCCGCATCCTGCTCGAAGAGCTCGCGATCACGCTCGTCAGCACCGCGCTCTTCGTCGGCCTCGCGTCGATGGCGGTCTACGCGCTCGCGGACTTGCTCGTCGCGGCGCCGATTCGGCGCGTGACGGCGCAGGCCAAGGCGATCGCGTCGGGGAACCTCGATCATCGTCTGGCGGAGCAAGGGAGCACCGAGATTCGCGATCTGAAGCGGCAGATCAACTCGATGTCGGACGCGCTCGAGTCGGCCCGGCTCTCGACCGAGCGCGCGACGAAGTCGCGCATCGACGCGATCGAGAAGCTTCGTCATGCCGACCGCCTGACGACGGTGGGGACGCTCACCGCCGGCATCGCCCACGAGCTCGGGACGCCGCTCACGGTCATCTACGCGCAAGCCAAGAACATCGAGCGAGGCGGCGCAGCCGGCGACGCCGCGAGCGCGCGGATGATCCGCGAGCAGGCAGAGCGCATGACGAAGATCGTCCGCCAGCTCCTGAACTTCGCACGCCGAAGGCAGCCCGATTGCCGCCGAGGAGATCTGGTCGCGACGGTCAACGACGCGGTCGAGCTGCTTCGTCCGCTCTCGAAGAAGCGCGGCATCACCGTCACGTTCGAGAGCTCGAGCCCCGCGGTCGATGCGTGCTTCGACCCGGGCGAGATCGAGCAAGTCGTCACGAATCTCCTCATGAACGCGTTCGACGCGGCCGACGCCGCGCATGCCGCGGAGGAGATCGACCCGAGCGACCTCGCGCACCTCATGCGGTGGCGCTCGCCGTCACGCACCGTGAGCGTCCGCGTCGCGACTCGCGACGGAGAAGACGGCGCGGCGATCGAGGTGACCGACCGCGGCTGCGGGATGGACCACGCGACGATCGAGCGCGTCTTCGAGCCCTTCTTCACGACGAAGGACGTCGGCCGCGGCACTGGGCTCGGCCTGTCCGTCGTGCTCGGCATCGTCCAAGATCATGGCGGGCGCGTGGACGTTCGAAGCGACAAGGGCGTCGGGACGACGGTCACCGTGACGCTCCCAAGTACGACGCGTGACCCGGCGCCGATCGCGCCAGCGCGCGCGCCGCAGCCGATCAGCGTCGATTGAGGATCGACGCTCTCTGTTCTTCGCTCATGTTCGCGCTCCGCTGGCGGAGCCGCGAGAGCAGATCGTCTCGGTTCGGAGGAGGGGCGAGGACGCGCGCCGCGCCGTCCGTCGCCGCGACGTTGGGAGGCGCTGGGCGCGCCGGGTGCGCCGGTGGGATCGTGGGGGGTGACGGGGGATCCGACGGGGCGGACGGGACAGCGACCGTCGCGGCGTGGTTCGCCGCGAGCGCGGCCTCGGCTTCTTGATCATCGACGAGCGTGCTCGGCCGCTCGCCGCGCTCTTCTTCGCGGGCGACATGCTCTTGCTGCTGCTGTGAAGGCGCGCTCGTCGGACGCTGGCTCGTTCGGCCACCTCGGCGCGCGGGGAACGCGCTCTGCGGCGGCGGCGGAGTGGGCGCGGTCAGGATCTGGGTGAGGACCGGATCGGGCGCGGGCATCGACGTCGTGGTCTGCGGAGGCGCGGTCGGCCGAGCCGACGTCGCCGAAGGGCGCATCGAGCCGGGCTGCGGGCGCATCGAGCCCGTCTGCGGGCGCATCGAGGGCGGAGCGTTCGAAGGTCGCGGCGGAGGGTTCGTCTGCGGCTCGGGTGTCGGCGCGGGCGGCGGGATGGACGCAGGACGCCCCGCGCCGTCGTTGAGGCGCGCCTCGCGGATGGCCGCCGCACGATCGACGAGCGCCTTCGACTTCGGATCGAGCCTCGTGAAGCGAAGCGCGAGCCCAGGCTGACCTCGGAATGCGTTCTCTTTGTGCGCGAGCACGCGGCCTTCGCCGCGAAGCACGGTGGCGCCCGACGCGAGGGTGACCTCGAAGCGAAGGATGACGCCCGTGGGCCGCGAATGCGCGCCGATGAGGATGACGCTGGTCTTGCCGACCGTCTCGAGCTCGCTCTCGAGGAACGCCTCTTCCGTCTCGTACGGACGAACGATGCGAACAGCGACCGGAGGTCGTGCGTTGTCGGCCATGGCTTCGTCTCAGCGCCTCCGAGCCGTCACCGTAGCATCCCCGTGCGTGCGCGTGGTAGAGCGCTCTCCTCGTGTCGACTCAGAAAAAGCGGGTTCTCGTCGTCGGTGGTGGCTCTCGTGAGCACGCGCTTGGTTCGGGCATCCTCGCCTCGAAGACCAAGGTCGAGCTGCTCTTCGCGCCTGGAAATGCAGGCACCTCGTCGATCGGTCGCAATGTCGCGCCGTCCGAGCAGGCGAGCGGCTCGCCGATCGACGCGCTCGTCGACCTCGCGCTGAAGGAGCAGATCGACCTCGTCGTCGTCGGTCCCGAGATGCCGCTCACGCTCGGGCTCGTCGACGCGCTCGAGGCGAAGGGCATCCGCGCGTTTGGCCCTTCGCGCGAGGCGGCGCGCCTCGAAGGCTCGAAGGCGTACATGAAAGACGTGTGTCGCCGCGCGGGCGTGCCCACCGCCGACTTCGCGGTCTTCGATCAGACGCGCGCCGACGAGGCGAAGGCCCACGTGCGAAGGCTCGGCCGACCGCTCGTCGTGAAGGCCGACGGCCTCTGCGCAGGCAAAGGCGTCGTCGTCGCGTCGACGGTCGACGAGGCGGTCGACGCGATCGATCGCATGCTCGTCCGCGGCGAGCTCGGCGACGCCGGGCGCACCGTCGTCCTCGAGGAGCTCCTCCCCGGCGAAGAGGCGAGCTTCCACGTCGTATGCGACGGCACGCGCGCCGTGCCGCTCGTCGCCGCCCAAGATCACAAGCGGGTGTTCGACGGCGACAAAGGACCCAACACCGGCGGCATGGGCGCGTACGCTCCCGCGCCGGTCGTGACGAAGGAGCTCGAAGCCGACGTGATGGCGACGATCGTGCTGCCCACGCTCCGCGTCATGCGCGAGGCCGGAGCGCCCTTCCGCGGCGTCCTCTTCGTCGGCTTGATGATCCACGGCGGCAAGGCGAGCGTCCTCGAGTTCAACGTGCGCTTCGGCGATCCCGAGACCACCGTGCTCGTGCCGATGCTCGACGGCGATTGGCTCGCGCTGCTCGATGGCTCCGCGCGCGGCGACCTCGGCGGCTTCGAAGGCAAGACCCGCGACGGTCACGCGCTCGCGGTCGTGATGGCGTCGGAGAAGTACCCCGCCACGCCGATAACAGGCGATCGGATCACGGGCCTCGACGCCCCGCTCCCCGCCGGCGCCTACGTGTATCATGCAGGTACCAAGCGCACCCCCGACGGCTCGGTCGTGACCTCGGGTGGCCGCGTCCTCACCGTCGGCGCGTGGGCGCCCGATACGCTCGCCCGCGCCCGCGACATCGCCTACCGCGCCGTCAGCCAGATCGAATGGCGAGGCGAGCATCATCGCCGCGACATCGGCCACCGCGCTCTCCGCTGACATGGTGCCCCCACACCGCCACGGTGTCGCGCTTCTTCGTCGGGCTTACCATGTTCGGCCAAGCAGACCCTGGAGCACGACCTTGGCGAGAGACAAATCCGCAACAAGCGTCTTGAGCCTGATGTTTCTTCTTCAAGCTGCCGCACCTTGCGAATGTCGGCGGCGTCGAGCGGAGTGACGCGCTTTTCTCGCTGACGTATCTCGGAACTGCTCGCTTCCTCGTGCCTGTGGCGTCTCGATGTCTTAGGTGTATCCGGCTACGTGGTAGAGCGCCGACGAGGTCGAGGTGCTCTTCACCTTGATGGGCACGCCCTCTCGAAGCTCTGCTGTGGCCATATCGTTCCCACGTGGAAGCCTCTGGAACGTGGATTGTGTCTGAAACCCGTCGGAGACCTTGGCGACCATATCCAGTGGTCAGACTTGTCCGACGCAATAATCACCAAACCCTGTCCGGTCTGGCACTCGCTGGAGCATTCAGTCATCGAATGCACAAGTGCATCTCAAAGCGAAGACATCTGATAACCGGCAGCGGATCGTTGTTCTGATCGGTCCACGCTTTGAGGCGCTGCGCCAAGCTCACGAGATTGCGGACGGTCGACAGCAAGCCCATGGAACCGAAGGTTCCGACCGGCCGGACGCGCTTAACTTCCCCACGACGTTTCGGCGAACTACGTCGGTTCGTATTGTCGAGTTGAGAGGCTGAGACCGTGCCCAAATCACCGTTTGATCAGGATGAATGAACATGAATTTTCGAAAGATACCCATGGCATTGCTCTCTGTTGTGCTCGCAGTCACTGCGTGCTCCTCAAGCGCAGACTCTTCACCGCCTACACCCCTCGCTGCGATTGAGGAGAGGGTGAGTCATACAACAGTTGAGTCACCGCCCACGCCCGGCCGAAAGTCCAAGATTGCGGAACAACTTAAGCGGGAGATTTGGAATCCTCGTCCAATGAACGAGTGGTCCGACGATGAGATCCGCCGCATGGGCGGAATGGTCGAAGTGCATTGGCGCGCGAACGGCGAAGTGGAAGAGATTCTCCACGAAGGCAACGTGCAAAACGTACGCGAAGCGATAGAGCGCGACCTACGGGGCGAGCGTTACCGTGCATCGCCGACAGAACCGACGCGCTTCCAGCGTGTTCTTGCGACGGACCTTCTCTACACGTCACCCGAAGCGGAACCAAATTCTTCACAGATTAGACTCAACAAAGGAACCGTTGTCTTCGGCACGGACGACCGCTCGTACGTCAACCACACAACCAATCAAGGATGGCCGTACTCCACCGCGATCGCTTTCCGCCTTCCGAACGGAGGGGCCAGCGGTTCCGGAACACTCGTGGGTGCGCACACTATCATTACTGCGGCGCACCTCTTTTACGACATTCCGAGTTCGTCGTGGAACGCGTCCCCTCTTAGTTGGGTAGCGGGTTTGGTGCACACCAATTGCCCTGGTTGCGGAGGCCACATTTCAACATCCAAGTATCCGGCTGGCGGCGTATTCAAGACCTCGGCTTATCCAAATGCAACGGGTTATGTTCCTTCTTGTTACTATAACCTCCACGCTACCGGATGCGACATCGCCTTTGTCGATCTTCTCACGGACTCACCGGGCGTAAGTGGAAACTTCATTCCCTTGGGCATTGGTTCCACGAACGACTACTACGCAGGTATCACGCAGATGGCCGCCTATGATTACAACAATCCGCCTCCAGGCCCACTCAATCCGCCGTTTTTCGTTGTTCAGAGCGAAGTGTATCGTTACTACGGAATTGGTAACCTCTGGAGTGACGGCGCGTTCTTGCACACATGGATGGACATCACTCAAGGCGCGAGTGGTGGTGGCATCATCAATCAGATTTTCAAGAACGTTGGGGATCCGACACACTACTACGCTGGAAACTACTTCGGTGGCACGACGCAGGACTACCCAAACGTTGGGTTGACTTTCACCAACTACTGGCTTCAAGAGCTTAAAGACCACACCACCGAGTTTAACTGACTAACCCCAATACCCGGCTGAATTGAGATTTTATCCTTGCTTTGGTCGAAGCACGATGATCTCTGCGCGAATTGGAGTTGCCCCGATTTCTTGGACACCTTGCGTAGCTGAGTTGAGCTACGAGTTGGGAGGCGTTCATGGGACCGAAGAGGAAGCGTCGAGCGTTCACCGCCGAGTACAACGCACAGATCGTTCGACTGGTGCGTGAAGGCGGAAAGACAGTGAGCGGCGCGGGAGCACTGACCTGACTCCCTTCTATGGGCCGTTGATTCCTACTTAGTTGACTTCGACCCTGTGCTCAACGTGGTTGGTCTTGGGATGGTGATCGTGACGCTCCAGAGCGCGATCGAGTGAGGCGGCGGCAGCCCGCGCGGAAGGCGCCAGGGTGCAGCGTGCGATGTCGCCGAACTCCTTCGGAGTCCTCGCGTCGAGCGAGCTGTGAGGACGTTCGCAGTTGTAGTGGACGCGCCAGGCCTCGATGTCGACGCGAGCACGTGCGAGCGTCGGGAAGTG
>JBGAFW010000038.1:0-97744 GCA_044227045.1 Labilithrix sp.
CTCGTTCGATTTGTCCGAGCTGCACGCGGTCGACAGCACGATCCCGATCGCGAGGCCCGCGAGGAGCAGGCGCGCCATCGTCCTCATCGTTTGGCTCCCGCGGCGACCCACTGCACGATGGCGCATTGTTCACCAGCATCTAGCGAACGACCAGGAGGCATTCTCACTTTTCCGTTCGTGGAGAGGACACGCTGCACGAGGTTGCTGCAGTTCGGGTTGCCGGCCTTGAGCTTGCCTTGGAGCGCCGCGTACGCGGCGTTCTCGTCCTCGAAGTTGATCCCACCTTGCTGTCCGGTCGCGGCGTGGCAGCTGACGCCGGACCGGGCGCACGAGGGCTGGAACGTGTTCTGGTAAATCGCGTCGTACGTCGCGGGAAACGGCGCGGTGCAAGTCGCCGGGTCGACGCCCGCGTCGGCGCAGACGAGCGGCGCCTCCGCCGGCGGATCGGACGAGCACGCCAGCGCGAGAACGCATGCGGCGATCACGAAGGGCACGAACGTAAGCAAGGCGCGGCGCGACCACATGCGAAGGGATTTCGACGAGGCCCTCCGCGACACCAAAGGGCCTGTCTTTCAACAGGTTAATGGGACACCGACACCCCGCCAAGCAGCCTGAGACGAGGTGGGCTGATAATCCGACGGACGAGCCTCCACCCAGAGGACGTGAGCTTCACGTTTGCCAAGTCCAGGGTCGCTTTCGGTCGCGGGCGTCGCGCCTCGCGTGCGCTTCAGCTCATGGGGTTGACGCTTCTCGCAACTGTGCTCCTTTTTGCATCGCCGAAGGCGAGCCATGCCTGCGCGGTCTGCGGAGCGGCGGACAAGACGTTGCCCGCGAAAGGCGAGGAGGTCGCCTTCGCGGGGCGCGCGCGTGTCACGCTCGATGGTCGCGCCGCGGGGTTCGCTGCACGATACACGGAGCTCCGTGTCACCGAGATGCGCCTCGAGCCAGGGGTGGCGTTCGCGCTGAGCGAGGACGTGCTCCTCTCCGCCGACGTCCCCGTGCTCCGGCGCACGCTCGATCGCGGGAGGGTTTGGGAACCAGGCGCTGGTTCCCAAGGTGATCGAGCCGCGTCGGGTCCTCGCGAGGAGCACGTTGTGCTTGGAGACGCCTCCGCGCGGGTGTCGTATCTCGCGACGCGCTCGCGGGTGACGCGGCTGTCGCTCTTTGGTGGTCTCAAGGCGCCGACGGCGCCGCTCGAGCGGGATCCATCGACGGGCGCGTTCATCCCAACGGATCTCCAGCCCGGCTGCGGCGCGATCGTGCCGTCGATCGGCGCGACCTACACGTGGACGATCTCGCCGTTGATCTCGACGTGGGCGAGCGCGTCCTTCCTGATGCCGGTGTCCGTCCGCAGCGGCCCGCACCCGGGCGACTCGCTCCGCGGATCGATCACGATGCAGCTGCAGCCGGCGCAGGTGTTCGCCGCGCGCGCGTCGGTTCATGCGCGCCTCGACCAATCCGGTTCGATCGACGGCGGCATGTCCGACGGCCAGTCGGGCGGCGGCGCGCTGTTCGTCGCCCCCGAGCTCGTGGCGAGCCCGGTGGGCGATCTCGTCATCAGCGCGGGCGCCTCGTTCCCCGCGCTCCAGTCCACGCGCGGCCACCGCGTGACCACGCCGATCGCGCTCGTGGGGATCGGCTACGACTTCTAGGCTAGCGCTCGTTCTTTCTCCGGCGCGCCGCGTGGACGGTGAAGAAGAGCGCGGTGAGGAGGAGCCCTGCGAGAGGCGACGAGGACGGCTCGCTCGGGCCGACCCCGACGCTGCAGCCGCTGCTCACGCGCTGCGTGGTGGCGTCGTGCTCTTTGTCGGCGTTCTTCGTCGTCGCTTTGCCGTCGCCCTTCGTACCGCCGCTGTTCGTCTCGTCCGAGAGATCGCCGCTCGGGGCGCCGCTCTTGCCACCGCCGGACGAAGGGTCGTCGCCGCCGGCCCTTGATTGCGGCTTGGCGGCGGCGGCGGCGCATTCGCCTTGAACGACGCCGACGGCCTTCCAGGCGCAGTCGATCGTGTCGAGATCGGCCTGCGCGAGCTTGAGATCGGTCGCCGCTTCCATCGTCGCCTTGGCGGCGAGCGCGAAGTCGGACGACGCGATGAGGTAACGCTGGTTGGCGCGGTAGAAGACCTTCGCGAGCTTGTCGAAGCCGATCGGATTGGTCACCGTGACGTTCGACACCGGGTGCGTCCCGCCGACGGTCATGAGGTGCGCCGCCTTGTTGATGATCCCGCTGTTGATGTGAACGCCTCCGTTGTCTTGCTGGGTGTTCACGAGCTCCTTCATGTGGCTCGGCTGCGCGGTGAGCTTGGCGCTCGACGGCGTGACCATGTCACGGAGCGACTTGTCGTCCTTCACGAAGCCTTCGGCGATGAGCCAGTTGTTCACCGGATCGGGCTTGATCGCGTGCTCGACGATCGCTCCGAAGATGTCGCTCATCGCTTCGTTGAGCGCGCCCGACTGCGTCTGGTAGCGGAGCGCTGACGTGTTGAAGGTCACGGCGTGCGTGTATTCGTGCGCGACGACGTCGAGCGCGCCCGCGAGCGGCAAGAAGACGTCTTTGCCGTCACCAAAGCGCATGATGTTGTCGACCTGGTTGTACGACGCGTTGTCTGGCTCGACCCCATCGTGCACGACGTTCTGGATCAGCTCGTCCTTGTCGTTCCAGCTCTTGCGGCCGAGCGTCGTCTTGTAGAAATCGTAGACGACGCCCATGTTCGCGTGCGCATCGACGCCGGAGCCGCGACCAGGGCCTTGGGTGTCCCACGCGGTGGGCGTGTTCGACGAGATGAGGACGGCCTTCGTGAGATCGGAGCCGTTCAGCAAGTCGAAGGTGCGGATGACAGCAGGGCGGCTCTCGTCAGAGAGGAGCAGTGTGCCGTTGTCGTTCAAGTACTCGATCGGCTTCGTGTCGCCCTTTACGCCTAAGCCCGATCCTTTGAGCGACTCGATCGCGTCGATGCGATCGATCACGAGGCCGGTCTGCGCGTCGATCGTCACGAGCCACTGGCGCGCGCGGCCGGCGTCCTCACGCACGGTCATCTCCCACGCGAGCGACGGCGTCGCATCCGGGCCCATCGCGAACACGATCAACCTGGGCGTGCTCGCCGACAGCTGCGCCGGCGCGGGCTTCGCGGCTTTTACGGCGAGCGTGTCCAGGCTCGTCGAGACACGCGAGAGCGCGTCCGCATCGCCGAGCGCGACGCGCCGCGCGGCGTCGGCCGAGACCGCGGGATCGACCGAGAGCGAGGCGAGCTCCGGGACATAGTGCCCCTGGATCGCCGTCAGCCGGCCTTCGCCGTCGTAATGAGCATAGAGCTCGCCGCCCACGACAGGGACGCCGCGCTCGACTTGCGCGAGCCGCACGTGCGTCATCTGGAGCTCGTCGGCTTCGAGCGCGTCGCTCGCGGTGTTGGCGGGATCGATCGGCCTCGTGGTCACGTCCGCTGCCGCGCGAGGCGTCAGCTCCGCGGCCGGGTCGCGCATGCGAAAGAGGTCTTTGTGCGCGTGCAAAAAGTCGATCGTGCGACGTACGCTGGCGCTCTTCGTCATCACGCCTGTCAGAAGACGCGGGCTCTCCGCGCGGACCTTCGGCGCGAGGAGCGACGGCGTCGCGAGGCGCGTGTTCTGCTCGACGCGCCATATCGTCCTCGTCGCGGTCTCGAGCTCTGCGAGCGCGATCTTCTGCGTGGCGCTCAGCGGCGCTCTCGCAGGAGGAGAGGAAGAGGAAGAGGAAGAGGAAGGAGAAGGCGAGGGAGATGGGACGTCTTTCGTCGTCGTCTCGTCGCTACATCCAAGGGCAATCAGTGAAAGCGCTGCTCCTAGCAGCCATCCGCGCTGTCGAAATGCCATGATCGTGTACGCCTCCGCGTTGCGAAGCCGTTACACAAGAGACGTGCCGGTCGCGTTCGGCCCAGCGCGATCACCGAGTGCGCGCAAAGGCGACCGACAGCACGCAAATTCATCGAAAATCGCGAGGACCTACATGGGCTTTCACGCGGTGTGTGCGGAAGGAGCATGATGCGAAGCGTTCCTTCGCAGTGTGGATGACCGCGGTCGTATGAGCTGCGGGATCACGGCGGAAGATCGCGCGAAGTCGCGCGTGCGCGCACGTTCTCGATCCTTCGTATGTCGCGGAGTCACCAGGCACGAGCGTTGCTGACCCGGCTCGCATGCTCACGTGGAAGCCTGTGCTCTCTGCCTTCTCCTTTGGTGGTCTCGTCGGTTCGATGATCCTCACGCAGCTCTTCGGCTGCACAGCAGACGCGACGCCTCTCGGCGGGCGCCCCAGCGGTTCGGGTGAGGACGAGGGCGAGCCGAGCGCGGCCAACTACACACGCGACGGAAGCGTCTACGACTCGGCGCCGAACACGACGTCGGAGCTTGGGCTCCTCCGCTTCATGCCGTCGATCGCGAGCTCGGGCTTCGACGGCACTCACGCGTTCAAGGTGCCGATCGCCGTCTACGACGCAGACCCGGCCGATCTCGAGGTGACGATGGACGATCCTTCCGCGGCGAAGATCGTGAGGACCGCGCTCGAACATCCGGTCAGCGCGAACGGGGCCGACACGGGCGCGTATTTCATGGTCACGGTCCTGAAGGCGCAGCCGATCGTGCTGACGGCGACGTCGCGCGGGCGGACCACCACGGCGAAGATCAACGTGACGACGTACGAGCCGTCACGCTGGTCGATCGGTGAGACGCGTTACAAGAACGGCAACGCCGAAGCGCAGAACCCAGCGTGCACGCGCTGCCATGTCGGCGGCAAGGCGATCGATCACTCGCCGGCGGCGCTCGCCACCGCGCGCGACGGCGAGGTGGGGTACATCATCACGAACGGGATCAAGCCAGGGCCGGTCCCGATCACCGGCGTCGACTGCGCCGACTGCTCCGAGACGGGCAAGAAGCACCAGTGGACGGTGAGCGACGAAGAACGCGACGGCCTCATCACGTACCTCCGCAGCCTCGAGCCTCGCGGCTTCAAGTGATCGGCGGTCGCCCGTTCTAGAAGCCGCGGTTCGTGCCGAAGAGGAGGCGGAAGGAACGGATCTGCGTCCCCTCGGAGAACGTCTCGGTGCCGAAGCCAGCGAGGAACTCGAAGGTGTGATCGGCGCCGCCGACGCTCTCGACGCCGATCGCGCTCGACAGGCGAAGGAGCTTCGTCTTGAAGTCTTCGAGCTGCGGGCCGAACACGTTGCCGGTCGCGACCTGCAGCGTGCCGTCGAGGAATACCCAGATCGGCCAGCGGTATTTGAGCGTCGCGATCGCCGCGCTTCGATCGACGAGGCGACCGTAGAGGTAGCCGCGCATCGGGCCGGAGCCGCCGAGCACGATCTGCTCGGTGAACGGGATCTCGGCGCCGCTCGAGATCGGATCGACGAAGAGCGTCGTGACCGCCAGGCTGACAACGCGGTTGTTCTTGATGTCGAGGAAGCCGCCGACGCTTCCGCCGTAGCGGACCCAGTTCGCCGTCGATCGCCGGACGTTCGATCCGTGCTCGGCCTCGAGCTCGACGCGGAAGCCGGTTTGGCTCGCGGGCCGTTCATCGCGTGAGTCGATCGTCAGCTCACCGCGCTGATACACGCTCGAATAGCCGGTGGCGTAGCCCGGAGGCGCGGGCATCGTGCCGTTGTTGATCGCGGTCGAGAGAGACGGATCTTCGCAGCACGAGTCGTCGCGGAAGTTGACGTACTTGAAGCCGGCCTCGGTCGTGACGCGGCTCCCTTTCCACCAGCGCATCTCGAAGACGGGGTGCGCCTGCAGTCGATCGACACCGAAGCGGGTCTCGTTCGGCTGGAGCGAGCGTGGCCCGATCCCGTAGAAGACGAGATCAGGCCGGTGCACGCCTTCGAAGCGAAGGTCGACGAAGCCATCTTTGCCGAGCGGGATCTTGTCGGCGACCGCTCCCTGGAGCCACGACTTGCCGAACGTCGTCGCGTGGAGGCGGAGATGGTTCCCTTTGCCGAGGAGGTCATCCCAAAACGCGTAGACGCCGAAGCTCGGGCGAAAGCCGAAGTCGAGGAAGGCGGTCGGGACGACGCCGGCCTTCTTGTCGGGGCCGAAGAGGAAGAAGTCGCGGAGGAACGTGGGCCACTGCTTCTGCTCGGCCGTCGTGATGAACCACCCGAGCGGGCGGCGAATCATGAACTCCGTGACGAAGTAGACCGGCGAGAAGATGACACGCGGCACCCAGAGCGCCACGTCGCCCGCGGTGGTCTTGGGCTCACCGCGCCCGTCGTAGTCGGGCATCGCACGCTTCGGCGAGCTCGTGCTGTTCGCGGGTGAGGTGGTCGCGCCTTCGACGTCGGACGTACCGATTTGACCCGGCGACTGCTCGGAGCGCGCTCCGCTCGGGGGCGTCGCTTGGGTGCGGTGGACCGTCTCGTCTTCGCTTGGCCGCGGGGCGGGCGGAGCGTCAGGCTCGGAGGGCGAGGGCTCGGGCGTCGGCGGCTCGGTGGGCTGCGCGCGCGCCGCGGTCGTCAGCGAAAGGGAAGCGGTGAGCGCCGCTCCCTGAAGGAGGAGCGCGATCGCCCCACGGGTGATTCGTCTCGATAGCGCCGACGACAAGGCATCCGCACAATACGAGGGAAGTCGCCGGTCGAGAAGAACATAGTGATGTCTTCTGCAACGCGACCCATTTCGTGCGGCGGGCGATGTTCGATGCGCGAGGCGGCTAGGCGCGCGAGCGAAGCAGCTCGTTGGCGAGCTCCTTGGGTCCGCGCTCTCGCTTCGCCTCACCGCGCGGGGGCGGTTTGACGTCACCGAGGAGTGGGATGATGACCTCGCGGAGGTGAGCGGGCAAGATCACCTCGAGGTACTCGAAAGCGGTGCCGCGGAGCGCGGGATCTTCGGCGCGGAGGGCACGGTACGCGATCGCGAGCGGCTCTCGCTCGAGGACGAGCCCGAGCACACCGAAGACGTGTGCGAGCCCACGGCGGAGCTCGTCTTGTTCGTCCTCCGTCGCTTGCGCATGGCTCTTCGCTGGCATCGTGTCGCGTCGCTTCGACGAGGCGGCCTCGGTTTCGCTCTTCGGCGCGCCCGCCGCGGCCTCGGCGCCCTCTTCTTCGCTTGCGTCAGGATCGTGGTCGAGGCTGATGCCCACCTTCGCGACGGACCACGTGGCGCGGCCGGTCGTCAGCTCGTAGAGCGCCACGTCGAGCACCGCGTCGCGATCGAGCTTGATCGTCGGCTCGGCGTCGACCATCTGCGAGAGCGCGATCGCGACCTGGGTGCGCACCTCGAAGACCGGATCCCGGAGGGCGAGGGCGAGGCCGCTCGCGCAGCGCTGGGTCTTGACCACCTTCAGCACGCGCGGAATTCGCCGGCGCACGCGCGGATCGACGTCGAGATCGAGCAAGTGATCGAGCAGCATGCCCGTCGTCTTCGGCGCGACCTTTCGGAGCGCGCGCACGACCTCACGCACGACGGCGTCGTTGCCGAGCAGCGGGATCGCGAGAGACGCAAGCGTGGGCGTGAGGGACGACGCGAGGGCCGCCTTGATCGCGGCAGGGTCGGACGAGCGAAGCGCGGCGGCGCGCGCGATGATCGCGTCGGAGGGATCGATGAACGCTCCCATCTCGCCCGTCGTGAACGGGATGCGTTCGCCGGAGACGTTCAGCGGATTCAAGGTCGGCGCTCGGCCTGTGCCTGTGCCCGCGCGGACGCCGCCTTCGGACGAGCGCAGCTCTTTCTGCCGCTGGAACTGCTCGATGCGCGCGAGGAGCTTGTCGCGATCGAGCAGCGCCGTCGTCTCGGCGAGCGTCTTCTTCGTCGTGAGGTCCTCGGCGTCTTCGTCGTCGAGCTCGACCGCGCCCGACTTGAGGCTCGAGGCGAGCGCGTTCACATAGCCGTCTTGAAGGCGTGCGGCGAGCAGCCACGCGATCGCACACATCGCGAGCACGCCAAACAAAACGGCGCGGATGCGCATTGTGTCGCTCGGCAAGAGCGCGACGGCCAAGAGGACACCGCTGCCCAAAGTGGTCCCGATCCGATCGACGCCGACGTCGATCAGGGTCTTCGTCGCGCGCTTCTTGATCGCAGGAAGCGGCGTGTAGAAGAGCTCGTAGGCCGATCGATAGAGCGAGCTCCGGGTGACGCCCTCGATGATCCGGAGGACCACGATGGTCGTGAACACGGGCGCGACGAGCGCGGCGACGACGCCGACCGCGACGCTCATCGGCTGGAGCTTGATCGTCCCGCCAAGGCCGCGCTTCTCGAGGACGACGCGCGTGAGGAGCGTCTGCGCCGCGAACGCCAGCACGCCGACGATCATGTTGAAGAACGCGAAGAAGCCGAGGAGGCGAGGTCCTTGCGGATATTCCGCGCTCGCCTGCGCGCTGAGCAGCCAATCGAGCAGCGCTTGGATGATCGCGCCGGTGCCGACGAGGAGCGCGAGATCGCGGAGGTATGGTGTATCGCCGAGCACGCCGAGGCCACGCCGGCTCATCGCCGCGGGGGGTGGGGGAGCCTTCGACACCTTCGAGGGGCGCGCGATCTCGGTGGGCGCCGTCTTCAGCGCGCCCCAAAGACCGATCACGTTGATGCCGGCGAGGAAGGCCAGCATCATCGGCACGGAGAGGTGAGCGGACGCGCGCCAGACGATGAGGCCGCCGATCACGCCTCCGATCGTCCCGCCGCTCGCGATGCGTCCGACGAGCCTCTTCGCCTCGTGTGGATCGAACCGCTCGTTGACGAGCGACCAGAAGGCGCTGCCGATCGCCGTGCTGAAGATCGCGGTGTGGGCGTAGACCGCGATCGCTGTCGCGTGCTCGCTCGCGAGGCTCAGCGCCCACTCGCAGAGAAAGAGGACGGCCGAGAGGGCGAACGTCGCGGGGACGACGCGCGCCGGTCCGGCCGAGATGAGCACCCGCGACATCAAGATGACGGAGAGCGCCGAGAGCAACGCTGCGGCAATCATCGCCGCCGGGAGGCGCCCGATCCCGAAATGCGTCAGGAAGAGCGCATCGCGGGTCGCTTTTCCAGCGACGAGCTGTGCCACGAGCGAAGCCGAGGCGATCGTCGCGGGCCAGACCGCACGATGACTTCCTGCTCCTCCGCCTTTGACGCTTGCAGCCGGCCCCGATGCTGGCACAGACCGAGCGTACCAAGAAACTCGGTCGGTCGTGGGAGGAGCCGAGTATGCTGCCCGCACGAACATGGCGGGATCGGCATCGGCCAGTGCGGGAGGCAGTGGGGCTGGGGGTGGAGACGGTGGAGCACATGACCGATCGCTGCTCGAGCGAGCGCTCGGGATCGTCACCGAGGTGCGGGCAGGCGAGGGGATCACAGCGCTCTTGATGACGCTGAACGTCTTCTTCCTTCTCACCGCGTATTACGTCATCAAACCCGTTCGAAAAGGCCTGATCCTCTCGGTGCCAGGTGGCTCGCGCTACGAGTCGTATCTCAGCGCAGCGATCGCGGTGTCGCTCCTCGTGGCGGTGCCGGCGTACGCGCGCTTTGCCGATCGGCTACCGAAGAACAAGCTCGTCGTCGGCGTGACGCTCTTCTTCGTCTCGCACATCGTCGTGTTCTTCGGCCTCTCGTACATCACGCCGATACGTCCGTATCTCGCGTTCGTCTTCTTCGTGTGGGTCGGCATCTTCAACATGATGGTCGTCGCCCAGTTCTGGGCGTTCGCGAACGACCTCTACACGCAAGAGCAAGGCAAGCGCCTCTTCGCGCTGCTCGGCCTCGGCGCGTCGGTCGGCGCCGCGGTGGGCGCGTGGTTCACCGGCATCTTGAAGAAGTCGCTCGGCGGGACGAGCCTCGGTGTCTATCCGCTTCTCCTCGTCAGCGCGGCGATGCTCGCCCTCTGCGCGCTCCTCTCGCATCTCGCGCACGTCCGCGAGCGTGGGAAGAAAGACGATCCGGTCGACGAACCGAAGGACGCCTCGGCAGGCAAGGCCAAGACCGCCAAGGAGCCGAAGACCAAGGACGGCGCCTTCCAGCTCGTCTTGCGCAACAAGTACCTCCTCTTGATCGCGGTGTTCTCGCTCGTCTTCACGTGGGTGAACACGAACGGCGAGTTCATGATGAGCGCCTCGGTCGAGCGCGCCACCGAAGAGGCCGCGAAGGCGGCCGGCAAGCTCGATCCGAAGGACATCGCGATCTACGTCGAAGGCGAGACCACCTCGATCTTCGCTGACTTTTACATCTGGGTGAACGTGCTCGGCGTCGCGATCCAGACGTTCGCGGTGTCACGCATCGTGAAGTTCGGTGGTCTCCGGGTCGCGTTCTTCATCCTGCCGCTCATCGCGCTCCTCGACGCCGGCGGCGTGCTCTTGCTCCCGGCGCTTCTCGGGATGAAGGAGCTCGATATCCTCCGCCCTGGCAAGATCGCGGAGAACGCGACGGACTACTCGGTGAACAACACCGTCCGCAACATGCTCTGGCTGCCGACGTCGACGGAGATGAAGTACAAGGCCAAGCAGGCGGTCGATACGTTCTTCGTTCGCATGGGCGACGTCGCCTCCGGGCTCGCCGTCTTCATCGTCACGCAGATCAAGTCGTGGCCTGTCCCGACGATGGCCGCGATCAACGTGGCGCTCGTCGGCGTCTGGCTCTACGTCGCGCGCGGGATCGTCCGCGAAAACGGGCGGCTCGCGGACGAGAAGGAGCGCCAAGAAGACGCCTCGCACGGCGACGCGAAGACGACCTGATCGTGTGCGCGCTTGTAGGGCGCGATCGTGATCGCGAAGGCGGGCTGGCAACGCTTGGCACATCGTGCGTTAGGGAAATCCCGCGTGATCCGCTGAGCGAAGCGCAGCATGCAAATTGCCTCTTTCGTGCCGCATGAAGAAGAGAAGCTTCGTCCGCGCGCTCGATGGAATCGTGTCGGTGGTGCTCGCGTCGTCCGTCGGCGTGGGCGCGTGCGGAGGAGGCACCGAGAGCAGCGGCACGGGCACCAGCAGCAGCAGCGGCGCCTCTTCGTCGAGCGGTAGCACGAGCAGCAGCAGCGGTGGATCGAGCTCGGGATCGACGTCGTCGTCTTCGGGGAGCAGCGGGACGAACCCCGAGAACACCTGCGAGATGACCCTCACCGACGTCCTCGCGGCCGCGACGACCGCCGAGCCTGTCGACTTCCTCGAGATTCGCCAAGACCAGAAGCTCGGCATCGAGCCCGACAAGACGACGATCCTCGGTACGCGTGGGACGGCGTGCTCTGGCGCCACCGACAAGGCCGCCTGCACGAGCGCGCTCGCCGCGTACAAAACGGCGATCCCGGTGGTGGGCACCGCGAACGAGGGTTGGGGTGACGGTGGACGTGGAAACGGCGCGTACGAGAGCCAGCCCCGGCGCTACGCCGTGTGGAGTCGCGGTGACAAGACGGGCGTCCTGAAGACGGCCGAGTCGTTTCGCGCGTTCTTCGCGCCCGTCGACTCGCTCGCTGACGCACGCCTCGCGATCTTCACGCTCGGCTACGAGCTGAGCTGCACGACGACCCCGCCGAGCACCGCGGAGAAGAACGCAGGCGGCTACCATGTCGTGCTCGTCGACAGCGGCTGCGGCACGTACCAGTTCGATCTGCAGGTCTCCACGAACGGCGACGTGAAGGTGAACGAGCAGAAGGAGCTCGCGCCGAACGCATGCGGCCGCCGTCCCGACGGCTTGCAGGTTGTTGACGCGGGCGACGCGCCGGCGTCCGACCTCGGCGCATGGTTTCGCGAGATGGCGCACCTCGAGGCGGCGTCGATCGTCGCCTTCGATCGTCTCGATCACGAGCTCGGAGAGCTCGGCGCGCCGGCTCGCTTGCGCGCGATGGCGCAGCGCTCGAGGCGGGACGAACAACGTCATGCCGCCGAGACCGCGCGGCTTGCCAAGCGGTTTGGCGGGGCGAAGAAGGTGCTCGCGGTCGAGCCTCCACGCGAGCGATCCGCGCTCGAGATCGCGCTCGAGAACGCGGTCGAAGGCTGCGTGCGTGAGACGTACGGCGCGCTCGTCGCCGCGTGGCAGTCGCGCACGGCGGCGGATCGAGAGATCCGCGCCACGCTCTCGGGCATCGCACGCGATGAGGCACGCCACGCCGATCTCGCGTGGTCGGTCGCGCGCTGGCTCGAGCCCACGCTCACGAGCGAGGAGCGGGCCCGCGTCGACGCCGCGCGCCTCGAAGCGATCGAGGAGCTTCGCGCCGAGGTTCGCCGCGTCGCGCCGACGAGCGAGCTCGTTCACGTCGCAGGGTTGCCGAGCCAAGCCGCCGCGTCCGCGCTCGTCGACGAGCTCGCCGCAGTCCTCCGCGCGGAGAGGACGACGATCCCGAGCGTGAGCTAGGGCCGGCGGCGGCGGCGACGCAGGAGCACGCCGAACGCTCCGGCGAGCGCGATCTCGAAGAGCGACGACGTGGTCGCGAAGCCGCCCGCGCGCGCCGCGTCGCAGCCCGAGCTCGAGAGCATCGGCGCCTTCGTTCGCGTGCTCTCGGTCTCGTCTCCGGGGTCGGGGGTGGAGCCGCTCTTGTTGGCGGGCGCCTTCGTGCCGCTCTGCGGTGGATCGCCCGTGGCGTTCTTCGGGTTGTTGGGACCGACGCCGGGAGAAGCGTCGAGCGGATGGCCCGAGGCGGTCGCCGCGTCGTTGATGAGCTGCTGGAAGGGACCGACGCTGCTGTAGAACGCAGGGCGATTGAAGCAGACGCCGTCGAGTCCTTCGGAGGCGACGGCAATGATTTGACCCGACGCGTCGAGCAGCGGTCCGCCGCTGTCACCGTCGCAGATCGACTCACTCACCATCAGCTCGTTTTGGGAGACCTCGATCTGCGTGATGGGCCCTTGCGGCGTGTCGTACGAGGCGTTGTTCATCGGGCCGATCGCGAGCACGGCAACGCCGGAGCGCTCACGTCGTGCCGGCGGACCACTCTGGCCGCTTGCTCCGTAACCGACGGCAGTGCCCGTCTCGCTCGGACCCGCGCCGCTCCAACGAAGCTTGAGCGGAGTGACGCCGGTGACGTCTTTGTCGAGCGCGATGAGCGCGATGTCATTTCCACAGAAGACGTTGTTCGCGTTGGGGACGAAGAGCTTCGAGCCTCGTGCGGCGACTTGCTGCCCGTTTGGGTAGAGCCCGGTCGAGACGGTGAAGACGGACGCCGGAACGTCCCGCTTCATCGATCCGCAGTTGCTCTGCTCGTAGAACTCGGTCACGCAGTGACGTGCGGTGAGGACGAGGTTCGGCGTGATGAGCGAGCCCGTGCACCATGGGCTGCCGCCGTTCGAGATGAGGACGACGCCGTCGTGACCATTCGAAGTGCCGCCGCCCACGATCGATTGGTTCGTCGCGGCGCGCTCCTCGGTGGCGTCGGGCATAGGCGCGGTGCATCCGCTCGCCATCGCGAGCAGCACCGACATCGCGGCTGCCACCGGAACAAACCGCATCAAGACACGAGGATAGTGCACGGCGCGTTCCACCGCGCGTCATCTTAAAACCTTCCCATCGAATTCATCGACCCGACTCTTCGTTTGGGCAAAGCGGCAGAGTCAGGCAGGCCTCAACAGGGCAGGCAGGATCGCGATGGACCAGTGCGCCCTTGTGTGCCGACCCTAGATCATGGGGTGTTAGAGATCTCCGCGGAGGGACAAGCCCCCGCCCGTCGCGGAGGCCTCGGGCACAAGCGAGATCGAGGCAAGCGGTCGCGGGCGGCTGGCCGTGGTCTTCGGCGCTTCCGAGAACCAGATGAAGTACGCGCCCACGCCGAGGCCCACCGCCGCGACGGCGAACGCCGCGATGTTGATCGGGATCAAGGTCTTCGCGCGGTTGACGGCGTCGGCCCCGCGCTGATCGTACTTGCCCGACTCGTCGATGCATTGGTTCGTGGTGCCGCCGTGGCAACGATCCTTCGCGATGCCGTACGCGTCCATGTACATGATGCTCGTCACCGTCGCGGTGACGACGCCGGCCGCGCCGACGCCGCCGAAGATGAAGCCGAGCGTGCGGCGTGTGCTCGTCGTCTCGGTCGTGACGGTGATCGTCTTCGCCGCCGACTCGAGCTTCGGGATCGTGATCACGGTGCGTCCACCTTCGGCGGGCGCGGCGATCTCTTGCGACCATGACTTCTTCATCGGCGCGGCGGCTTCGACGCGATGCACACCCGGATCGATCGGCCAGAGCGGCCAGTGCGACGAGTCGAGGATGACGCCATCGACCTTGAGGATCATGTCCTGCGCGTCGCCCGCGTCGGCAGGACGGAGGATGATCGCGGCGACACGCGGCGCGATCTTCTCGATCCGCGCACGCGCGGCGCGTTCTCGCTGCGTCTTGCCGGCGGCGCGCGCGTTGTCGGCGACATCTTCGAAGGTGCGAAGCGCGCTCGCGAGCTTGCCGAGGCCTTCGAGGCACGCGCCGATGTTGAAGAGCGTGCCGAGCCCAGGGTCTCGCTTCTGCGCCTCCTCGAGCTTCGCGAGCGCCTCCGCGTACCTCTTCTCCTCGAGGAGCTTCGTGCCTTCTTCAAAGAGCGCGTCGGGCGAGTCGACGTCGGGGACGCTCGGCTTCGCGGCATCGTCTGCGGCGGCAGGCTCGTGCGGCTGCGCGAGCGCCTCGGGCGCGGCGACGAGCAGCGCACCCATGAGGACCGACGCGGCGACCGTGATGCGCCGAGCCACGCGCGCCTCAACCACGCTCACTCCTTCGAGCTGCGTGCGATGTCATCGTTGGGATCGCGCGATCTTTCCGGAGGAAAGTCGCGCCCCCCCAAATGAGAATCGCGCGGCGCGGGGACGGGCGCTGGGGAAGGGGCGGGCTTTGCCGTCGGGTCGACCTTCGCGGTCGTCTGCGTGGACGTCGTCGTCTTCGCCTTGGGCGACGTCTTCGCGGTGGGCGCGACTGGAGTGGCCGTCGCGCCGGCGTCGGCGAGCAGGCTCACGGGCTCAGCTGGCGGCTTGGTGATCGCCGCCGCCGTGTTCTCGAGGGTTGTTGGCCCCGGCGTTGCGGTCGCCGGCGCCGTGGGGGGAGCGCCGCTCGCCGCGGCGTCGTTGCGCTTCGGCCACGCGACGAAGGTCGCGATCACGGCGAGCGTGACGAGCGCGCTCGCGACGAGGAAGCGATTCTTCGTTCGTGAGGGCGCGGTCGTCGTCGCCGTCGCCATCGGCGTCGTGTGACGATCGATGACGACGTCGCGACCTTCGGCGATCGTCTTCGCGAGCGCCGGGTCGATGTCGGGCGAGCTATTGGCCGCCGCGCGAAGCAAGGCGCGATCGGAGAGGCGCGCACGCGTGGACGGCATCCCGAGCGTCGCGACGATGAGATCGGCCGAGGCGCGTCCAGCCGCGGATCCATGCGGCGCGAGCGCATCGGCGAAGTCCGCCAAGCTGACGAAGCGATCTTTGGGATCACGACGAAGGCACGTGGCGACGACGCTCGCCAAGCTCGGTGAGACTGGCGCGGCATCTCCGAGCCACGGAGCCTCGCCGGAGAGGACGAGCGCGCCGAGCTCGGCCATCGTCGAAGCGTTGAACGGAGGCGTGCCGGCGATGATCTCGTAGAGGATGACGCCGAGCGACCAGATGTCGGATCGCTCGTCGACCGACTTCGCGCTCTTCAGCTGCTCCGGTGACATGTAGAGCGGCGAGCCCATCACGCTCGATGTCTTCGTCGTCGTGACGCTCGGCGCGTCCGGCAGCTTCATCTTCGAGATGCCGAAGTCGAGGACCTTGATCTCCTCGGGGCCCGACTCGTCCTCCCCCTGCACGACGAAGAGGTTCGACGGCTTGAGGTCGCGGTGGACGATGTGGTTGGCGTGCGCCTCGGCGATCGCCTCGCACGCCTGGAGGATCCAATCGACCGCCGTCCGCGGATCGATGCGCTCGCGCTCCTCGAGGATGTGCGCGAGATCGTCGCCGTTCAGGAGCTCCATGACGATGAACGGCGTCTTGTCATCGAGCTCGCCGACATCGAACACACGCGCGACATGCGAGCTCTTGATCCGAGACACCGCGCGCCCCTCGCGCTCGAAGCGCGAGACCGTCTCCCCATCGGAGAGGTGGGTGGCGAGGAGGATCTTGATCGCGACCGGCGCGTTGTCCTCGAGACGGGTCGCGGCCACGACGACGCCCATGCCGCCACGACCGATCACGCGGTCGACGCGATACTTGTCTGCGACCAGCTCCCCCGGCGCAACAGGTGGCAAAAGAGGCAACGACGACGACATACGAAGCGCTTCCTTTGAAGCCTATCGTTTGTCAGTCGTCGAGGGCGAATCGGTATTTCGACGTCGCGCCTTCTTGGACCGCGACGCTCGCGGTTCGCTCTTTCCCGTGTGGCGCTTTGCACGACACTTGGTGCTTACCCGCCGGCAAGTCGATCCCGGCGAGGGGTGTCGCGCCACGCTCTTTGCCATCGATCGTGATAGTGCACCAGCCAGGCGAAGCCGCGATCAGCAAGCGTCCCGAGCCTTTCGGGACGGCACCGACGGCCTTCGTGTTGCCCGTGGTCGTGGGAGTTGTCACGGTGCCGGTCGCGTTTGCACCACCTGCACCTGGAAGCGCGTCCACGCTGATCGTCGGCGTGCCTTCCTCGGCGGATGTGGTCGTGACCGCGCCGGTGGTGGGCGTAACGGGCAGCTCGATGACCGGGGAGCTCGTGTTGTCTTGTTGTTGAGAAGGTCGCGACGAGGTGGGGTTACGTGACGAGGAGACCACCGCGCCGATGCCGATGCCGCCGATGACGAGCGCGGCTCCGGCGGCCGCGAGCCACGCCGCGTTGCGCTTCGCCGAAGGCGTGGAGACGGTGCTGATGGACGCGTACGAGGTGTTGGGCGTCCATGACGATCCGCTCGGCCCCGACGGGTTGGTGTTCGTCGAGAGGGGCGCGACCTGCGGGAGGTTCTGCTGCGCAGGGTAGGCGATCGCGCCAGGCGGAATGCTGCCCGACGAGGACTGCTGCTGTTGGAGCGCGTCGAGCGGGCCGGGCATGCCGGGGATCGTGTCGTTGAACATCGGCCGCGGGCGATCGCTCGCGCGCATGACGGGCAGCGCGTTCGTGGCGTCGGGATCGATGACCGCGCTCGGCACGATCGACGCGGGCAACCGCATGCCGGACGCCTCGAGCTCCGGCATGGCCTGACGAAGCATGCCAACGACCTCTTCGAACGTCTGCGCGCGGCGCTTCAGGTCGGGCTCCATGCACGCGCGCACGACGCGACGAAGCGCGTCGGGTACGTGCGGTGCGCATGCGTCGATCGCCTTCGGCTTCGTGGTGGCGATCTTGACGATGAGCGCGTTGAAGTTCTTCGCCTCGTACGCGCGGTAGCCGGTGAGCGCTTCGAACAGGATCGCGCCGAACGCGAAGATGTCGGTGCGGCCGTCGAGCGTGGTCTCGCCGCGTGCTTGCTCCGGCGACATGTACAGCGGCGAGCCGAGCACGGTGCCTGCGACGGTGAGCGCGTGGTTCGTGTTGTCGTCTTCGAGGAACTTGCTCACGCCGAAGTCGAGGAGCTTCGGGACGGCGACGCCCTCACGAACCTTGTGGAGGAAGATGTTCGTGGGCTTGAGGTCGCGATGAACGATCCCGCTCTTGTGCGCGGCGGCGAGCGCATCACCGACCTCGACCATCACGAGCGCGAGCTCGTAGATCGACATCGGCGGGTTCTGGCGGCGGAGCGCGGTCTCGAGCGGGAAGCCGGTGAGGAGCTCCATCACGAGGAAGAGCTGGCCCTCTTCGGTCTGCCCAACGTCGATGACGTCGATGATGTTGGGATGGTTGATGCGCGCGGAGACCTTCGCCTCTTTCAAGAATCGCGTCGCCGCTTCGGGCGTCTTCGCGACCTCGCGGTTCATGAACTTGATCGCGAGTTGGCGCTCCGTGAACGTGTTCGTCGCGGACCACACCTCGGCCATCCCACCCGTGCCGAGCACTTGGTTCAGGCGATACTTCCCGACGATGACTTGCCCACGTTCCATTTGAATAATCTCTTATGAGGCGTCCCCCGATCCGTTCGAATCAGGCGATCGTCATACCTCCGTCGATCACAATGGCCTGTCCGGTCAAGTAACTGGCAGAATCCGAGGCGAGGTAAAGCGCCGCGCCGGCGATCTCGTCGGGCTGTCCGTAGCGCTTCATCGGAGTGATCCTGAGCACTTCGTCGAGCAGGGCGTCGTTCTTGAGCACCGCGGCGGCGAATTTCGTGTCGACGAAGCCCGGAGCGATGGCGTTGACCCGGATCTTGTTCGCGGCGAGCTCGTAGGCGAACGTCTTGGTCATCGAGATGACCGCCGCCTTCGTCATCGCGTAGACGCCTTGAAGCGGCGAAGCGACGATGCCGGCGACGCTGGCCATGTTGATGATCGATCCCGGAGCCTCGCGCGAGCGGAGATGCCTCGCGACCTCACGGGTCATCCAGAAGTAACCCTTCGTGTTGACCTCGAACGTCTTGTCCCAAGCGCCGACGTCGATGTCGAGCATCGGGCCGAAGTAGGGATTGGTCGCGGCGTTGTTGACGAGGATGTCGACCTTGCCGAGCTTCTCGACGGCGAGACGCACGAGGTTGACGCAGTCTTCTTCGCGGCCGGTGTGCGCGGCGATCGCGAGCGCGTCTTTTCCGATCGACTCTGCGACCGCGCTGACGCCTTCGATCTTTCGCGAGGCGACGACGACCTTCGCGCCGTTCGCGGCGAACATGCGAGCGATCGCTTCGCCAATTCCGCGGCTCGCGCCGGTGACGATCGCAACCTTCCCCTCCAGGTTGATGGATGCAGCCATTCTTCCCGCTTCCTCCTCAGCGGACCCTCGTTAGCACGGATGAGCGAGGGCTGCAGGCCGCAGGCTCGAGTCCCATGAAAATAGGGGTTTGAGGGCCCTCAGCCGACGAAAGCGCCGAGCGCGCGGAAGCGCTCGTAGCGGTCTCGAACGAGCTCGTCCGGCGTGCGCTGGAGGAGGTCGGCGAGGCTTTCGCGGATCGCTTCGCTGACGTTCTGCGCCGCGAGCGTGGGGTCTTGGTGGGCGCCGCCCGCCGGCTCTTCGATCACCTTGTCGACGACCTTCAGCTTGAGAAGCTCGGGAGCGGTCATGCGAAGACGCTCCGCGGCCTCGTCCGCCTTGCTGCCATCCTTCCAGAGGATCGACGCGCAGCCTTCCGGCGAGATGACGCTGTACGTGCCGTACTCGAGGACGTGGACGCGGTTGGCCACGCCGAGCGCGAGCGCGCCGCCGCTTCCACCTTCACCGAGGATGGTGGCGATGATCGGGACCGGCGCGCGCGCCATCGCGGCGAGGCATGCGCCGATCGCTTCGCTCTGACCGCGCTCCTCGGCGCCGAGCCCTGGGTAGGCGCCCGGCGTGTCGATGAACGTGAGAATGGGCAATCCAAAACGCGCGGCGAGCTCGTACATGCGACGTGCTTTTCGGTAGCCCTCGGGGTGGGGCATGCCGAAGTTGCGCTTCACGTTCTCCTTCGCGCCGCGGCCCTTCTGATGGCCGACGACGACGACGCTCCGACCCAGATACTTCGCGACGCCGCACACGATCGCGGAGTCTTCGGCGAAGCAGCGATCGCCTTTCAGCTCGAGGAAGTCTTCGAACAACGACGCGACGTAGTCGAGCGTGTACGGCCGATTCGGGTGACGCGAGAGCTGTACCTTCTGCCACGGAGACAGATCGGCGAAGAGCTCACGCGCGAGCCGCCCGCACTTCTCCTCGAGGCGACGAAGCTCGGCCTCGAATCGTTTGTCGTTCTCCGCGAGAGCACGAAGCTCCTTCACGCGCGCGACGAGCTCGACGACGGGTTTCTCGAAAGGGAGGACGTGAACAGCCACGGGAGAGCAGGTCGTTTACACCGCCTGCGACAAAACGCGAACGAGATCCGCGTGCCGCACCGCGCCGAGACCAAGGAAAGGTCCTGGGGGCTCTTTCTTGGACCGCTCCCGCGCGATCGCAAAAGAGACGTTGGGCTTCAGAAAAAAATCGGCTTCCCGACCGGCGTGTTGTTTATCCGAAACGGAATAATTTGCGATCCCGACGCTGCGTCGAGTCAACCTCACGGGCCACGTCGAAACATGGACTTATCCGCTCCTCACCCGGTCGAGTGCGTGATCGCGTCATCAACCCGCTCCGAACGGACGATTCCAACCGCGGCCAACCTGGCGGGGAGAGGGCTCCAGAGACGATGTCGGATGGAGATGCACATGGGCGCCATGGTGCTAGAGCCCAGGCTCGACACGAGAGGGTCAACCGAGTGGGCAGCTCAGCGCGAGGCGAAACGAACGGACCGGCGGCAGGCGGGATCGACGCGTCTTCGAACGGCGTCGCTGCGCTTTCACCTGCCGAAGGCGATCACGCCACGCGACCTGCCGTGATCGATCCAAGCAAATCGGGGATGGTGCCCGCGGCCGTCCTTCCGTCAGCGCCGACGCGCAAGACGCTCACGTTCCCGGCGTCCGAAGTTCGCCGTGCGGGTGATCGCTCACCGTCGAAGATCCCGACGAGCAAGCCGCCGGCGTGGATCAAGAGCGAGGAGCCGCTCACGCTCTCGACCGAAGACGACGACGACTACTACGACAAGAAGAAGAAAGAGCAGAAGCAGCTGAAGCAGCTCCACGAGCAGCTGAGCGCCTCGACCTTCGAGTCTGCGATCGTGATCCCGAACGTCACGATCCCGAAGAACGCGCTCGTCCCGAAGGACGTCGCGCCCATCGAAGCACCGCTCGCGATCGATCGCGTCGAAGAGCTCGACGAGGCGTACCTCACCGACGAAGACGAGAGGCCGAGCGAGCGATCGACCGTGCCCACGCTCGCGTCGAAGGGTGTCGCCGCGAAGGACGCGTCGAGTGACCCACTTCCGGCGCCGGCTGATCCTGCGACGATGGCGATTCAGCTTTCGGCGTCGGAGCTCAAGTCCGATCGCGAGGTCGTCGCGACCCCGAAGAAGCCCGCCGCCATGCGCGAGCGGCTCGCTTCGACGATTCCTCCTCCGCTGCCTGCGCAATGGAAGTGGCGGCGCGAGGTCTCGCTCCACACGCTCCTCAAAGGACAGCCGGAGCAGGAGGACAAGCGCGACTCGCTGGAGCTCGAGCTTGGTGAAGACGAGCAGAGCGATCCGATCGAGCTCGCGCGCGTCTCGCGACCGGCGTTCCGGAGCGCACGCCAAGAAGACGAATCGCACGCCCAACATGAGGATGGGCGCGATCGAGACGACGACACCGCGAACGTTCAGACCGACCGCCCGCCGATGTCTTCGAAGTCGCCCGGCCGCGCCGCGTCGCTGCTCGCGCGGCTGAAGACGCGCCGGGCCGTGCTGCCGCTCGTCGCGACGCACCTCGCGATCGCCGCCGTCGTCGCGCTCGTGGTCGGTTCGGGCCGCCCGCCCGCGCACGCACAAAAAGCGGTCGATGCGCTCGCACGCCAACCACGCGCCGCGAGCTCGGAACGAAAGTCTCTCGTCAGCGCGCCTGGCGCGACGACGCCCGCGCCGCCCGCCGGTGGATGCACGACCACCGGCGCCGCGCGATCGCTCGCGACGCGCGCGCAGATCGGCCCTGGTCTCGAGGTGAGCGTCCTCGACACGGGCTTTGGCCTCGCGCTCGCGTCGGGCACGACCGAAGCGGTGGGGCTCCGGATCGAAGGCTCGTGGCTTCGCGTCGCCGAGACGGTGCGCGTGAAGGCGTCCACGCTCGTGAGCCACGTCGCCGTCGACGGTCGCGAAGACGAAGGCGGAGACGGCTTCGACATTCGGATCGACTCGGACGACGCACGCACGGTCGTCGGAAGCTCCGAGTCGCCCACGTTCCGCGTCGTCGCGCGTGGCGGCTACATCATGGCCATCTTCGATGATCCGAATCGCATGGCGATCCGTAACATCTGGCCCGTCCCAGGGATCTTGCCGCCGACGCGAACCGCGGCGCTCACGCCGCCCGCGTCACCGTATCGCCCGCCGGGCTTTCTGCCGGCGAAGGACGCCGCGGCGGCTCGCAAGCCGATCGCGTCCGCGCCTGCGGCCCCCATTCATCCGTACATCTATGCGAGCGAGACGGTGCGCGCGGTCGGCCGCGACGACGGCGGCGTCGTGATCGCGCTGCGCCGTCCCTCGTCGCTCTGGCTCGGCGTGACGGACTCCGCGCTCGCGCCTGCCGGCGCGATGGTGAACATCCGCAGGAACAACGCGACGGTCGGCACCCCCGCGATCACGCAGTGGGGCGGCGGCGGCGCGGTCGCTTGGGCCGAGCGTGCCGCGGGCGAGCGCGAGTGGAGCGTCGTCGTCGCAGGCTTCACGCCCGACGGCGAAGGCGCGACCACGGTGGGACCGGTGCGGACGATCGCGAAGGGCATGTCGCCTTCGATCGCGACGCTCGCCGACGGAGATCTCTTGCTCGCGATGGCCGACGGCACCGCGGGCGCGCATCGCGTGATCACCTACCGGCTTGGCGCACGCGACCTCGACGTGCGCGGCGAGCCGATCATCGTCTCGCCCGACACGATCAACGCCGGACAGCCCGCGGTCGCCGTGCGTCCCGATGGGCGCTCGCTCGTCGCGTTCTTCGCCGCCGAGCGCGGGCGCGCCGCGTCCGTCTACGCGACGCCGCTCATGTGCGACCCGGGCCTCTAGCCGACACGCATCGCGGTCTACCCCACGCAGTGATGATGGCTTTGACCCGCATTTTTGCGCGGTTTGCGCGCGATTAAACGCTACCGGGAGCCACACACGCGACAGACTCTGTGGGCCTTCCGTCTCAGGCAGGCGGTCGATCGCGAAAGAAAGCGCAAAGCAAAGCGCATTTGGCGCGGCCTGGTAGGATTGAGCGACCGATGAGCGACTCCTTGGGTAGTCGGGGAACTGGCCCCGAGTCACTGCCGACGACGTCGCTCGGTCATTACAAA
The DNA here is from genome assembly GCA_044227045.1 of Labilithrix sp. Classification (GTDB taxonomy): domain Bacteria; phylum Myxococcota_A; class Polyangia; order Polyangiales; family Polyangiaceae; genus Labilithrix. The sequence continues at coordinate 22,777 of JBGAFW010000038.1, forward strand.
ATCCGCGCGAAGATAGGCTCCGGCGGCATGGGCGACGTCTACGACGCGGTCCATACCGGCCTCAACAAGCGCGTCGCGATCAAGACGCTGCGCAAGCGCTACCTCGACGACGAGATCGTCGTCGCGCGCTTCCTCCGCGAAGGTCAGCTCGCGTCACGCATCCGGCATCCGAACATCGTCGACGTGACCGACGTCGGCATGATGGGCGGGTTGCCCTGTCTCGTGATGGAGCATCTCGAAGGCGAGTCGTTCTCGGCGATGATTCGTCGTGAGGGACGGCTGCCGCTCGACGTGATCGTCGACACGCTCTTGCCGATCATCGCGGCGGTCGACTTCGCGCACGACCACGGCGTCGTCCACCGTGACCTGAAGCCGTCGAACATCTTCCTCGCGCGATCGTGGAACGGCGAGACGGTGTCGAAGGTCCTCGACTTCGGCATCTCGAAGCTCGTTCACGACGCCGACCAAGCGGCGTTGACGACCGACTCGGCGTTCGTCGGCACGCCACACTACGCGTCTCCGGAGCTGATGCGCGCCGACAGGCTCGCGGACGGCCGCTCGGATCAGTATTCCCTCGGCGTCATCCTCTACGAAGCGGCGACGGGCGTTCGTCCGTTCGCCGATCTCGGCAATAACTTCGTCGCGCTCGCGATGGCGATCTGCAAAGGCGAGTTCCCGAGCGCACGCGCGCGCAACGCCGCCATCCCTGCGACGTTCGAGCGTGTCATCACGCGCGCGATGTCCTTGCAACCGCAGGATCGCTTTCTCACGATGCGCGCGCTCGGCGAGGCGCTCTTGCCCTTCGCGAGCGAGCGCGCACGGATGATCTGGGCCCCCACCTTCCGCGGTCAGAGCGGCGCGGTCAGCGCAGCGAACGCCGCGCCGAGCTCCACGACGATGCAGGTCGCGGGTCCGGGCGATGGCAGCAGCGGGAGCGGCAGCGGTCGCGTGAGCGCGCCTCCGGGCACGCCCCGCTTCGGCGTCGCGTCGCCGTCCCATTCCTCGCCGCCGTCGCATCCCTCTCACGCCTCACATCCCTCGCAAGCAGGCCATGCGACGCATCCCTCGGGACCGCCCACGCCGATGGGGCAACCGTTTGCGGCTTCGGCGGGGCTCATCAGCCAACCGATGAGCGCAGGCGGCGCGATGTCGTCGGGGCCGTTCGATCTCGGGCCGCGCTCGGTGCCACCGCATTCGGTGCCTCCGCACTCGCAAGGGCCCTACAACACGCATCCGAGCGGCACGCCGCCGGGCGCCGCGTTCGATCGGTTGCCGAGCTACGGCGCGGGGACGTCCGTACCGCCGCTCGCACAGCGCGGAGCACGGAGCTCGGGCCTGCTCACCGGCATCATCGGCGTCGCGCTCGGCGTCGCGATCGTGGTCACGGTCGTCGTCGTGCGGAGCGGACGGCGGAGCGAGGGCGACGTCGCGTCGGGCAAGACGACGCAGGTCGATCCGCTCTACGCGATCGACATCCAGGTGACGCCGGCCACGGCTTCGATCGAGATGGACGGGAGCCCCGCCGGAGCAGGTCGCCTCGCGCGATCGCTCCCGCGCGACGGCAAGAAACACGCGCTTCGTCTCGCGGCCCCTGGATACGAGAGCCTGCTCATCGAGTTCGACGAGGCCCATCCACCGCCGAACGTGATCGGGCTTCGCGCGACGGTCGCCGCGGCAAATGGCGCAGGAAATGGCGCAACCGCGCCGCCCGCCACCTCGAACGCCGGGGCGAATGCATCACCGGGCGCCGGCGGACACGGAAAAGGCGTCACGACGGGCGGTAAGGTGAAGGACCGCCCGAAGACGGATAACATCGATCCCTGGGAATGACCCGGCGGCTCTGGAGGACGTGCTTCATCGCATTCGTGAGCCTCGCGACCGTCACGTCGTGGGGTGAGATGGCGGCGTCTGCGCAGCCAAAGAACGCGTCCGAGAAGGCGGCGCTCGACGTACGTGCGCGCGAGCTGTTTCAGAAGGGCGACACCGCCTACGCCGAGGGTCGTTACGAGGAGGCGCTCGCGGCCTTTCAGGAAGCACACGAGCTGTCTGGACGACCGCAGCTGCTCTTCAACGTCTCGAACGCGCTCGAGCGGCTGGGGCGTTATGCCGAGGCGGTCGACGCGCTCGAGAAATACCTCGCGAGCGGGAAGGCGAAGGACCGCGACGTCGTGCAGAAGCGCCTCGCGAATCTGCGGAAGCGCGTCGAAGACCAGAAGAAGGTCGACGAGAAGAACAAGGAAGAGGAAGAGCGGCGGCGCGCCGAAGAGAAGAAGAAGGCGGACGAGCAAGCCGCCGAGGCCGCGCGAAGAGCGGCGCAGCAAGCAGGCGACAACAACGGCGGCAACGGCAACGGCAACAACGGCGGAACGAAGACGCCTCCTCCGAAGGAGAAGCCAACGCGCATCTTGCCGATCGTGCTGCTCGGCGGCGGCGCGCTCGCGTTCGCGGGCGCGGGCGTGTTCGGCGCGCTCACGCTCTCGGCGCGAAGCGACGTAAACGCAGGCTGCAAAGACGCTCCCGGCGGCAAGCTGTGCACGCAAGACGCGAGCTCGGCGATCGATCGCGACAAGACCTTCGGCCTCATCACGGACATCGCGCTCGTCAGCGGCGTCGTCCTCGCTGGCGCGGGCGTCTACTTCTTGATCGCCGGCGGCGACGACGACGACACCAAAGCGAAGGCCGACGTGAAGGTGGGCCGGAGCAGCGGGTCATCGAGCAGCGAGCCGAGGGTGGGCGAGGTGAGGAGCAGCGAGCCGAGGCATAGGTACCTGATTGAGGCACGTCCGCTCGTCGCGCGTGACCAGGCGGGGGTCGTCGTCGTTGGGACGTTCTAGCCAGCTCGCCGCCGTCGCTTTTCTTTCGGCGCTCGTCGTGACGAGCTGCACGCTCACGCGCGACGAGGTCGCCTCGTGCACGAAGAACGCCGACTGCCGCGACGCCTTCGGCGCAGGCCTCGTGTGTGGCTCGAGCGGGCTCTGCGAGCATGCTCCTCCCGCCCCGCGATGCACGACGACGTTTCCGGCCGACCTCCTCACGCGCCCCGACAGCTACAAGAACGTCATCACGATCGGCTCGCTCATGGACCGAAGCGTCGAGACGCAGCGCGGTCGTGAAGACGCGATCCGTCTCGCGACGACGCAGGTGAACGAAGAGAAGGGGCTCGATGGTCGACTCTTCGGCGTCGTCTTCTGCGATGTCGCCGAGAACGCCCAATACGACTCCCTCAAGCGAACCGACGCCGCCGTCGCGAGCGCGCGCTACCTCGCCGACGTGCTCGGCGTCCCCGCGATCGTCGGCCCGAGCGCATCCGGCGACGCGCTCGCGGTGTTCGACGCGATCAAGGACCAAGACGTGCTCGTCATCTCGCCCGCGGCGACGAGCCCGTCTTTGACGAACCACGACACCGCGACGCCGACCGACGACGCGCCTGGTCTCTTGTGGCGCACAGCGGCGCCCGACACGCTCCAAGGCGCCGCGATCGCGCGCCACCTCACGACAACGTTCCCATCCGCGTCGAGCGTGGTCGTCGTGAACGAGAAGGGCGCCTACGGCGATGCGCTCGCGGGCGTCTTTACCGCGGCGTACCAGCAAAACGGGCGGCAGGTGCGTACACTGACCTTCTCGACGACGAGCCAGCGTGACGCCGCGATCGTCGACGCCGCGACGACGTCACCGGCGTTCGTCCTGTTCTTCTCGTCGCAGACGCCCGACGCGGTTGCGTTCTTGAACGCCGCCAACACGCTCGCGAGCTACAAGAACATCAGCCTGTTCTTGACGGACAGCGCCGCGAATCCGGATCTCCTCTCGGGCGCGGCCGGCGCATCCGCCGTCTTTCCGCGCGTCGTCGGCAGCCGCCCCGCCGTCCCACAAGGCTCGACCTTCGAGCTGTTCAAGACGAGCTACAGCGCAGCGTTCAAGAAGGACGCGAGCACGTTGTCGTTCGTCCCGCACAGCTACGACGCAGCGTGGCTCACGTTCTACGGCAGCGCATGGGCCCTCCGGCAGGCGAAGCGCCTCGATGGAACCGCGATCGCCCAGGGCCTCCGTAGGGTCTCCGCCGGCGGCCCCGAGGTCGCGGTGACCCCGGCGAACTGGACGAAGGTGATCGACGCCTTCGGTGCCGGCAACGCGGTCAACCTCGTCGGCGCCTCCGGCACGCTCGACTACGACCCGAAGACCGAAGAGACGACCGGCCTCATCAACATCTGGAAGATCTCGGCGGACGGCAAATCGATCGAGAGCAGCCTGACGATCGATCCGCGCTAGCGGTCCCAGCGACGAACGTGCCGCGCGCGCGCTACGACGTCGGCGGCGTCGGCGTGCCGATGTACTGCGCGCGCGGACGCAACATCGTCCCTTCTTCACGTTGCTCGAGCGCGTGGGCGATCCAGCCGGCGAGGCGGCCGCACGCGAAGATCGCGAGGGGAGCGCCGCGAGGGAGGGAGAGGGCGCTCGAGAGCGCGACGAGGCCGACGTCGAGCGTGGGGAGCTGCCCGGTCGCGAGCTCGACGGTGCTCGCGACCGCGCGGAGGACGCGCACCGTGCGCGCGCGCGGCTGCACCTGGCTCGCCAGCGCCTCGAGACGAAGCCCGCGAGGATCTCCTTCGGGGTAAAGGGGATGACCAAACCCCGGGATCGACTCGCCACGCTCGAGCCGACCCGCGACGACCTCCGCCGCGCACTCCGGCCGATCGATCTCGAGGGCAAACGCCTCGACTCGCGCCGTCGCCGCGCCGTGCAACGGACCCGACAGCGCCGCGAGCGCCGCGACGACGGACGCCGACAGGCTCGCCCCCGAAGACGCGGTCACGCGAGCCGCGAACGTCGACACGTTGAGCTCATGGTCAGCGGTCAACACGAGCGCCTCGGCCATCGCCGACACCGCCGCGGACGTCGTCCTTCCGCCAAGCGCGATGAGCAGCGACCGCGCACAGCTATCGGCCGCAAGCGCCGCGTTCATCTCGTCGACGCCACGCGTGAGCGCACACGACGCGATGAGCCGCCGGACGAGCACCCCAGCGCGCCTCGCCGCGACTTCCTTCACCTCGCCTCGCGGCTCAGCCGCCGCGAGCGCCGCCGCTGTGATCAACATCGCGTCGTACGGACCCGCGCCACGTCGAAGCAACGCGCGGATGGATGGCGCAGGGACACCAAGACCTCGCGTATCGCGCGTGATCGGCGACGATGCGCCCGGACCGACCGCGCTGGGCGCGAAGGGCACCTGCCAGAGAAGCTCGCACACCTCTTCGAAGCTCTTCTTCTCGTTCGCGAGGTCCACCGCGCGGCGACCACGGTAGATCGGCCCCTCCCGCTGAATCGTGCCGACGCGCGTCGCGAGCACCGGCTCGCCCCACTGCAACGCAGCCGCGGCGACCGGGCCATGCCCCGCGCGCGCCTGACTCCGCGCCCGCAGCCGCTTCAAATCCTCACGGTGATAAACGCGCGCCTGCTTCTTCCCCGGTGCGTTCTGGCTCCGCACAGTCCCGCGGCTCGCATAGGCGTAGAGCGTCTCCCTCTTCACGTCGAGGATCGCGCACGCCTCTCGCGCCGAGACCCACTCACGCTCGCTTGGTGCTCCGTCGTTCGCCGTTTCGCTTTCGGTCGTCGTCATCGTGGTACCCGCGAACGTGGAGCGTACGTTGATTGACGATCGATGCACGTTGATTGACGAATCCACCATGTCCACGCCGCAGATCCGACCCAAGAATGATGGCATCGAGGTCGGTCGACCCAAGCAACGTCGGCGGCGGAGGTCCTCGCGACGCGTCCGAACGCCCGACCAGGCCCGACCAGGCGGTCAACGTGGTTCAGGCGGTCAACGTGGTTCAGGCGGTCAAGTGGTTCAGGCGGTCAACGTGGTTCAGGCGGTGAACATGGTCAACGCACTTCGCATGGTCAACCCACTCCACATGGTCAAGGTGGTCAACATTGATCAACCCAATCAATCCAATCAATCCAATCAATCCAATCAACCCAATCAATATTGATCAATCCAATCAACGTTGATCAATGTAAGTAAAGGTAGGCCAAAGATGAGTGGCGAAAACGCGGGGAGCGGGGCGACCGGGGAGAGCGGGGCGACCGGGGAGAGCGGGTCGAGCGGGTCGAGCGGGTCGACCGGGGCGAGCGGGTCGACCGGGGCGAGCGGGAGCGGCGCAGGTGGCGCGAGCGCGGTGCACGCGAATGGACTCGAAGGGGTCGTCGCGGCGACGACGCGGTTGTCCGACGTCGACGGCGAGGCCGGGAAGCTGGTCATCGCGGGGCGGGCGGTAGAGGAGCTCGCGGGGCAGGTGACGTTCGAGCATGCGGTGTTTCTGCTGTGGCGAGGACGCGACCCTTCGGCCGACGAGCTCGAGCGGATTCGGGCGCTCTTGGGTGAGGCGCGCGAGTCGGCGTTCGAGCGGCTGCGCGATCTCGGCGACGCGCTGGCGATGCCGGACGCGATGGATGCGTTGCGCGCGGCGACGGGCCATCTCTACTTGGGCAGCGAGCGGTCGGGCGAGGGGGACGCCGGCCTCGGAACGCTCGGGCCGGCGCTGCGGATCATCGGCGCGGTCGCGGTGATGGCGGCGGCGTGGGTGAGGCAGCCTTCGCCGATTCGTCCGGATCCGCGTGCGTCGCACGCCGCGGACTACCTTCGCATGGTCACCGGAAAGGCGCCGACGCAGGACGAGGTCGACGCGCTCGACACCTACTTCGTGACGGTGATCGACCACGGAATGAACGCGTCGACGTTCGCGGCCCGCGTCGTCGCGTCGACCGCGTCGAACATGGTCTCGGCCGTCGTCGCCGCGATCGGCGCGCTCTCGGGCAAGCTTCACGGAGGAGCGCCCGGACCGGTGCTCGACATGCTCGATGCGATCGGCGAAGAGGCGAACGCCAAGCCGTGGCTCGAGAACGCGCTCGCGCAAGGAGAGCGCATCATGGGCATGGGGCATCGCGTCTATCGCGTGCGCGACCCACGCGCGTTCGTGCTCGAGCGGGCGGTGTCTAGGCTCGAGGCCGCACGCGCCAACGGCTCCAGCGGCTCAGGTGGCGCGAGCGCGAGGTCCGCGAGGAGCGACGTCCCTGCAAGCGCGGGACGCCTTCACATGGCGCGCGTCGTCGAGCGCGAGGCGGAGGCGCTCTTGGCGTCACGTCATCCCGACCGCGCCCTTCGCGCCAACGTCGAGTTTTATACCGCGATCCTCCTCGAGGCGATCGGCCTTCCTCGCGCGCTCTTCACGCCGACGTTCGCCGTCGCTCGCTCCGCCGGCTGGTGTGCGCACATCGACGAGCAACGCCGGACAGGCCGCCTCATTCGGCCGAAGTCGCGGTACGTCCACGCCTCACCCGGATGACGCCTCGGCGCGTGGACGCCCGCGCGACGTCATCGGCGTGTGCCTCAGCGCTCCGTGTCGGTGCTCTCGACGGCCGTGTACGCGCCGCCACGTGGCGCGGAGCTCCGCGGCGCGGGCGCGGTAGGCCTCTTCGCTGAGCCTCCAAGCGAGGCGGTCGTCGAGGTGGCGGGTGGCGCGGAGGACGTCGCCGTGCCGCGCGGCGCAGTCGTCGCCGTGGTCGCTGCCGTCGTCGCCGTGCTCGCCGCCGTCGCCGTGGTCGCTGCCGTCGTCGCCATGCTCGCCGCCGTCGCCGCGCGTGGCGCGGTCGCCGCGCTTGCCTCGAGATCGTGGAGGATCGAGGCGGCCTCGGCGCTCGTGGGGGCACGCTTCTTCGCGATCGCGAGCGCTCGTTCGCTGTGGGCTTTGGCGGCGGCGTGTTGATGTAGCGCGCGCTCGCTCTTTGCGCGGGCGTCGAGGATGCTCGCGATGCGTTCGTGGTCGGGGCCGAGCGCGTCGCGCGTGATTTGCTCTGCCTCGGTGAAGCGCGTGAGCGCGGCGGGATGGTCCCCGGACGCCGCGGCGACGAGGCCGAGGTTCTCGAGCGCCAGCCCGCGCTCGGGGTGATCCTTCAAGATCGCGAGCGCGCGCGTGAGGTGATCCGTCGCGGCGGTCAGCTCGCGGGCGACGTCTGCTTTGGACGCTCCCGACGCCGCGGCCTTGTTGAGATGCACGAGGCCGATGCTGTTCTCCGTTTGGCCGACGCTGCGATGTTGGTCGCCGTGGCTCGCGACCTCGATCGAGCGCGCGCGGTCGTAGGAGGCGAGCGCCTCGTCGAGATCTCCGCGGAGGCGGAGGACGCCGCCGATGTTGTGGTGATGGCGGGCCACGCTCGGGTGCGTCGCGCCGAGCAGGTGCTCGTCCATCGCCAGCGCGTCGCGATGCATCGTGAGCGCGGTCGCGAGGTCGCCGCGGAGACGGAGCACGTTCGCGAGGGACGACAGCGTCCGCGCGATTTCGATGTGGTGTTCGCCGTAGATGGCCTGCCGCCGGTCGAGCGACGCGCGCAGGTTCTTCTCGGCGTCGTCGAGATCGCCGCGATGCGTTCGCGCGATGCCGCTCAGGAAAAGCGCCGAGGCTTCGAGATCCTTCGGCGTGCCGATCCGCGCGATCGCGGCGAGGGCGTGGTCCGTTCGCTCGAGCGTGAGCGCTGGGAGCTTTTGCTCCGTGCTCGTCGCGGCGAGCTCGATCCAGCCGAGCGCCGCGGCGCGATCGTCGCGCGCGGATTCGGCGAGGAGGATCGATTGGCGTGCGTCCTCTGTCGCAGCCGCGAAGTCGGCGCTCCTGCGCGCGATCGTCGCTCGGAGGAGGCGCGCCTCCGCCGTCGTTGGCCGGTAGCCCGCGGCCTCGGCCTTGGTGACGAGCGCGTCGGCTTCGGGCGCGAGCCCCTGCTCGCCGAGAGACGAACGCGCGCGAAGCGTCGTCAGCGTGCGGTCGATCTCGTCGAGCGTCATCCGGATGGCAGGCGCGGTGGGACGGGCGTCGCGCAACGCAAGGTCCGTCGCCGTCATGCAGTCTTCGGCACGCGGGAGGCTCGCGACCGACGCAAGCGAGGCGACCGCAGCGTCGCGGTTCGCGTGCTCGAGCGCTTCGCTGAGCGCGCGGGCGTCGCCGAGCCGCCGGTTGAGGCACTCCATGCGCGCGTCGAGGAGCGCAGGTGACTGCTCGTGCTTCACATGCGTCGCCTCGCACGTCGATTTGTGCGCACGCGACCACGCGCCCGCATACGCGCGAAGCGACGCGAGGAGTCGTTCGGCCAGCGCCGGGGCGTCCGCGACGCCGGATGCCTGAAAGGCCGCTCGGATCGCGGCGTCGTGCGCGGTGATCGTCGACGCACGCTCGACGTCGCCCGTGCACATATCGGCGGCCGCGGCGGAGGCTCGCGCCGCTTGGTTTCGGCTCGTGATCGCGAGCGTGACGCCGAAAAGGGCGACCGCGACCGAGAAGGCGAGGAGGGCGAGGCCGACCGGAGAAGAGCGAAGCGATCGCGTTGCCGCCGGCGTCAGCGCCGCGATGAGCGCATGCATGTCGGGGAACCGCGCCGCGGCGTCGTACGACAAAGCTCGCGCGAGCACCGTCCGCGTTCGCGCCGAGACGGTGCGCGCCGCGCCTTCTGCGCGCGGGAACCTTGGGCCCCGCTCGATGGACTCGACGAGCTCCGCGATCTTGGTCCCCACGAACGGGCGCTCGCCGAACAACGCTTCGTAGGCGGTGACCGCGAACGCGAACTGATCGCTCGCGGGCGTCGCGTCGGCGCCCTGGAGCTGCTCGGGCGCCATGTACGCTGGCGTCCCGATGAGCGCGCCCGTCTGCGTCAACGCGGCCTCGGCTTCGGTCACCCCACTCTTCTTTTCGAACTGTGCCCTAGGGATCGAGCGGCGCGCCGAGTCGCTCGACTCGCTGCGCGCGACGCCGAAGTCGGTGACGCGGACGCGGCGGTCGTTGCCGACGAGGACGTTGTCGGGCTTGAAGTCGCGGTGCACGATACCGCCGTCGTGCGCGGCAGCGAGCCCCCGCGCGGCTTGGAGCAGCAGGTCGAGGAGCGCGTCCTCGCTCGTCATCGCTGGGGTGGTCGCGGTCGGCGAGGTCGTCGCGGTCGGCGAGGTCGTCGCCGAGCGCAGGAACGCGCGGAGCGACTGACCTTCGACCCGCTCCATCGCGATCCAAAGGTCCTCGCCGATGCGGCCCACGTCGAAGACGGTGACCACGTTGGGGTGCGTGATGCGCGCCATCGCTTGCGCTTCGCGTTGCATCCGCTCGCGAAGGAGCGCGCGTATGGTCGGATCGAACATGAGGCCTCGATCGCGGAAGAGCCGCGCGCGTACGAGCTTGACGGCGACGCGCCGGTGAAGCTCGGGATCGTTCGCGACATAGACCGTGCCCATCGCGCCTTCGCCGAGAGGCGCGACGATCTCGTAGCGCCCGAGCACGGTGCCTGGTCCGAGCACGTCGCCGTCGTGGTCGCCGCTGCCAAGCGCCGCTGCCGCCGAGGTCGTCGCGATCAGATCGTGACCGCCCGCAAGAACGCTGACGATGGCGCTGCACTCGAGGCATCCGTCGAGGTGAGCTTCGACGCGTGACAGGTCGGCCTCGGAGAGCCCGCCCGCGAGCAAATCGCCCAGCGTGAGCTCGTCGAGGCACGCCGACGACGGAGCCGCCTCGGCGGGCGCTCGTTGCGTGGCGTCATCCTGGATGGGAGCTCGTTGCATCTCGAATTCGCTTCGCGACGTGGTTCGTTTCGCTCGACATGTGGAACGCTAACCTCGACCATCGAGCCAGGCCAGCGCTGGTCAGAAGGCCGCGACTTCGATGAAAGCACGACTCCTCGACGCGATGTGCATGGCAGCCGAAGCGGCGTGGCCTACCGTGCGCATGGATCGCGTCGCCTTCGCGGCGTACGTCGAGCAGCACGAGGCTGGGCGGGACCTCGTCGCGCTCGGAGAGCCTCGCGTAGGGGAGGACGAGAAGGAGGCGACGGCCCGCATCGATGGCGAGGCTGCGGCCGAGCTCTGGATCTGCGCGGCGCTCGCGCGACGCGATCCGAACGCGGCGAAGGCGTTCGATCAACGCTACTTCGCGCCGCTCCCCGCCGCGCTTCAGCGCCTGCGCCTCGCCGATCACGAGCTCGACGAGCTGATGCAGCTCCTTCGGATGAAGCTCCTCGTCTCGGCGCCGCACGACGACGCGGGCCCGAACGCGAAGCTCTTGATCGAGCGCTACGCGGGAAGAGGGAAGCTGGCGGGGTTCGTGAAGGTCACCGCGACACGCGAAGCGATCTCGCGCTTTCGCAAGCGGAGCATCGGCGACGCGCAGGCTGCGCCGTTCGATCCGGAGCTTCTCTTCTTGCCGGCGCCTGGCACGGATCCCGGGCTTCAGGCGCTCAAGGGCGCGACGCGTGCCGCGTTTCGTGAAGCGCTCGCGGTGGCGTTCGAGACGCTCGAGCCACGGGAGCGAAACCTCCTTCGACTTCATCTTCTCGGCGGCGTGACGCTCGACAAGCTGGCGACGATGCACGGCGCACATCGCGCGACGATCGTACGATGGCTCCGCGATGCACGAGAGCGTGTTCTCGAGCGAACGCGCGCCGAGCTCTCGGGGCGGCTCGGCGTACGCGCCGACGAGATCGACAGCTTGATCGGTTTGGCGACGAGCCACCTCGACCTCACGCTCGAGCGCCTCCTTCGAAGCGAAGGCGCGGCGCCGCAGACGGACGACGAAGATCAATAGGGGCTTCGCGCCGCGACGGCGGCGGGACGTGCGGGCGCGAGCTCGCGGGACGTCTTGTCGACGATCTTCCAGCGGCCGCGATCGAAGTGAACGGTGACGAGATCGTCGAAGGGGACACCTTCGAACATCACCTTCGCGTGAACGACGACATCTCCGTCCGGCTTGTCGTTGACGTCTTCCACCTTGAACGTGACCGGCTGCGTTGCCTTTAGCCATCGATCGGCCGCCTTCTCGATCGGGACGGTCGTCGACGTTCCGCGTCGATCGATCGATGTGACGGGCGCGTTCGGCTGCCATTGAGCGAGCAGCGCGTCGCGGTCGTGCCGGCCGAGCGCGCTGAAATGGAGCGAGAGCGCCCCCTCGGGCGCGGGTCCGCAGGCGCCGGCGTCGGTCGCAGGAATTGCGGCGGGCGACGCGAGCGCAAGCGCAAGCGCGAGCGCGGGGAACAGCTTCTTCGTTCGCGTTTCGAGAGAGAGGGTTTGGGTCGACTGCGTGCGCGTCATGGTCTTCGCTCCGGGTTCGGTTTGGGGTGGCGGCCCACTCGTGGGGATCCGCCTTGCTGGAAGAACGCGAGCCGGCGGCGGGTGGCGCATCGTTTTTCTCGAGAGCTGAAAAATCGCCAAAATTGCCGCATATTCGAAGCCTTGGCGGCCAGGCGGCCTCGCCGGCATGGGCGCCGCGTCGCCCGTGCATTAGAGGATCACCCATGGCGGACCTCCGAAAGCCGACGCTCGACCCCAACGCGATCCGCGCCGCGTGCGACGAGGTCATGACGGCGCTGAACGGCGAAGACCCCATCTCGGAGCTTCGCACGCTCGCGATCGACATCGCGGGCAGGGGGCTTGGTCGCGCGGGCACCTCTGCCGTGTTCGTTTCCGTCTGCGAAAATCTTACAGAAGCCGGTCGTGACGAGGAGTCGAGGACCGTCGCCTATGTGCTCGACATGATCGCGGAGTGGTGACCGGTGAGCGTGATCCGACGGGCGATCGTTCGTGTAAGCTGAGCGATTCAGGCGCCCGTTCGGGAGCGTGAGAGAAGAGACAAGATTCCGATGCAGATTCGATTCGCGGCGATAGGTGGAGTCGATATCGACAGTGACCTTCTCGAGCATGGCGTGCACGCACTCGCGGAGCGAGGCGACTTCGAAGAGGTGCCGTTCGGTCCAGAGACGTTCTACTCGATTCGCATCCATCCGCCGTGGATCGGCGACCGCAGCACGTGGGCGGTCGTCGAGATCGAGGGCGAGGACAGCGTCTCGACCCTGGTCGACGTCGCGCGCTTCGTCGCGACGCACACGAACAAGGAGATCATGGCGGTCGCGAGCGGCATCGAGCGCGAGAAGGACGCAGGACGGATCGAGCTTGGCTACCGCGCCTACGAGATCGCGCCCGACGGGAGCTGCAAGACCGTCACCAACGAGCGTGCGGACGAGATCTGCGCGCTCGAAGCCGACGAAGACTCACTCGATGAGCTCGGCGACCTGCTCTCCATCCTCGTCGGCGACTCGGCCGTGCACGCGACGAGGCCGGCCAACAGTGGGCGCTGCTTTCGGAGGAAGCCTCTCTTCGAGGACGCGCGCCTCTCGCGGCTCGCGAACAGCATCCTCGCGGCGAAGAGCGTCTCGTTTGCGCCCGAGCCCAAAGATCGGATCCGGCTCAACCTCGAGAGTCACGACGGCACGAAGCAGATCTCGCTCGTCAGCATCGAAGAAGCCGAGCAGCTTCGCAAAGCGACCTCACGTTAGATCGTCGACGCTCTTGACAGTCTCTTCGACCGACAGCTCGGGTGACCAACCCAGCTCGTCGCGCGCGCGCGTGTCATCGACCATGCACACGTAGCGAATGTGATCGAGCTCCGGCGCTGGGAACGTCGTGAGACGGAACGACCAGAGGCGCTTGAGCAGCGCTTTGCCGAGCGTGTATGGGACCGGGATGCTGGGGCGACCGAGGATGCGGATCGCGTGCGACAGCGGCAGGGGATCGGGTCCGGCGAGGTTGTAGATCCCGCGCTTGCCGGGCGCGAGCGCGCGACGGATCGCGCTGACGACGTCGTTCTCGTTGACGACCTGGATCATCGGGTCGAATCCGAGGAGCGTCGGGATCGTCGGCAGGCGGAGGAAGTTCGACGCGGCGTTGTGAACGCCGCCGAGGATGTGCACCGGCCGCAAGATCACGGTTTCGGTCTTCGGGTGCTTCCAGAAGAAGCCTTGGGCGAGCATGTCGACCTCGATGAGGTCACGGATGTCGCCGAAGCGCGCGCCGCCGAGGAGGGGAGAGTCCTCGTTCAAGAACTGCGCGTTGTCCGGCTGCGGGCCGTACACGTTCGCGCTCGAGAGCACCACGAGCTTCGGCACGTCGTACTGCGCGACGTACTCGAGCAGCTTTTGAAAGCCCGCGACGTTCCACGAGTGGTGCTCGGCTTGCGACGCGCGCGGGTCGTGCATGATGCCGAGGTGCACGACGGCCTCGATCGGCTCGGCGCGGAAGATGTCCTTCAGCTTCTTGCGGCGGATGTCGACCTGCTCGTGCTTCACGTCCTTTGGCTTATCGAGGAACGGCCTTCGATCGACGCCGACGATCGGTCGCTCGCGATGGAGGACGCGCACGAGGCGCTTGCCGAGACGCCCGCACGCGCCGGTGACGAGCACCGTCCCTTCGCCACGCGGTCGCGTGTGGCGCGGCGGATCCGACTTCGATCGCGCGGCGAGCGACGAAGGCGGAGGCTCAGAGGGCTGCATCGGACCGGAGCTCATGGTGGTGTCAGAAGAAGATGCTCTTCCTCGTCTTCAGGCCGCGATTGAGCATCGACTGGATCGTCGCCTTGACGACGAACACCTTCTCTTCGATCACTGCGTCGTCGTCGTCCGGGTCACCGCCGAACCGCATCGGCTCTCCGAAGTGGATGCGGTAGCGCGTGGGCAGCGGCAGCGCGCCGATGACGGGGACGAGGAGCTGCGGGAGGATCGGGACGTTGGGCGCGCCCATCACCTTGGCGAGCGATGCGAAGTTGCCGACGGAGATGTATTGCTCCTCACCGCCGACGACCGCGACGGGCACGATCGGCGTCTTCGTCTCGATCGCGAGCCGCATGAAGCCAAGCCCAAACTCCTCGAGCTGGTAGCGCTTCGAGAACGGCTTCGAGATCCCGCGAGCGCCTTCCGGGAAGACGAGGAGCGCCTCTTCGTTCATGAGCAGGTGCTTGGCGTTCTCGGGGACGCCGACGACCTGACCGACGCGCGAGAAGAGAAGCGACACGAACGGCAACGTCTGCGTCCACTTCTCGACCATCGCGCGCATGAAGCGCGGCGGCTCGACATCCATGAACAGCGACGCGCCGATCAGCGCGCCGTCGATCGGCACTTGGCCGGAGTGGTTCGCGATCAGGAGGACGCGCGTGCTCGGGATGTGCTCGGCGCCGAAGACCTCGGAGCGGAAGTAGTGACGATGGAGCAGCGCGACGGATGCGAGCGCGTACTTCGTCCACTGCGGATCCATCCCGAAAGGATCGACGCCGGTGGTGGTGAGGTTCAGCGGGACGCGACCAAGCCGCGCGTTGAACTCCTCGCCGAGCTTCGACGTCATCCAATCGTCCACGCTCGACGTCGCCGCCCCGAACAGCTGGCGAGCGAGCGGCGCGACCGACTTCAGCCGGCTTCCTATGCGCGCGAGCGATCTCGATGTTTCGGCCATGTTTCGTGGGTCTTCGTGACGTCGGTGCTGCTCGTGCAAGCTATCGCCGGCCCCCGTCGTTGGGTCAAGGCTGCTAGCGTGCTAATCGCACTCTCGCGCTCGCGCGGCCGATGGGCTGCCGCATCGCGAGCGAACGAACCCAGCCATGATGCTCGAATCGACGACTCCGCCCCCGCTTCGCGCCGGCAGCGTGGTGTCGATCGTCGCGCCCGCGGGGCGTTTTGATCGCGAGGAGCTGTTTCGAGGCCTCGCATGGCTGGCCATTCGATACAGGTTGAGGATCGATCACCGCATCCTCGATCGCGCGGGCTATCTCGCCGGTGATGACGCGTCGCGCGCCGAGATCCTCTCACGAGCGATGACCGACCCAGAGGTCGATGCGATCGTCTGCGCGCGTGGTGGCTACGGCGCGATGCGCATCCTCGATGAGCTGCCGTGGGATGCGTTTGCCCGCCGTCCGAAATGGCTCCTCGGCTTCAGCGACATCACCGCGCTTCATCTCGCCGCCAACGCGCGCGGCGTCGCCACGCTTCATGGTCCCAACGTCACGGGGCTTGGTCGCTCGATCACGGCGGCCGAGCGCGCGTCGGTGCTCGACGCGCTCGAAGGACGTCCCGTCGCCGCGTGGACGAACCTCGAGCTCGCGCAGTCGCCGTCGGCCGGCGCCGTTCGCGGTGTGGTGGTTGGAGGAAACCTCGCGCTCGTCGAGGCGATGGCCGCGGCCAATCGCCTCGTCGTCCCCGACGGCGCGATCGTCGTCCTCGAAGACGTGACCGAGCGGCCGTATCGCATCGATCGCATGCTCACGTCGCTCCTCCTCGGTGGTCATCTCGCGCGCGCCGCCGCGATCGTGTTTGGTGACTTCGTCCAATGCGAGCCAGGAGCCGACGGCGTCACCGTGCGTGATGTGTTGATCGAACGCACACGCGCGCTCGGCGTCCCCGTGCTGGTCGGCGCGCCGTTCGGTCACGGCGCCCCCAACGTCGCGTTCGTCGTTGGGCGCGAAGCGACGCTACGTGGGACGTCGCTGCACTTCGCTCCTGACGGCATATGACCGATCGCGCGTACATGGCGCCTGCGAAGCGGCCGCCACACCAAGCGTGAACCGTTCGCACGTGCGCGGGCTCTCGTCGTGTCGAAGTCCGCGAAACCGCGCCCGAGCAACAATGCACGTGAAAGGCATGTACTCTGCACTATACTGAGCGACACAGGTAAGACCTGGGGGAGGATGACCGGATGACCCTTCGTCGCGTGAGCTCGATCTCGCTTTTCGTGGCTTCGACCGCGCTCGCCTGCGGGAGCGACGTCATCGACGGCACAGGCACCTCGAGCGGAAGCCGCGGCGCGAGCGGCTCGAGCGGCGCCACGAGCAGCGGCGCGAGCAGCAGCGGGACGAGCGGCACGAGCGGCACCTACGAAGATCCGAACAACCCGCAGCAAAAGCGACCGCCGCCGATCGTCACGAGCGTCACGCCGCTCGAAGGCGACTACGGGACCGAGGTGACCGTCACGGGTGACAACTTCGACGACCCGACCGCGAACCTCACGCTCGGCGCCGCGCTCCAGCCGCTCGCCTACGCGATGCCTCCGGCAGGGACAACCAGCAGCGCGGCGAACGTGATCACGAAGTGGTCGAAGACCGAGATCAAGTTTCGCTATCCATTCCCTGCCGACGGCAGCGTGGGCGTCGCGTCGAAGTCAGGCTCGGCGCAGGGAGGCACCTTCGTTCCATCGTGGAAGCCAGGACCGCCGCTCGCCGGTGACTTCTCGCGGCAGCCGCTGATGGCCGTCGTCTCGCCGTCCGCGGGCGTCACCGTCGCGGCGTTCGACGGATCAACCGGACCGATCCTCGTCGTCGCCAAAGCAGACGGGAGCCTCGAGTCGCACGCTTACGATCGCGGGCCGAAGTCGATCCTGTCGATGAGCCTCTACGTCACGCCGGCAGGGACGGTCGATGGATTCTTCTCGAGCGGCGGCATGCTCTGGAAGCTCACCGACGGAACGGGCGCCGCCACGACGGCGAGCACGGGCGTCGCCGCGGCGTTCGCGGCGGGAGGTCAAGACGCGACAGGTCCTTATGCGTGGATCAAGAACGGCGCGACGCTCTCTCGTGTCCGGCCGCCATCGTGGACCGCCGACAAGACGATCGCGGATCCCACGCCGTCGAATGCACCTGGACAGACGATCGCGGTGTCTCCCGATAACGCGCTTTACGTCGGGTGGGGTGTCGCCGACGGCGGGAGCTTTCCATTTTACGATCAAACGTCCGCGCCCTATGCCCGGAGGCTTCGCGATGGGCAGAGCGTCTTCGACGGCGCGCAGAAGATTGGCTATGGCGCCGACGACCTCATGATCTGGACGCGCCTTCGGCCGGGACCAGACGGGCGCGTGTCGTCGTACTACTGCGCCAACGACACAGGCCTCTTCGAGTCCCCTACGGTGGATTGCGGCGAAGGCTACGTCGGCAATGGCGTTCCCATCCCGTCCTCGTCCGAGGTCTCGGATTACGTGGTGGGTTACAACCAAACGACCGCCTTCGTGAGCGCATGCGAGGTGGCGACCGCCAAGCTTCGGGTGGGCCCCGAGGCGCAGACGGCGCAGCAAACGCCGGCGCTGTTCCCGTGCCCCAGTCTCAAGACGATCGCGGTGTCGGTCGATCCGCTCGGCGCCGGGCATGTCTTGGTGAAGGCAAACAATGTCCTTTACGCGCCGCGTAAGAGGTAGTCGTGAAGAGCGAATAGCGAATAGCTACTCGTTACTCGTTACTCGTTACTCGTTACTCGTTACTCGCTACTTGCAATCGAGCGATGTGTCGGCGGCGATCGCCTTGAAAACAACGCACGAGGCGTGCTCGACGAGCTGTTGCTCGACGTCGTAGTCATTGCCGTAGCGCGCGAGGATCGTGATCGCGTACCAATGATTCGGCGCGGCCTCGACGAGCCCTATCTCGTTGACGCATCGCTCGTCGTAAGGCGGCGGGAGCCAGCCGGCTTTGTGCATCATCGAGCTTTGCGCCGAGGCGGGGAGCAGTGTGCCGAGCCAGCCGCCAAACCCCGAACGCGGCGACCATGTCATCCACTCTTCGAGCTTGGCGTTGTTCGCCATGTCGAGGAGCACGCCGTCGTGAATGCCTTTCAAGAACGACACGCCGTCTTTCGCCGTGATGTAATTGTCACTCCCCAATGCCTTTGGGGAGTTCGTCGCGACTTGTCCAGACCACTGCGTGAATGCGCTCTTCGTCATCCCCGCTTTGGCATAGAAGTCGTTGATGTAATTGGGGCCAGCGAGCTCGATCACGGACGTCGCGGCGCTGTTGGAGGACGACTCGAAGATCGGCTTCGCGTACGGCGTGACCTCGGCGATCCCCACCTTGTCGAGCGCGGCGGCGACCCAGATCGCCTTCGGTGAGCTGGCGGATACGTGCGGGATGTCCTCGTTCGAGCTCGCGTACTCCTTCGTGACGAAGTCGAAGACGGCGATCCCAAGCTCGGTGCCGGGTGAGCGAACGGCGAGGTCGTTCACGAGCGCGGCGATCGCCGGCGCGATGACGGGCGGTGAGGGCGGAGACGATCCGTCCGAGCCGTCCGGCGTGAGCAGGGACGCATCGCCGGGCGACGGGGGCGGCGACGACGGACTGGGCGCGTCGGTGAGCGCGCTGCCGTCGCCAGGTCCATCCGAGCGGGCACCATCATCGGTCGTCGTGTTGCTCGCGTCGCAGCCAGCGCTCATCACGCCGAGCACGAGCAGCACGGCGTGGGACCACGGCGTGTCACGAAGGCGCGCTCTGCTCATGGTCCGCACGTCGCAAGTCATACGCCACGAGGTCGTCCGATCGAAGGAGCGCGGTTTTCGAGCGAGGCCTCGGATCGACCGTGTTCCGTGGCCGGAAAAGGGACCCGCGTGCCTTGACACTGAACAGACGATCAGTCATGGTCGACGACGTGGATCTCCTCATCAACCAATTGAAGCTCGCCATCCGCGACCTGCTCGCGAAGAAAGGGATTCGCGCGCGTGTTCTCGACAAGACGAACGCGCAGGGGGAGCGCGTCATCGGCATCATCCTCGCCCGCGATCAAAAACCGTCACCACCGCACGCGTAGGTGCCGTTACGCTGGCGCGATCCAATGAACGTTCAAGGCAAGACCGTTGTCGTCACGGGGGTCCTCTCTGGCATGACTCGCGAGGACGCCGAAGCGCTGCTCACGTCGCTCGGTGCGAATGTCACGGGGTCGGTTTCGCGAAAGACCGATCTCGTCTTCGCGGGCCTCAAGCCGGGCTCGAAGCTCGCGAAGGCGCGTGAGCTCGGGGTCGAGGTGCTCGGCGAGCCCGACTTCAAGAAACTCATTGGCAACCGCGCTCCGCCGAAGCGCGAGCCGAAGAAGAAGGAGCCCGTGCAACGCGCTTCGTCAGGGCCGCTCGTCGGCAAGGTCGTCGTCGTCACCGGCACGCTCTCGGTGCAGCGCTCCGAGTTCGAACGACTGCTCGAAGGCGCCGGCGCAGACGTGAACGGATCGGTGTCGAAGAACACCGATTACGTCGTCACCGGCGCCGATCCTGGCTCGAAGCTCGCGAAGGCGCGCCAGCTCGGAGTCGAGGTCCTCGACGAGAGCCAGATGCGCGCCCTCATCGGCGGCAAAGCAGCTCCACCGGTAAAGGCCAAGGTCGCCGATAAGCCCGTGGCGAAAGCGGATAAGGCCTCCAAAGCAGCCAAAGCACCGGCAGGCGAGCGTCAGGTCGTCGCCTCCGGCGCCGTCGCGTCGTTCGACGGCAAGACCGTCGTCGTGACGGGCACGCTCTCGGCGGGGCGCGTCGAGGTCGAGTCGCTCCTTCGTGAGGCCGGCGCGCACGTCACCGGATCGGTGTCGAAGAAGACCGACTACTTGATTGTCGGCGCCAGCCCCGGATCGAAGGTCGCACAAGCCGAGCGCCTCGGCATTCCGATGCTCACCGAGCACGCCATGCGCGAGACGCTCGAGGGCCGCGGCGCCAAAGGCGCGAAGGGCACGAACGGCAAAGCCGCAAAAGGCGCCAGCGCCAAAGGCGGTGAGTGGGGGCGCAAATTCCGGCTCGCCTTCGAGTCGCTCAGCCAATCCCCACACTGCAAAGTACGGGCTCTCCACATGCCCGACGGGGACGTCGTACGTCGCGACGCGAGCGTGAAGATCGGCAAAGGGGAGACCTATTTCCTCGCCGCGATCGACGGCAATCACTGCGAGCTACGCCTGCCGGCGCTCACCCCGAAGGAGCTCGCCAAGAAGCCCGCGTTCACGAAGAACATGCACGTGCTCGATGATCGTCCCGACGCCGACGACGGTCTCGCCACGCTCGGCGTCATCAAAGACGACAGCGTGACCTCGATCGCGTTCCACGACAGCGGCGCGATCCTACCGATGGACATCGACTTCGCCACCTACCAGCAGGCCCTCCTCGACTTGAAGGGCCTCTCCGAGTGGCAGCTCCTCTTCGTGCCGAAGTCGAAGATCAAGTCGGGGCGCTCGTACGCCCCGAGCTACAAGCGCCTCAAGGGCGCGATCGACTCGTTCGCGCGCATCTTCACCAGCATCGACTTCACGCCGTACAAGAAGCGCATCAAGGCGCTGGTGTAACGCCCTCCGCGGAGTCCCACGTCAAGAGGGACGGAACGGGGGGACGGTCGCGCCGGTGTCGGTGTGCTCTTCGTCGTCTTCGGCGAGGTCGTCGGCGATGACGACCTCGTCTTCGCGGCCAGCGTGCGTGGCCTCGAGGTCGACCTTCATGTCGGCGCCCGTCGGATCTTCGACGTCCATGAGGTCGCCGGACTCGAGATCGTGGGGCGTCGGCGCGCCGCCCTCGAGCGTCGCAGGGCCGCCGGGCGACGTCATCGGCACGTCGCCGAGGTTCGGATCGGTCGCGCGGACGGGGCGCTCGGTGGCGAGCGGCTCGCCCTTTCGCATCTCCTTCAGCGTGTGCGGCACGATCTGACCGGACTCGGTGACTTCGTCGGAGTTGCTGTTGAAGGCGAGATCCGGTGGGCGCTTCGAAGGTCGCCGTGAGTTGGCTGGCTGCACCTCGCGTGCGCGCGTCGCGGCCGTCTCGTCGATCGACATCCCCGCCAAGCCCTCGGGCAACGACGTGCCGGTTGGGCCGTCGCCTGCCTCGAGACGTTCGAGCGAGGCGTCGATCTCTTCGTTGAGACCCGGCGGGAGCGGCGGCGGCTTCGACCCGAGCCCGCGGATCGTCGTCGCGACGCTCTCGGTCGACGCGGGACCTGCCGCGGGCGGCGTGCTCGGACGCGACGACGCCTTGACCGGACGCGCGTTCGTCGCGGTCTCACCCGTGCGCGTCGGCTCGGTGGTGGGGCTCGGCGCCGGACCGCGGACCTGCGTGGGCGCGGCGGACGCGGGCGAGGAGACGCGGGGTGACGAGGGACGGTTCGCCGGAGCGCCCGACGAGCTCGGCGCCGTCGACGTCGAGGCGCCCTTCGGGCTCGAGCCACGAGCCGGCGGCGGCACGGGCTGATCGCTGACGAGCTTCGGCGGCGCGTAGACGAACTTCGGATCGCCTTCGGGCTTCTTCAGCTGGCCCGACTTGGCGCGCTCGAGGCCTTGCGTCGCCTCGGTGTCGCCTGCGCGCATGCGGAGGACGCGACGCCATGCATCGGCGGCCTCGCGTGCGTCGGCGAGCTGCTCTTCCCAGATGCGGGCGACCTTGCGCGCGAGCTCGGCGCGCGCGTTCATGTCCTTGCCGCGCAGGATCTGGTCTTCGTAGAGCTGCACGAGCGACTTGTAGTCGTTCAGCTCCATGAAGAGACCGGCGAGCTCGTCCATCACCGCCTGGTCGGTGGGCGACAGATCGTGGAGCTTCTTCAAGTCGGCGGCGGCGTTGACCGGCTCGACGAGCTGATCGCGCCGGATCTTCGCGCGGCGAGCGAGGAGCTGGCGGACGAGCGGGCCATCGAAGACCTCGGAGAGCGCGTGGGTGAGGGCAGCCTCGGCGCGGCGCGGATCGCCCGTGTCGATCCCGAGCGACTCGAGCATGTCGAGCGTGAGGCCGTCGACGTGCGCGACGAGCGCGTCGCCGAGCCACGTGAAGGCTTGCTCGGCGTCGTTCAGATCGCGATGCGCGATCGTGGCCGCGCGGCGGAGGAGGTTGGCGCGGGTGCGACCGCCGTCGCGTGCACCATGCCCGCCTTGCGAGAGAGCGTGGCAGAGCGCGCGGCGAAGGCGATCGCCGCCGCCGAACTTGTCGCCGTCACGTGCGGCGCCTTCGAGGATCGTGACCGTCTCGTCGGCCGGTGCTCCCGAGAGCGCGAGCTCGAAGAAGCCGCGTGCGCGCTCCGGCTGCCCTCGGGTGGACGCGATCTGCGCGGCGCGAGCGAGCGCGCGGACGCGATCCGGCGGCGCCTTCGAGCGCGTGACCTGCCGCTCGTAGAGGTCGATGACATCGACCGGCTTGGCGGCGAGCGCGGCGAGACGCTCGAGGAGCGGCTCGGCTTCGTGCGGCGGGATGAAGATGAGGCCTTGCTCGCCGTGCTGCATCGCATCTTGGCGTGCGGTGCCCGCGCGGGCGCGGACCTCGGCCTGGCGAACGAGCTCGTGCGCGCGGTCGGGGCCTTGCACTTCGCGCGTGAGCACCTCGTGCGCGACGGCGAGGGCGTCTTGATCGCCCGTCTTCACCGCGAGCTCTTCGAGGTGCTCGGCGAGCTTTCGATCGGCGCCCTTCGTGCGAACGAGCTCGATCGCGACGGTGACGGCGTCGGCGTCGCGGCCGACGTCGGCGAAGCGCTCGAACGCTCCACGCAGCGCGCCGGTGCGCTCGGCGCCGTGGCGCGCGTCGAACCACCACTCCTTCAGCTTGCTCGCGACGATGCCCTTCCATCCGAGCTTGTCGCCAAGCTCGATGTACGCCTTGCGCACGGAGGGCTCGCCTTGGTCGGCGAGATCGGTGAGGGCGCCGAGCGCTTCGTCACCGCGATCGAGCTTGTCGGCGAGGATCGAGGCGAGCTTCGTCGTGAGCTCGACGACCTCTTGCTCGTCGGCCTCGATCTCGATGCGCTCGACGAGGAGCTCGGCGACGCGGCCCCACTGCTCGGTGATCTCGCAGAGCTCGCAGAGGCGCGTGAGCGCGTCGAAGTCTTCGAGGTCGGCCTTGCGGACGAGATCGAGCGCGCGGATCGCGTTGCGCGGATCCTCGAGCTTCTCGTAGAGGCGCGCGAGGCGGGCGGCGATCTGTCCGCGCTCTTGCACGTCGGCGACGAGCTTCAGCTCGCGCTCGAGCGCGTCGGCCGCTTCGGCGAGCGAGCCGCGGTTCTC
Source organism: Labilithrix sp. (assembly GCA_044227045.1). Classification (GTDB taxonomy): domain Bacteria; phylum Myxococcota_A; class Polyangia; order Polyangiales; family Polyangiaceae; genus Labilithrix. Next base: position 46,360 of record JBGAFW010000038.1, read on the forward strand.
CTGGAGATCCGCGATCGCCTGAAGGGCAGGGCGGCACGTCGAGTCGAGGTCGGAGAGAATGAGCTCGTAGCGCGAGATCGCGGTGTCGATGTCACCGACGCCGTCGGCGAGGAGCTCGGCCTCGCGGAGCGCGACGCGCGCCTTCTCGGCCTTGTCGACGGTGTTTTGTCCGAGCCGGCGAAGGAGCGTGGCCGCTTCGGTGTGGTCTTCGCGCTCGACGGCGTCGTCGATGAGGCGCTCGAGCGCTTCGCGATCGTCGCCGTCTTCGAGGAGCTTCAACCAGAGCTCACGGGCGAGCTCCTTGTCTTGAAGACGCGCGGCGCAGAGCGTCGCGGCCTCGCGACGGATCATGATCCGCTTCGTGCGGTCGGTGAGGCGATCGCCGCGCTTCGTGAGGAAGGCGACGAGCTTGTCGGTCGCGTCGGCTTGGTTGTAGCGAGCGACGAGGAGACCGGCGTAGTCGTCGTTCAGCGGATCGAACTCGGTCGCCTCCTCGAGGCGCTCGAGCGCTTCATCGGGACGACCCGCGCGCGTGAGGTAGTCGGCGGCGCGCGCGTAACACGCCGCCTGCTGCTTCAGGTCGCCGGTGAGGAGACCACGCTGGTAGGCCGCGTTCGCCGCCTTCTCCCACGACTCGGCGCCGGAGTAGAGGCGATCGGCCTCGTCCCACAGCTTGCCGTTGCGGAGCGCGTCGGCGGCCTCCGAGTACGAATCGCCTGCGAGGATCGGCTCGCCGAGCTGCTCGCGAAGCTCGCCGAGACGCTGCATGAGCTGGCCGCGCGCGACGGGGTCTTCGATCGCGGGCGCGCCTTCGGCGATGATGCCCGCGGCGAGATCGGCGCGGTCACCCTTCTCGAACATACGCGACGCGGTGAGGATGGCTTGATCGTCGTCGGTGACGAGGCGCGCGATGCGTCCCCACGCTTCACCCGCGGCGACGAGATCCTTGCGCTTGTCCTCTTGGAGCTTCGCGAGCTTCTTCTCGAGGAAGACCTTCGTCTCGACGTCGGACTCGATCGTCGCCTCTTGCTCGAGGACATTCGCGAGCTCGTCCCAGCGCTGCGACTTCTCGAGCAGGCGCATGAGCGCGGTGCGTGCGCTCTCGTCTTTGCGATCGAGCGACAGAAGCTGGCGCCACGCGGAGATCGCGCCGTCGACGTCGCGGAGGTTGCCTTCGCAGAGACCGGCGATCTCACGGAGGCGCTCCTTGCGCGTCTCGTTCAGCTCGGGCGTGTTCGCCGCGGAGCGGATGCTCGCGAGGAGGACGTCGCGGAGCTGCCCGTAGTCGCGCTTGCTGCGGAGGTAGTCTTCCGTCCACGAGAGCGCTTCGGGGTGCGACGGATCGGCCTCGAGGACTTCCTTGTACTTTGCAAACGCTTCGGGCTTCTTTCCCTTGCCCGCGAGCATCTGCGCGGCGTCGAGGATGCCTTGCAGCTTGTCGGGCGAGAGCGCCGCGCTTCGGTTCGGGGCGGCGCGGCCATACGCGGTCTCGACTTCGCTGTCGGGCGACGGGCGATCCTGCGTGGGCGGCGGCTGCGAGGCTCCACCCGCACCGCTCGATTTGTTCGGCGACAGACCGCCCGCGCGCTTTGCGGTGGTCGGCGCGCCGCCTGCGCCTGTCTCTTCGTTGGCGGTGTTCGCCGTCGTGCTCGGGAGGACCGCCGGCTTGATCCCGGTGTCGCCTTCGCCGCCCGTGTTGATCGACGCGCCGGCCGCGGCGAGCGCGTCACGCACCTCACGGACCATCGCGCCGTCGGGGTTCGCGGCGAGGTATGCGTTGCATCGCTGCGGGAGATCGGGGGGCGCACCCAGCGACTGGCTGTAGTGCATGAGGAGCTGGATCGCGCGGTCGTGACCGGGCTCGATGTCGAGCGCGGCGCCGGCGTAGGCGAGGCCGTGCTCGCCTTCGTACGTCTCGGAGAGCGCGACGAGCAGCTCGGCGGCGTACGCTCGACGCGTACTCCTGCTGGAGCGCGGGGTCGGACGCGTCGATCTCGCGTGCTTGCGCGAGCGCGCGCGTGGCGCCTTGGAGATCACCGGCGAGCTTGCGGGTCGCGGCCTCGTCGCGGAGGAGCCCGACGCGGCGTGCGGGATCCTGCTCGAGCTCGAGCTCCGCGCCGTAGAGCGGGATGGCGTCCTGCCATTGCTGCAGCTGCTTGTAGAGCTCGCGAGCGTTGTAGATCGCGTACGCGCTCGTGGGGTCGAGCTCGATCGACTTCTTGTAGTTCTCGATCGCCTTCTTCGGCTGGCTGAGCGGCGGCTCGGACCACAGCCGCGCGAGCTCTTCGTGGAGCCCAGCGAGCTCGCCGCGGATCTCCGGCTGCGTGGAGGCGAGGGGCGCGAGCGCCTTGGCGCGGCGATCGAGGAGGGCGACGAGGGCCTTGCTGTCACCCTTGTCGCGATAGAGCTGGGCGAGGCGGTCGGCGGCGACCTGAGCCGTCGGATCCTTCTCGAGCGCCATCATCAAGATGCGCGCGGCGCGGTGCGCATCCCCTAGCGTGGTTGACCAGACGTTGGCGGCCTCCGCGAGCCAGTGCGCGGCGTACGCTCGATCCCGCGTCTCGGTGCCGACGCGCTCGAGGAACATCGCGTAGCTCTTCGGGTCGGCTTCCCCCGCTTGATGCGCATACGCCAGCGCTTCTTCGTCGTGAGGATTCTCGACGAGACGCTGCACGAGCCTGTCGATCTCGGCGCGATCCATACCCTGGCGCACGGTACCACTTCAGAACGCGATGGAGCAATTGAAGTATGGGAAAGCCTTTCGAGTTTTTGCTCGCACAGCCAAAGCGGGGGCGACCTTGTCGAGAAAGCCTGGCAGCCCGCCGCCCGCGAGCCGTCCGCTCCAGTTATTGAAGCTTTAGCACCAGGCTGTTTCGAACCTCGACATCGAAGCTCCGGACGCCCGGCGGGGGGTCGCTGTCGAGCCAGACCATGCTGCTCACGCGCGCCGCAAGGACCTTCGAAATCGTGAACGCGACGTAGGAATCCGACAGGACGCGGCAGTCGAGCGGCGCGTCGAAGCGCGGCTGGACGTAGAGGACGGTGCTCGCATCCATGAACGGCGCGACCTTGGCGTTCACGCCCCCGTAGTTGCTCGAGCGATGCCAGATGTCGTTCGACCCCGGATAGATCGGCGTCGACTCGATGACCTCGTGCTCGAGGATGTACGTCGTCCCGGCGAACACCTCGATCGGGTCGTCCCGCACGATGTCGAAGCGGAGCCCCGCGCCGTAGAGGTCACGGACGCCGATGCGGCGGAAGCGGTCGTGCTGCACTTGGGTAAGTGCTTCGAGCGCGACGATCTCGGTGAGGCGATAGTTGTATCGTGCATGCGCCATCCAGCGCGCCACCGTCGTCTCACCGCGCGCGTTTCCGTAGTCCGCCGACAGCCGCGTGAAGAACAGATGCGGCTCGTGCGTGATGCCGGTGAAGGTGGAGCCCGAGAACGTGAGCGTCTCGGTGTTGCCCGTGCGCCCGACGAGCGAGCCCTCGAGCCACAAGAAGCGCGGGTTCGTCCGCAGCGTCGCGCGGAGCGCCTCGGCGTTCACCTGCGCCCGCGCCTCGCGTGGAGAGGCCGCCAGGAGCATCGAGAGGGCGAAGACGACGTGGATCGCCCGGAAGGAATGCGCGCGCATCCCGCCTCGATACGAAAAAGACGAAGCTCACTTCAAACGAAAAGCACCTCGTGCGGCTCGTCGCCCCTGCTTATTCGAACACGCCGTAGTTCGACGTCGAGGACGGCGAAGGAGACGTCTTCGCGCCGTTCGAGGAGGCGCCTTTCGGCGGCTTCGAAGGAGGCGGCTTCGCGTGCGGACCACGCGGATTGGGCTGCGGCGCGGGCGTGGGCTGCGCCTTTGGGAGCGCGTCCGGCGTGACGGTGGGCGGCTCGTTCGAGGTCGTCGTGCTCGGCGCGGGCGTGGGCTCGGTCGTGGGTGACGGCGTGGCGTTCGGCGCCGACGTGGAGGACGCGGTGCCGTTCGCGGTCGCCGTGCGGCCGCTTCGCATGCCGAGAAACACGCCGAGCGCGGCGACCGAGATCACGATGACCGCCGCCGCGATGAGGATGGGGAGGGGAAGTCCGAGCACGCGCGTGGGCGCCGGTGCAGGCGGCGGCGGCAGCGTCATCGGAGGCGGCCGCATCGAGTCGGGGACGCGAATGCCCGCCGCGTTCGTGATGGAGGCGCGGACGCCGCTCGTCATCGCGCCTTGCGCTTCGAGCGCCGCGAGCAGCTCGCCCGCGAAGACATCGGCGCTCGCCTGGCGGTCCTTCGGATCCTTCGAGAGCGCCCGCATGACGACGTCCTCGAGCTCCTTCGGGACGTTGGCCTCCGGGTTCACTTCGTTCGGGCGCTTCGGCACCGACTTGATGTGACGCGCCATGACGACGACCGCGTCGTTGTCCGTGAACGGCGGCCGGCCAGTGAGCATTTGGTAGACGATGACGCCGAGCGAGTAGAGGTCGGTGCGTGCGTCGAGCGGCTTGCCCTGCGCCTGCTCGGGCGACATGTACCGGGGCGTGCCGAACACCGTGCCCGCTTGCGTCTCGACGACGCCCATCGGCTCGTCGCCGTCGCGGAGCATCTTCGCGATGCCGAAGTCGAGCACCTTCACGATCTCTTCGTGGCCCGTGCCTGGCGAGGAGGGCGTGGCGCTCGTGAGCACGCGCGCGAAGAAGAGGTTATCGGGCTTGAGATCGCGATGGATGATGCCCTTCGCGTGCGCCTCGGCGAGCGAACGAAGCGCTTGCCGAGCGGCGTCGACCGCGAGCGGGATCGAGAGGCGACCGACGCGCGTGAGCCGTTGCCCGAGGCTCTCGCCTTCGAGCAGCTCCATCGCGAGGTAGAACTCGCCGGCCTCGCTCTCGCCGAAGTCGAAGACGGTGACGGTGTTGGGCGACGCGAGCAGGCTGTTCGCTCGCGCCTCGCGCATGAAGCGCGCCTTCGACGTCTCGTCGACCGCACGATCGCCGCGGAGGATCTTGATCGCCACCTCGCGTCCCATCGCGTGCTGCTTGGCGCGGTAGACGGTTCCCATCGAGCCCGAGCCGAGGCGCGAGATGATCGTGTAGCGACCTTCGAGCGTCCGTCCGAGCATCGGATCGTGATCGGCGAGCGCAAGCTCACGCGCGCGAACGAGGCTTGATCCGTCCTTGTCACACACCGCCGGCGCCACGTGCTCGGGCCACGACGTCCGGCACTTCGGACAGACGAGCGCCCGCGGATCCGTCGGGACGGTCTGGTCGGAGCGGGCAGCGACGGAAGGGATGGACACGAGGGTGCAGTGGAATCGTCGCCTCGCACCGCGGGGCGCGCAAGGCGGAGGCGTTTTGCGTGAAACGTTCTCGGGAGATCGACTCCCCAAAACGAAAGCGGCGTTATGCGCCATTTTTTCCGGAAAGCACCTCAAATACGCACAGATGGCGATTCTGAGACGTTGCCTTGAAGACAACCGCCCACATCGGAGCCAAGTGCTTGATTTCAGGTCGACGAAAGGTGTTTCACAGCTGAGCCAACGCGCGCTCGTTGCGCAGATCGGCGCGCAAGGCGCGATGCGTCATGAGACGAAGCCGGTTCACTTGAGCGGCAAGACGTTTCGCGGGTCGCACACGACGCTCACCGACTCGGCGATCATGTTCGCGCCGGCGGGGACCTTCGTGAGGTCGATGCCGTCGCGGACGCGGCGCACCTCGAGATGCAAGTGCACGATCCGCGGCGACGCCGTGTCACCGACGGCGCCGACGAGCTGGCCGTCTTTGATCGGCACACCGACGGTGACGCCGGCCGCGATCGAGTCGAGATGTCCGAAGAGCATCAGGTAGTCACGAAGCCGTCCGCCTTCGCGAAGCGTGTGGCGCGTGAGGACGGTCGTGCCGAAGAGCGCGCCGGCGTAGATGACCTCCGCGTCGCCCTCTTGGTGCTCGAGCGTGATCATGTGGATGGGCGTGCCCTTCGCTTGCGGAAGATCGACCGCGCCGTGACCGACGTGCGAGAGCGACGGCGCGCGCCGCTGCTTCTCGTCGGGTTGATCGAGATCGTAGCCCGACACGACGTAGTGGCCGCCAGGTAGCCCCGGCGGGATCGGATACCGGTACATGTCGTAATCGGCGGGGCGCTCGGGGAGGCGCGGGATCTGCTCGTACGACGACCAGCGACCTGATTTTTCGCGGTGGGCGTTCGGTTGCGCTTCGGCGACGGGTCCGTCGTCGGTGGCGTCGAGATGGACGCACGCTTCGTTGTCGGGCGCCGTCCCGCGCGGGCATGTGCCTGCCCGAAGCGACGTGTCGTCGTCGGTCGTGGGGGAGGGCGGAGGAGCGAGCTTGGCCTTCGCCGGGACGAGCGCGGAGCTTCGCGCGCCGAGCGCCATGAACGACAACGCCGCGAGCGCGGCCCAGGTCCAGCGTCCACCCGCCGGCGCATGGCTCGGCGTCGTGGCGTCGTGAGGCTCGGGTGGTGGCGGCGCGGACGGAGGCAACGACGAAGAGACTACCAGGCAGGCCTCGGCATTCCTGCTTTCTCGCGGGAGCGGCGCCGCGACGGCCCAGACCCGCCCCGCGATGTGGATCTCCATGGATGCCGTCGACGTGGTAGGAAATGGCCGTCCGGACGCGCCACATGTTCGGCAAGCCCGCGATCGGTCCCTCAAACCCCGGTCGACCTCTGGAGAATGCGTTCATGCCCACGATTGGCGAGACTCTCAATTCCCTCTTCGACGCCGAGCGCACCGCGCGGAAGCTTCACGCGTCGCTCCGCGGCGAAGGAGACTCGGCGCTCCTGCCCGAGCTCAAGAAGGCGACCGCCGCCGCGCTCCAGGTCGAAGACGAAGAGGAGGCCACGATCCAGCTCGTGCGGATCGCGCTCTTGCTCGGCGATCTCGACGGCGCCGACGCGGTCGACCTCCTCATCGACATCCTCGGAGGCGCGTCGACCGAGGCACGCATCGCCGCGGGCGAAGGGCTCGAGGGTCTGGCGTTCGATCGCTTCAAGGAGGTCGCGCTCGGGATCGAGCGCGCGCTCGAGCGGCTGCCGAAGGGAAACCCGGCGCTCACCGAGCTGCCCTTCCTGCTCGCCGAAGTGGGCGAGCCGGGCTGCGCGAAGCTCCTCGGTCGCTTCCTCCAGAACGACGACGCCGAGGTCGTGGCCGGCGCGATCGAGGCGATGGCCGAGCTCGGTGACCCCGCCGCGATTCCCTTCCTCGCGAAGCTCGAGAAGGACGGCCGCCAGGTTCAGCTCGACGACGAAGAGGGCGGCGAGCGCGTCTCGATCGCCGATCTCGCGCACGAAGCGAAGGAGATCCTCGAAGAGATGGCCGAGGAAGCGCGCGCAGCCCAAGCGCCGCCCGGGCCGCCGCAGCACCGAGGCTCGCCTCCCCAGAAGAAGGGCCGCCGGTAGAGGCCAAAGGCCCGAGAAGAAGAAGCGAAGAAGCGAAGACGTGAAGCCGAAGTCGGTTCCTCCGCGACCCCGCGCACCGAGTCAGGGCGATGTCGTCCCGACGCCGGCGCGTTATCTCGCGCACGAAGAGGCGGCGATCTTCGAGACGTTCGTCGTCCCGAAGTACCTCTCGTTCTTCGGCGAGCGCCTCATCCACATGCTGGCGCGCGGACGCGACGCGCGCGTGTGCCACGTCCACTGCCGCACGGGCTACCCCGACAAGACGCTCATCGAGGCGCTGCCGAACGCCCACGTGCACGGCTGCGACGCGTCGGCGTCGGCGATCGAGCTCGCGCGCGCGAAGGCCGCTGCGCTCGTGAAGCCCTCGGGCGGAGGCGGCGCGAGCGGAGTCGTGTTCGATTACCGCGTGGCCGAGTCGCTGCCGCTCTCGTTTCCCGCCGGAGCGTTCTCGCATGCCTTCACGCTCCATCCGCTCACCGCTCCGCAAGAGCGCACGTTGCTCTTCCAAGAGCTCGCGCGGATCGTCGCGCCACGTGGTCAGGCGCTCGTCGCGATGCCGCTGCGAGGATCGTTCGTCGAGATCGCCGATCTCTTGCGTGAATGTGCGCTGAAATACGAGCTGAACGAGCTCGGGACGGCGGTCGAGGCCGCCGCCTTGCTTCGACCCACCGACGAGATGTTCACGCGCGAGCTCGAGGCGGTCGGCTTCGAGTACGTCGACGTCGACGTGCGGACGCGCACGCTGAAGTTCGCAGGCGGGCGCGGGTTCTTCGAGGATCCCGTCACGCGCCTCCTCTTGATGCCGGAGTTCCGCGTGAACCTCGCGCTCGAGACGCCGTCCACCTCCGAAGGATCGGACGCGAAGATGAGCGATCCGTTCGAGTACGTGCGTGAAGCGATCGACAAGTATTGGAGCGACGGCTCCTTCGAGATGACGGTGAACGTCGGCGTGGTCAGCGGCCGGCGAAAAGCCTGACGCCTACGGCTCGACGCAGCGCGCGCTCTCGACGTCGATGTGAAGCTCGGCGTAGCTGTCGTCCACCTTGGTCTCGCGGCCTGGCTTCTTCGGCGCGCCGCGCACCTCGAGCACCTTGCCCGTGACCTCGACGAGGTGCGTGCACTGCGGAGGGTCGCTCCAGTAGACGACCGTCTGCGTCTGCTCGTTCTCGACGTCGAAGTACGCCGACCTCTTCCCAGGGACGGTGCCTACGATGTGTTGCCAGATGACGGTCGCGACCTTGCCGCGCACCGTGATCGGCTCGCCGTTCTTCCACTGCGCCATCGGTTTGGCCATCGGCGTCGCGCTCTTTGCTGGAGGAGGAGACGGCGACGGCGCCACCGCGCTCGAAGGCGCGGTGGTCGAGGTCGAGGGGGTGATGGTCGCCGCTGGCGGCGTGCTCGCGCTCGGCTTGGAGCAGGCTGCCCCGAAGAGGGCAGCGAGGACGAAGGCGCGGCGCACGCCGCGAGCATACGTCTTACTTGCAGTAACCGTCGATGCAGATGAGCGGCGACGCACACGGCTTGTTTTGCGTGAGGTCGCACTCGGTGCCGAGGTTCTCGGTCGAGCCGCACACGCTGTGCGTTCCCGACGTGGTCGTGACCTGCTTGCACTGGTTGAACTTGTCGGCGTTCTTGCAGGCGTCAGCGCCGGCGTCGACCGAGCAGCCGATGTAGCAGCTGTGCCGGAGGCAAATACTGCCGGCCTGGCAGTTGTCTTGCGCGCCGTCGACGTTGCAGGTGAAGACCGGTTGCTCTTCCGGCGTGCAGCCGCCATCGACGCACTTGAGGCCTGCGCCGCACGTTCCGCCCGCACCGCACGGGTCGACGCAGTGCTCTTGCACGCACTGCTTGCCGCCCTGGCATTGCGAGGTGGTCGTGCACGGCGACGGGTTCGTCCCGTTGCAGACGCCCTTGGCGGTGTCGCACGCGTAGCCGGTGGGGCAGGGCTTGTTCGCGCTGCACTTCGGGGTGCATGCACCTTCGACGCACTGCGCGTCGGCCGCGCATTGCGTGGCGTCTGCGCACTGGTCTTGCGGAGCGACGCACGTGCCGGTGAGGCACTTCGATCCTGCCGGAGACGGGCAGTCCTTGTCGCTCTTGCACGTGCTCGTCGTGCCGCCGCCACCGCCGTCACCGTTGATCGGCACGCAGGCCGGCGTTCCGTTCGCGCCGCTCGAGAGGCGGCAGACGTAGCTCGACGGACATCCCGAGGTCGAGCAGTCGCCGGGGTGGCACTTGTTGTCCGCTCCGCAGTTGCCGCTCGAGCAGTCCGAGGGCTTCGTGCACGCGGTGCCGTTGCCGCCGCCCGGCGGGTTGTCGCTCGTGAACTTGCACCGGTGATCGCTGTTGCAGGTGTAGCCGCTCGGGCAGTCTGCGCCCGAGTTGCACGTCCAGTCGCTGCACGAGCCGGAGTAGTACGAGTCGGGACAGTCGTAGCAATCGCCACCCACGCAGACGCGGTGATCGCGCTCGGCAGGGTAAATGGGACAGCCGCCAAGGATGGCCACGCCAAGCCCAAAGAGACCGAAGGTGACTGCGCGCTTCATGAACATTGTTTTTCGTCCTCGACCCAGCGGTGCGCTTCGTGGTGAACCCTGCAGCGAACCGGTCTGCTCGGACAGGGTAGCAACCGTCGTGCCCCAGACAAGACGCGCCGGAACGACGGAATTACCGCGGACACCGCCCTTTCGTTGGTCGGGCGTGCACGGCCGTTCACGTCGCCTGTGGACGGTGCGTCAGGGCAAAACCGGCAAAACGACTCGAATTGACGCCTTGGGAGCAAAGGAAACCCCGCCAGGTGTGCTCGAGCTCCGCAGTGCTCGAGTCGGCCCGGAATCCGTTTTCAACGATAAGTCGCGCCTGAAAGCGGGGTCGGCGCATCACGCAAGATAAGCGGCACGTTTCCCCAAAGATTCGTATGATCGCGGGCTCTTTAGGAGGGTCAGGCCTTTGGTCGGCGCCCTCGTTAACTGAGAGCTAAGTCTCCCGATGGACGTCAAGTGCGAGCGGTGCAGCACCGAGTACGAGTTCGACGACGCGCTCGTCAGCGGTCGTGGCACGACGGTCAAGTGCACCAACTGCGGGCACAAGTTCAAGATTCGTCGAAGCGACGGCGACTTCAGTGAAGATTTTTGGAACGTGACGACCGGCGACGGTCGCACGCTTGTCTTCACGTCATTGCGTGAGCTGCAGCGTGCGATTCAGGGCTACCTGGTCGAGCGCAACGATCGCTTGTCTCGAGGCGGGTTGCCACCGAAGGCGATCGGGCAGATCCCCGAGCTCGCGCCGTTCTTCGAGCAGCGTGAGAACGCCAAGAAGAGCGGTCACGCGCAGCGGCCGGTCAAGACGCAGGATGGGCTCGGTCCCGCGGCAGCGCAGGCCGCACACGCCGCGCAGGTCGCGCAGGTGTCGGGCGAGCCCGTGCGCGCACGCCAGGCGACGAAGCCCGAGTTCCCTGCGCCTCCACCGGAGAGCCAACAGACGCCCTCGGCAGGGAAGACGACACTCATTGGCACCGGTCCCGTGAGTGAGCAGGAGGCCTTCTCCGCGCAGCCGACGCCGCAACAACCGAACACGTCGCTCACTCCGCACGCCGCAGGTGGGACCGCCGCGCTGCCTGCGATGGCTCCGCGCTTCGACGGAAAGAACACCGCGCCGATGCCTCAGACATCGACGCCTCCGCCAGTGCCGCACCGTCCCTCATCGGGGACGCCGCCGCCCGTTCCGAACCAGCGACCGAGCATGAACACGGTGCCGCTGAAGCGGCCGATCGTCTCGGGGGCTCCTCCCGCGACGAGCACACCGCCGCCGGTCCCCACGCGCGCACACACGCCGCCACCGCCGGCGATGGTCTCGAATCCGCCGCCGCTCCCCGATCGCGCCCGTCGATCGTCCGCGCCCGCGCAGCACGTCGCGCCTGCCGCCGACGAAGCTCAGGAAGCCGCGCGACCTTCTCCTGTGCCGCCACCGAATCGGGATCGTGATCGGGATCGGGATCGTGATCGGGATCGTGATCGCGACGTCTCGTCGCCGCTGCCGCCGCCTCGCATGCGATCGCTCCTCTCCGAGATCGAAGAAGAGCGCGATCGCGTTCGCGGTCCGTCCGCGTCGATGCCCGATGTCCCGCACTCGGGTCGTCGTCGTGGCGTCGGTGGGTTCATCGTCGCCGCGGTCGTCGTCGGTTGCGTCTTGATGCTTGGCGCGGTCTGGGCGCAGAAAAACCTCGGCATCACGCTCACGGGAAAGCCCACGCCCACCGCGGCGCCCACCGCCGATCCGCGCATCGCGAGCTTCCTCACGGCCGGAGAGAAGGGGCTGAACGACGGCAACCTCGAGCTCGCGAAGGAGAACCTCGACAAGGCGAGCGCGCTCTCCGAGAAGGACCCGCACGTGCTGCTCGACCTCGCCAAGCTCGCGGCGCTCCGCGCCGACGTGCTCTGGTTGAAGTCGCGCCTGCTCGCGCCCGACGCGGCCGACGAGCATCGCATCACGCGCGAGGGGCTCTCCGAGCTCTCGCAAGCCGCGCGCAAAGCGGCCGACGACGCGCTCGCGGTCGCGCCCGAGGATCCGAACGCCTTCCGCGCGAAGATGGATGCGCTTCGCATCTCGGGTGACCGCGAAGGCGCACGCGCGCTCGTCCCGAAGATCACCGCGATCCAATCGCAGCCCGAGAGCGCCTATGCGCTCGCGGCGCTCGACCTCGCCGAGGCGGAGCCGCTGTGGCCGCAGGTGATCGAACGGCTGCGAACGGCCTCGAGCGCAGAGACCGGTCCAGGTCGCGCGCGCGCCGCGCTCGTCTTTGCGCTCGCGCGCTCGGGCGATCAGACGGCGGCGAAGGCTGAAGTGGAGCGGCTCAGCGCGATGGCGCGCCCGCATCCGCTCCTCCCGCTGCTGCGAAGCTTCGCCGATCACGCGAAGGGGAACACGAAGCTCGACGCGGGCGTCGCGGATGCCGCGGTCGCGACGAACGACGTCGATGCCGGCAAGGGACGCACGACGCCCGGCGGTGGCGGCGGTGGTGGCGGCGGTCTCCCGAGCGACGCACGCGACCTCGTCGCCCAAGGCGAGAAGGCGCGCGCGAAGGGCGACTTCGAGAAGGCCAAGACGCTCTTCTCCGCCGCGGTCGACAAGAACCCCAACGACTCCGAGGCGCTCGCAGGGCTCGGCGCGATCGCGTACGCGCAGCGTGACTTGAACGGCGCGCGCAGCTCCTTCAAGCGCGTGCTCGCGATCAATCCGAACTACATGCCCGCGCTCGTCGGCCTCGCCGACGTCGAGTGGGACTCCGGCGACAAGGCGACGGCGACGAAGATGTACAAGGACATCATCGACCGTTACCCGGAAGGCGCCTACCCGGCACGCATCAAGTCGCGCGTCGAGGGAGGCGGTTGAGGATGAAGCGCTTCGTCTCCTCGCTGCTCGCGGGCTCGATCGCGCTCGGGCTTCCGCTCGTGGCAGGATGCGAAGGGCGCCCGAAGCCCGCCGACTCGACGAAGACCGATCCGCCGAAGAAGAGCGGCCCGTCCGTCGCCGTCCTCGACCTCACCGGCGGCGTGCCGGAGCAAGAGAAGGGCGGGCTCTTCGGCGTCCAAGGTCCGAAGAAGAGCTTCGACGAGATCCTCCGCGTCACCACCGAGCTTCGCGACGAGAAGGACGACAAGCACAACGTCGGCGTGATGGTGAAGCTCGGCAGCGCGTCGATCGGCGCTGCGCGATCGCAAGAGCTCGCCGAGATGCTCGCGAGCCTCAAGGCGAAGAAGAAGGTCTATTGCCACGCCGACGGGTTCACGAACACGACGCTGATGATCGCGACGAAGGGATGCTCGTCGATCTGGCTGTCGCCGGCGGGCGGCGTCGACGCGATCGGGCTCGCCGCGCAGATCGTCTACATGCGCCGCTTCCTCGCCGACGAGATGCACCTGTCGATCGACATGCTCCAGGTCGGCAAATTCAAGGGCGCCGAAGAGCCGCTCACGCGTGACGGCCCATCGCCCGAGGCGCGTGCGTCGCTCATGGGCGTGCTCACCGACATGCGCGCGTCGTGGGTGGAGACGGTCGGTGCCGCGCGCGCGAAGGCGACCGCCGAGGTGATCGAGGACGGACCCTACTCGCCGCCGCGCGCCAAAGAGCTCGGCATCATCGACGAGGTTGGCTACTACGACGAGGCGCTCGCCGCGGTGAAGAAGGAGACGAGCGCGGTCCGCGAGCGCACGGTCTTCGGCGCCGGCGCCGAGGAGCAGGACGGCGACTTCGACGATCTCTTGCGCGCGCTCGCCGGCGAGAGCGGGCAGGCGGGACCTGTCGCGCTCGTCCGCGCGACCGGCAGCATCTCGATGACCGCCGGTGGCAACGGGATCCTCGGAGGCCGCGGCGGCATCATCGAGAAGGACTTCGACAAGACGATCACGAAGCTCGAGAAGGACGAGGACGTCAAGGCGGTCGTCATTCGAATCGACTCGCCTGGCGGCTCGGCGCTCGCGAGCGATCTGATGTGGCACCACCTGATGCGTCTTCGGAAGAAGAAGCCGCTCGTCTTCAGCGTCGGCGACATGGCCGCGAGCGGCGGCTACTACCTCGCCTCGAGCGCGGACTACATCTTCGCCGAGCCGATGAGCATCGTCGGATCGATCGGCGTCGTCGGCGGCAAGATCGGCTTCGGCGACGCGCTCGAGCGATGGGGCGTGCATGCGGAGACCTTCCCCGCGAACGCGCAGAAGCCCGGCGCAGGATCGCGCGCGGCATACGAATCGCCGCTCGTTCGCTGGGACGAGCCGACGAAGGTGCGCGTCCTCGAGAGCATGACCGGCGTCTACGAGCTCTTTCTCTCTCGCGTGTCCGAGGGACGAAGCACGCGCGGGCGCAAGGTCACGCGGGAAGACGTCGCGGCGAACGCCGAAGGAAAGATCTTCAGCGGGCGCGAAGGCAAGCGCCTCGGCATGGTCGACGAGATCGGCGGCCTCGGCGCCGCGATCGCCAAGGCGCGCGAGCTCGCGAAGCTGAACGAGAACGCGCACGTCGCGGTGATCTCGGGCAAGAGCGGGCTCTTCGACTCGCTCGACCCGAGCTCGGCCGACGAGCAAGCCTCCGCGCGCGTTCGCGAGGAGGCCTCACCGCTCACGATCGTCGAGCGCGTCGCGCCCGACGTCATTCCGTTCGTCACGAGCTTCGCGCCGCTCGCCGAGGGTGAGCATGCGCTGGCGGCACTTCCTTATGCGCTTTGGGTCAGGTGAGTGACGAGCATCGGCGCGAGTCGCGCAGCAGCGGGAACGGATTGAGATCGAGAGGGGCATGACCGTGTCCAGCACGAACGGCACCGGAAACGGAAATGGAAACGGAAATGGCGTCGCGATCGGCGCGACGAAGCCTCCTCGCGCGCGCGGATCAAGGCCGGCCAAGGAGCCTACACGGCGCAAGGGCGTCGTCGCCGAGGAGGCGCAGCTTCGCGCCCGTGTCGAGCTCGCGCGTGCGTTGGGCGATCCCGCCGAAGAGCGCTCCGCCGCGCAGAAGCTCGCCGAGATCCTCGCCTCGCGCGACGCCGAGATCGACTTCGCCGTCGAGCTCGCGTTTCGCACCCTCGCGTCGCAAGACGATCCGAGCGTGCGTCACGCGCTCGCCGGATGGCTCGAGGGGCTAGGAGAGCCGGGGCTCGCCGCCTCGGAGCTCCGAAAGCTCGTGACCAGCGACGCGACGAACGCCGCCCAGATCCTCGTACGGATCGGCGTCCTTCACGCGCGCGCGGGCGACGCGGTCGGCGCGCAAGAAGCGCTGTCCGAGGCCGCCGAGGTCGATGACTCGGATGCCCTGCCGCTCGAGCTTCTCGGCGCGGTCGCGGCGTGGGCGGCGGCGACGCACGGAGGTGGCTCGCACCTCGACGACGTCGACGGGTTTCCAGGACCTCGCGCAGGCGCCGAAGCGTACGTGCGCGCGGCTCGCCGTCGCGCGGCGGCCCGTGACGCCGATGGAGAGATCGAGAACCTGCTCCGCGCCTTCGAGCTCGATCCGTCGAGCCCGCTCGCGGTCGCGGCCCTGATGGGCGCGTACACGGTTCGTGAGCGTGAAGACGCCGCCGACCAGGTCCATCGCGCCCACGCGAACGCGCTGGCTGCGCGTACGGACGCCAAGGCGCACGAAGAGCACGGCGCAGCGGAGGTCCATGCACGACGTCGCGCGATGGCGCTCGAAGGCGGGCACCTCGGCCGCGCGCTCGGCGCCGGCCTCGACGAACGCCTCGACACCGTCTTCGACGGCGAAGGCGCGAACGTCTTCGACGACTTGCTCGCGCGCGCGGGCGCACACGAGCCGCTCGCGGTTCGCCTCGAGCTTCGCGCCGAGAAGGAGCAAGGCAAGGCGGCAGGGAAGCGTTGGGGCGAGCTCGGCAGGTTGCTCTCGGGGCCGCTCGCCGCGCCGGATCGCGCGATCGAGTGCTTCGCACGCGCGGTCGCGGCCGATGGAGAGAGCACCGAGGCGATGCATGCGCTCCGATCGCTCGCGCAGAAGACCGGCGACACCGCATGGTTGATCGAAGGGCTCGTTCGCGCAGCGCTCGGCGCGCCGAAGGCACACGGCGCGTCGCCCGAGGCTGCGTCGCGTCTGCTCGCCGCGCACGAGCTCGCGTCGCTCGCCGAGGAGCGCAACGACATGCTGCTCGCGGCGTGGGCGTATCGCGTCATGGCCGATCTCGATCCGAACGACGAGCGCGCACGCGCCGCTTCGGGCCGGCTCGAAGGCGCGGTGAAGCGTCACGAAGAGGAGCTCGCCGCCGCCAAGCGCCGGCTCGATGAGGTCGGTGAGGGCAAGCCCGAGGAACGGCGCGCCGCGCTCGAGCACGTCTCGCGCCTGCTGCGGAGCCTGCCCGACGCGTCGGTGGACCTCTCGAATGCGCTGCTCGAGCTGGCCGAAGCGGCGCCGCCCGACTCCTCCGATGCCCCCGTCTCGTCGCACGACGAGGTGTTCGCCGAAGCGATTCGCGTCGCAGAGCGCGTCGGCAACTTCGAAGGCATCGTCAAGCTCGCACGTCATCGACTCGACACGCGCGGGCCGAACGTTCGCGTTCGCGGCGTGCTCGTGAGCGCCCTTCGCCGACTCGGCGACATGAAAGGCGCCTCCGAGGCCGCGCGTGTCTTCGCAGAAGAGTCCGCGATGCGGTGGACGTGCTCGGTCGCATGGGTCACCGCCGCGGCCGCAGGCGACGAACGCGCGCGTGGTCGCGCGATGGCCGCCGCCGCGCCTGCGTGTGGCATGCAGGTGACCGCGACGATCGCGGCCGTCGCCGCCGAGGTGCTCGCCGATGCCGGAGACGCGGAGGCCGCGGCGGGGAGCGGCAGCGAGCCGCGGCCGACAAATGAGAGAGAAGCGGCTCGCCGAGCGGCCGAGCAGTCGATGCGGTCGGACCCAGGCAACGTCCGCGCGCTCCTCGTCCTCGCACGCCTCTCGACCGCCGCCGACGGGCGCGTCGCGCAGGCTGCGATCGAGCGGGCGATGGAAGGCGCAGGTCCGTCCGCCTACTGGTGCTCGCGACTCGCCGATGTGCTCGAGCAGACGGGCGATCCACGCGGCGCGGTCGCGTGGGCGCGCCGGCGCGTCGCGCTTCGTCCAGGAGAGCCGTCCGCCGCGCAGGCGCTCGTCGATCGCGCGGTGCGTGCCGGTGACGCCGAGGCGCTCGCGGAGGCGCTCGCGTGGCTCGCTCCCCAGCCGCAGCCGAGCAAAGAGATGGCCGAGCGCATCGCGCCCGCGCTCGAGGCGCTCGGCGCGCTCGACGCGTCACGCGCGGCGGTGATCGCGCGTCGATCGCTCGACGTCCTCGGTCCACGACACGCCGTGCTACGTCGCGCGATCGAGCAGGTCGCCGACGTCGCGCGCGACGCAGGTCTCCGCGCGACGCTCGCGGAGCGGTGGATCGCGGCCGGCGCGCCCGCCGCGGAGCGAGGTCCGCTCCTGCTCGACCTCGCGACGTATTACCGCGAGCTCGGTGACGTCGACGCCGAGCTTCACGCGTATGCCCGCGCGGCACGCGAAGGCGTCGATCTCAACGCGCATGCGCCGCGCCTCGAAGATCTCGGGTCGCGATCGAAAGAGCCCGACTCGGAGCTCTTGTACCTCGAGTCGCTGGCGGAGCTTCGGATCGATCAGGGGCTCACCCAACAAGCGGCCGACACGTTTCGCGAGCTCGGCGCGGCGCTGTGGGACATGGCCGACGATCGCCCGCGCGCGGTGCAGGCCTGGCTTCGCGCCGCGCATTGCGACTCGGTGCATGGCTACGCGACGCTACGGCGCGATCTCGCCTCGTTCGCGGACGCGCAGTACGCGGTCGACTGCCTCTCGGAGCTCGTCGAGCGCGAGAGCGATCGCGTGCGCTCGGGCGTCATCGCGACGCAGGCCGCGCGTGCGGCGCTGGATGTCGGCGCACACACGCGAGCGCTTGGCCTCGCGAAGCTCGCCCTCGAGCGCGATCCAGGACACGCCGACGCGCTCGAGACGGCGGAGCAAGCCTGCGCAGAGCTCGCGCGCGTGCCCGAGATGTCGGCGGTCTACGATCAGGTCGCGCGTCGTGCGCGCGGTCGCTTCGGCCGGCGAGCCGCGCACCATCGAGCGGCGCGCTTCTTCGAGACCGGCGGCGTCGCGATGATGGCGCTCAAGCACGCAGCGCAGGCCTTTATCGCCGTTCCGTCGGAGGGCTCCACCCTCACGCTCCTCCAGCGCACGGCGGCCAAGGCGCAGCGCGAGAGCGTGGCCGTGCGCACGGTCGAGCACGTCGCCGAGCTGTCGCGGAGCACGCACACGCGCGCGGCATGGCTCCTTCGCGCCGCGAACATGACGTCGCGCGATCTCGACGGCACGCGCCAGAAGATGGATCTCCTCCTCAAGGCCACGGCGCTCGTTCCGACGCCCGCGACCTTGTCGATGCTGTCCGTCGCGGCGCGCGAGATCATCTCGCTGGCGCCCGACGACGCCGCGGCGGTCGCGCTCCGGCTCGAGCGCGCGAGCGATCAGCTCGCGAAAGGGCTCGAAGGCCCAGACGGCGCGCGCATCGCGATCACGTTCGTCGAGATGGCGCTCGACCTCTTCACCGACGGTGAATGGGGATGGCGTGCGCTCGAGCGTGCGATCAGCGCGGACGCCGACGTCGACGAGTACGCGAAGCTCATCCCGTACGCGCACATGTTCGCGCGCGCGTCCGGCGCGGCCGAGTCGCTCACGCGCGTGATGGCGGAGGTGGAGAAGCCCTACTCGAACGTCGGGCATGCGCTCCTCCGGCTCGTCGGATCGATCTCGAAGGAGATGGGCGACGCCGAGCGACGAGCCAAGGTGCTCGTGCGCGCGGCGGAGAAAGAGTCCGACGACGACGCGATCGTCGTCGAGGCCGACGAAGCCGTCAGCATGCACGGCGATGCGATCTTGATGGAGCGCCTCTCGAAGAAGGTCGGCGCGTTCCGCAGGACCGAGGCGCTCCGCGCGAGCGCGAAGAAGGCGATCGAAGACGGTGACGCGACCGACGCGGTGAAGATGCTCGAGCGCGCGACGGAGATCGCGACGCCGGAGCAACGACCCGACGTCGCGCGTGAGCTGAACGAGGCGCTCGTCGCGGCAGGCCGCGGCGAAGACGCGGTCCTTCGTGAGCTCGCGCGAACCGACATGCCAAAGCCCGAGCGCGCCGTTCGCTGGGCGGAGCTCGCGCGCATCCGTGAGGAGCGCGGTGACGTCGCGGGCGCGGCCGACGCGCTTCTCCAGGCCGCATCGGAGGAGCCCACCGCGGCGCGATGGTCGGCGGTCGAGACCGTCGCCGAGGCCGCGGGACGCGAGCACATCCGCGTCGACGCGCTCCAGCACCTCGCCGAGATCGCCCGCAAGGACGACGACCGCGACGAGCAGCGATCCGTCCTGAAGCGCCTCGCGCGTGCCGAAGGCGCGCGCGGCTCGCTCGCGGCAGCCGAGGCCGCGTGGCGTGAGGTGCTCACCGTCGACCCGAACGACTCCGAGGCCGACGTCGCGATCGAGGCGCTCCTCGTCGCGCGCGGGAGCTACGACGATCTCGCCGAGCATCTCGCCGAGCGCGCGTCGCGCCTGTCGAAGAGCACGTCGAGCGAAGACAAGGACAAGCTTCGCGCGGTGCGACTGCGCCGCGCGGCGATCCTCGAGCAACGCCTCACGCGGCTCGAAGATGCCTCCGCCGAGCTCGAGGCCGTGCTGGCCGAGAGCCCGAACCACCCGAGCGCGCTCCGCTGGCTCGCCGATCTCTACGAGCGCTCGGGAGAGCCACAAAAAGCGCTGCCGGCGCTCGACCGTCTCTACCAGAACACGCACGACGAGCTCGAGCTCGTCACGCTCGGTGTGCGTCGCGTGCGCGCATTCCTCGCGGCGGGCGACGCGGCGAAGGCGCAGAAAGCGGTGAACGAGCTACGCGCAAAGACGCCGACCGCGATCGCGGTGGCCGAGGTGCGCGTCGAAGTGGCGCGTGCGCTCACCGATCCAGCGGAGCTCGGTAACGCGCTCGTCGATCTCGCGCACGTCTCCGTCGACGAGCCACGCGTGCGAAGCGAGATGCTCGTCGAGGCCGCCCAGGCGGCGGCGCGTTCGGGCGACAGCGAGGCGTCGCTCGCGCGTGCACGTGAAGCGGCGCGCCTCGCGCCCGACGCCGCGTCGACCCAGCTCTTCGCGCGCGGCCTCGAGTATCGGCTGCGCGGCGCAGGCTCGAAGGACGACGCTCTCGCGACGATCGCGTCGCTCGAGCGGATCTCACCCGAGGCGCTGCAAGCAAGCGCGCCGCTCGGAACGACGCCCGCCGCGCTCGAGCCGGAAGACGTCGCGCTTCGCGCGTTCCTCCTCGCCGAGGCCGAAGACGTCATCGCGAAGCACCATCCCGAGAAGGCAGGGGCAGGGGAGGCGACGCTCCGCAAGTGCCTCGCCGCCGTCGGCGTGCAGCCGCTCATCGCGCTCGGCCTCGCGGAGCGCGCGGCGAGAGACAACCGTCACGACGAGGCCTATCGGTTCTACACCGAGGCGGTCTATGGAAACCTCCTCGGTCTCCGCCGTCCGGGACGCGTCGCGATGGCCGCCGCCGAGAGCGCGTCGCTCGCGGGTGACGTCCCGTCGACGCAGCGCTTCTTGAACGAGGCGGCGAAGGATCCCGAGACGCGCATGGGGGCGCTTCGCCGCGTGGCGCGCGTCGCTCTGTCGCGCGACGACACCGTCAAAGCACGCAGTGTCCTTCGCGGGCTCGCCGAAGGGCTGGCCGGTCCCGAGCGCGCGGAGATCCTCGCCGAGCTCGCGCGTGCGCTCCTCGTCTCGACGAATCCGTCGGAGCGCCTCGAAGGCGATCGCACGATGCGTGAGGCGATCGAGCACGCGACGCCGGAGGTCGGCGCGGGGCTGAAGAGCGAGCTCGACCAGTTCCGCAGCCGATCGCCCTCGCAAGCGAACATGCAGGCGGTGCGGCTCAGCACGGACACGATCCGCACGACCTCGGGCTCCCAGCGCGCGGTCACGCCGCCGCCGCTCCCGGGGAGCACCACGCAGCGCTCGCGCCCGCCGCCGCTTCCGGCGTCGGCCACGATCTCGAGCGCGCCGCCGACCGAGGCCGAAGCGTCCCCCGACTTCGCCGAGGAGGCGCCGACGCGCGTCGAGCAGACGATCCTCGCCGAGGACGAGCCGACGAAGGAGATGACGACCGCGGAGCTTCGCCGGGCGTCGTCCGCCGCACCCGACTCGCAGCGTGAGGTGGAGACGAAGGAGATCCATCCGCGTGACATGCCGACGCGAAAGCTGTCGTCCGAGGGTCTGCGCGCGGCGGAGCCCGAGCCCGCAAAAATGAGCCCCGAGGTCCCGGGGCTGCCGATGATCCCGCCCGCGCCGCCGCCGCTCCTCATCACCCAAGAGGAGGCGCCGATCATGTCCGTGCGCCATCCTCCGTTGGGATCCGAGCGGCCGCCGCCGGTCGCCGAGTCGCCTGCGGAAGAGAAGAAGGACGCAAAAGAAGAGAGAGACGAAGCGAAGGAGCCGGCGGCCGCCCCTGCGTCGGCCGATCCGCAGCCGCCGCCGGACACGACGCGCATGGCGAGCGAGCCGGCGCGCGCGGCGTCGGAGATCCCGACGACCCCGGCAGGCAAGGTCGCCAAGGCGAAGGCGAGGCTCGTCCACGGATCGCGCGAAGAGGCCGAGCGGCTCTTGACCGAGGCGCTCCGGGAAGGATCGATCGACGCGGCCGACCTCCTCGACTCGCTCCTGAAAGACGAGCCTGCGCGGCGCGCCGCCTTGATCAAGGTGCGCCGGCAAGCGGTCGAGCTGAACCCCGGCAACACAGCGCGCTTGATGGCGCTTCGTGACGCGGCGAAGGCCGATCAGAACACGAACTACGTGCGTGCGATCGACCACGTCCTTCGCGCGTTCGACAAGGTGACAGGGCCGCTTGCGCCGCCGCCGCTGACGGCGCAAGCCTCCCAGCCAGGCATCCTCACGCTCCTCACACGTCACTCGCACGAGCCCGCCGGCGAAGCATTCGGCGTCGTGTGGGAAGGCGCGCCGGCCGTGTTCGCGAAATCCCCTGCCGCGGCCGGCATGACCGGGCTCGAGCGCGTCGTGCCGGGGCCCACCTCGGCGCTCTCGCGCCTCTACGAAGCGGCGCTTCGTCTGCTCGACACGCCGCGCTTCGCGCTGTTTCACAAGCACACGACGAACCTCGGCAAGCCAAAGAAGGGCGGTGAGCTTCCGTTCGAAGAAGAAGGGACGCCGCTCACTTTGTCGGTCGCGCTCCTCACCACGCCCGCGGCGATCCTCGCCGGCGACGCACGTGAAGACAGCGCCGATCTCCGGTGGACGCTCGGGCAAGCGCTGTCGTGCGTGCTCCCGCAGAACGCGCTCGTCCTTGGCCTCCCGCAGGCCGAGGCGCGATCGCTGTGGTCGGTCATCCTCGGTGCGTTCGGTCCGCCAGGCCTCGTCACGGTCGACCGCAAAGACGCTCAGCTCGCCGACATGCTCTGGCAGACGATCGCGCAGCGCACGCAGCGAAAGCTGAAGGAGCTGCTCCAGACCTCCGACGCCACGCCGTTCGACTTGGTCCTCGAGCGCGCGCGGCAGAGCGGTCGCCGCGTCGGCATGTTCCTCACCGGCGACTTCGCGCACGCGGCGCGCACCGTGATCGCCGATTTCCCGCAGTCGGACGCGGCTGACCTCGAGCGTCCGGGCGGCCTCGAGCGGCTGTGTGCACAGCTCCCGTCGCTCGCGGATCTCTTGCGCCTCGCGGTTCGCCCTGAATACGCAGACGCGCGCTGGCATTTGCCCACACCGGCATCACAGCGCCTCGCCTCCGGGAGGCTCCCGCCGGTGTGATGATGTCTTCGTCTCTTCGCGGCCATCTTCGTGGGTTCGTGATCCTGTCGCTCATCGCGGGCGCCATCGGCATCCACGCGGCGTGCATCGTCGCCGACCCACCGAGCGATTTGCCGCGGCTGCCGGAGTCACGACCCACAATCCTGCGCGCGTCGGTCGTCCCTTCGGCCTCTGCCGTGATCGGCACCTGGCCGGATCGCTTCATCGTCCCGGTGGAGCTCTCTGATCCGCGATCGACGATCTGGTGGAGCGCGTTCGTCGACTACAACCCCGACACGGGCTTCGGGCTCGATGGGTTGCCGACGCAGAGCAGCTTCGAGCCGACGACGACGCAAGGTCGCGTCCGCCTGCTCGAGATCCCGATCGGCAAGCCCGCCGCGCTCGATCGGTGCCACGTCGTCGAGGTCGTCGTCGCGCTCAACCTCAACACCCGCGATCCGAAGAGCGCGCACACCCCCGACGAGCCAGGCGGCGATATCGTCAGCTGGTTTTACAGCCCGTCCGGCGATCTCGCCGGCTGTCCTGTCCTCGACGCTGGGCTCTCTCCGATCGACCTCGACGCGACGTCGGATGGCAACGTGCGGTGAGGATGCCGATGAGCCGCGCCGCGTACATTTCGGCTGCGTTCGTCGGTTCGATCGCGCTCGCGATGATGCCTTCGTGCGAGCCGATCGTTGGCCGGCCGCTCACCGAGGCGCCGGTGAACACGTGCGCGGCCAACGCGTGCGAAGCCTACGAGCCCGGCGCAAGGGTGCGTGCAAGATGCACGACCCGCCAGGGGATCCCCCAAAGCGCCGAACGCTGCGAGATCCCCGGCCGTCCCGAGTTTCCATTCTTCATCGTCGTGCACGTGCCCGAGACGTCGATCTTCGCGGGAGGCATCACGTTCGTGCTCAAGAGCGATCTGTTCACGAAGGTGCCCGAGTCTTCGAGAAAACAGTGCCTGCCACCGACGTGTCTCCTTCTGCCGAGCCTTCCAAATGTCACCGGCTACTACACGGTGACGAAGCAAGCGTCGATCGCCGCAGGATATCCCCTCGAGGAAGGGACCTCGATCCCGGTCCGCGCGGAGTACGCGCCGGTCGCCCCGAACACGCAATGCTCGCAGGATCCCGCGGCGCCAACCCCATGCGTCGCCGAGGCGTATCCGCAGCTGCCGCTCGACAAGACGTTCGTCTCTTCGAGTCGCATCGACGCGACGGCGGGTGTGCCGATCCAGTTCGCGCGCGTCGTGCCGCCAGGCCGCTATGCGCGCGTGCTCTTCCCGCAGCCGCCATTCGACGCGTTCTTTCCGCCGAGCTTTGCTGGGTCGCTCGTCGACACCGGGACGCCCGCGCAGCTCATCAACGTGTCCGAGTACATCGACAAGTTCGAGCTCGGGAGCACGAAGACGCCGATCGATGACGTCGTCAGCGACACGCGCGTCGTGAAGGTGAGCCGTGAGGATGGCCTCGATGGCTTTCGCGTGTGGCTCGCGGACCACGCGACCGGGAGGCGGATCTCGACGCTGCGCACACTCTCGGGAAAGACCGCGACGGTTCGCCTCGACACGTCGGGAGAGAGCGCGCCAGGCGGTGGTCTTCGTGACGATGTCGACGCGGTCGTCGCGCCGCCCGCGAGCTACGTCGCGGTGCCTCGCTACGTGACGAACGCCGTCCTCGGTCGCGTCTTCGACTACCCGCCGATCCCGCCGCCTGCGGCCGTCACCGGCGTCGTCGCGGTGCCGAGCACGGGGGCGCCCGACGAGACACTCCTCGGGTACCCCGCCACGATCTCGTTCACGAGTGAGGTGTTGAAGGGGCTCGGCGGCAACCCGGCGCTCCTTCGCTACGAGACGAGCGTCTCCACCGACGACCGCGGGCGCTTCTCGACGTTGCTGCCGCCGGGCACGTACCGCGCGATCGTCTCGCCCGCCGAAGGCACGGGCTTCGCGCGGCAGAGTCAGCTCGTGACGATCGAGAGCGGTCCGACGACGCTCACGCTCCGCCCGCCGGTGCGCACGGTCGTGACGGGCAGGGCGCTCCTCACCGACGAGCGTCCACTCGCGGACGCCGACGTCCTCGCGGAGCCTGGCGAGTCGCCGCTTGGCACGACAATGGCATCTCCACGCCCTGCGCGGACGAAGACAGGCTCTGATGGGCGCTTCTCGATGGAGCTCGATCCGGGACCTTACGTGCTCACGGTCATGCCGAAGGCCGGGACCGGATTTCCCTGGCTCGTGACCCGCTCGGACATCCCGGCGAAGGCTACCGATCTGCCCGACATCCGCGTTCCGGCGCCCACGCCCCTCTCTTTTGAGCTGCGAGATCCAGGCTCGACCGGAAATCCCATCGTCCGTGCGATCGTCCGAATCTTTGCGGCTCCCGCTTCGGATCCCTCGGCAAAACCGCTCGAGATTGGCACGGCGATGACGGACCCGAAGGGGTTCGTGGAGATCCTTCTCGCCCAACAGCCCCGCTGAACGGTATGCTGCCGATAGCGATGTCCCGCACCCCCGCGAACGCGGGACCTCACTTCCTGCCAATGCAGATCGACGACCGAATCAACCTCCTCGCCAAAGTGGCGCGCACTCCCAAATCGCGCGACGAGGCACCATCCTCGAGCGATCGATCGATCCTGATGCTCGCCGCCGCGTCGTACGGCTCGAGGCCCACAGACGAGTCGACGGTGCCCACCGGCTTCGATCCGTTCGCGGCTGCGCTCTTCGAGAGCATCATCGAAGGCGCCTACCTCGTCGCCACCGCCGATGGTGTGTTCGACGAAGAGGAGCGGAGCACCTTCGAGCGCATCGTCACCGCGGCCTGCGGCGGCGCTGTCCCCCCAAGCCACGTCGCCGACCTCGTCGCGGATCTCTCCGATCAGCTCCAAGAGGACGGCCTCGATCGACGCATCGAACGCCTCGCCGAGGGCATCTCGCGCGAGGAGCAGGGCCGCGAGGTCCTTCGCATCGCCGCGCTCATCGCGCAGGTGAGCGACGACGTGAGCGACGTCGAGCGCTCGGTCCTCGGCAAGATCGCGTCGGCGTGCAAGCTCGGCGACAACGCCGTCGACAGCGCGCTCGAAGACGTCAAAGCCTCGCTGCAGACCTGATTCTCACGATCACGGCGCTCAGAGGTCGGCGGCTTCGCGCGCCATCTTGAAGAGATCCGCCTCGCCGTCGCGACCCGCGGCGCGCGCCTCGCGCTCGAGGTTCTCGAGCACCTCACGGTGACGAGGCAAGAGCTCGGCGCGGCGCTCGGCAGGAGCATCTTCGATGCGTGCCGAGAGGAGCGCGAGGAGCTCCATGCTTCGACCGAGGCGCGTGAGGCGGACGACGAGCTCGTCGACGACCGCGTCGTTCGTCGGATCGCCCTGCAGCGTGCGCGTGAGCGCTTCGATCCGCGCCTCGTCTTCTTCGGGTGAAGGCGCGGCCTCTTCCACCACCTCGACGGTCGCGGTCGACGGCGGCGCGGCGAGCGTGACGCGCTCTCGCACTTCGAGCGGCTCGGGTGGGGCCGCGAGCGTGACGCGGTCGCGGGCCTGCGGGTCGCTCTTCACCTCGATCTGCACCGACGGTGATGGCGCGGCCGCGGCCTTCGCGCCGTGTGCGCGCGCGAGCTTCTCGGAGATCGTCCGGTAGGCATGCTCGATCGCGGAGTCCTTCGGCGCGACCGCCATCGCGGCGGCGAGGTGCGCGCGCGCGAGCTGCAGCTCATTTCGCGACTCTTCGAAGCGCGCGGCTTCCTCGAGCCACGAGACGGCGGACGCCTCACGTCCGGCGCGCTCGCGGAGGCGCGCGTAGGCGAGCGACGCCCCTGCGATGTCGCCGAGCGCCGAGCGATAGCGACCTTCGAGGCCACGCGCCTCGATCGCCTCCGGGGTGTCGTCGGCGATCGCGCGAAGCCGCGCCACCGCTGCCGGACGATCGCCCAGGTGATCACCGAGCACGCGCGCGAGATCGAGCTCCATCCACGAGGTCGGAAGGGGAGGCGTTTGCGCGCCCGCGATCTCGATCGCACGCGCGAGCAACGTCGCGCCGCGCGCCGCGCGTCCTTCACCGGCGATCGAAACGCCGAGGCCTGCGATCGCCTCCGGATCCTCCGGCCGATAAAGGAGCGCGCGCTCGTACAACGTCGCCGCCTCGGCGCCGAGACCCCGCTCGCGATGGATGTGCGCCGCGCGACGCAGCGCCTCCCATCGGTCGCGTGGACCTCGCGCGAGCGCCTCGAGCTCCTGAAAATCGGCCCGCGCGTCGAGCAAACGACCCTGCGCGAGCCGCCTCGCCGCGCGGTCCCAGCGGATCTCGGCGAGCGTCGGCGCGCGCGAGATCGCGGAGTCGAGCCACATGAGCGCGTCGGTGGGATCGGTCGCGAGCGACGCCGCGCGCGCGTACGCGAGCGCCGAGACGGCGGGCGACGGATCACGCTCGCCTTCACGGAGGAGCGCCGCGATCGCGCCGGGCACGTCGCCCGCCTCGACGAGCAGATCGCCGAGCAGGCGACCGAGATACGGCGTGCGGTCGGACGAGCGCAGCGTCGCGATGGCGGCCTCGGCTCGCCCTCCGACGTGCGCGTCCACCTCGGCGATGCGTCGCGCGATCTCGGCGTGACGTGGCGCGCGCTCGAGCGTCGCGATGTCGAGGTGGCGTGCACGCTCGAGATCGCCCGCGAAGCGAGCGTCGTCGGCGGCTCTCGTGAGCAGCGCGGCTTCGTTGGCGAGCGTCGCCGCTTGCGGGATCGGCGGGGCCACCGGCGTTCGCTGGAACGCGACGAACAGCACGCCGTCGCTCTCTCCCGATCCCGAGAGCATCACGTCCGCCCCGCCCGGCGCTCGAACGCCCGCGTCGGGGAGGAGCACACGACCAAGGCGATCGGCGGCGCGGCTGAGCACGAAACGCGCGCCTTCACGCTTCGTGACCGCGTCACCGAGAAGCGTGGAGAGTACACGCATCGCGAGCTGCGTCGCCGGCGCAGGGAGATTGGCGCCGCGCGCGGTGTGCGCGACGAGCGTGAGCTCCGGAGCGCCGACCACCGCGACCTCGAACGCGAGCACGGTCACGATGGAGGTCGACGGCGACGACGACACGAGCGTGATCGTCGCGCCGAACGCGCGCGGCGCGACCGTCACGGAGCACGGCGCGGTGCCGAGCAGACCGCGGAGGCGTGGCTCGGCCCAGCGCGCGAGGCGGCGCGCGTCGATCTCGATCCCGATTCGCTCGAGCTCACCACGCCGATGGCGGAAGCGCGCGACGCCTCCGGTGACGTCGAACGGGAAGCGCACGTGCGGCAAGCGGACGACGAGCTCGACGACGTCGAGGCACTCGAACGTGGCCCGTCGCGCGAGCTCGATCCCGAGCCCATCTTTCCCGATCGCGAGGCGAAGCGCGACGGCACCGGCGGAGCCCTCGCGATCGATCTCCGGCTCGGACTCCGACGTCGTCGTGACGCTCGCCGCGAGGGCAGGCGCGTGCGACGACGACGATCCGCCGTTGCCTCTTCCGCCGTTGCCGCTTCGCCGACTCACGGAGCGGATCGTACGGCATCCGCGCGAAGGTGAGAAAGTCCTGGCAGCTCCGCCGTTTGCGCCAGCCCAGGCGACCAGGTCGGCTGTCTCGACGCGGCCCACCAAGTTGGCTAGGAAAGGAGGCCGTGACGGAGGAGGATGAACCTGCGATCGGGCCGGAGCTGCACGAGCCGCAGCGCGATCACGATGGGCCCAGACCCTCCAAGGGCCGCGACGAGCTGACCGTCGACGACGTCCTCGGGCCGAGCTCCCCGCTCGCGAAACGTCTGGCGGGCTACGAGCAGAGGGATGGCCAGCTCGAGATGGCCCGGGCCGTTCATCGGGCGCTCAGCCGTGACGCTCATCTCTTCGTCGAGGCCGGCACCGGCACCGGAAAGACGT
Organism: Labilithrix sp.; assembly: GCA_044227045.1. Taxonomy (GTDB): domain Bacteria; phylum Myxococcota_A; class Polyangia; order Polyangiales; family Polyangiaceae; genus Labilithrix. Next base: position 74,952 of record JBGAFW010000038.1, read on the forward strand.
TTGCCTACCTCGTCCCGGCCGTTCTCTCTGGGCGCAAGGTCGTGATCTCGACCGCCACCCACGCGCTCCAGGAGCAGATCTTCGAGAAGGACATCCCGTTCGTCCGGAGCGTCCTCGCCGAGCACGGCGTCGAGCTCCGGGCCGCGCTGATGAAGGGCCTATCGAACTACCTTTGTAAGCGGCGGTTTTACGAGCGGATGCGGAGCGGCGAGCCGGTGAACGCCGACCTCGTGCGGATCGAGCGGTGGGCGCAAGAGACGAAGCGCGGTGACCGCACCGAGCTCGAGATGCTCGCCGAGTCGGCCGCCGCCTGGCGCGACGTGCAGTCCGGCACGGAGACGCGAATCGGTGCAGGATGCAAGTATTTCGACGAGTGCTTCGTCACGAAGATGCGACGCGACGCCGAGGACGCGCAGATCATCGTCGTCAATCACCACCTCTTCTTCGCCGACCTCGCGCTCAAGACAGGACGCACCGGCGGCTATGGCGGCGCGATCCCGCCCTACGACGCGGTGATCTTCGACGAGGCGCACCAGATCGAGGGCGTCGCGACGGACTTCTTCGGCGTGCGCGTCTCGAACGCGCGGTCCGAGCGGCTCGTCCGCGATGCGCGCCATGCCGTCGTCAGCGCACGCATCCTCGACTCGGCGTCGATGCGCATCCTCGACGACGTCGAGGCGGCGAGCCACGCCTTCTTCAAGGCATGGCAGGCGATCCCGCAGTCGAGGGATCACGACAAGGATGGCGGCAGGCGTCTCTTGTCCGCCGACGAATGGACGCCCGCACGTCGCGACGCGACAGGGAGGTTCGACGCGTCGCTGCAAGCGCTGACCGCGATGGCGCTCGCGTTCGACGAGAACGACGCGATGGCGATGATCGCGCGGCGCGCAGGGGATCTGCGTACCGATCTGGCGCGCGTGCACGCGAGCTCGTCGGAGGAGCGCCCGAAGCCGCCGCGGGAGCGTCACTGGGAGCCCGACGAGGAGTACGCCGAGGCGAGCGACTTCGACGCGCCGCCGACGAGCAGCGGGCCGCGGAGCATGCCGATGTCGCAGTCGTGGCGGCATCCGCAGCACGAGCTCTTGATGGCGCGCGCGATCGAAGGCTTTCAGGGCGGGATCACGTGGATCCAAGGCAACGGAAAGACCACGCACGGGCGCGCGTCTCACGCGGTCTCGCTCGGCGCCTCTCCGGTCGATCTCGCGCCGCTCCTCCACGAGCGGCTGTTCGAGCGCGTCGCGAGCGTCATCTGCACGAGCGCTACGCTCGCGACGTCCACGCATTCTGGACCGAGCTTCCACTTCGCGCGAAGCCGGCTCGGCGCGCGCCTCGGCCCGGACACCGAGGAGCTCGTCGTCCCGTCTCCCTTCGACTTCGCCTCACGCGCCGCGCTCTACATCGCCGAAGACTTGCCGGAGCCGAGCGCCGCCGGCTTCGAAGAGGCGTGCGCGCATCGCGCGCGAGAGCTCGCGGAGATCACCGGCGGAGGAGCCTTCGTCCTCTGCACGTCGATCCGATCGATGCGATCGATCCACGGCGCGCTCCTTCGCGAGCCAGGGCGTCATGGCGCTCTCCTCATGCAGGGCGAAGCGCCGAAGCACGTGCTGCTCGATCGCTTCCGCGAAGCAGGCGACGCGATCCTCGTCGCCACGATGAGCTTCTGGGAAGGCGTCGACGTCCCTGGGCACGCGCTTCGCCTCGTCGTCATCGACAAGATCCCCTTCGCGGTGCCGAGCGACCCGGTCGTGGCCGCAAGATCTGCGAAAATCGAGGCGGAGGGCGGCAACTCCTTCACGCAATATTCGGTGCCCTCCGCCGCGATCACGCTGAAACAAGGCTTTGGCAGGCTCATCCGGACGCAAAAAGACGCGGGCATCGTGGCGCTGCTCGATCGCCGCGCCACGAAGCGCGGATATGGCCGTGCCCTGCTCGAGAGCCTGCCCCCCGCGCGGCGGGTTCGCTCGCTCGATGCAGTCCGCGACTTCTGGCAGGCGATGGACTAGAACGCTCTCCAAACAGCCAAAAGGAGAACCCGGCAATGAGCGAGATCACCGCAGTCAGGGCGCACGAGATCCTCGATTCACGAGGCAACCCGACGGTCGAAGTCGAAGTGCAAACCGCGAGTGGTCGCGGTCGCGCGGCGGTCCCGAGCGGAGCGTCGACCGGTGAGCACGAGGCGATCGAGCTTCGCGACGGCGACAAGAAGCGCTTCGGTGGCAAGGGCGTGCTCAAGGCGGTCGACAACGTCAACCAGACGCTCGGCCCGTCCATCATCGGCATCGACGCGCTCGATCAGGCCGAGGTCGACAAGGTCCTCCTCGAGGCGGACGGCACGCCCAACAAGTCGAAGCTCGGCGCGAACGCGATCCTCGGCGTCTCGATGGCGGTCGCACGTGCAGCCGCCGACGTCGTCGGTCTCCCGCTCTGGCGCTATCTCGGCGGCGCGAACGCGCGCGTCCTCCCGACGCCGCTCATGAACGTCCTCAACGGCGGAACGCACGCGGACAACGGGCTCGAGATCCAAGAGTTCATGATCGTCCCCGCCGGCCTCGAAGATTTCCCGAACGCGCTCCGCGCGGGCGCCGAGGTCTTCGCCGCGCTCAAGAAGAACCTCAAGGACAAGGGCATGGTCACCGCGGTCGGTGACGAAGGCGGCTTCGCCCCGCGCCTCGAGTCGAACGAAGCGGCGATCCAAGCGCTGATGGCCGCGATCGAGAGCGCCGGCTACAAGCCGGGCAAGGACTTCTTCCTCGCGCTCGACTGCGCGGCGAGCGAGTTCTTCGACAAGTCGTCGAAGAAGTACACGTTCGACAAGAAGCAGGTGACGGGTCCCGAGCTCGTGGCGATCTACGAGAAGCTCTCGTCGACGTATCCCCTCATCTCGATTGAGGACGGCTGCGCCGAGGACGACTGGGAGACGTGGAAGCTCATCACCGACAAGCTTGGCAAGAAGGTGCAGCTCGTCGGCGACGACCTCTTCGTCACCAACGTCGAGCGCCTCAAGCGCGGCATCGAAGGCGGCTTCGCGAACTCGATCCTCGTGAAGCTCAATCAGATCGGCAGCGTCAGCGAGACGTTCGACACGATCCGCATGGCGCAAGAGGCCGGCTACCGGAGCATCATCAGCCACCGCTCTGGCGAGACCGAGGACACGTTCATCGCCGACCTCGCCGTCGCGACGAACGCCGGTCAGATCAAGACAGGCAGCCTCTCGCGAAGCGATCGCGTCGCGAAGTACAACCAGCTCCTCCGCATCGGCTTCGAGCTTGGCGCGGGCGCGGTGTACGCCGGCCACAAGCCGTTCCGCCGCTGACCGCAAGCCAAAGCCTCGCGTACCGCGAATTTCACGTTTCGGGCAGCCCTGCGCACGGAGGGCTGCCCGTTTTGCGTTCGAGCGCGTGGCGTCGTCCTGTTGGCTTTTTGTACAGGTCCGCTCCGGGTTCTCGCTTGGCGCGACTCGCCGATTCTGCGCGTCACACGCGGCGAGGCTGAAATTCCGAGGTCGCAGAGCCTCCGAAGGGAAACCCTGAGCCCCAGCCGATCCAGGCGCGGGCTTCATTAAGGATGGCGTGTGTCGTGGGGGACCGCTGCCCGAGCAAAGATCGACCAAGAGGAGCGACGAAATAACCCTTGGTCTTCAGGCTCGTGTACTCTGGCAAATGGCGTTGCCACACCAATTCATGGGCGTGACCACGAGTCGATGAAAACGATCGAGGAGCTTCTCAAGAACCTCGCCCGTCCCGAGGTGCTGGAGTTCGGGCTCGTGACGAATCGGCTGCCGAGCGTCAACATCGGCGGCAAGTTCGAGCCAGTCGACGACGAAGCTCCAAGCACCGAGCGGCTGATGCAGATGCTCGTCACGATGGGCGGGAGTCGCTACGTCGACTCGCTCAGCGACAAGCCGGTGCAGTGGACCACGCGGCTCGACGGCGTCGGTGTGATCGCGGTCGCCGCGATCATGCGCAAAGAAATCGTCCAGGCGCGCTTCACGGTCGCGAAGCGGGAAGGGGCTGGCGCCTCGACCGCGGCGATGCGTTCGCCTGTCGCCACGACGCAGCAGAGCGCCGGCGGGCAGCGCTCGGCGGACAAGGCGCAGCAGCAAGCCGCCGCCGCGAGCTCGGCGCAGACGCAGGCGTCACCCACCGCCGCGCAGCAGACGCCCCAACGTCCAGCCGCGGCGCTCGGTCGAACGCAAGAGAGCCGTACGGACAAGGCGGTCCCCGCGCCGACACCCTCGCCGCAGCCGGTCGGCACGAAGCCGGCGAGCAGCGCGCAGCAACCCGTCGCTCAACCCGCGCAGCCTACGTCGACGCAAGCGCGCGCGGCGCAGCCCGCGAGCAGCAGCGGTCCGGCCGCGACGCCCGCGTCGGCGGCGACCTCGGGCGCCTCGTCGGCATCGGCGATTCAGGCAGCGAAGCCGCAAGGTCAGATCCAGCCGCAAGTCATCAAGAGCGTCACGGCGGGCGCCGCGAGCCCGAGCGGCTCGACTCCGAATCCGCCTCCTGCCGCATCCGCCGCCGCCGCGACGGCCGCGAGCGCGCCAGCGGCGCCGGTCTCCGCGACGCAAGTCGCGCCGCAACCGCAGCCGCGACCTGCCGCGGGTCAACCACCGGGCGCGACCGGATCGGTTGGCGCGCAGCCCGCTGCGGTGCCTGCACCTCCGTCGTCGGAAGACGAGTGGGACGACGACGACGAGCCGACTCTGCAAACGCTCTCGCCGCCGGTCTCACCGCCGGGCGCTGGCGCGTCCGCCGAGCCACGACCGAAGCCTGCGCGCCGGCCCGAAGAGGTCTCGCGACCGGACGCCGAAGAAGCGAACACGCGCGCCGCGACCGAAGCCCGCGCTGCGCAAGAGCGCGCGGCCCAAGAACGCGCCGCCGCCGAGCGCGCGGCCGCCGAACAGCGCGCCGCGCAGGAGCGTGCCGCGCAGGAGCGTGCCGCGCAAGAGCGCGCCGCGGCCGAGCGCGCTGCGCAAGAACGAGCCGCGCAAGAACGTGCCGCTGCGGAACGAGCCGCCGCCGCGGAGCGCGCCGCGCAAGAACGCGCCGCCGCCGAACGCGCTGCCGCCGAACGGGCTGCCGCCGAGCGTGCCGCGCAAGAACGCGCCGCCGCCGAACGCGCTGCGGCCGAACGCGCCGCGGCCGAACGCGTCGCGCAAGAACGCGCCGCCGCGGAGCGCGCCGCGCAAGAGCGAGCTGCCCAAGAGCGGGCGACGCAAGAGCGCGTGCAACGGGAGCGCGAGGCGCGCGCCGCGCAAGAACGTGCCGCGCGCGAGCGTGCCGCGGCGCAGGACGCACAGCGCGCCAAGGCCGCCGCGCAGATGGGCGGCAGCGCGAGCAATCGAAGGATCAACACGCCCACGTCGGTGGACGCCGTCGACGTCGAGATCACGACGACGGACGCAGGGTCAGGGAAGAAGCCCGTCACGATCGACATCGATCTCGACGCGGACGGATCCGAGAACACCGTGTCGGTCCCCGGCGAGGAAGGCAAGAGCGCCGCGGTCGCGAAGGCAGGCGCCGCGACGGCTGCGGGAGCCGCGACCTCGGCCACCCCAGCCGCGAAGCAAGAGACGCGTGCGTCGGCGACCCAAGCCGCCGCGCAGCCTGCCTCGGCGAGCGCGCAGCCCGCTGCCGCCGCGACGACGGCGACCGTATCGACGGGAACGGCGCCTACGATCGCCGAGAAGGATCGACCACGCGTTGAGGCGACCGCCGCGGTCGACGCGTTCCTCGCGATGGCGCTCGCCGCGCGCGCGAGCGACCTCCACATCATCGCGAGCCGCCCGGTGCTCTTGCGCGTCGCGACGGATCTCCTTCCGCGCACGCAGCCCGTTCCGCCAGAGCACGTCGAGCGGATCGCGAAAGAGATCGTCCCGGCGCGTCTCCGCGAGGTGCTCGACCGCGACGGCTCGTGCGACTTCGCCGTCGAGCACACGACGCACGGCCGCTTCCGCGTGAACGTGTCGCGGCAGCGCACGGGGTTCAAGATCAACCTCCGCGTCATTCCGAAGGAGATCCAGAGCTTCCAGGCGCTCGGCCTTCCCGACACGCTCGTCAACGCGCTCCGCTTCACCCGAGGGCTCGTCCTGATCACGGGCCCGTCTTCGCATGGCAAGTCGACGACGCTCACCGCGATGATCGACTGGCTCAATCGCGAGACCGCACGGCACATCATCACGATCGAGGAGCCGATCGAGCAGGTCCATCCGCGCAAGAAGGGCCTGGTGAGCCAACGTGAAGTGGGCCTCCACACACGAGCTCGCGCGCGCGCGATCCAGTCGGCGCTCCGAGAAGACATGGACGCCCTCGTCGTCAGCGAGCTACGCGACCGCGAGTCGGTGCGCCTCGCGCTCACGGCATGCGAGTCGGGACGACTCGTCCTCGGGACGATGAACATGCCGAGCGCCGCGAAGACGATCGATCGCATCTTCGACATGTTCCCGCCGCATGAAGAGCCGTGGGTTCGCTCGAGCCTCGCGTCGTCGTTGCGCCTCATCGTGGGCCAGCGGCTGATCCCGAGCGCCGATCGCACGCGACTCCACGCGGCCGTCGAGCTGCTCCCGTGGTCGGTCGCGCTCTACGGCATCATCCGCGACGGCCGCACGCATCAGCTCGCGGCGCTTCAACAACGTGGAAAGCCGCTCGGCATCGTGCGTCTCGACGAGTCGCTCGCCGAGCTCGTGAAAGCGCAGAAGGTGACGATCGAAGTGGCGAAGCAGTTCGCCGAGTCGCCGGCCGACCTCGAGTCCCAGGCCTCGGCGCCGCTCACGACCGCGACGCGCGCCTCACTCACCGCGACGCCTCAAGCGAGGAAGGGCTAGGTAATCGACGGTGGCGGCGATCGACGGCATCTTCGAAGACCTCGTGAAGCGCGGCGGCAGCGACCTCCATCTCGCCGTGAATCAGCCTCCGCTCGCGCGAGTGCGCGGCGAGATCGTCACGTTGCGCGATGGCGGCATCTCCGCCAAGGAGCTCGAAGAGATGCTCCTCGAGCTCGTCACCCCCACGCAACGTGCGCGGCTCGCGTCGGACCTCGATCTCGATCTCGCCGTCGCGTACAAAGACGTCGCGCGCTTTCGCGCCACGTACTTCGTCAAGCATTCGGGCATCGCCGCCACCTTCCGCCTCGTTCCCGCGCGCGTCCCGTCGCTCGCCGAGCTGGGCTGTCACGAAACGCTCTGGCGCTTCGCCGATCGCCGAAGCGGCCTCGTCGTCGTCGCAGGCCCCGCGGCCTCGGGGAAGACCACCACGGTCGCCGCGATGATCGACCACATCAACAAGACGCGCGCGGCGCATGTCATCACGCTCGAGAACCCGATCGAGTTCGTCCACGAGCCTCTCCGCGCGCAAATCACGCAGCGTGAAATCTTCACGCATGCGTCGTCGACCGCGGTCGCGCTGAAGAGCGCCGCCCGCGAGAACCCGGACGTCGTGTTCCTCGCCGACCTCGCGACGGCAGAGGAGGCGGAGCTCGCGCTTCGTCTCGCCAACGACGGCATTCTCGTTTTGACGACACTCGCGACAAGCGGAGCGGTCTCGACGATCGATCGCATCATCCGCATGTTCGAGCCGGACGCTCAGCAAAACGCGCGCACGATGCTCGCCGAATGCTTCGCCGGCCTTGTCGTCCAACATCTCGTCCGCGCGTCGGACTCGAAGGGCCGCGTCGCGGTGCACGAGATCGCGATCGGCACGCCCGCGATCGCGTCGATCATCCGCGAAGGCAAGCACGACAACCTCGGCGAAGCGATCAAGTCCGCCGAGTCGCAAGGCATGCAAGTGCTCGACGGCGCGCTCGAGCGCCTCCTGACCGCCGGCAAAATCACCCCCGAGGCCGCGCTCGAGCGTTCGATCGACAAAGAGGCGTTCGCCCGCATCGTCGGCCGCGTCCGCCCCGACCTCGTCGACGCCTAGGCTCCGCAGCCGCAATCGAAGGGAGCTGCGTGGCCGTCCGCATTGAAAGACTGAAGCATCTGGCCCGCAACGAGCCGGATCTGCCAGCGACGAGTGAACTGTCCAAGTACGAGCTGCAGGCGCTGCTCTTCCTCAAGCGCCGCAGAAAGAAGCGTACAGAGACGATCGTCGACAACCCTTCGATCGCACTCGCAACACGTTGGATCGCCGACCTTGGTGGCTACAGCGGGACGTCGAGGGCCGGACCACCTGGCGCGATCACCACAGGACGTGGGCTCGAACGCGTCCTCCTCGCCGCGCAGATCTTTGAGGGCATCGACCGGGGCGAGGTCTGATCACCAGAGCACAGTGGCCCAGGCGCCCAGGGGCCCTCGTGCGGGGTTGTTGGGGAGGCGGCGTTGAAGGTCCGAGCGCGTGGCTCGGACGCCTGCGCGGGCGCTACGGGCGCTTGAGATCTTTTTCGAGGCGGGCGCGGAGGGCGGAGGGGGAGGGGATCGTGAGGCGGTCGCCTTCGATGTCGAGGACGAGGCCGTAGCGCGCGACGGCGCCGAAGATGCCGATCGGGGGGAGGCCGAGTTGCACTTCGAGCTCGGGGGCTAGCTTGCTCCACTTGATCGAGCGGGAACGTTCGTTGTTTTCGTTGAGGGCGTCGAGCTCGCTCTCTTCGCCCCACGTCATGATGTGCATCAGAACGAGGTTCGCGATGCGTGCTGGTGAGGGCGACGCTGCATACGTGGCTCGATGTTGCGTGTCGATGTCGCGGAAGCGGGCGGCGAGGGATTTGAGCAGCGTGGCCATCCATGGCTTGAGCGCCGCCATTTCTTGCTCGAGCACCTGCGCTGTCACGACGAGAACCGTCGTCGGCTCCGCGGCGATGACCGACGCGGTACGCGGTCCTTGCGTGAGGATCGCCATCTCGCCGAACACGTCACCTGGACCGATCTTCTGGAGCGTCTGCGTTCCGCTCGGCGTCTCCTTGACGACCTCGCAGGATCCTTCGACGAGGATGTACGCGGCGTCGCCCGGCTCGCCCTCTTGGACGATCACGTCGCCTTCGTTGAACGAACGGCGCGGGAACTCCGCGCCTCCGCGCATGAAGCGGACGAGGTCGTCTTTGAAAGCGCTCACCGACGGATAGCGGTCCGCGGGATGCTTTGCCATCGCACGCATGACGATGCGATCGAGCTCGAGCGGGACGGCGACGTCGCCGGCGACCTTGCGCGGGTTCGGGAAGGTGCCGGCCGCGGCGAGCGCCAATGTCTCGGTGCGGTCTTGGCTGACGTAGGGCGGGCGATGCGTGAGGAGCTCGTAGAGCATCGCGCCGAGGAGAAAGACGTCGGAGCGGACGTCGAGCTTCTTGCGATCTCCGCGCGCTTGCTCGGGAGACATGTAGCAAGGCGTTCCGATGATCGAGTTGTCGGTGGCGGGGTTGTGCCGCGGCTCGCGTTGCTTCTCGTCGTCGTGATGGCGTGCTTTGTCGTGGCGATCCCCGCCGGCGTGGTGCTGCGTGTCGTGCTGCGTGTTGTCGGGGGTTCGAACGGAGCCTGGCGCCGCGTCGACGGCGATGAGGCGCGCGATGCCCCAGTCCATCAAGAAGACCTGGCCGAACTCGCCGACCATCACGTTCGCTGGCTTCACGTCACAGTGGATGACGCCGCGGCTGTGGGCGAAGGCAAGCGCGTCGCAGACCTTCGTCATGATGTCGAGGAGCGTGTACAGCGTCTCGGTCGACACGACGTGACCGCGGGGGAGCGCGCGGACGAGCTCGGCGAGCGTCTGCCCTTCGACGAGCTTCATCGCAAAGAAGAGATGGCCGCCTTCGCGCTCGCCAAGCTCGTAGACCGGCACGATGTGCGGGTGGTCGAGCAGACCCGTGAGGCGCGCCTCACGCAGGAACATACGGACGGCGCTCTCGTCGGTGCGCAAATGAGGATGGAGCGTCTTGATCGCGATCCGTCGGTCGAGTGCGCGGTCGACCGCGACGTCGATCGCCCCCATGCCGCCCTGCGCGACGCGTGCTTCGGTCTCGAGCCGAAGCGCGGCAGGCTTTCGGACGTGCTCGAGGATGGAGCCGATCGTCGCCTGCGACGGGACGATCACCTCGCGCTGCGAAGGCGGCGGCGCTCCCGAGAGCGTGCTCATCGCTTGCGGCTGGTAGGAGTCGAGGGGGATCGGCGCCATGCTGTCGATGGCGGTTTGTCCTGACAGAACAGGGCTCGGCAAGATGACGGTCGCGTCGCGCGGCGCTCGCGCACGCTCCGGGACGGTCGCGGGCATGTCCTTGAGGCGCGCGTCGCTGCTGCTGCTGCCGCCGCTGCTGCTGCCGCTGCTGCTGCTGCTGCCGCTCGTCTTCGTCGTCGTGTTTTTGCCGCTGCTCTTCGTGCTGCTGCTCATGCGCGCTTCGCGTACGTCCGGAAGTCCCCTGCAATGCCGCGCGCGAGCATCATGGCGACGCTCATGATCGGCAGCTGCGAGTTTACCCCGATGCTCGTCGGAAGAACGCTTCCATCCACCACGAAGAGGTTCTCGACCGCCCAGGTCTCACCCGTCGGCTTGACGACGCCCGCCTCGCTCGACGTAGCCATCTTCGCCGAGCCAAGTGGATGAAATGCCATGCATTCGACTTTGTTCGCCGCGATGCGTCCTTCGAGGAGAAAGTCCATGTCCTTCTCCTTCTTGATCGTCGGCATCCCAAAAATCGGCACGAGGACCTCCTTCGCGCCGGCCGCGAAGGCCATCCGGCCAAGGATATGGATCGCCTTGAGGAGGCGCGCCTTGTCTCGTTTGACCATCCGATAGAGCACGAGCGGCTCGCGGGAGATCCAGCGACGGATCTGACCGCCACCGTCGTCGTGCACCATCCCGCCGAAGAAGGCGAGGTTCGGCATTCGCTTCACGAGGCGACGATGCTCGCGTCCCACGCCTGGAAAGGCGGCCGCGAGGACGTTCACCGCGGAGTAGACACCGTTCAGCCAGATCCCCTCGCTGAGGTAGTGATCGGTGTAGACGCTCTGCAGCGCGCCGTCCCAGCCATCGACCTCTTCGTCGAAGAGCGCGCCGATGCGCACCGCGGGATGGAGCGTGAGATGCCGGCCGACGTGCACCGAGTCGAGCCCGCTCTTACGCAAGAGGATCGGCGTATGCATCGACCCGCAGGCGACGATGACGATCTTCGCGCGGATCTCGAAGCGCACCCGCGGCTCGCCGGTGACTTGATCGAGGAAGCGGCCGCGGACGCCGCGTGCTCGGCCGCCGGTGATGTCGATCCGTTCGACGAGGGCGTCCGAGACGACGGTCGCTCCATGCGCGACGGCGTCGGGGAGGAAGGAGACGTCGACGCTCATCTTTGCGCCGTTCGGGCAGCCGAAGTTGCAGCGCGCGGCGCCGCGGCAGCCGTTCGTGTTGCGGCGCATCGTCTTCATCGTGACACCGAGCTTGTCGGCGCCTTCGACGAAGAGCTCCGTCGCACGCGAGCGCATGTGAAGCGGGACGTCCTCGACGTGACAGATGCGCTCGACCTCGGAGAAGTACGGATCGAGCCCCTCTGGGGTCATGCGATCGAGGCCGAGCTCGGTGCTCCATGTGTGAAGCACCTCCTCCGGGATGCGGAAGCAGACGCCGCCGGTCAGCACGCTCGAGCCGCCGACACACTTGCCGGCGAGCAGGCTGATGAGCGGCGTGTCGCCGAGCCCCAGCGCGACCGACATTCCGGCTTCGCGCGAGAGGCGGCGGAAGGAGTTCGACGGCGTCATCGCGCCGTACTCTTGCGGCGAGTAGTGACCGCCTTCTTCGACGACGATCACGCTTCGGCCATCGCGCGCGAGCTCACGCGCGAGGACGGAGCCTCCCGCGCCAGAGCCGACGATGCAGACATCGACGTCGGCCGAGAAGGGGCGGGTGACCTCGCGCCCGCGAAGCACCTCGAGGCGAGGTCGCGGGTTGAAGGCGTGGTGCGTGTGCTCGTGATCGAGCGTCTCCATGCTCATGACGGCGTGGCCTCGCTCGGGTGATCGCTCGAGGCGCTCGGCGTCGTCGTCGTCGGGAGCGTCGTCGTCGGGAGCGCCCGCTTCCAGCGTTTGCGCTCGGGGCCTGGGTAGCTCAGCGTGTTCTTCTGCTCCCCCTCGTCTTCGTAGAAGAGGAGGGTCATCACCGTGCGGTAAGCGACGACGAGCAGAGGGAGCTGCTTGATCTTGGACGTCTCGAGTCGCTCGAGATGGTGCAGCCGCTCGTCGACCGTCAGCTCATCGAACGTTCGAAAGCGAAAGTAGAGGAGGGGAGACCACCGGATGGCGGTCAGCATGAGCACCAGCCCGAAGCGTAACGTCTTGCTCGCCGGGCTGATGAACGCGTCGACCTCGTCCACGAACGCCTCGAGGCGCTCGTCGGACGCCTCTCCGTCCGGCGAGAACATCACCTCGGCGAGCGCCCGAACCATCGGGCGGTGACGCGGCTTCAGGGTGGTGCGTTGGTAGTCTTTGGTGACGAGCCGCAATTCCGCCAAGGGGCGGCGAGTATACCTCGACTAGTGCGCTTGCGTGACGCGAAGCACGTACCGCGCAGGGTTTGCCGTATCCCTGTCCTCGCCAGCGGTCGCGTCCATGTAGAGTGCATCGGTCTGCACGATCACGTAGTAGACGCCCGGCTCGGGCACCGTCAGATGAGTGAGCACAGCCGTCTCGCCCGACGCTTGCGTGACGCAGCCGAGCGCGTCCCCCTCGCCGTTACGGACAAAGACCCGGAGGCTCCGCGCGACGGCCGGTGAGCCAGGCGTGAGCAGCAGCGACGCCGCGCCTTCGCGAAGGCTCACCGCATACCAGTCCTCGTAGCCCCGGCGGCCCGGTCCGGGTCCGTGATGAGGAAACAGATTTCGCACCACCCCGTTCGGCTGTATTCGTTTCGCGTAGAGCTTCCTGCATAGCGCCGGCACGGCAGCGGACTCTGGGAGCACGATCCGCAGAGACATCTCAGGCATCTCGGGCAGCGTCCTCTTCGTCCGCTTCGCGGCCATCATTGCGACACCGTGAGCTTGTACGGCTTCGTGAAGTGAGGCGGCACGCCCGTGGTGTCGCCCTCGGCGTCGACGCCGCTCAGCGTGACCTGAACGTAGTGTTTGCCGCTCTTCGCGATCGCGAGGTCGTTCAAGAAGACGCTCGCGCCGCGTGTCCCCGCGTACTCGATCTCGATGCTCTCGCCGGCTTCATCGAGCACGTTCATCTTCGCGTAGCCTTCGGCGACGTCTTCGAGCTTGAAGGTCGCCTTGCCGGCGCTCAGATCGATCTCGTAGAAGTCGTCGTAGTCGCCGAGCTCCTTCGAGTCGTAGCCGGCGAAGAAGTACGCGTTGATCGATTTGTTCTTCTCGATCCGCTTCGCCGTCTCACGGGAGTCGTTCGGCTCGAACGCATCGGCGATCTTCGTGTATTTTACATCGACGTCGTACTCGAACGTCTGCTTCTCCTCGTAGTACGACGGCTTCAGCGAGAAGCGGAGCTTCGTGCCGGGCTTCGCCTCGACGAACGCGTTGACGTCGGCCTTCTGCGACTCCGCATACGAGGCGAGCAGCTGCTCGTTGTCCGAGGCGGCGAAGACACGAAGCTCCCAGCGTCCTGCGGTGATGTTCTTCGCCGTGATCTGGACGTAGCCGCCCGCAGGATCGGTGGGGACGTCGAGCTCGTACCAGTCGACATCGCCGCTTCCCGTGGCGCATGCCTTCTTTACGGGTTGGCCAAAACGAAGCTTCGTCGCGTGATCGCGATCCTCGTTGGGCTCACCGAACGCGCAGCCGCCGACGGGTGGTTGGCTGGGGTCTTCCGTCGAAGAATTGGCTCCGTTCGAGGAGCCGGACGAGCCGGACGAGCCGTCGCCCTTCTTCGCGGCGTTGACGGTCTCCTCACTCGCGTGAGGGCCGTCGTCTTTGACGGGTTGAAGGTTGCAGGCCATCCCTGCCGCAACGCTCAGATAGAGAGATACGAATCCAGACAGTGATCGTGCAGGCAAACGGATCATCAGGCGCTCCTCGGTGGCGACCGCGAGCTGTGATGTCCACGCACTTCAGACGAGGGGCACTTCCGTCCCTTCACACGATTCCACGTGCCCTCCGTCACCCGATTGGATGGATCGCGGATGGTCCAGCGATCGGCAGGTCACGACGCTCAGTAGAAGGCGCCCTGCGGATCGATCGGCAGCGTCTTCGCCGCGGGCCACACGAGGTAGGTGGTGCCGAGGCTCTTTTTCCATGCCCCGGTCAGCTCGCCGCGGTCGTAGGTGACCTCGACGCTCGCGTCGCTGCCGAAGGCCGGATCGTTGCAGATGACGTCTCCGTTCGCGGCGAAGCCACGCACGACGATGAGATGCCCTGCCGTGCTCGAGACGGGTGACCCTTTGAGCTGACCTTTCCCGTAGGCGACGCTGATCGCCACCGGGATGCCCGCGCTGATCAGCTGCTCGACCTGGCCGAACGACGAGAGACGCGTGACCGCGCCGTGCAAGAGGCCACCAGCGATCGACGACGCGTGCGCGGTGTTGAACGGCCAGTTGCCGGTGCCTTGGTAGACGAAATCGTTGCACTTGCTCGCTGCTTGCGGCGGCGTCTCGCGAAGGCCGTTCGCCGACAGCGTGTCGGCCCAATATGCGAGCAGCATGGAGGTGCTCGTTGGGGAGCACCATACCTCTCCGCCGTTCGGATAGATCATCTGCGATCGCTTCGGGACAGCGAGGTTCTTTCCGAGGGCCGACCCGTCGCCGTTGCCTGCGCCGGGGCCTGCCGTCTTCTTCGTCGCGATCGCGGAGATCGCGCGAAGCGTGGGCGACGCATTCGACGACGAAGACGAAGACGAGGACGTCGAGGAGAAGAGGATCGCTGACACGCGCAGCGCGTCGGCTGGCTTCGTCAGCTCGAGCGTGTCCGTCGAGACGTCGCCGTTCGCGTCGGCTTGGTTCTCGACGCTATGACGGCGAACGGTGCTGTCGTCCTCGGCCCACACGCCGAGGCTGTAGTCCTTCGTCCACGCGCCATCGATCCGCGCAGCGACCTTCACGTGGATCCACGTGCCCGGCGGCGTGCTCGCTTCGAACGACGGCGTGACGCTGTCGAACGTCGACGCTGCGGTCCACTCGGGCGTGGTCACCACCGCGTAGCGGTACGTGCCGCCGTTGTAGAAGCTCGAGCCGTGGTAGCCGCTCGGTTGCGGATCGGTCCCGTCGTGGCCCTTGCCGTCGGCGATCTTGATCGTTCCGTCGGGCGCGAGCACAGCCTCGTCGAGCGTCAGCTTGGTGAAGGTGCCTTGATCGGCGGCGACCCGAAAGAAGGGTCCTTTCGGATCGGTGGACGGCTGGGTGGTCGGGGTGGAAGCCCCCGCGCCAGGACGCGATCCATCCGCGGGAGGACGCGAGCCGGTGTCGCCGGGTGTCGGAACACCATCAACGGAACCTTCTCCATTGGGCGTAATCGGGGCGTCTGTTCCCCCACACGCTGCTCCAAATAGCGAGAAAGTGAAGACGAGCGCACACGACGAGGTCGCGACTTTTCTCGAGACAACCATCAATCGCGAGCGAGAAGCAATCGTGAAGCCAACGCAGAATGGGGAGAATGTGATTTCATGGGAGGTGACATTTGAACGTTCGCTCGTCGAGATCGAACTAACAGCGGGGGAGAGGACGTACCGACCGGGATGTTGCGGTTTCGTGAAGTCATCGGCCTGAAGAAAGCCGCGCTCCTCGTCGTCCCATGCCTCCTCGCGTGCGCGCCCATCGCGTGCTCGAAGCCCACGCCGCAACCAATCAACGGCCCAAACTCGGGCGATAGCGACGCGTTCGCGGGCGTCAACTGCGCGGCGATTCGGGCGCCGGTCGAGCCTGACTTGATGGCCTGGGATCCGAGCCTACGCGCGCAGCTCGACCGCTTGCGCAAGCAGAGCGTCGTGGCGGTTCGTTACGAAGCGAAGGGCTGCGACGTGTCCCTCGAGCTGCTCCCCGAGTGCATCGGGCCGAAGAACAAATACGTGTATGTTCCCTTCAACGCCGCCGACACGAAGATCGCACGCGACGCGAACGAGCTCTTCGCGCAGCTCCCCGTCGGCGCGTCGAACGTGAGCGGCCTGCTCCGTGGCAAGCGCGCCGTGCGCACGGACTTCAAGCTCGTCGGCTCGCTCGCGCTTCCGCCAGGCAGCACGATCACCGAGTACGATCTCGTCGGCCCCGAGTGCAAGCGCGCGACGCACGTGATCAGCACGGTCTACGTCGGTGGCTTCGCGATGACGGCGAGCGATCCGCGTCAGGTCGAGAGCCTCGGAAACTTGCTCGTCGCTCCGCCGAACGACGGTCTCACGCGCGAGGGGCAGGCGGGCATCTGCGACCAAGCGCTCCTCGAGGGCAAAGAGCTCGGAGGCTGCTCGGTTCCGCTGCGCGTCGCGCTCCTTCCGCTCGATGGCAAGGCGCCCGTGCCGCGCTGCTCCGAGGGCTTCTCGTGGAATGGAGGATCGTGCGCGCGCCCAGTGTGCAAGACCGAGACGCCCGAGGACCAACAGAAGGAGCAGGAGGCGACCGGCTGCACGATCCCTTCGGTGCCTGTGTTGTCATCGGGGACCGAGGACGCCGGAGCGGCTGCCGCCGACGGCACGCCGAGGCCGCTCGATCAGAACGCGATCGAGCGCGTCGTGCGGCAGCACCAGGGCAACGTGAAGCGATCGTGCTGGGACGGAACGTCGGAGACGCTGAGGCGCGTCACCGTCTCCGTGATCGTCACGGTCGACACGAAGGGGCAAGTCGCGAGCGCCGAGCCGCAGACCACCGATTTCGACGGCCCCGCCGACGCCGCCAACGTCGTCGGGCGCTGCGTGGCGAGCGACGTTCGCACGTGGCGCTTCCCGGAGCCGGATGCCCAGAAGGTGCTCACGTTGCCGTTTCATTTCATCCGGCAATAGCCGCCGGGGTGAGCTCGACCGCAGCGTTTGGAAGGAAGAATGGGAACCGTGCGCCGTCCGTCCAACGGTTCGCTTACGTCCCTTCTTCTCGAAACGACCATAGAAAAATGCGTGGAAACACCCGCGGTACCGGAAGAGCGCAATGCTCCACGGGATCGGCTTATGATGACCACCCGATGGACCGACGCGATCGCCGCCGACGAACCCTTCACCGGATGCGCCACGTGTGGCTGCTCGCGTGCCTCGTCGCGTTCGCCATCTTCGGTGGAGGCTGCGCGAAGAAGCCGACGATGAAGCTCCACCACGCGGAGCTTCAAGGGGTCCAGTTTGGGTTTCCGCCATCGGTCGCTGTTCAGATGACCGTCGTGCTCGATGTGTTCAACCCAAACAGCTACGACGTCGCCGTTCGCGCGATGCGCGGCACGGTGACGTTCAACGACCGCTACACGATGCCGATCAACTGGGCGCCGGGCGGTGAAGGCGTGTGGCTCCCCGCCAACCAGACGACGCAGGTGCGCGTGCCGTGCGCCGTGCCGGTCGACATCGCGCTTCGGCTCACGCGGGAAGCCCTGACGACGACGGTGCCGTATCGCGTGGTCGGCAAGGCAGACGTTACCGCGACGCGCAGCCTGAAGATCGAGAGCGACGACTACTCGGTCGACGAGAAAGGCGAGATCGCTCGCCAGCAGATCGAAGCCTCCATCGCGGCGCTCGGCATTCCGCTCTTGCGCTGACGATGACCAAGCTCCTCGCGATCGCCGGAGCCTGGCCGTCCGGTGATGCGGGCGACGGTGACGATCTCGCGGCGCTCAACCGCGGGCTGTGCGCCGCGCTGGCGAAGCTCGGCGTCCGCGTCGATTGCCTCGTCCCGCGGGCGACGGTCCGTGAGATCGCCGAGGCGCAGGGGCTTGGCGTTGGGCTCGTGATCGCGGACGGAGGCGACCTCCATCGACCGCCCGCGTGGAGCGACGGAGTCGAGGCGGACGTCGTGCTCGGGTACGGCACGCGGACCGGCGACGCCGCGTTGATTCAGGCGGGCCACTCGTCGCGCACGCGTCGCGTCCATGTCGCCCTTGCCGACGAGCCGGCGGACCTCGCGCTCGCGGAGTCGGCCGATGTGCCTGCCGCGGTCGGCGCGCCGCGCGCGAGGGCGCTCGCGACCTCGGCGGCGATCACGAAGGCGGTCTGGTCGATCGTCCCCGGTCTCCCAGCCCCGGCCGACGCCTCGGCGATCACCACGGCGGCATGGCGCTGCGTCGCGGTGGGGGATCTCTCGTCGTTCGAAGGAAGCGGCCTCGACATCCTCGCGCAGGCGCTCGCGATCGTCTCGCGGTCGCAGCTCAAGGCGAAGGAGGCCGGCGAAGAGGTCGCGCCGATCGAGCTCGTGCTCCGTACGACGCAGCCAGGCTTCGCGGATCTCGTTCGTGACCGGATGATCGCGAGCGCCGATCTCGGCGCGAGCCGCGAGATCCTCGACGTGAAGGTGGTGGATCCAGGCGCCGAGGGACGGCGTTCGCTCCGCGATGACCTCCGCGAGGCCGCCCTCTTCGTGCTGCCGCAGTCGACGGGCGACTTCGGCCTCTCTGCGCTCGAGGCGATCGCGCTGGCTGTCCCCACGCTCGTGAGCGCGTCGTCCGGGCTCGCCGAGGTGCTCCTCGAGAAGGCGCCGCCGCTCGCCGCGCTTCACATCGTGGGCGTGCATCGGAACATGTCTCGAGACGCGACGGCGTGGTCGTCGCGCATGAGCGAAGAGCTCATGAATCGCGAGGCGGCGTTCGCGCGCGCACGACGGCTTCGCTTCGCGCTCGCGGAGCTCGGATGGGAATCTGCAGCGCGTTCGCTGCTCGATCGTCTCTCGACCGATCAGGGTCACGAGGGAGCGCACGTGCTCGCCTTGCGCGAGCACGCCCCGGCGTCACGGTCGCCCGCGCAGGCGCAGGTCGCGGCGCGCGATCAAGCGTGCGAGGCCGCGCTCGGCGCGTTCGAGGCGGCGACCCGATCGAAGGATCCCGCCGCGGTCGGCGCGACCCTGAGCCTGCTCGTCTCGTGGTTCGAACAGTTCGAGGCGTTCGACGATCTGTATCCGCGATGGGAGAAGATCGAGCATGTGTTCCGTCACGGCGTCGATCTGTCGCTCTTCCGGCGGGGAGGAGAGGGCACCGAGGCGCTCGCCGTCACGACGGCGAAGACGATGTTCTATCGCCAGCGCGACCTCAGCAACGACGACCGGCTCGAGCTGCTCGATCGCGTGCGGGCGCTCCTCAAGCCCACGCAATACTACGCGGTCGCGAAGATCGATCTCGAGCGCGCCGAGCTGCTCGCGGGGCTCGACGATCCGAGCGCGATCACGCTCTGCCTTGACGCCGTCAGCGCCGCCGAGCAGATGCAAGACCCCTGGTTTTTGGGGCTCGCGTTGATGTCGCAGACCACCGTGCTCGCTCGGCTCAAGAAATACAAAGACGCGCGGGAGGTCGCCGATCGCGCGCTGTCGATCTTCGGCGAGCGTAACCAACGGCATGCCTCCGCGATCATGCAGCGTCTCAAGGCGGAGATCGCGCTTGGCCAGGAGCCACGCGACATCGTCGGCGCGTCGGTCTACACCGCCGAGGCGCTCGCGGGCTTTCAAGCGACGAAAGACAGCGTCGGTGAGGCGCAGACGCTCCTCTGCCGGGCGGAGGTCCTCTTCGGTCGCAACAAGCCGGACGACGCGCTCGCGCAGTTCGATCGCGCGGTGAAGCTCCTCGAGGTCGCTGGCCTCCGCACGCAGCAAGGCCGAGCGCTCCTCCGGCGCGCGCATTACCACACCGGACGAAACAACGAGCGGCAAGCCCTCCGCGATCTCGAGCAGGCGTCCCTGTACCTCGCCGAGAGCCCCGAGCGTCATCTGCGCGCGCAGGTGCTCATCAGCCAGGGCGACGCGCACCTTCGCCTCGGCGATCACACGTGGATCGTCGATCACCTCGACGAGATCGAGCAGATCGCGATGAGCCTCAAGCCCACCGTGAAGGCGGCGGCGCTCTTGACGCAGCTCTGCGGCCTCGCCAAGGCGCTGCCCGTCCCCGACAAGCCGCGCATTCGGCGGCTCGCGATCTACGTGCTCGGGATCGGCAAAGGCCTCGAGAACAAAGACGTCGAGACCTGGGCGCAGACGTTCTTGGCGTTCGCGGGCTGAGCGGGGCTGAAGCGGCGAGGCTTCGACTGCTTACTTGCGCGTGAAGTCGCGTCCCTCTTTTTCGAGGAACTCGTCGTACGTGCCGCCGAAGTCGACGAGGTCGGCGCCCTTGTTCGGGTCCTTCTTCGGCCGGAGCTCGACGATGCGGTTGGCGAGCTGGCTGACGACGTGGCGGTCGTGGCTGACGAAGATGATGGTGCCCTTGAAGAGCTGGAGACCTTCGAGCAGACCCTCGATCGACTCGATGTCGAGGTGGTTCGTGGGCTCGTCGAGGACGAGCACGTTGTGCTTGAGCACGAGCAGCTTCGCGAGGAGAAGACGTGCGCACTCGCCGCCGGACATCGTCGCGGCTTGCTTGAGGCCGGCTTCACCAGAGAAGAGGAGGCGTCCGAGGATGCTTCGAATGTGCTCTTGCGGCGCGAGCTTGTCCCACTGGTAAAGCCACTGGAACGCGTTCATCCCGGCCGCGGTGCGGTTCAACGCTTCGTGCGTGTCCTGGGCGAAGTAGCCGACGCTCACCTCGTGACCGAAGCGCGTGGTGCCGCTGTCGGGCTTGACGATGTCGAGCTTCGTGTCCTCGTCGAGGTTCGCGTAGCCGCTCATGAGGAGCTTCAGCAGCGTCGACTTGCCGATGCCGTTCGGACCGGTGATGGCGATCTTGTCGCCGCGGTTCACGTGGAAGTTCACCTTGTCGTAGACGACGAGCTCTTTGCCCTTGTCGTCGACGAAGGTCTTGCTGACGTCTTCCATGCGGGCGACGTCGCGACCGGAGGGCTTCTCGAACTCGAAGCGAATGAAGGGCCGAACGAGGCTCGAGCGCTTCGGGCCCTTGGCTTCGATCTCTTCCTTCAGCTTGTCGATCTGCTTGACGCGCGACTGCGCCTGCTTGCTCTTGCTCGCGTGCGAGCCGAAGCGCTGCACGAACTCCTGCAGCTCGGCGACCTTCTTCTTCGCGGTCGCGGCTTGGGAGGCCGCGCGCTGGTTGTTCTCGTACTTCGCGTCGACGAAGTCGGCGTAGTTGCCGGTGTAGACGGTGATCGTCTGGTAGTCGACGTCCGCGATGTGCGTGGCGACGGAGTTCAAGAAGTGACGGTCGTGGCTGACGACCACGAGGGTGCCGGCGAAATCGTTGATGAGGAAGTTCTCGAGCCAGCGGATCGACTCGAGGTCGAGGTGGTTCGTGGGCTCGTCGAGCAGGAGCACATCCGGCTTGCCGAAGAGCACCTGCGCGATGAGGACGCGGAGCTTGTAGCCGCCCGCGAGCGCGCTCATCTTCGACTCGTGCTTCTCGACCGGGATGCCGAGGCCGACGAGCAGCTCAGCCGCTTCGCTCTCGGCCATGTATCCGTTCTCTTCGGCGATCGTGCCCTCGAGCTCGCCGAGGCGGATGCCTACCTCGTCGGTGACCTCACCGGCGAGGAGCTTCTCCTTCTCTTGCATCGCGTCCCACAGGGCCTTGTTGCCCATGATGACGGTGTCGACGATGCGCTCCTGCTCGTACTCGAAGTGGTTTTGGCGGAGGACGCCGAGCCTGAGGTTGCCGGGGATCTTGATCGTCCCCTGATCGGTGTCCTCATTGAACTCGAGCATCTTGAGGAGCGTGGATTTTCCCGCTCCGTTGGCGCCGGTAAGGCCGTAGCGCTTGCCCGGATCGAACTGCATCGAGACGTTCTCGAAGAGGATCTTGGGCCCGAACCGCTTGGTGACATTTTCAAGGACAATCACAGCGTCCGCTACTTAGCACGAACCTCGCATCATGCAGAGGGGCGCATGAAACGAACGTGTGCCGTCGCCGAGAGGAGCCGGCGGGACGCGGCCGGATCACTTCGAGACGAAGACCGCGACCGCGCGACGCCCGAGCACGTAGGTGCTCTGGGAGACCGGGCTCTCTTCGCCCGCGGCGCGCCAATTTCCCCAGGTCTCGGCGTCCTCGGACGTGTCGCCCGCGAGCCTCCAGCCCGGTGTTTTCGGGGGCAGGGTGACGGTGATCGCGCTCGACCAGGCGCTGAACGCGACGAACACCGCGGCGGCGTCGTCACCGAGGCTCGCGCCGTCGAGGAGCATCCCGACGTAGTGCCGATCGGCCGCGTCGAGGTAGGCGTCGTCTGCGATCGCGCCGTCGTCACGCACCCATCGGACGGCGTTCTTCCAAGGCGCCGCCGACGTAGTGCCGGCGAGGTAGGCGCGCGATCGCGCCGCGCACCCATCGGACGGCGTTCTTCCAAGGCGCCGCCGGGCGAAGCGCGCGATGCGCATGCCGGAACGCGAGCACGCGCGAGGCGAACCGCGAGAAGTCGTCGGCCGAGGCCTCGGCGGTCCAGTCGAGCCACGTGCCGACGGAGTCGAGGTTGTAGGCGTTGTTGTTCCCGCGCTGCGTGCGAAGGCGCTCGTCACCGCCGGTGAACATCGGCACGCCCGCCGACAGCGCGGCGAGCGCGAAGGCCGTCCGCGTCGCCGCGCGCTGCCGAGCCGCGTCGCCTCCGTGCGAGAAGGCGAAGTCGGAGTCCGTGCCGCCGTCCGATGGACCAAACGGGAACGCCTGCGCGTTGCGCTTGGCGTCGTAGCGAAAGAGATCGGCGAGCGTCATCCCGTCGTGCGCGACGACGAAGTTGATCGACGCGGCGGGCGGGCGAGCCGTCCCATGGAGGTCGGGTGAGCCCGCGAGGCGGCGCGTGAGCTCGCGCACCGGCACGTTCTCAACACCGAGGCGGTTCAGGGTCTTGCGGATCGCGTCGCGGTAGCGGTCGTTCCACTCGGACCAGCCCGCTGGAAATCCGCCCACCTGAT
>JBGAFW010000039.1:0-95918 GCA_044227045.1 Labilithrix sp.
TCGCGCCGTCGGTGCCGGGCGGGGCCGCGTTGAGATCGAGCAGCGCGCCGCAGCTGCAGAGAGGACGTTGCGGTCCCCAGCCGATCGAGAACGTCGCGCCCGAGACGATGGTGGAGTTTCGCGTGCGACCTTCGACGAGGCCGTGATGCTCCGCGGCGTTCATGCGCAAATCGAGGATGGACTTCCACTGCGTCGCATCGACCTCGACGGGCGACTGGCACTCGCGGCATGCCGTCGTGAGCGTGGGGCCGTCGAAGACGACGGGGCCTCCGCACTCGAGGCATGTCGTTCGCACCTTGAAGACGAAGAACGAGGTGCCCGATGCAGGCTTCGGGACCTTGATGAGCCCACCACACCGAACGCAGAAGCGAACGGCGCCATTCTCGGTCCCGCACTGATCGCAGATCATGATCCGCGATGGTCTCGCCGTGATTGCGAAACGACAAGCACCGGTCGGGTGGGTTGGGTACGCAGGTCCCGAGGTGTATCCTTGTCGTTATGTCACGCCACGCCGCCCTTGCTCTTGGTCTCGTTGCGTGTGGAGGGTTGATCGATCCGCAGGCGACGGGCGCGGGGTCATCAGCGTCGCGTGAAGGGCCGGGAGACGACGAGCAGACGAGCGCGCCTTCGAAGTCATCGCCGCCGCCGTTGCAGACCGGCATTCCGCTGGGGCCCGCGCGTACGCCGGGTGCGACAGGCACGGTGCCGTGCAACCCGCTCGAGCCAACGAGCCCAGTCAGACCGACGAAGCTCACGGGCGCGCCCGTGATCGTGGGGCAGTCATGGAACATCATGCCGTACATCGTCGACACCGATCCGCAGCGGCCCGGTGAGTACCGTGCGTTCATCGGGCATCGCGGCGTGATGGAACGTCACGCGGTCAGCGCGGACAAGGCGACGCCTGGGCGGTTCATCATCGATCGCGGGATGCCGAACCAGATCGCGATCACCAGCACGACGCTGGAAGGAGGCGCTGCCGATGGACCGCTGCGACCCGTCCAAGACGGGATCCTGGAGGTGTATGGGATCGTCGGCGACGACGCGCTTGGCTCACTCGCCTATGCGCCGCCCGTGGAGGCGATGAGCAGCGGCGAGAGGCTTTGGATCGTCGGGCCGGTCGTCGGCGGAGCGCTCGCGGTGCCGCGCGTGTTTTACGGCTCGGCCGACGCGGTCAAGGAGAGGACGTTCCTCGGCTTCAACCCGTCCGACTCATGGGACACCGCGACGGCCGCGACGTCGGTCACGTTCGATCTCGATGGGACGCCAAGGACGATGCCGACGGTCCTCACGCGTGACGCCGCGGGGTTG
Organism: Labilithrix sp.; assembly: GCA_044227045.1. GTDB lineage: Bacteria > Myxococcota_A > Polyangia > Polyangiales > Polyangiaceae > Labilithrix. The sequence continues at coordinate 1,309 of JBGAFW010000039.1, forward strand.
ATGAACGGTTTTCAGACCGGCTGGCTTCATTTTCTGTGCTTCGAGTGAGCGCCGAGCTCGTAGGTGACGGAGTAGCGACCGCGGCCGCCGTGCTCGACGCGGACGATTCGCTTTCGCTTCACCATCGCGCCGAGCACGCGCTCGACGCCGGCGTTCGGAAGCTTCGCCTTCGTCACACCTCGGAGGGTCACCGAAGAGGCGTGGCCGAGGCGAGGACTCCAAGCACCTCACGCGCGCGCACGGCGACGCGCTCGCGCGCTTTCTGGAAGCGCTCCGCGCCCGCGAGCGTTCGCAGCAGCGGACAGCCGTCGAGCCAGCTGAGGTCGAGGAGACCGAGGTCCACTGCCTTCTCGATCGCTTGAAGGCCTTCGTCGGTCTTGCCGGCGAACAGCATGACCTCGGCGAGCACCTGCCTCCAGAGGATGGCGCCTCGCACGGCGCGGCCGCGATTTTGGGCGCGCCCGAGCAGCACCGGCGCGAGCTCGTCGGCCGAGATGCCGCCCGTCCGCACGGACAGGAGCTTCAGCGCGATGTCTCGCTGAAAGCCCGTGAGCGGCGTGATGCGCTTCTCGAGGTCCTCCACCCAGCTCGCGTCCGGGGTCCAGAGCGCGAGTCGCGCGGAGAGCATCCAGAAGATCCCCGTCGTCGACGTTTGCAGCTCCGTGCTCGCGGAGACCTCCTCCCAAGCGCCGAGCAGCGCTTTCAGACGGACGATGTCGACGCGGGTTCGATCGAGAGTCGGATCGATGGCGACGGCTGCGTAGAGGTGCGAAAGTCCCTCCTCGATGGCGCCCACCTCGCCAAGAATTCGCCCGTGCAGGTCCTGAACGCTGGCCGACGTCCACCCGCCAGCGCGAAGCGCGGCGACCACCTCCCGCGCTGCGCCGACACCATCGGCGACGGCGAGATGCAAGCTGGCGAGCGCGACCCGCGCGTCGCCGAGCGCGGGCGATAGGTCGAGGGCACGGCGCGCGGCGCGCTCACCGATCTCGAACGCTTCGTCGGCCCGCGGATCGTCGGCGATGAAGGCGAATCGCCGGTATTGCGCCTGCGCGTAGGCGGAGAGGATGGCCGGATCGTTGGGGAGGCGCATGAGGGCACGCTCGAGGTGACCGATCGCCGCGCGCGTCGCTTCGGGCGACACCTTGTTGAGCTCGTAGCGGCCTCGCAAGAAGAGATCGATCGCCTGCTCGTCGTCGCCGGCGCGCTCGCGCGGTCCCATCGCCGGCGCGTCGGCTGCGCGTGCCGCGGCAGCAGAGATCTCGTCGGCCACCTGGAGCACGCGCCGCTCGGAGACGTCGAATCGTCGTGCCCAGAGATGAAACCCGTCCTCGACGCCGACGACGCGCGCGTTGACGTGGAGCATTCCTCCTGCGCGACGAAGAGAGCCTTCGACCACGATGTCGACGCCAAGCATCCGCCCGACGTCGCGCGCGTCGCGATCGGTCCCGCTGAACGGCATGACCGCTCCGCGTGCCCGGACCGCGAGCTGCGAGCCTGCGAGCGCGTCGATGAGCTCCTCGGTGAGGCCGTCGGCCACGTAATCGTCCGCCGCGTCGCCGCGATTCTGGAAAGGAAGGACGGCGATCGAGCGCGCTCTTGGCTCGAGCGCCATGGGGCGCTGAAGTCGAAGGTTCGCCGAGGGGCGGACCGAGCGGGCCAGCTCGAGCTCGCTGCGCATGTCGCTCACCGACGCGAAACGATCATGCTTGGCGCGGGCCATGGCGCGAACGACGACCGTCGCGATCTCCTCGGGAATGTCGGCGCGCCGAGCGCGTGGATCCGGCGGTGGCTTGAGCAGGCGCGCAGACGCGACGGCGATCATCGTGCTCCCCTGCCACGCCGGCACCGACGTGAGCATCTCGTAGAAGATGGCACCGAGCGCATAGATGTCCGCTGCCTCGTCGAGCTCGTCGCCGGTCACCTGCTCCGGCGCCATGTACGCCGGCGTCCCGGCGATGATCCCGCGCGCGTCGACGTGACCGATCGCCCGTGCGATCCCGAAATCGCTGATGACGACCCGTCCGTCGTTCGCGACGAGGATGTTGTCCGGCTTGAGGTCGAGATGGACCACCCCCGCCGTATGGGCCGCCTCGAGGCCGCGGCAGATCTCGATGGCGACATCGAGGAAATAGCCGAAGTCCATGCGCTCGGCTTCGATGAGCGTGGAGAGAGAGCGGCCGTCAACGAGCTCCATCGTGAGGAAGCGATCGCCGTCGTGCTCGCCGATGTCGAACGTCCGCGCGACGTTGCGATGCGTCACCCGGCGCGCGAGGCTGACCTCGCGCCGAAAGTGCGCGAGCGCCTCGGGCGAGTGGAGGAGCTCACGGCGAAGGATCTTGAGCGCGACGTTCTCTCCGAGCTCGGTGTCGCGTGCACGGTAGACGCTCCCCATTCCTCCGCTCCCGAGGAGCCCGAGGAGCTCGTACCTCCCCGCGAGCCGCGTCGCCGGGACGGTGTTCGGGATCGGGTCGGGAGGCGGCGCCGCTACGGTGTCCGCGTTCAGCGTATCGGGCGTCGGGCGATCGCTCATCGCATGGAAGAATAGCAAAACACGGCAAACGGGAGTCGGGTGGCAACAGCGATCCTTGAACACCGAGCGACGTGATCTCCTACAATTGCCGTAGGCTCCGCCCGATCGTGGTTCGGGTCGCGTCACGGTGTAGCGGGAGCTCGAACCCTACGCGCGCGCCTCGGCCTCCATCGCCAGCCTCGCACCAGATGCGTCCACCGTGAATCATGACGATTTGTTGGCAGAGATAGAGGCCTATCCCCACGCCGCGGGTCCCCTCGTCAACTTCGGGGACGTGGTGCTCGACGCGAAAGAATTTCTCGAACACGCGCGCACGGTATTCGTCACGAATCCCTGGTCCGTCGTCGGTGACGGTGATCGTCGCGCGGCAAGCCTCGGTGACCTTCGCGCTCACGTGCACGTGTCCGCCGCTCGCCGTGTATTTCATGGCGTTCGACAAGAGGTTGTCGAGCACGACACGAAGGCGAGCGGAGTCTCCGTCGATGAGCGCGCAGCTCGAGTCCACCGAGAGCTCCACGCCGTGGCCAATCGCCTCTCGGCGCCATCGCTCGGCGATGCCGTCGAGGAACGCCTCGATGTCGATCGGCTCCAAGTTCAATCGAAGCTTGCCGGCCTCGATGCGTGTGAGGTCGAGGAACTCGTCGATCGTGTCACCGAGCTGCCCGACGCCGTCGAGGCACGTCGCCACGAGCTCACGCTCACGCGGCGGCAGAGTCGCGTTGCCTTCGGTCAGCATGAGCAGCGACATCCGCAGCGTGGTGAGCGGAGTGCGGAGCTCGTGAGACGCGACGGCGATGAGCTCGGCCCGCATCTCATCCAGCCGGGCAAGCTCGGTCACGTCGTAGAGGACGAGGATCGCTCCCCGGCGGGTCTCGTCGAGATCAGGGACGCCCAGAGAACGGGCGAGGAGCCTCCGCGGCGCACCACCGACGTCGACCCGCAGCGCGGAAGCGAGGTCCATCGGCTCGACGGGCAAGCGGTCGCTGAGATCGACGAGCGACGCGAGCGGGACTCCGCCGACCCTCAACGTCGTGGCTTCGATGCGTGCGACTGCGTCCGCTTCGTCCATCCCCATCACCTCACGTGCTCGACGATTCATCGAGAGGACGTGACGCTCGCCGTCGAGCAGCACGACCGCATCGGGGAGCGCCTGAAGCGTCGATTCGAGCGCCGCCTTGGCGCGGAGGACCTCGCCGAGGTTGATGCGCCGGAACTCCGAGAGATGCTCGGCCATCTCGTTGAACGCCGACGCGAGGTCACCGAGCTCGTCACGCGACTTCACGACGAGCCGCTCTTCGAAGCTCTCGCGAGCGATCGCGCGGGCGCTGCGCGTCATCTCGGAGAGCGGGACGATCACGAGGCGCGACAGATGGAGCGCGAGTAGCACGGAGACGACGAGCGCCACCAAGCTGATGCCCAAGACGACACCTCGCGCCCTTGCTACCTCCTCATGGGCGCTCGTGGCCATTCGCTGCGTCGACTCGAAGTGGCGATCTCGAAGACGCGCGGTGTAGCCCACCGCGAGGCGAAGTGAAGGGTTGACCTCGCGATGGTAGCGAATGAGCGAGCCAGGTGTCTCTTGGGTGATTAGGTCGGACGCGCGACGATAGGTGTCGATCTGTCTTCGCAGGGCATCAACGTGCTCTTGCTCTGTCTGCTCGTTCAAGACGGCGTCGAGGAGCGCGAACTTCTCGTCAACCATCGTGCGTGCGGCTGCAAGGCTGGCGCGGGCCGTCGTGTCCTCCGTGAGCATGAGAAGGAGGGCGTCGTCTTCGCGTTCGAGCGCGCTCGCGACTTGCGCAGTAGCGCGTGACGCTTCGTCGTTGAGCCGGAGCGTCTCCCCTGCCGCGGTGCTCAGGCGAGAGAGCGCGCCTAGCGTCCACAAACTTGCGGTGACGGCCGTGACGACGAGGAGCGCCGTCGCGATCATGAAGCGCGGACGTAGCCCGATCCGACGCCGGGGCGGCTCACGCGAGGCCATAGCGCTTCCTCTTTCGCGTGAGGGTGGTGACATCGATACCGAGCGTTCGCGCCGCGATGTCGAGCGTCGGTGATTGGAGGACGATGCGCGCCAGGTGTTCGCGTTCGAGGGCCTCGAGCGTGATCGGGGCGCCGAGCGCGACGCTCGATGGCTTGCTCGCGAGCCCGAGATCTGCGGGCTCGACGCGCGGACCTCGACTCAAGATGACCGCGCGCTCGATAGCGTTTCGGAGCTCGCGCAGATTCCCCTTCCACGAGTGCAGTCGGAGCATCTCCTCCGCGCCCGGCGATAGCGTGAGCCCTTCACTACATTGCTTTCGCGCGAAAAGGCGCAAGTAGTGACGGGCGAGCGGAAGGATGTCTTCGCGACGCTCGCGAAGTGGCGGGAGCGTCAAGGAGACGACGTTGAGCCGGTAGAAGAGATCCTCGCGGAAGCGTCCGGCGGTGATTTGCTCTTCGAGATCGCGGTTCGTCGCGGCGATCAGTCGAACATTGGCACGTCGCTCTTGAGGGTCGCCAAGGCGCTCGTACGTTTGGTCGTTGAGGAACCGGAGCAGGCGGGCCTGCGCGTCGGCCGACAGGTCGCCGACCTCGTCGAGGAACAGCGTTCCCCCCTCGGCTTCTTGCACCTTACCGACGACATCGCTCACTGCGCCGGTGAACGCGCCCTTGCGATGACCGAACAGCGCGCTGCTCATGAGATCGCTCGAAAGCGTCGGACAGTTGACGCTGACGAACGGCCTCTTGGCCCGCGGGCTACGCGCCCGGATCCAGCGTGCGAGGACATTCTTTCCCGTGCCGCTCTCACCGCGGAGCAGGATGACCGAGTCGGACGCGGCCGCTCTCTCGAGGTGCGGCAAGAGCGAGGTAAACGCTGGGCTCTGCGACGCGAGGGTGATCTCCTCTCCGCCTTCGTCGACGAGCTCCTCGAGCTCCGCCACCCTCGTGCGGAGCCTTTGGGCCTCGAGCACCCGGCGCGCCGCGAGCCTCACTTGATCCGGCGTGAACGGCTTTGGAAGGTAGTCGGCCGCGCCACGCTTCATCGCCTCGACGGCGCTCTCGTAGGAGGCGAACGCCGTGATGACCACGACGCCGGCTTCACTCCGGCGCTGGAGAATCTCCGGAAGCACGGCAAGACCAGACGTCTTCTTCAACCACAGGTCGAGGAAGACGACATCGAATGTCGTCCGCTCGAGCGCCTCGAGCGCCGCGGGCGCGGTCCCGACACCGAGTACGTGCGCGCCCTCGGCCTCGAGACAGAGCCTGAGCGATTGACGAACACCACTGTCATCGTCGACCACGAGCGCTGACCACGGCGCCTCGGCGAGTGTTGAGCTGGTCATGATGCGATCGTTACTCCTCGGTGAGCTCTGGGGCGAGCGCCTTTCATGACGTCGTCGTCGTCGCGGCGAAATGCAAGGTCGATACGGCGAATCGCCCGGACGGCTCGCGCGTGTGCGCTCATTTGTCCAGGGCGTTCGCTGGCTCGACGCTTGCTCGCCGACCGCGCTCGATGGCCAGGCACCGCCTCGACCCACATCACGTCCTTCGTCTGTGCGCGATCCTCCTCTTGGACGTCGTCGCATGCGGCGATCGCAGGAGCACCAAGGACGACACCCTGTTTGCTCACGCGCTAGAGAAGCGGGACGGCCACCTCTTCGTCCCCGACGGATCACCGCTTCGCGCGCGGCTGGCGATCGAGGCCGTCGGCTCGCAGACCGTTCAACGCACGCTCTCCGCGCCCGCCAGCGTCGAGGCCGAGCCGTCGCGTCTCGCGAAGATCGCGCCGCCGTTAGCCGGACGTATCGTGAAGCTCTTCGTGCGATTTGGCGACAGCGTGAAGGAAGGCGCGCCGCTCTTCACCCTCGACGCACCGGACCTCGTCTCGGCGCAGAGCGACTATCTCAAGGCGAGGTCAACGCTCGCGCAAATGGAGCGGAACCTCGCGCGGCAGAAGGATCTCAAGGAGCACGGGATCGGCGCAGAGCGGGATCTCGAGCAAGCGCAGACCGATCGTGACACCGCCGAGAGCGAGCTCGAACGGACCTCGACGCGTCTTCGGCTGCTGAGGGTCGGGCCAGGCAGCGTCGGTGGGCCTCTCGTCGTGACCTCGCCGATCGCAGGGAGAGTCATCGATCTCGCGACAGCGCCGGGGCAGTTTCAGAACGATCCGGCGGCGATCCTGATGACGGTCGCCGACCTGTCGACCGTCTGGCTCACAGCGAGCGTTCAGGAGAAGGACATCCGGCGCGTCCATCAAGGCGACGAGGCCGACGCCAGCTTCGCCGCGTATCCCGGCGAGGCGTTCGCCGGCCGCGTCCTCTTCGTCGGTGATCTGCTCGATCCCGAAACCCGCACCATCAAGGTACGCGTCGCGTTCAAGAACGACGCCTTTCGGCTGAAGCCGGGCATGTTCGCGACGGTCGCTTTTCGTTGTCAGGCCGCGCCCGAGGTCGTGGCGCCGACCGCCTCGGTCGTCATCGTGGGGGAGAAGAGCAACGTCTATGTCGAAGTGTCGCCCTGGACATTCGAGCGGCGCGCGGTCGAGGTGGGTGATCAGATCGGTGGCGAGATCATCATCACCAAAGGCCTCACGCCCGGAGCGCGCATCATCACGACCAACGCGGTGCTCTTGCCATGATCGCGCGAATCGTCGCGGCATGCCTCCGCAAGCGCTTTCTCGTCGTGGCTGTCTTCGTGATGGTGGCTATCTTCGGCTACCACTCGTGGACGACGCTCGCGATCGAGGCCTATCCAGACATCGCGGACACGACGGCTCAGGTCGTGACGCAGCACCCTGGACACGCCGCGGAGGAGGTCGAAGAGCAGATCACGATCCCGATCGAACGGGAGCTCAACGGCATCCCTGGACTCTCCGTCATGAGATCGCGGAGCACGTTTGGACTCTCGCTCATCACCCTCGTGTTTCGTGATGGCGTTGACGACTATTGGGCACGCACACGCATCCGCGAGCGTCTCTCGGGCGTCGACCTCCCCGAAGGCGCGCACCCAGATCTCGATCCGCTCACGTCGCCCATCGGCGAGATCTATCGCTACACGCTGACGTCGCCGACGCGCTCGCAGCGGGAGCTCAAGGAGCTTCAGCAATGGGTCGTCATCCCTACCCTCAAGCAAGTGTTCGGTGTCGCTGACGTCACGAACTTCGGTGGGGAGACCACCCAGTTTCAGCTCGCGCTCGATCCAGCGAAGCTTGCACAATACAACCTATCGCTCCCGCAGGTCGTCGACGCGGTCAAGCAGAACAACGCCAACGCGGGGGGAAGCATCCTGATCCGAGGCGATCAAGCGGCGGTCGTTCGCGGGATCGGCCTCGTGCGCAGCCTCGACGATCTCGGCAACATCGTCGTCACACAAAACAAGGGCACCCCGGTCTTCCTCAAAAACCTGGGCACGCTCCAGCTCGGCGCGCTCGCACGCAGCGGAGTTCTGGGCAAAGACGACAACCCCGACACCGTCTCCGGGATCGTCCTTCTACTTCGTGGGGTCAACCCATCCGAGGTGCTCGACGGGATCCACGAGAAGGTCGAACTGCTCCACCATGGCGTCCTCCCACCAGACGTGAAGCTCATTCCTTATCTCGATCGGACCGATCTCGTCGACACGACCCTCCACACGGTCTCGCACACGCTGCTCGAGGGCGTGGGGCTCGTGCTGATCGTCCTCGTCGCCTTTCTGGGGAGCACGCGGAGCGCGCTCATCGTCGCGATCACCATTCCGCTCGCGCTCCTCATCGCGTTCATCCTGATGGCCGCGACGAACATCCCTGCGAACCTCTTGTCGCTCGGCGCGATCGACTTTGGGATCATCGTGGACGGCGCCATCGTCGTGCTCGAGAACATCCTCCGAAGACGAGAGGAGAAGCCGGCGGAGCGTCTCACCGAAGACGACGCGAAGTCCGCGGCGATTCAGGTCGCACGTCCGATGTTCTTCGCCACCGCCATCATCGTCACCGCCTACCTCCCGCTCTTCGCTTTCGAGCGCGTCGAGAAGAAGCTCTTCACGCCGATGGCGTACACAGTTGGCTATGCGCTCGGAGGCGCCGTGCTCGTCGCCCTTGCGCTCATCCCAGGTCTCGCGCTCGTAGTCCTCGCGAAGCCCCGCAAGGTGTTTCACAACCCCGTCCTCGGCTACCTCCATGCGAAGTACGACCGCTTGCTTCGGAGGAACGTCGAACGACCGTGGCTGTCGATCGTCCCAGGCATCGGCGCCTTCGCCCTCGCGCTCGGGCTCGCCGTGTGCGTGGGGCGCGAGTTCTTACCAGAGCTCGACGAAGGGTCGATATGGCTGCAAGTCACCCTGCCGCCAGGCCTCTCGCTCGAGAAGGCGAGCGCGATGGCGAGCGAGATCCGCGCGGCGACGCGCGAGGTCCCCGAGGTGAGCTACATCGTCACGCAGCTCGGACGAAATGACGACGGCACCGACTCGTGGACCTTCTCGCATATCGAGTCGTCCGTCGGCTTGAGACCCTACGCCACCTGGCCAAAGGGAAAGACGAAGCAGGATCTCGTCGAGGAGCTAGCGCGCCGCTACGCACGGATCCCGGGCGTGGTCGTAGGGTTCTCCCAGCCGATGATCGACGGGGTCAATGACAAGATCGCTGGCGCGCACAGCGAGCTCGTCGTCAAGGTGTACGGAGACGACTTCGCCGAGACGCGGCGCATCGCCGAGCGGACCGTCGAGGTATTGCAGAACGTCCGTGGAGCCGCGGATGTCGCCATCGATCAAGAGCCTCCGCTTCCGCAGCTCCAGATCCTCGTCAACCGCGAGGCAGCGGCGCGATACGGCGTGAACGTCTCGGACATCTCGGACCTCATCGAGATCGGCGTGGGCGGCAAGCCGGTCGGCGCGCTCTTCAAGGGCGAACGCAAGTACGACGTGACGGTCCGCTTCATCGAGCCCGTTCGCGCCAATCCTGAAGCGATCGGAGACCTGCTCCTCACGGCGCCGGGCGGGGCCACGAAGATCCCGCTCTCGCAGGTCGCGAAGATCGAGCTGCGCACCGGCGAGAGCACGATCACACGCGAGAGCAACCGGCGCCATCTGACCGTGAAGCTGAACCTCCGTGGTCGCGACCTCTCGTCGTTCCTGAGCGAGGCGAGGTCGAAGATCGCCGAGAACGTGCCGTACGCGCACGACCGCTACGAGATCGTCTGGGGTGGACAATTCGAGAATCAGGCGCGCGCGCAGCGGCGCCTCGCGCTCATCCTTCCGCTCGTCCTCGGCCTCATCTTCCTCCTCTTGTACGGCGCGTTCGGTACGTTGCGCCATGCTGGGCTCATCCTCGTCAGCGTGCCACTTGCGTTGCTCGGTGGGATGGTCGCCCTGCATCTCCGAGGGATGACGCTCAACGTCTCGAGCGCGGTCGGCTTCATCGCGCTCTTCGGAGTGGCTGTGCAGAACGGCGTCATCATGGTCTCGAACCTGAACCATTCGCGGGACTCGGGGCTGCCGCTGGCGGAGGCGGTCGCGCGAGGCGCTCTCGATCGTCTGCGTCCGGTGCTCATGACGGCGACGGTCGCCACGCTCGGTCTTCTACCGGCTGCGCTCGCGCGAGGCATTGGCTCGGACGTCCAGCGGCCGCTCGCGACCGTCGTCGTAGGTGGGCTCGTCAGCGCCACGATGCTCACGCTCGTCGTCTTGCCGGCTCTCTATTACGTGATCGAGCGACGCTTCGTCGCAAGAGCAAGTCCCATCGCTACCGAGCCTGAGAGGGAACCGTGATGCGTCGTCCTTGCGTGTCGCTCTTCCTCACCGTGCTTGCCATCACGACGACATCCCTCGCGGATCCATCTCCGGCCGCTCAACGGCTCACGTTTGCGACGTATTTGCAGCGTGTCGGACAGGCCAACCTCGACCTCGCCGCGCAGCGTGCGTCCGTCTCGATCGCGCAGGCGCAGATCTCGGTCGCAAAGGTATTTCCGGATCCTCAAGTCACCGCCGGCCTCGGCCAGTACGACCTCACCCAGAACGGCAACAACCCGACGGCCGCGACGTTGGCGCTCAACGTGCCGTTGCAGGTCGGTGGACAGCGAGGCCGGCGCGTCGCATTGGCCGAAGCAAACGTCTCGTCAGCAGAGGCGGACCTCGAGGACTTCCTGCGAGGGCTGCGTGCGAACGCCGCGAACGCATACATCGATGCCCTCCACGCTCGCCTCGTCCTCGACCGGCAACGGCTCAGCCTGACGAGCGTCGAGCGACTCGTCGCCGCCAACGAGCAACTGCTTCGCGTAGGTCAAATCGGAGAGGTCACGCTGCTCCAATCGCGCGTCGAAGCGAATCAGCTCCGGGCGCAGGTGCTCGACGCGGACGCGAACGTCAAGGCCACCGACCTCACACTCATCGAGCTTCTCGGGCGTGGCGCTCGCGCGGTCCTCGATGGCGGCATCGCGCTCGAAGGGGATCTGCGATCGAGCGGGGCGCGCACGTTCGATGTGCCATCCCTCGTGCGCAAGGCCACGAGCGCTCGCCCGGACCTCCTCGCCGCTCATCGACGTGCCTCCGCTGCCTCGAGACAGATCGAGCTTGCGCGAGCAAGCCGGGTGGTCGACATCAGCGTCGGCGCGCAGTGGTCGCACTTCTTCACGTTGCCCGGAGCCCAGCCACCGGCGGATCTGATCGGTGCCACGCTCACCCTCCCCCTCCCTTTCTCACGCCTCTACCGAGGTGAGCTCGACGCCGCGCAAGCGACATACACGCAAGCGAAGCTCACAGCCGACGCTGTGGCGGTCAAGGTCGACGTCGAGGTGCGCACGGCCGTCGTGAAATACGAGGCGGCTTCGCAGCGGGTCAAGCTCTACACGGGCGGTGTGCTCTCCGCCGCCGACCAAGTCCTCGAGAGGACGCTCTACAACTTCCAGCGCGGCGGCGCGACCCTCGTGGAGGTCCTCGTCGCGCAGCGAACCGACAACGACGTGTACCTCTCGTACTACGACGCCCTCGCGGATGTCGCGCACGCCCTCGTCGCCGTGGAGCAAGCCTCGGGGAGCTGGGACGTCGACTTCTGAGGCGCCCTGCTCAGGAAGCACGCGGCGAAGGTCACGAAGGTCGTGCGTCCTTCACCTCGGCACCGCCGTCGCTCCGATCCAAGCCATACAGGCGCTCTGCGACGAGGCGCGCGTGGAAGAGCATGCCGTCGAGGCGCGTGTACGTTCCGTGTCCGAACCCCGAGGTGACGACGGCGCCGAGCCGGTGGTCCGCGTAGTCGATGAGCATCGTCTCGCCGTACGACGGCAGCGTGACGCCCGAGCCGAGCGCGGCGGCGAGCTTCATCGGCGCGAAGCCGGGACCAAGCGACTGCGTGAGCGACGCGTTGATGCGCCGGTCCTCGGCGCGCAGCGGAGGAAAGTCCGAGCCCTCGACGCCGAGGCGGCGCACCCAGTCGCCCGCGAGGAGCCCTCGCGCTCCTTGCGAAGGGCCGACGCCGATGACATGCAGCGCACGCACGCGCGGCGCGCTCGCCCACGCGTAGCGCGTCGGTGCGCCGAACGTGACGAAGTCGATCGCGCACCCTTCGAGCGTCGCGAGGTCCGTCTCGAGCGCCACTACGTCGAGCGAACGTGCGCGCGCGATGTCCAGGATCGCTTCGGTCGCGACCGAGCGCGCGAGGAGCTGCGTGACGAGCGCGAAGAGCTGGCCTGCATGACTGTGCCCGACGACGAGCAGGCGGCCGGTGGGTGTGCCGAGCTCGGCATGCGTCGCGAGCGCGCGGAGGAGGCCGAGCGCGCCTTCGAGACGTCCGACGTGATGGTTCTCCGACGACCACACGAACTCCGTGCACGGGATCCTCGATCCCTCGGGCCGGAGCGCGTCCTCGAAGAGACGCACGTAGCCGCCTCCGAAGGTGCCGACGTCGCCGAGCAAGCGATGGAGGTAGCTGCGTGACTTCTTGCGGAGCCCGGCCGCGAGCGTGCGACCCAACCCGGGCAGCGCCTGCTGGAGGACGCCGTACGCCGAGAGAGGATCGCTCCCCGTGAAGGTGCCATGCACGAACACGACGGCGCTCACTCCATGCGACGCGAAGCAATCGCCCACCGCGCGCATCGCCGCTCGCCACTCCATGCTGTGCGCTTCGAGGTCGAGCGATCGCGTGCCGCGCGCGACGAGCGGCTCGAAGCGCCGCATCGAAATTGACGAACCACGTGTCGATTCGACGATCGGCGCGCTGCTCGCGGGCGTGTCCACCGTCGCGACGATCGCACGCATGCGGATCCGTGCGCGCGCGTGCACGAAGAGGAGACCGCCCGCGAAACCGATCGCGAAGAGGAGGAGCGCGAAGACCAAGGTCGCCATGCCGGCCCCGAGTATTTAGCGCAAATGACGCGCCGCGCCATGCGAACCTGGGCCTCGGAAAAACAGCGCCGAAAGACCGTGTTCGTCGCTGGTGCTCGGCTGACGATTTACGCTGGCGCGATGAAGAAGGCAGCGCCCTTTGTCTTGCTTGGCCTCATCGTGATCGCGTGCTCGTCGAGCACGAGCTCGTCGCCGGTCGACGCGGGTGCCTCGTCGGACGCGGCAACTCCTGCCGAGGGCGGCGCCGGCGATGGCGCGACCGACGCGGGCTCGGAGGCGGAGGCGGCCCCGGCGTGCGCCACCGCGCCATGCAAGACGCAAGCGGACTGCAAAGACGCGCTCGGTGGCGTCGCCGGCTGTTGGCAATGCAAGGTCGGTTGCTGCGCGCCGCTCGCGAGCGGTCAAGACCCTGGCGCGGCGTGCACGAGCAATGCGACGGCCTGCACGAAGGGTGTCTGCGACGGCAACGGCGGCTGCGCGAAGGAGAACCTCGCCGTGGGTACGGCGTGCGGCATGATCTGCAATCCCAACAAGGCGGATCAAAAAGTCGAAGCGAAGTGCACCGCCGCCGGCGTCTGTGCGATCGATTTTCTGGGAGGTCCGCCGTTCAGCAACTGCCCGTCCGGCACGTGCGTCGGCTCGAGCGACAAGTGCAACAGCTGCCCGCCCAGCGGCTGCGCCGTCTCGTGCGCCGACGCCGGCTCTCCGTCGTGTCCGTAGACTCGACGCACTCGCAAGGTCTGCGAACATCCATGGCGTGATACACCGCAGAGACGTGCGACGTCTTCTCCTCGTCCTGGTCGTCTTTGCCACGGGTGGCTGCGGCTCATGCTTCAAGTCGAAGCCGCTGCCGGACGAGATCACGCAAGATCTCGAGGACACGGGCTCGGGCTGGATGCCGAAGGTCTACGCGCCGCTTCGCATCCCCGCGACGCCTCAACGCGCGGAGCAGTGGTCGAAGGATCCTGCTCGCCACGCGACGTACACGAGCCGAGAGGATTGCACGCATCGCGAATTCAACATCTGCAACCAGAGCAAGTACGAGTACACCGCGACGAACGACGATGGCTCGCGCGTGTACGTCTCCTGGGGCGGCCTCATGAGCCCCTTCGGCACCGCGGAGGTGAGATCGCAAACGGAGCTGCGCGTGTTCGACCAGGTCTTCGTGCCGGAGCTTCGCTCGCTGATCGTCGAGGTCGCTCGCGGTCCGCTGAACGCGGATGGCGGCGCCGCCGAGCTCACGCGCGTTCCCATCGGAAAGCTGTACGACCCCTACCCCGCCTACAAGAAGGCGTTCGACAAGCTCGCGACCGAGGCGCAGCCGGACAAATCGCGCGCGCTCGTCACCTCGTACACGGGCGCGTTCGGACCGGACGACATGCGGCTCGCCTTCGATGCGTATGCGAGCCCACGCTTCAAGGACGATCGGGCGCGGCGCCAACTCGCGCAATGGCTCTGCGGCGACGTCACGGAGCGTAGGATCATGGTGGGCGGCACTCTCGAGGTGAAGAACGACGCGCGCGCCTACCAGCTCGTCTACGAGAAGCTCTTCGCCAAGGAGGACGCGCCGGGACCTCTCTCGGACATCCTCACGACGTGCTTCGCGGGACCTGTCCTGAAGCTCGACACGGCAAAGGCGATCGCGAAGAGGCTCATCGCCATGACGTGCAGCGCGACCGACGAGGCGATCTACTGGGCGACCGAGGGTGCCCGCGACACGTACCGCAAGCGTCGAGGAGGCAGCCCACCCGAGCGTGAGCTCGCGACGTTCATCAAGGCCGAGGCGAGCGCCTGCCCAGACGGTCCGATGAAGAAGCGCCTGCTCACGGAGCTCGAATGGGACTCGAGCCCCGCTGCCACACCTGGTGACGCGGGCGCCGATCACGACGAGTGATCGGTGGGTGAGCTGGTAGAAGGAACCATGGCTGCGCGGCGGAAGACGATCTCGAAAGCGAAGAAGAAGGCCTCTGCGACGAAGAAGGCGCCGAACGTGGACACAATCGTCGCGCCGGTCTGGAAATCGCCTGAGGACGATGACGTCAAGGCGGTGGTCGGCGATGCGCTCCTCGAGGCGGGAAGCCCGTGGGGAGAGCTCATCGGGCTTCAGCTCAAGATCGCGGCGAAGAAGGGGACGCCGGCGGACAAGAAGCTCGCGCTCACGCTCGCGAAGCGACATCGCGACATCGTCGGCGGCGCGATCGCCAAGGTGGGCAGCACCACCAACCGATGGATCTGCGAGAAGGGTTTCCTCACCGAGTGCGCGGTCGAGCGAAGGCTCGTCAAGCGCCCCGACTGGGAGGCGGCCGCGGCGTCGCCGTACTGGGCGACGGTGAAGCGCGTGTACCTCAGCATCCTCGTCACGCCGATGTGGTGGTTGACCGAGTGGGCGAAGAACCCCGCCACGAAGAGCCTTCGCGAGATCGACATCAGCAACTTCCATCTCGAGCGCGCCGATGCGAAGAGCCCGTGGCGCGTCGTGAAGGCGACGAGCACGAGCAAGTTCTATGGAAGGTTCCTCGCCGCGTTCGCCAAGGGGCTCTCGCCCGCCGAGCAGAAGGCGCTCGTGATCGCCCCGAGCGTCCAGCCGCCCAAGCGCGCCATGCTCGAAGAGGCGCTGGCGGCGGCGGGGATCCAACGGTAGGCGCGATCCTACGGTCGGCACGACCGACTTGCGTCCTCCCCGCAGCGCGTGCGCTTTGTTCGCGCGACGCGTGTGTTGGATGACGGTGCTTGCCCATGAAAATGCGTGTGGCACGCCCGATGCGAGGCGCGCTCGGTAGAGGTGACCCATGCACGCCGTCGTTTGCGACAAGTACGGTCCGCCGGAGGTGCTTCGGCTCGCCGAGATCGACAAGCCCATCCCGAAGGACCACGAAGTTCGGATCAAGGTCTACGCGACGACCGTTCACATAGGAGACACGAAGATCAGGGCGATGCGTCCGGGGATGGGGCCGATGCTCGACCCGCTCATCAAGACGTTCATGCGCTTCACGGTGGGCTTCACCCATCCGCGGCCGCTCGGGATGGAGCTCTCTGGCGTGATCGACGAGGTAGGCCGCGCCGTCACCGCCTTCAAGAAGGGCGATGAAGTGTTCTGCAGCACCGGCATGCACCTCGGGGCCTACGCCGAGTACGTCTGCCTCCCCGAGGACAACCCGCTCGTGAAGAAACCGGTCAACATGACCCACGAAGAGGCGGCCACGGTCCCGAACGGCGCGACGACCGCGCTCGTCATCCTCCGCAAGGCGCACGTCGAGCCCGGACAGAAGGTGCTCGTCTACGGCGCTTCGGGGAGCGTCGGCACGTTCGCCGTGCAGATGGCGCGAAGCCTCGGCGCCGAGGTCACCGGCGTCTGCAGCGGGAAGAACCTCGAGCTCGTGCGCTCGCTCGGCGCGGAGAAGGTCATCGACTACACCGCCTCGGACTTCACCGCGAACGGTGAGACGTACGACGTGATCTTCGACGCGGTCGGGAAGCTCTCCCACGCGAAGGTGAAGGGCTCGCTCACGAAGCATGGCAAGTACCTGAACGTCCTCACCGACTCCGGCGTCAGCATGAAGCTCGACATCGCCGACCTCGAGCTCGTCAAAGATCAGATCGAGGCCGGAGCGCTGAAGACGGTGATCGATCGGATCTACCGGCTCGAAGACATCGTCGAGGCGCACCGCTACGTCGACGCGGGCCACAAGAAAGGCAACGTCGTCGTCCTCGTGGCGGCCGGTGACGAGGCGAGCACGGGCGCGTGAGGTTCGTCGAGCCGGATCGGCGTGCTACAGTCTCGCTATGACCGCGCGAAAGCTCGATGCTTGTGAGACTCTCCCCCTGAGCGATCTCGAGAGCTCGGGCGCCGAGGTCGTCGCCCGGCTCCGTGCGGCCGGTCAACCTGTTGTCCTCACCGAGGATGGCAAACCGTCGGTCGTCCTGCTTACGGCGGCGCAGTTTGACGAGCTCACAGACCGCAAGGATTTCGTGGCTGAGGTGCAGGAGGGACTCGCAGACGTTGGCGCCGGGCGGACGATGTCCACCGACGAGCTCACCGCGCGACTCGAGAAGCGATTCGGCCCACTCTCCGATCTCGACGATATGGTCCGCTGACCCTCAACGCGGCGGTGGGCAGCCGAGCGCGGTGTGGCGGGCGCGGGCGTGGGTCGCGGTCGTGGAGGCGCGGCCCCAGCGGGTGATCACGGTCGCGTACGCGGTGCAGGCGCTCGCGACGTCGTGGCGGAGCTCGTGGAGGCGGCCGAGCATGTCGAAGGAGCGCACGTGGTCGATCGGATCTACGAGCGCGCGGCACGAGGAGGTCGCGCGCGAGAGCCAGCGTTTCGCGTCGTCGAGCTGGGACGCTTGGAGGTATATCGAGCCGATCGCGAGCTGGCCTAGCGTGTCGAACACCTCGGGCGGACGGCGCACGCGATCGAGAGAGAGGGCGGCGAGCGCGTCCGTCGCGGCGTCCTTGGTGCCGAGATGGAGGGCGGGGAACGCGCGGCCGTAGAGCCACACGTACGACTCGAAGCCGCGCACGACGCGTCGATACCAGTCGGCTTCCCACGCGTCGCGCTCTTCGACGAAGCTCGCTTGCTTCATCTTGCCCGTGCGGGTGGCGATCGCCAAAAGCTCGGGGACGGTGTCACGGCTCACCGCGGTGTCGTCGGCCTCGACGATCTGCTCCCATGCGGTGCGCTTCGCGAGGAACGCCGCGGCGACGGAGCCGGCGGCGTCTTCACGACCGAGCTCGAGCAAGATCCTCGCTTCGCGCAGCGCGGCACCGCCATGCTCAGGGCGCCATGGGTTCGAAGCGATCGCGACCGCGGCGGCTCGCGCATGCGTGAGAGCGCCCTCGAAGTCGCCGGCGAGCACGGCGAGGTTCGACTCATCGGCTTCACGCACGGCGCTTCGTCGCGGCTCGGGCAACGTGGCCCATCGCGGCTCGAGGGCGGAGCGCACGGCGTCGACGGGAGCGCGTCCCGCGAGGCTCGACGCGAGTCGGATGTAGCCGATCGGCGCGGCAGGCGCGACGACGACGAGCTGACGTGCGTGTGCCTCCATGAGCGGGCAGTCGCCGTCGTCTTGCGCGAGATCGGCGCGCTCGACCAGGCAGCGGATCGCGCGTCGACCGGAGAGCGTGATGCATTCGTCGAGCGTCACGCGAGCGCGATCGCGTCGCTCGAGGTAGGCGTCGAGCTCCCCTTCCAGCCCGCGGAGGACGAGATCGTCGGGGAGCTCGCTTCGCGCGCTCGCCAACGTCGCGGCGCCGAGCTCGCTGTCGGCGTTGCCCGCGGTCATCGCCGCGAGCTGCCACGTTCGCGCGTCACGACGGCGTTCGCTCGCGAGCTTGCGAAGGCGGAGCGCCGCCTCGCGCCAATCGGAGGGCGTGCGCATCGCGATGGGCTCCACCGCCTCGAGCACCGCGCGATAAGACGGCGTGAGCCTGTGCACGTCGGCGAACGCCGCGCTTGCATGGTCGCGCACGGACGTCGTCATGTGCCCCGTGTAGAGCGAGAGCACGAGCTCGACATGCGCCTCGGCGAGATGGGGATCGAGCGTGAGCGCGCGCTCGAAATCGGCGTCGCCGTAGTTGTCGGCACGGCGCGCGGCGATGCCGGCGCGAAACGCCTCGACCGCGCCAGGCACCGCCGACGCGGTGTCGGGGATCGTCCACGGCTCGTCCTTGAAGGCGGGCGCGGGTGCGCTCGGCGCGCTCGGCGGCGGCGACGCCGCGATGGATCGATGGCGCGTCCCCGCGATCGCGACGCCCGCGGCGAGCACGGCGCCTGCGAAGAGCACGGCGGCGATCGCGCGCATGCGTGATGGCGAGGGCGCGCGGAGATCGTGCGCGGCGCTCAGCGCGTCGACGACGTGCGCGGCGGTCGGGCGCTTGTCGGGATCCTTGTCGAGGCAGCGGAGCGTCAGCTCGTCGAGCGCCTTCGGGACGCGCGCGTTTCGCGAAGAAGGCGGCGGCGGGACGTCACGCGCGATCGCAACGAGGATGTCGAGCGTCGTCTCGCCTGCGAAGGGTCGCACGCCGGTGAGCATCTCGTAGAGGACGACACCGAACGAGAAGATGTCCGATCGAGCGCCGACGTCCTTTCCCTTCGCTTGCTCCGGAGACATGTACGCAGGCGTCCCGAGCAGCTTGCCCTCCTCGGTGCGAAGCTCCCTCGAGACGGAGCGAAGCGCCGCGTCGTCCGAGAGCGTGTCTGCGTTGTCAGGGAGCTCACGCTTCGCGAGACCGAAGTCGAGGATCTTTGGCTCGCTGCTCTCGTCGATCATGACGTTGTCGGGCTTCAGATCACGATGCACGACGCGCGCGGCATGGGCGCGTGCGAGGCCACGTGCGATGCCGCTTGCGATCCGTACGACCTCGGGCACCTCGAGATCGCCCTTCGCGATTCGTGCGCGAAGCGTCGTCCCGGCGACGAGCTCCATCACGAGGTAGACATGCTCGCCGACCTCGCCCGCCTCGTAGATCGCGGCGATGTTCGGGCCGGTCGCGGCGGCCGCCGCCTCGGCTTCACGGACGAAGCGCGCGCGGCGCTCGGCGTCGCCGACCATCGAGGTCGGCAGGAGCTTGATCGCCACGCGGCGGCGCAGCAACGGATCCTCCGCTACGTAGACGACCCCCATCCCTCCCTGCCCGAGCAAGCGGTCGAGCGTGTACTTGCCGACCGCGGTGCCGGTGCGGAGCTCGGTTCGTTCGCGCGTGCCGGTCACGGGCGTGCGCGCCGGTGCACGGGCGCCTTCACGAAGGAGCGCCTCGTCCTCCGAGTCGAGCTCGGGCTCCGCGTCGTCGTCCCCCAGACCCCCCATCTCGTCGCATGATAAACGGGGCGAAAGAAAAAGAACGAGCACGGTTTCACATCCGCGAACGGCCTCCGTCTTCTCCTCCGAACAGGAGAGTGAAGGAATGACGAGCAGGAAACACTTCGCCACGATGGTCACGGTCCTTACCGGTCTCGCCTCTCTGGCCGCGGCATGCAGCAGCGCGTCGAACGACGGGCCCGCGCCGCCCGTCCCTTCGGTCGACGGCGGCGATGCGAGCGTCCCGACCGACACCGGCTCGCCTCTCACCCCGAACGCGGTGACGTGCGGGGAAGGTCCCTGGCAAGAGGTCGATGTGACGGTCAACAAGGTCGGCGCCGATGGAGTCGCCACGCCATCCTCGACGCCGGCGCAGGTCACGTGGAGCGGTGGTTGCTCGCCGCTCACGACAGGTGACGGAGGACGTGGGACCGCGAGCATCTCGACGTCGATCTCGCCGCGGTCGGTGAAGATCGTCGCGGGCGATGGCTTTCTCCCGTCGCTCTATGCCGAGCAAGCGGTGGTCGCGGGAAAGACGCAGCGCTCTTTCTTCGTGTTGCCCGAGTCGTTCACCACGCTGCCTGGATCGGTGTGGAACCCGGCGCGCGGCGTCGTGCTCGTCCAGATCAGCTCCGAGGCGACGACCGGGATCTGCGCCGCGAAAGACGGCGTCACGCTCTCGGTGAAGAATCACCCCGAGCTCGTCGTGCACTACCTCGACGCCGCCACGAAGATCGGCGCCGCGACCGCGACCACGCCTTACGGCTTCGCGCTGATCGGCGACGCGCCTCCCGGTGAGAGGCTCGAGATCGTCGCGAACAAGCCGCAATGCCATGCACGTACGCTCGACGCGGCGGGGATCGGGCTCGCGCCGATCGAGGCTGGCGTCGTGAGCGTCGTCAACGCGAGGCTCTCGGATCCGGTCGATGGCCCGAAGTGCGGAGCGGGCCCGTTCGTGACGATGACGGGCGAAGTCCGCCAGCGTCACGCGAGCGACTACTCGGTCGCGTCCGTCGACGGCGCGACCGCGACGTTCAGCAACTGCCCCGGCGTGACGGCGACGACACGCGCGGATGGCACCTTCGCTGTCCAGATGACCACCGGCGCGACGTTCGACTTCACGCTCACGAAGGCAGGCTTCCTCCCGCTCCGCTTCGCCGAGATGAATGCCGGGACCACGCGCCTCTCGGGCATCCTCAGCATGCGCGCGGATGACTGGAAGCCGCTCGAGCCAGGCTGGAGCGACAGCGGCGTCTCGCTCTTCGTGACCGTCGAAGCGCTCGGCACGGGGCCATGCGCCTCCGTCGACGGCGTGAGCTTCACGGTGAAAGACCACCCCGAGGCTGTCGCGCGCTACCTCGATCTGTCGATCCCGCCCGCCGAGTCCGCCGGCGCGACCGCGACGATCCGAGGCTACGCCGAGCTCACCGGCCTGCCCGCGGGTCGCTACGAGATCGTCGCCACGACGAACAAGGCATGCAAAGTCTCGACGACGCACAACGGATTGACGGGCTCGATCAACGCCGCGGTGGGTCACGTGAACGTCGTCCCGACGTGGCTCGAAGATCTATGAAGACTGCTATTCTGCCTCCGAGGCATGTCGTCGGAGGCAGAAGGCGCAGAGGGCGAGATCCGCAGCGCGATCGAGCGCGGGGACATCGACGCGGCGGCGACCAGGGCGCTGCGCGTGTATGGACCGGAGCTCTACGGCTTTCTCTGCGCGCTCGCGAAGGACGAAGCCGACGCCTCCGACGCGTTCTCCTTCTTCTCGGAGAACCTGTGGCGCTCGCTCCGGTCCTTCGAGTGGCGATGCTCGGTGCGCGCGTGGTCGTATCGCCTCGCGCGAAACGCGCTCATCGACGTCAAGCGCGGGAAGCGTCGCGACGCGGTCCCTCTCTCCGCGATCAGCGAGGTCGCCGAGCGCGTGCGCACCGAGACCGCGACGTTCTTGCGCACGGAGACGAAGTCGGAGCTGCAGCGCCTCCGCGCGACGTTGCCCGAGGACGATCAGCAGCTGCTCGTCTTACGCGTCGACCGCAACCTGACGAAGCGATCGAACGAGAGAGCGCCCGGCTTCGCAAACGCTTCCAGCTCGTGAAGAAGAAATTCGTCGAGCTCGCACGCGCCGCGCGCGCCAGCGAGGAACGCTAGGCGATCACGGGCTGGGATAGCGCCGTTCGATCTCGCTCAGCACCTGCGCGGTGTCGTTGACGACACGCTGCGAGATCATCGGATCTTTGCCGAGGTAGCCGAGCGCGCGCAGCGTGCGGTCGGTCTCTCGTGACTTTCCCGCCGCGACCGAGAGATCGCGCGTCGATGTGTATCGCTCTGGCAAGGAGACCGGGTCGATCCCCGCGCCCGGGGCTCGCGCGGCCGTCAGCACGGTCGATACGTGACAGGCCACGCACGCGACGGTCTCCGCCGAGTGCATCAAGGGATTGTCGACGGCGGCAAGCGCGGCGAGATACTCACGCCTCTTCGTCGCATCCGCAGCGTCGAACATGCTCTGCGTCAACGCGCCCGCGAGGCCGGCCGGGTGATCGGTCGCCGGCGTGACCTCGTAGCCGGGCCGGCCCGCAAGGATCACCCTCTCGGAGGTCGCAGCTCCGCCAGCGATCGCCATCTCGACGAACGCGCCATCCTTCTTCTCGACACCGCGGAGCGCCCACTGGATCTGGGCCAGCGTCTGCGGCTGCGCGTTGATCGTGAGCCGCACGCTCCGGCTCTCTCCACCGAAGCGCTTCACGAATGCGCGAAGCTTGACCGCATACGCATCGCTCGCGGTGAGCGCAGGGCTCGGGCGAAGCGCGCCTGTTCGAGGTCCTGCCACAGTGGTGGCAAGATCGCGCAACGCGGCGACCGCCGGCGCGATCTCCGCGTTTCGGATCGCGTAGAACGCATGAAAGCCCGCGTCGAATGCGCTCTGGTCGGCGATCGGCTGAAACACGAGACGCATGCGCCCGTCTTCGGTGTCTGGGCACACGCCTGGCTGCTGGCGGTCGCAGAGATCGAAGCGCACGGCGACGAGGTGGAGCTGGTCGTAGGTCTCGCCGCCGAGGATCGGCAGCCCTCCTTCGGGGTCGGCCACCAGACGATCGAAGAGCGCCCGTGGGACGAGCGCGGTGCCGTCGTCCGCGAGATCGGCGCCGCGGAGGAGCACCGGCGCCTCGCCGGTAGGGAGCGGCGCGAGGATGGTCACGTCGTTCATGTCGAGTGGAACGTAGGGACCTGCATCGCCGAAGGTCGCTGCGTCCGGAGCTGCATCGCCTGAGCTCGACGAAGACGAAGAGGATGTCGAAGTCGACGATGGAGCCGGCGAAGACGAGCACGCCGCGAACGCCAGCGCCAAGGCGGCAGAAGCGAGAAGGAGGGATGCGCGATGCGACATGTCTTCTTGCTTCCCTTCGACGTCTACTTCGCCTCGGCGCGCCAGCGCTCCCACGTGTCGGGAGAGAAGCCGAGCGTCGCGTCGGATCCGCAGCGCACGATCGGCGTCTTCAAGAGGAGCGGGTCCTCGAGCAGCACCGCCTCGATGCGCGGTCCGGTCGGCGCCGCATACTTGAGGCCCTTCTCGACGTAGCGCTTGCCGTCGCGATCGATCAGCGCCTCGACGCCGCCGACGCGCGCCGCGACGCTCTTCAGCTCACCTGGCGACAGGCCCTTCTCGGCGAGCTCGATCGATTGAATGCGAATGCCGCGCTCCTTGAACCAGCGCTCGGCCTTGCGCGTGTCCGCGCACTTCTTCTTTCCAAAGATCTGGATGTTCAAGCCGCTCATCGGGTCTCTCGGCGAGAAGAATGACCCAGCTCCTGGAGAAGATCCATGCGCGCTTCGCGCGATCGTCCCGAAGGAGAGTCGCGCCCCCAACGTGAAGCTCCTCGCTCTGGATCGCGTAGAGACGCTCCCCGCAGTCGAAGAGTCTGGTACGAGAGCAGAGATGGCTGCTGTCTTTCCTGTCTTCTACCTGGTTCGGCCGAGCGCGCTGCTCCTCGCTCATGTCGCGGAGCATCCCCAGGCGAAGACCTTGGGTGAGAGCGTCGTCGTGAGCCAGAGCCAGCCTTTTCCTGTCGATCACGACTACGTCGGGCAGACGGAGGATCACGAGACGTTTGCCAAGCTCTGTTACCTCGCTTCGCGCGAGCGCGATCGCGCGCTCTCGAACGATGCCGCGTTGTCCGAGCTGCTCGGGTCTGCGCCGCTCACCGTCGCCGTCTTCGATCGCTGGTGGTCGCTCGAGAGGATCGGACTTGGGTTCGTGGACCTCGATCGATCGATCGACGAGATCCCGGTCGACGTCTTGAAGAAGATCGAAGGTCCTCGCGAGCGGTCTCCGCGGGCGGAGCAAGCGGCCCGCGAGCACGAACGTACGCATCATGAGCGTCAGAGCGCCGCGATCGATCCGGTCACGGGCCTTCCGCCCTCTCCCATGACGATCGAGCCCTGGCCGAGGTCCGTCGGCGCGTGGTGGGAAGACGTCATCGCGCGGCGTTCGCGCGGTGGTTTTGCTTGACGAAATAGCGGCGTTTCGGCTCGACGCGCGCGTCCACGACCCTACGATGGGCACGTGGTCGACACGGCTGCGAGCGAAGCGGAGGCCGTCCTTCACCTCATCGGCGCTCCGCCTCGCCTGATGCGTCACGGCGAGCTCGTCGGCGAGGCCGCCGACGCGATCCTCGCGGTGGTGTCGCGCTTCGTCGCCGTCGATGAGCGGATCGTTCGGCTCGGCGCACGTCTTCACGACGCGGGCAAGACGCTCCATCCGCGCGAGCTCGACGAGCCAGGCCGCGCGCACGAGGACGACGGCGAGGCGCTCCTTCTTCGTCATGGCGTCGAGCCGCGCGTCGCGCGTATGTGCCGAACGCATGCGCGATGGAGAGACGAGCCCGAGATCGCGCTCGAGGATCTGCTCGTCTCGCTCGCGGACTCTCTCTGGAAGGGCAAGCGCGTTGACGAGCTCGAGCGGCGCGTCATCGAGGCGGTCGCGACGAGCGCGGGCAAGGGACGCTGGGATGTGTTCACGCCGCTCGACGACGCCTTCGAGGCGATCGCGGCGGGCGGACAGGATCGACTCGATCGCAGCCGCGTTTGACCGCGCGATCATCCCGGTCCGCATGGCCGCAAAAGGATGCATGGTTCGCGGCGCGGTATGGGACAATTCGCCGCGCTCAGGGGGAACGCGTGCCTATCCACGACCTACGACGACTGTTCGAAGACTTCGTCGCCAACGCGCCGGTCGCGGCGGCGGCGTTCGATCGCGAGATGCGTTACATCGTGCACAGCCGAAGCTGGCTCGCCGCGCACGGTGACACCTCGGAGCGCGAGATCGTCGGCAAGAGCCACTACGACGTCTTCGCGATCCGCGACGAGTGGCGCGCGGTTCACCAGCGCTGCTTGGCGGGGGCAACGGAGGAGCGCGCGCTCGATCATTTCGTGCGCGCTGATGGCAAGCAGGAGCTCCTTCGCTGGGTGGTGACGCCGTGGCGCAAGGCCGACGGCGATGTCGGCGGCGTCTTGATCTACATCGAGAACCTCACCGATCAGGTCGAGACACGCCGGCGCCTTGGTGAGAACGAGAGCATCGTCCGTGACTTCTTCGCGCACTCGCCGGTGGGCCTCAACCTGTGCCGAATGGATGGTCTCTGGCTCGAGTCGAACCCCGCGTTCCTTCGCATCATCGGCTACTCCGCGGAGGAGGCGGACGGCGGCTTGACGTATTGGCAGCTCACGCCGCGAAAATACGACGCCGACGAGGCCGTCCAGCTCGAGAACCTACGCCGCACCGGTCGCTATGGTCCGTACGAGAAGGAGTTCATTCGCAAGGACGGCACGCTCGTGCCGGTGCGCTTGAACGGCTTCCTCGTCGAGCGAAAGGGCGAGACGTTCATCTGGTCGCTGATCGAGGACATGACCGAGCAGCGCGCGCTCGAGCGAAAGCTGGAAGAAGAGCGCGTGAAGGCGATCCAGTCGTCGAAGCTCGCGACGCTCGGCGAGATGGCGGCGAGCTTCGCCCACGAGATCAACAACCCGCTCGGGATCATCGAGCTCTACGCCTACAGCCTGACCTCCGCCATCGCCGAGGGCGACACGGCGAAGATCGACGAGGCGATCGAGGCCATCCGATCGTCGGTGACGCGCGCGAGTCGGATCGTGAAGGGGCTACGCAAATTCAGTCGCGAGACGGCGTCGGAGGCGTTCACGCGGCTCACCGTGAACAGCATCGTCGACGAGGCGATCGCGCTCTGCAAGCCGCGGATCCAAGGCACCGGCGTGACGCTCACCGTCGACGTCAACACGGACGCCGAGGTCGAGGGACACGTGATCGAGCTCTCGCAAGTGCTCGTGAACCTCCTCAACAACGCGCTCGATTCCGTGACGGCGTCCGCGGGCGCGCAAGGAGCACGATGGATCCGCCTCGACGCGTCGACGTCGGATTCGTCCGTGACGATCGCGGTCGAAGACTCGGGCACGCCTCCCGCTCCGGGCATGGAAGAGCAGCTCTTTCGCCCGTTCTACACGACGAAGAAGGTCGGCGAAGGCACCGGGCTTGGCTTGAGCATCAGCCGGAGCATCATCGACCGGCACGGCGGCACGCTCACCCTCGACACGAGCTCGCCGCACACGCGCTTCGTCGTGACGTTGCCGCGGGCGCCCACCTAAAGGCGCGCGTGCGGCACGCGGCCGTTTCGGTATCCTGGCGCGATGAGACCGCGCGTCCTCGTCCTTCTTGGAGCCGTCTTCGCCGTCGCCTGCGGCGGAGCGCCGAACCTCCCTGCCCGGCCCACCTCCGAGCTCTCGAGCTCGCCGACCGCGCCGCGAAGCGAGAGCGTCTTCGCGGCGAAGGACAAGACGGAGCTCTACGAGCAGTCTTGGCGTCCCGCTTCGGGGATGAGCCGCGGCGTCGCGTTCGTGATCGTGCACGGCCTGAAGGATCACGGCGGGCGGTACAACGAGCTCGCCGAGCACCTCGTCGGCAGAGGGTTGTCGGTGCATGCCGCCGATCTTCGCGGCCATGGTCGATCGCAAGGCGAACGCGTCTGGGTGGAGCACTTCTCGGACTACGTCGACGATCTCGAGCAGTACGTCGCGCTCGTGCGCAAGCGAGAGAACCCGAAGAGCGTCATCGTGTTCGGCCACAGCATGGGCGGAGCGATCGTCAGCCTCTACTACTTGCAGCGGTCGCCCGACGTCGCCGGCGTCGTCCTCAGCGCAGCGGCCCTCAAGGCGGCGGTCAGCGGCGTGAAGATCTTCGGCACGAACGTCGTGAATGGAGTCGCGCCTCGCGCCGCCGTCTTTCAGCTCGACCTCGAAGACTTCTCACGCGACCCGAAGGTGGTCGCCGCGTGCAAGAGCGATCCGCTCGTCTACCAACCGGCCGCGAGCGCGCACACCGCCCACGAGCTCCTCGGCGCGATGAAGCCGATCGAAGACGGCTACGCGAGCTTCAAGGTGCCGCTCCTCCTCCTTCATGGAAGCAAAGACGTGGTCACCGATCCGGAAGGGTCACGCGCGCTCGCGGCGAAGGCCAAGGGCCCGACCACGCTGAAGATTTACGACGGCCTCGTCCACGATCTCCTCCACGAGCCGGAGCGCGCGCAGGTGATCGCCGACATCGAGACGTTCGTCGACAAGGTCACCGCGAGCCCCTAAACAGCCTGCGGGGCGCGCCGACGCAAAGGTTGCACCCAGGCGAAGAAACCGCGCCTCGTTTTCTTTACGTGCAGAGTGCACGCAAAATCTGCCCTGAGATTGGGTTTGAAACGATTTTGCGCGCAGGCTCGCAAAATGCACGGTCCCTCGCGCTCATGAAGACGCGAGGTGACCTTACCCATCCGCCCGACCTCACGCATGGCAGGCCGATGCAGACGCTCTCGCGCGCACGGCTCCCGGCGTACGTCGATCTGCTCCCGCCGTGCAACGCCAAGTGCCCGGCCGGAGAAGACATCCAAGGCTGGCTCTCCTTCGCGCAAGCAGGTCGCTACGAAGACGCGTTTCAGCGGCTCGTGCGCGACAACCCGCTGCCCGCCATCCACGGGCGCGTCTGCTATCACCCGTGCGAGTCGGCGTGCAACCGCGCCGAGCTCGACTCGTCCGTCAGCATCCACGCGGTCGAGCGCTTTCTCGGCGACCTCGCGATCGAGAGAGGGTGGCGCGTCGCCCCCGGAGCGCCGACGAACAAACGCGTCCTCGTCGTCGGCGCGGGCCCGAGCGGCCTCTCCGCCGCGTATCACCTCCGCCTCCTCGGCCACGAGGTCGAGATCCACGACGCCGGACCGATCGCCGGCGGGATGATGCTCTTCGGGATCCCGGCGTATCGCCTTCCACGCGCCGTGATCGCGGCGGAGGTCGCGCGGATCGAGGCGATGGGCGTCAAGATCGTGCTCGATCACAAGATCGCCGACGTGCTCGCGGAGAAGGCCGCCGGCCAGTTCGACGCCGTCTTCCTCGCGATCGGCGCGCACATTGGAAAGAAGACGAACATCCCTGCGCGTGACGCCGGCAAGGTGCTCGACGCGATCTCGTTGCTCGAAGACGTCGCGAAGGGCGAGCCCCCGAAGCTCGGACGTCGCGTCGCCGTGTATGGCGGCGGCAACACGGCGATGGACGCCGCGCGCGTCGTGAAGCGACTCGGCTACGAGCCGCTCATCATCTACCGGCGCGACCGCGCGCACATGCCCGCGCACCAGTTCGAGGCCGACGAGGCGATCGAAGAGGGCGTGAAGGTCCATTGGCTTCGCAGCATCAAGGCGATCGAAGGGTCGACCTTCACCGTCGAGATCATGGAGCTCGACGCGGCGGGCAAGCCACGCGCGACCGGACGCACCGAGACGCTCGAGGCCGACGCGCTCGTCCTGGCGCTCGGTCAAGACGTCGACACGTCCTTCCTCCGCCGCGTGCCCGGCATCGAGGTGGCCGATGACGGCGTCGTGAAGGTCGGCGCAGACCTCATGACCGGACACGAAGGCATCTTCGCGGGCGGCGACATGGTGCCCTCGGAGCGCACCGTCACGATCGCGGTGGGCCATGGAAAGAAGGCTGCGCGTCACATCGACGCGTGGCTGCGAGGCGAGGCGCTGCCTCCGCGCGTGAAGGCGCCGGTCGCCGCGTTCTCCGACCTTCGCATCTGGTACGCGACCGACGCGTCCCAGCGCGCGCAGAGCCATCTCGAAGGCGAGTCGCGCGCGCGATCGTTCGACGAGGTCATCGGCGGCCTCTCCGAGCACGACGCGCGGTTCGAGTCGCAGCGCTGCCTCTCGTGCGGCAACTGCTACGAATGCGACGGCTGCCTCGGCGCATGTCCCTCCGACGCCGTCATCAAGCTCGGGAAGGGAAATCGTTACCGCTTCGACTACGACCGCTGCACCGGATGCGCGGTTTGTGCCGAGCAGTGCCCGGTGCACGCGATCGAGATGAGGCCCGCGGGCGCCGCCCAAGACAAAGGGCGACGAGGATGACGACGACGATGAGGAAGCACTCCTTCGCGACGATCGATGGAAACGAAGCGGCGGCGTCGGTAGCGTATCGCCTGAGCGAGGTGTGCGCGATCTATCCGATCACGCCTTCGTCGACGATGGCCGAGCTCGCCGATCAATGGTCGACCGAGCACCGCACGAACGTGTGGGGCACGGTGCCGAGCGTCATCGAGATGCAGAGCGAGGGCGGCGCGGCGGGGACCGTCCACGGAGCGCTCCAGACGGGCGCGCTGACGACGACGTTCACCGCGTCGCAAGGCCTCCTCCTCATGATCCCCAACATGTTCAAGATCGCCGGCGAGCTCACCGCCGCGGTGTTCCATGTCGCGGCGCGCGCGGTGGCGACGCATGGGCTCAGCATCTTCGGCGATCACTCGGACGTGATGAGCATCCGGAGCACGGGCTTCGCGTTGCTCTCGTCGTCGTCCGTGCAGGAGGCGCAAGACATGGCGGCGATCGCGCATGCGGTCACGCTCCGCGCGCGCGTGCCCTTCGTCCACTTCTTCGATGGCTTTCGCACGTCGCACGAGGTCGCGAAGATCGAGCTCCTCGGCGACGACGACCTCCGCGCGCTCGTCGACTTCTCGCTCGTGCTCGAACATCGCAAGCGTGGGCTCTCGCCGGAGCGGCCGCTCGTGCGCGGCACGGCGCAGAACCCCGACGTGTTCTTCCAGTCGCGCGAGGCGTCGAACGGCCTCTATGCGGCGGTGCCCGACCTCGTCAGCGAGGTGATGGACGCGTTCGCGAACCGCACAGGCCGGCGCTACCGGCTCTTCGACTACTTCGGCGATCCGGAGGCGGAGCGCGTGCTCGTCGTGATGGGCTCGGCGGTCGAGACGGCGCGCGAGACGGTGGACGCCCTTCGTGCGCGCGGAGAGCGCGTCGGCTTGATGCAGGTGCATCTCTTTCGTCCGTTCGACGTGGGCCGCTTCCTCGCGGCGCTCCCGACGACGACGAAGGCGATCGCCGTGCTCGATCGCACGAAGGAGCCTGGCGCGATCGGCGAGCCGCTCTACCTCGATGTCATCACC
Source organism: Labilithrix sp. (assembly GCA_044227045.1). Taxonomy (GTDB): domain Bacteria; phylum Myxococcota_A; class Polyangia; order Polyangiales; family Polyangiaceae; genus Labilithrix. The sequence continues at coordinate 31,431 of JBGAFW010000039.1, forward strand.
GCCCTCTTCGAGCGCGGTCGCCACGACGTGCGCGTGCTCGGTGGGCGCTACGGCCTGGGCTCGAAGGAGGTGACGCCGGCGATGCTGAAGGCGGTCTTCGACGAGCTCGTGAAGATCGCTCCGAAGAACCACTTCACGATCGGCATCCACGACGACGTGTCGCGGACGAGCCTCGAGATCGATCCGTCGTTCACGACCGAGTCGAGCCGCGTCGTGCGCGCGGTGTTCTATGGCCTCGGCTCGGACGGCACCGTCGGCGCCAACAAGAACAGCATCAAGATCATCGGCAGCGAAGACGGCGTCTTCGCGCAAGGCTACTTCGTCTACGACTCGAAGAAGTCCGGCTCACAGACCGTCTCGCATCTCCGCTTCGGGCCCGAGCCGATCCGGTCGACGTACCTCATCGAGCGCGCGAGCTTCATCGGATGCCATCAGTGGGGGCTGCTCGAGCGCATCGACGTGCTCGAGCGCGCCGAGCGCGGCGCCACGCTCCTCCTCGACGCGCCGTGGGGCAAAGACGAGGTGTGGAGCCATCTCCCACACGACGTGCAGCAGCGCATCCGCAGAGACGAGATCCAGCTCTGGGTCATCGACGCACGCGACATCGCCGAGCGCGCAGGCCTCGGGAGCGCGCGCACGAACACGATCATGCAGACGTGCTTCTTCGCGCTCTCGAACGTGCTCCCGCGCGACAAGGCGATCGGGAAGATCCGCGCGACGATCGAGAAGACGTACGCGCGCAAAGGCGAAGACGTCGTCCGAAAGAATTTCCAGGCGGTCGATCTGACGCTCGACAACCTCCACCGCGTGACGATCCCCGCCGAGTCTGGCGCCACCTCGAGGCGCTATCGCCTCCCGCTCGTGCCGCAGAGCGCGCCGCGCTTCGTGCGTGAGGTCACCGCGATGATGATGGAAGGACGCGGCGACGCGATCCCCGTGAGCGCGCTCCCGCTCGACGGCTCGTACCCCGGCGGGACGACGCGCTGGGAGAAGCGGAACGTCTCGACCACCGTGCCGGTGTGGGAGCCGGACGTGTGCATCCAGTGCGGCAACTGCTCGCTCGTGTGCCCGCACTCCGTCATCCGCGCGAAGTTCTACCAAGACGACATGATCGAAGGCGCGCCGAGCACGTGGAAGAGCGCGCCGATCGACGCGCGCGGCTTCCCCGATGTCCGCTACACGCTGCAGTCGTACATCGAGGACTGCACCGGCTGCGGCCTCTGCGTCGAGGCGTGCCCCGCGCGAAGCCGTGAAGACTCGAGCCGGCGCGCGATCAACATGGCCGACAAGGACGCGAAGCTCCTCGAGGCAGAGCGCGCGAACATCACGTACTTCGAGTCGCTCCCGTGGAACGATCGCGGCCGCGTCGACTTCTCGACCGTACGCGGCGCGCAGTTCCTCGAGCCGCTCTTCGAGTTCTCCGGCGCATGCGCAGGCTGCGGCGAGACCCCGTACCTGAAGCTCGTCTCGCAGCTCTTCGGCGATCGCATGGTCGTCGCGAACGCGACAGGATGCTCCTCGATCTATGGCGGTAACCTCCCGACGACGCCTTGGGCGGCGAACGCAGAGGGCCGCGGCCCGGCGTGGTCGAACTCGCTCTTCGAGGACAACGCGGAGTTCGGCCTCGGCTTCCGGCTCGCCGCCGACACGCATCTCGGCGTCGCGCGCGGGCTCGCGATGGAGCTCCGTGACGCGATCGGCCCCGAGCTCGTCGACGCGATCCTGAGCGCGCCGCAGCGGCTCGAGAGCGAGCTTCGCGTCCAGCGCGCGCGCGTCGAAGAGCTCGAGCGACGCCTCAAGGCGATGCCCGAGAAGCACGACGACGCGCGAGCGAGCGCGCTCCTCTCCGTCGCCGATCAGCTCGTGCGCCGGAGCGTGTGGATCGTCGGCGGCGACGGCTGGGCCTACGACATCGGCTCGGGCGGGCTCGACCACGTGCTCGCGAGCGGCCGTGACGTGAACGTGCTCGTCCTCGACACCGAGGTGTACTCGAACACCGGCGGCCAATCGTCGAAGGCCACGCCGCTCGGCGCCGTCGCGAAGTTCGCGGCGGGTGGCAAGCCGACCGGCAAGAAGGACCTCGCGCTGCAAGCCGTCTCGTACGGAAACGTGTATGTTGCACGTGTCGCGTTTGGCGCCAACCCGCAGCAGACGCTGCTCGCGCTACGTGAAGCCGAGGCCTATCCGGGCCCTTCGCTCGTCATCGCGTACAGCCACTGCATCGCCCACGGCATCGACATGCAGCAAGGCCTTCGCCAGCAGACGAATGCGGTGAGCTCCGGCTACTGGCCGCTCCTTCGCTACAACCCCTCGGCGAGGCAGAGCGGCGAGAACCCGTTCTCGCTCGACTCGGGCGCGCCGCGCATGCGCTTCCGCGACTACGCGTACGCCGAGCTTCGCTACCGGATGCTCGCGCACACGAACCCCGCGCATGCCGAGGAGCTGATGAAGCACGCCGAAGAAGCCGTCACGCGCCGTTGGGCGACGTACGCCGAGATGGCCACCCGCGGGACGTGAGTCGACGAAGAGCTCGAAGGAGGACAGGACATGACGACGACGACCGCGCACCCAAATCCCGATCCCCTTCGAACGCGCTATTTGGGCCTCGATCTCGCGCATCCGATCGTCGCGTCGGCCGGGCCGATCTCGAAGGACCTCGACGGCATCCGCCGCCTCGAGGACGCCGGCGCCTCCGCGATCGTGATGTTCTCTCTCTTCGAGGAGCAGATCCGGCACGAGGCCGCCGCGGCGAGCCACTTCGTCGAGGTGGGCGCCGAGAGCTTCGCCGAGTCGCTCAGCTACTTCCCGAACCTCGGTGACCTCGAGGTGGGTCCGGATCGCTACCTCAACCTGCTTCGCCGCGCGCGCGAGGCTGTGAGCGTGCCCGTCATCGCGAGCCTCAACGGGTCGACGAGCACCGGCTGGGTCGACTTCGCGCGGCTCCTCCATCAAGCAGGCGCCTCGGCGATCGAGCTCAACGTCTATTTCATCCCGACCGATCTCGAGATGACCGGCCAAGCCGTCGAAGACCGCTACGTCGAGATCCTTCGCGCGGTCAAAGCGCAGGTGAAGCTCCCGATCGCGGTGAAGCTCGGCCCGTTCTTCAGCTCGTTCGGAAACATGGCGAAGCGCCTCGATGAGGCCGGCGCCGATGGGCTCGTGCTGTTCAACCGCTTCTACCAACCCGACTTCGACATCGAGAAGCGCGAGGTCACGCCCACGTTGAAGCTCAGCTCGCCGGACGAGATCCGCCTGCCGCTCCTCTGGCTCGGCATGCTGCACGGACGGCTACGCGCGAGCCTCGCCGCGAGCACGGGCGTCGAGACGCCGGTCGAAGTCGTGAAATATTTGATGGCCGGCGCCGACGTCGTGATGACGACGTCTTCCCTCCTCCGTCATGGCCCGATGCATCTCGGCGCGCTGAAGGCCGGCCTCGCCGAGTGGCTCACCGCGCACGAATACCGCTCCGTCAACGAGCTTCGCGGCTCGATGAGCAAGCGTCGCGTCAGCGATCCGAGCGCGTTCGAGCGCGCGAGCTACATCGGCGTGCTCGACTCGTACGGACACAAGCCTCGTTGATCGTCTTCGGGATCAAGGGCCCGCGCGCACAATCATATTCACGTGCGAGACGACCTCCGCCGTCTCGTTGACCGTGCGCTGGCTGATCGACGGCCGCGTGTCGAGATACCCAAACGCGCGAAGCTCGTTCGTGCGCGCGACCGTCGCGCCGTCGAGCGGCATTCCTCCAGGGTGAAGGTACCGATCCGGGACGCCGTCCGCGGAGAGCCCGTACGTGCGCTCGACGAATCGCCGCGCCGCCATCGCGACATGGCAGGTCGCGCAGTCGATCGTCTCCGGAGAGCTCGTCTTCGGGTTCTCGATCCGAAGCGCATGGCGATGCGCGGCGCGCCGCTGGTCGTCCGTCGCCGAGGCGAGCGCCACCGGATCGAACAAGAGGCGAATGTCGTCTTCGGAGGGAGAAGGCGGAGACGTACCCGCCGCCGTGAACGTCGCGCCGTCGAGATCGCGATTCTGGAAGATCTGCTCGTTCACGTTGACGAGCGGGATCGACATCGCCGTCGCCTTGCCTCCGTCGAGGTCGAAGCCTCCAAAGCGCCAGATCTGGCCGACCTGCTCGACGCCCATGAAGGTCACGCGCGTGAGGTTGTCCTTGCCTGCATGATCGAGGAGGAGCGTACGAAACGCCTTCGCGAAGGGACCTTCGATGCCCTCTTTCGCGAGCGCACGATGTGGAGAAAGCCTGCGAGCTCGTCGCGCCCGAGCGTGTAGAAGAGATGCAGCGCGAGGTCCATCGTCGTGAGCCCCGCGCCTCGGGCCTCGAGGACGACAGGCTGCATGACGAGTCGGATCTGATTCTTGCAGTCGCGCTCCTCCTTCACGCCGAGCCCTGGAAAACAAGGGTCGATGCGGACACTGACGACGCGAACGAGGTAGTAGAGATCGTCGTTCGTCTGCAGGGTGTCGAGCGGAGGAAGCGATCGCACCACCTCCTGAGGAAGCAGCGGCCCTCGTGGTCCTGTCTCCTTGGCGCCGAGCAGAGACAACCGAAGCCGAAGCTCCGGCAGCGGGTAGAGAAACGACACGTCATCGACGCCCACCTCCGCCGTGAGCTTGGTCGGATGGCTCGCGGGCGGCGCGTCGGCCGTCGGCTCACTCTCGTTGCTGCACGCCAGCAGCATGAGGAGCACGCCCGCGACGGCCACCATGCGTCCTCTCATCGATCGAGCGTATCACGGACACATGTCTTGACCCCCGAACGGACGACACCTGCTACACCATTCGGATGACGGACAAGACAGCAGCGTCGTCCGTCAGACGGTGACCATGAATGCCTGCATCCGCCTTGCAACACTCCTCGGGATAGGCGCGCTCACGCTTGCTTGCGAAGACTCGACCGGCAGCGGCGCGTCTCCGGACAGCGGCCCTTCGCTCGACGCGGGGGGATCCGATGCAAGCCAAAACCAGGACAGCGGCACCCCTGATGGAGGCGTGACCTGTCCGCAACCCACCGCAGGCCCGACCGAGCACGCGGGCGCGATCACGGGCGCCGAGACGTGGACCGCCGACAAGAGCCCTCACGTCGTGCCCGCGGATCTCTCCGTCAGCGGCACGCTCACGATCGAGCCGTGCGCCGAGGTCGTCATCGGAGACGTAAAGAGCATCGACGTCGGCGCGACGGGCAAGCTCATCGCGGAAGGTCTTGCCAGCAAACCCATCCGGATCCACGCGAGCGATAAGGCCAAGCCGTTTGCGCAGCTTCGCGCGAGCAACGGCGGGACGATGCGATTTGCGTATGTCGAGATCGAGGACGGTGGCGCCCCACAGAACACGATCATCGATGTCATCGGGACGATCCACGCGCAGGGCGCGGACCAGACGCTCCCTTCGCAACCGACGGTCTTCGTCGACCACGTGACCGTCAAGGGCTCGCGCAGCAACGGCGTCTTCCTCGCGGATGGCGCGGGGTTCGCGGCCGGCTCGAACGAGCTCACGATCACGGGCTCGGCAAACTTCGCGATGAGCATCTCACCGCGGGCGATCGCCACGGTGCCAGTAGGCAAGTACACCGGCAACGCGATCGACGAGATCGTCCTTCCCGGCGGCGGAGGAGCGAACGCCGTGCAGGAGGACGCGACGATGCACGATCGCGGCGTGCCCTATCGGATCGGCAACAGCCTGACGCAAGGAGTCTTGCTCGTCGAGCGCACCACCGGCACCTCCACGCTCACGATCGAGCCGGGCGTCACGATGCGCTTCAAGAAGGGCGGCGAATTCATCGTCGAGACGTTCAGCGGCACGGAGGCTGCTCGCGGCGCGCTCATCGCCGTGGGCACCGCAGACAAGCCGATCGTCTTCACGTCTGCCGAGCCGACGCCCAAGGCTGGCGACTGGGCCGGCGTCTCGTTCAACATGACGCCTGCGGCGACCGACAAGATGGATCATACACGTGTCGAATACGCGGGTGGCTTGACCTCGAGCGGCAGCGCGACGTGCAACTCCACGCCCGTCGTCCCGGACGCTGCGATCCGTGTTCGGGGGCTGCCGGCGGGGCAATTCGTCACCAACACGGTGATCATGAACAGCGCTGCGCATGGCATCGATCGCGGCTGGCAGAGCGACACCAAGATCGACTTCACCCCGACCAACCAATTCCTCGCGGTCGCGGCATGCCTTCAGACGTTCCCCAAGAACACGAACGGCTCGTGTCCGGACCCGGTGCCTTGTCCGATGCTCTGACGCCGCACAAAAGGCGGCATCGCGCTCTCTCGAAGACCAACGACGCGGCGGCGACGTCGACATGGTAGCGTGCGCGCCATGCCGGGAGAGGACGCACGAGCAAAGGCCATCGTTTTGCAGCTTCGCGAGGGCAACGCGAGCTCGGACGAGGTGTTCGCCGCGTTCGAAGAGCTCGATCAACTGCCGCCGGATGTCGTCCGGCGCACGCTCGAAGCGTGGACGGGTCCCGCGCCCGATCTCGAGAACCTCGACGACGCCGTCCGCCGCGCGCATCGCCTGCCGCCGCGCACGCCGAAGCTCGAGACCCTCGAGTCCGCTCGCGATGCCGACGTGCTCGATCTCGGAGCGCTCGCTGAAGAGCAGCTTCGCGTCGCAGGCAAGACGTGGGACGGCCAGGACCTCGAGCCCTGGGATCGCCTCGACGGAGAGCGCGAAGACTCGTTCGCCGGCACGCTCGAGCGCCGCGTCGTCGGCGAACATGGCACGCCCCTCTACGATTTGATCCTCTTCGGCGAAGGCTCGGGCGTCGTCTTCCGAACCGGCACGACCGACGTGCTCGGCGTCATCGCGGAGCATCGCGTCGAGACGAAGGATCGATCGACCCGTCTCGCCCTCGAAGAAGCGCTGCGCCACGCGCCCGCCGCTCCTCCGGCTCCTCTTCTTCCTCTTCCTCCCGAGGCTGTCGAAGTCGAGGTGGCCGCCGAGGAGGTGGCCGCCGAGGAGGAGGCTGCGTCCACGCCCGTGCAGCTCCCGCTGCTCGCCGAAGAGGCCGCGCCCGCGAAGCCGAAGAAGAAGACGGCGGCGAAGAAGAAGTCCGCGGCGGCTCCGAAGAAGAAGGCCGCGAGCACGAAGAAGGCGGCGTCGACCACGGCGAAGAAGAAGACCGCGACGAAGAAGAAGACCGCGACGAAGAAGAAGGCCGCGAGCGACTGACAGCGCGCCGGCTATGCTGGGATCGTGAACCCGCGCCGAGCTCTGCGTGACGTGCTCTTCGCTGCGTGCGTCGTCGCGTGCAGCTCGTCCTCGAAGCCTCCCGCCGCCGGTGAAGCGGTGCCCGCGGACGCAGGCGGACCGGCGACGCCCGATGGGGGCGGCGCGAGCTCGCACGCGGCAGGGACATGGTGCGCGGACCGCACCGAGGGCCTCTGCGAAGACTTCGACACGGCGGCGTTCACGTCGAAGACATGGGTCGCGAGCGACACGACGGGCGATCGCGGCGCAGGGCTTCCAGCCGGCGCGCTCGACACCGCGAGCTTCGTCTCCGCGCCGAATGCGTTCGTCGCGAAGACGCCCGCGATCGCGGGCGCGGCCACCGAGCGGCTCTACCTTCAGGCCAGCGCGCCAAGCTTGGACGCGAGCCATGTCGAGGCGGACTTCGCGTTCTCGCTCCGCGCCGCCGCGCTCGGGGGAGGATCGCGGATCGAGGTCGCGCGCGTCGAGGGCGTGAACCCGATCAACTTCGCGAGCTACGGCGTCGCGCTGATCCTGTCGGCGTCGGGCGCGTCGCTCGAGCTCATGCAAGGCTCGCAAGGAAACAACAGCCATGTGCTCGCCGCCGCGCCGCAGACGGGCGCGTGGTCTCGCATCTCGATGCACCTCGCGCTCGAGCGCACCGTCGACGGACCGGCGACGACCGTCGCGCTCCAGATCGACGCTTCGCCGCCGGAGACGTTCTCGATCGCGCGTGGGATGGGCGTGCGTCCGTTTCTCCGGCTCGGGCTCATGGTGACCGGTCCGTCAGCGCCGTGCGAGGTCGCGTTCGACAACGTCACCTACGACGCCCGTTGAGGTGAAGGGGTATGATGCTTGCGGTTCGCGTCCACGTCGAATTGCCCCTCATCGCGCGCGTGCAAGAGTAACCTTTCGGCATGCGTTCACGCGCCGCCCTCGCGGCCTTCGTGATGGTGGGTGTGTTGGTGGTGTGGGCGTGCGCGCCGTTTGGTTCGTCGGTGGTGACCTCGAACGACGCCGGCTCGAACGATGGGGCGCCCCCGGGCGATGCTTCGCCGATCGCCGATGCCGGCGACGTCACGTTGACGTTCGTGCAGCACGCCGAGGGGTCGGGAAACGGCAGCCCGATCGTGACGAACGTCGCGCCGACGAAGGAGGGGAACCTCATCGCGGTGCTCGTCCAGCTCGACACCGCCAGCGCGTCGGTCACGGGCGTCACCGACGACACGCCGGGTGGAAGCAGCGTCTACCTCTCGACGGGTCAGCGAAACACCTCGGGATACTGCAACCAGAGCGGCGAGATCTGGTACGCACGTGCGCGCGGCGCAGCGACGAAGGTGACCGTCGCGCTGAAGTCCGCGGGTGCGATCAACGTGTGGGTCACCGAGCTCGCCGGACTACCCGCAGGTGGCGGCTTCGACGTCGGCGCGGTCGACGCCTCCGGCTCGGCGGGGATCGTGAACGCGCCCGCGCCCACCCCCTCGGGCCTCCCCGCGTTCATCGTGTCGGTGATCGGCTCGTGCGGCGAGGTCGGCGAAATCCGTCCGCCGAACCCCTTCACCGCGCTCCCCAAACAAAACGGCAACCGCGCGGCCTACTTCATCGCGATCGACGGCGGCCCCTTTGGCCCCGTGCTCGACAACAGCAGCGGCGGCTGGAACGCCAGCACCGCCGCGTTCCGCTGACGCGCCGGCGATTCGAGTTCCGCGCGCATTCGTTCCTCGCTATCACCGTCCGATGGCGACGAAGAAGGCAAGCAAGGTCACGAAGGTCCGCTGGACCGATCCGGCGAGCGTCCGCGCGGCGATCGCGGCGAAGGCCGATGAGGTGCTCGCGGCGGACATGCGCGGGTCGAACCTCGGCGTTCAGAAGACGTTGAGCGCGCTCACGCCGGCGGAGCTCGAGAAGCTCGCCGCGCTCGATCCGGCGATCGCCCAAGAGATGGCGCGCGCCGCCTATGCGATCTGCATGCGGCGCAAGTTCGACGCGGGCATCGCGATCTACGACGCGATCGCCGACAGCGCCAAGCTCGACGATCTCGAGGATCCGACCATCGGCGTCAACGCGACGTGGCACCTCGCGCGCGCGCCGAAGCCTCTCCGCGACGCCAAGCGCGTGGCACGCTACGCAAGCTTCTTCGAGCCGATCAGCGCGATCAACCCGGTGATCTGGCTCAACATCGCGACGTTGCAGGTCGAGATCGGTGACCCGAAGGCCGCCGTCCTCAGCCTGAAGAAGGCGCTCGTCCTCGGTGACTTCATCACGCACGCGAAGCTCGGCACCGCGCCGATGAAGTCGTGGAAGAAGTACCCGGGCTTCAAGGACCTCGCGAAGGTCGAGCCCGAGTATCCGTTTGGCCTTCGCGCTCTCCAGCAATGGGCGATGCACGACGACGCACGCGCGCGCCGCTTCCTCCGCAAGCTCGACCTCGAGGCCGTCTACGGGACGTTCGAGCACGACGCGTCGGCGCTCTACCCCGGCGTCGACGACAAGGACTTCGACGTCTTCGGCACGAGCTTCGACGGCGCGCTCTGGGCCTTCTGGCGCCGAAAGAAGAACGCGAAGGTGAGCGAGATGCCCGTCGTCGTGTTCGGCTCCGACGGCTTCCTCGGCGTCTACGCCGATTCGCTCGACGCGATGCTCTGCCTCTTCGTGCACGGCTGGACGCTGAGCGACGTCGAAGAGCTCGGCTTCAACTACTCGAACGAAGCGTGGTCTCCACCAAAGACGCTCTCGAAGCTCAAGGCGGACGGCACGCTCCGCTCGATGCTCTCGAAGATCGCGCCTGCCGCGATGAAGCTCGACGCGACGAAGGCCCGCGCCGCCGCGATCGCGCTCATGCCGGACTTCATCGAGGCCGTAAAGAAGAACGCGCGCCCCCAAAAAGAGAAGAAGAAGGTGGCGAAGAAGAAGAGCACCGCACGCCCGAGACGCTAAGCTCGCCAGAAGCCAGCGCCAGCGGCTATCCTCGGACTGGATGATTCGACGCGTGATTCGAGTTGCAGAGACGTTTGCGGAGGCCGAGCGGTTCGACCGCCAGGACGTGGCCGCGCTCTCATTCGAAGAGCGTATCTCCGGTGTCGAACGTTTGCGGAAGGTGTGGTTCGGTGAAGATCGGCTTAACGCGAGACTGGAGCGAGTTCTTGTCGCTGCTGATCGCCCATCGAGTGAAGTTTCTCCTGATCGGCGGCCACGCCGTCGCCGGTCACGGTGAACCTCGACTGACGGAAGACCTCGATGTGTTCGTCCAGCCAACGGCAACGAACGCGAAACGCCTCGTAGCCGCGCTCACCGAATTCGGGTTTGGGTCCGTCGTGCCGGCGCCCGCCGCGTTTGCCAAGGCCAACAAGATATTCATGCTCGGGCAAAAGCCCCAACGAATCGACATCCTGACCGGGATCGATGGCGTGACCTTCGCCAAGGCTTGGGCAGGACGTATCGAGGTGGAGTTCGAGTCGAGTCCTCTTTACGTCATTGGGCTCGACGCGCTCATCGCCAACAAGCGCGCGTCAGGGCGTCCTAAGGACTTGCTCGACCTCGAGCTCCTCGAGGCACATCGAGGCGCGCCGTCCAAGCCGCGACGCACGCCAGCAAAGAAAGCCAGCTCTCGTCCGAAGAAGGCGAAGAAGAAGAGCACCGCACGCCCGAGGCGCTAAGCTCGGCACGATGTGCGCGGCGGCGAAGACCTACGCGTGGACCAACGGCACCTACGCGGCGCGCTGATTCTGGTCGACAGACGGGCGGCGGGTGGTTGTAGATTCGCTCCATGGCGCGCTACGAATTCACCGAGGGCACATCGAACAAGTTCTGGGAGATCAACCTCTCGGGCAAATCCTTCACGACGACGTACGGCAAGATCGGAGCGAACGGTCAGACGACGATCAAGAAGTTCAGCTCCGACGCCGACGCGAAGAAGGAGCACGACAAGCTCGTCGCCGAGAAGGTGAAGAAGGGCTACGTCCTCAAGGGCGGAGCGGGCGGCAAGGCCAAGGCCGACGGCGGCAAAGCGAAGGCGGAGCCGACCAACGGCAAGGCGGCGCCGCGCGCAGCGACGGTGGTCGCGACCGGCAAGCGCGACGCGCGGAACCCGAAGCTCGAGGCGGCGATCCTCAAGGACCCGTCGGATCGCGACGCGTATGCGGTGCTCGCCGACTGGCTTCAGGAGCAGGGCGATCCGCGCGGCGAGCTCATCTCCCTCCAGCTCGGCTACAAGGACAAGCAAGCGAAGGCGCTCATCGAGAAGCACGCGGACTACTTCCTCGGACCGCTCGCGGCGCATGTCGAGGTGCACGACAAGGGCTACAACAACAGCTCGTCGAGCCTGCGAACGCCGGCGCAAGAGAAGGAATGGCAGAAGACGCAGCGTGAGGCGTTTCTCTGGCGCAACGGCTTCATCTTCCGCGTGCGTTTGAGCCACGACAGCTACTCGGACGAGGCGTTCAAGGGCAAGACCGTCGACATCCTGAACGACGTGCTCACCCACCCGTCGGGCCGCTTCATCACCGAGTTTGCGTTTCAGTCGAACGGCGACCCAAACGAAGACGATCTCCAAGACTTGATCGATCTCCTCGGCAAGAAGGCGCCGCCCACCACGCGAAAGATCACCTTCGGTGACAACATCGACCAGATCAGCTGGCACCACACCGGCAACCTCACGAAGCTCTGGAAGGGCGTGCCGAACCTGAAGGTGCTCGAGATCGAGACGGGCGAGTTCGACGTCGGCAAGATGGTCGCGCCGAACCTCGAGCGCGCGATCTTCATCACCGGCGGCCTCTCGAAGTCGTGCGCGAAGAACATCGCGACGGCGACGATGCCGAAGATCAAACACCTCGAGGTCTACTACGGCGACGAAGAGTACGGCGGCGACTGCAGCGTGAAGGACGTGCGACCGCTCCTCGCGCGCACCGACCTGAAGAACCTCGAGTATCTGGGGCTGAAGAACTCGATGTTCACCAACGACATCGTCAAGGAGCTCAAAGACGCGAAGATCTTGAAGACGCTAAAGACGCTCGACCTGTCGCTCGGCACGTTGACCGACGAGGGCGCCGCGACCTTGGCGTCCGCGAAGAGCGCGCTGAAGCACCTCGAATGCCTCGATCTCACGCGCAGCTTCTTGACGAAGAAGGGGATCAGCCTGGTGAAGGACATCTGTCCCAAGGTGATCACGAAGGATCAAGAGGAAGCCGACGACTGGGATGACGAGCCGCACTACTTCGTCGCGGTCGCCGAGTGATCGGCCGCTACTCGTAGCAGACTTCCATCCAAATCTTCGTCAGGCGGAGATCGATCGGGAACGTCGACGCGCGGGTCTCCACGACCATCGCGGATGAGTCCACGACGTCGAGCGACCACGGCGCGTTGTTGCCATAGGCCTGATCGGTTCGATCGAACGAGACGATCATCCAGTCGGTGCCCACGGTCTTGTACGACGTGTTGAGGAAGGCGTCGTCGTACTTCGTCTTCCAGATGCCGCTCTTCATCCCGATCGTGACGTCGACGGCGACGGAGCCGACCCGTCGAAACACGCCGTTCACCAAGACGCGACGGATCGCCTTTGCGTTCGCGAGGTCCGCGGGGAGCGGGCTCTTCGCGAACGTGAGGCGATCGTTCAAGTCCGCGCTCGCGGTCGCTGCGTTCTTGATCGAGGTCGCGTCGCCGTCGTGCGTCGACACGTCGTCGACTGCGTCATGGAGGGGCCCGCCTCCAGGCGCGGTCCATCCGGGCGGCACCAAGAGATCGCCGGTGGGGTGAAGGATGGCAGCGGCGGTCGTCGCGCAGCTGGTCGGTACGCACGTGCCGCGATCGCAGGCTTCCTGCGCAGCGCATGCGCGAGCGCACGTGCCGCAATGGTCACGGCTCGTCGTCGTGTCGCCGCAGGCTCCGCTGTCCGGCACGTCCGCGTCGGTCGAGATGCCGCTGTCGGCGGTGGTGACGGCGCCGCTGTCTCCACCACCGTCGGGTGCTGCTTCGACCGGCGCATCGGCGGCCCCAAAGCGCCCACATCCCGCGATCAACATCATCGCGGTGATCCACCCAGCAGCGCTCTTCGATCCGGCGTCTCGTCGCGTCACCCGACGATGGTAGCAAGGGACCCCGCCGCGTGCCGGGTTCGTGGTCCGCGACGATCGGGATGGTCGCTGGCATGCTCGTCGTTCGACGAGCGAGCAGCTAGCATTCTCCTCGATGGGCCATGCGGGGGTTCCGAGGCTTCGTCCGACCTTCGAGATCGTGTCGGACGTGACCATGCCGGAGGTGGTCGAGCGCATCCGCGCGAACCTCGCGCGCGTGCGCGGATCGATCGTCGTGACCTTCATCGGCGACACCATCGAGCTCGTGCCGCATCCCTCGGAGGTGCATTCGTGGTCACCGCAGCTCAGGCTCGATCTGAGCGACGACGCCGCGGGGACGCGCATCCGCGGGCGCTTCGCTCCGCATCCGCACGTGTGGTCGCTCTACCTGGCGATTCACGCGCTCGGCGCGTTCGGGACCGTCGGCGCCGCGATGTTCGGCATCTCGCAATGGCTCGCCGGAGAGTCGCCGTGGGCCTTGTGGGCGCTGCCGATCGCGCCGGTGCTCGCCGCGCTCGTGTGGGCGCTCGCGTTCGTCGGGCAAGGCCTCGGCTCCGAGCAGATGTACGCCCTCCGGCGGTTCATCGACGAGTCGCTGTCTCATGACGACGAGGCGTGAGCCGTACGCGGTGCGTGCGTCTTGCGTGCGACGAACACACGCCAGCCTTCGTATTTGAACGAGGCGCGGTCGGAGGCGTCGAGCGCTTCATCGAGGAGGCGATCGCGCGCCTCGAGATCGAGCCCACCGAGCAGGCGATTCGTCAGCACGGGAAGCGAGAGCCAATCGCGGAGCTCCGTCTGCGTGAGCGTGTGCTCGAAGGCATGGACCTCGACGGTGAAGCCCTCGTCCTCGAGGAGCGATCGCCACGCGAGCTCGCTCCGGATGGGCGGTGATGCCTCACCGGCCTGATCTACGTCTTGCTGGAGCGGAGATGCGTGCTGCGCGAGATAGAGGGGGATCGCGCTGAGCGTCGGATCGGCGCCGCCTCCTTCGCGATCGGGGATGCCGAGGTAGAGCGCGGGGATGTTGAACGCCAAGACGCCGCCCGGCCCGAGGATGGACGCGATGCGCGCGACGAGCGCGGTGGGGTTGGCGTCCTGCCAGATCGCGGCGCTGCAGACGACGACATCGACCGGGCCCGGTGGGAGGTCGCCTCTCCACTCGGCGTCGGGGCGGCGGGCCTCACCGATCGCGCGCATGGCGTTCGAGGGCTCGACGCAAAGGATGCGCCCCCGATCGAAAGCTCTGCGTATTTCGTCGGCGGTGCGCCCGGTCCCGGCGCCGAGATCCACGACGATCGCGTCCGGCGCGAACGAGATGCGGGAGATGAGCTCCTCGTTTGCCTGGCGATAACGGGCGTGCCTCGTGCAGAAGGCCTCGTACCGGCGCGCCGTCTCGGGGTGATCCCAACCCCACACGCAAACACGACCGGCAAGCTCGCTCGAAGGCACGCGGGCTCGAGAATACGATGCACCACCGTCACCTCCAACCCTCACGCCCAGGAGCCAAAGAGCCGCCTCCATGAAGAAGCCTCGCCTCCATCACCTGCTTCCGCTTGCCGCGCTCACGCCGTCGAGCGACGCAGCGGCCGCCCCCGCCGTGACGCCTGCGCCGGTGAGCTCGCGCGCGATCCCTACGAAGCCCTTCGAGATCACGAATCGTACGGACGTGCTCGCGATCACCGACCTCTCGTTCAGCGCGCCGATCGCGTCGATCGGCAGGACCGTTCGCGTGACTGCGACGATCAAGAACACCAGCAAGGTGGCAATCGCCAACGTCGAGTGGACCCTCGCCCACGGGCAACTCCCAACGAAGACAGGGACGGTGGCGTCGATCGCGCCGGCATCGACGGCGACGGTGTCGATCGATCTGCCCGCAAGCACGCTCGGGGACAAAGACGTCGTCTTCACGATCGATCCCGCGAGCAAGATCGAGAAGATCGCCAAGGATCGCCTCAACAACGAGGTGCGCGGAAAGCTGATCGTCGTAGGCACGCCCTCGCAGTGGCACGACTGGGCGCAGAAGGCCGCCGGCAGGGTGGGTCAGCTCATCGCGGTCACGAAGCCCTTCGCCTGCATGGAGGGAACGGTCAACGGCCCGATGCTCATGGTCACGAAGATCGATCCCGGTCCTCCGAACGTGAACATCCTCACCAACCTGCTCGTCGCCGATGGGATCGAACAGGCCGTCGCGCAGGCCTTCGCGACGACGTTCTCGAATGCGTACCGCGCGTGGGCGCTCGACTACCGCGGCGCCTTTCCGGCGTTCCCGTCGTTCGCGGCCTTCCCCGGTCCGGTGGCGCCGCCCACCCCCAACGTCGACATGTCGCTCGTGGTCGGCGCTTCGCCGGCGGGCATCAAGGCGATGTCTGCGACGGAGCTCGAGGCGTCGACACGCGCTCTGCTCGGCGCACGTGTCAACGAGCCGGGCGCGACCGACGCGATCAAGCAGCTCTCGATGTCGATGGCCGCGCAGTTCCTGACGTGGACCACGACGCAGCCGATCCTCGTGCTTGGCACCGGACCTGTCCCCACGTTCGCGCCGCCGTACGTGCCGGTCGGTCCGGTCGTCGGAGGATCCATCGTGAGAGCAGGCTCCTGCGGGCATCTGCCATGATGGTGACGTGACGTGGCGCGCGTCCTCCTCATCGCGCCTCCTGCGATCGAGCCGGTGAAGACGCCGCTCTTGGCGTTTGCGTATCTCGTCGCGGCGCTTCGCCGAGGCGGACACGAGGCCTTCGTGCTCGACGCGAGCGGCAGCGAACCGGAGGCGATCCGGCCGAAGGTGCGGGCGCTCGCGCCGGATCTCATCGGCATTCATCTGAAGACGCTCGAGGTGCAGCACGGCTACGCGCTCGCGCGATCGCTCGCGTCCGAAGCACGTCTCGTCGCCGGTGGTCCGCACGCGACGGTGCGCCATGAGGAGCCGCTCGCGCATGGCTTTCACTACGTGCTCCGCGGCGAGGCCGACGAGACGCTCGTCGAGGTCGGCGGCCTCACATGGCGCGATCGCGGCCTCGTGCGAAGCACCGCGCGACGTCCCTTCTTGCGCGACCTCGACACGCTGCCTGATCCGCTCTCGGCCCTCGACGCGTTCGATCCACGGGCCTACCGCGGGATCCGATCGCCCGCCGGGCTGCTCTCGAGCCGCGGATGTCCTGCCGCGTGCACGTTCTGCTCGAACGACGTCACCGGCCGTACGTTCCGGTACCACTCGCCCGAACGGGTCGCGCGCGAGGCTCGCACCATGAAAGAGGAGCTCGGCGCCTCGGCGTTCGCGTTCTTCGACGACTCGTTCGCGGTCGGCAGGCGGCGCGTTCGCGCGCTTGGTCGCGCGCTCGCCGAGGTGGGCGTCTCGTGGACGTGCACTGCGCACCCCTCCCATCTCGACATGCCGACCCTCCGCGCGATGAAGGACGCCGGCTGCAGCGGGATCGACATCGGGATGGAGAGCGCCGATCGCGATCGCCTGCTCCGCATCGGCAAGGGCGTGACTGTGGAGCGCGTGCTCGACGTCTTGCGTATGGCGAGCGATCTCGGACTTCACGTCATCGTGAACGCGATGGTGATGTGGCCCGACGAGACACGCGCCGAGCTCGACGCGCTTTCGTCGTTCCTCGATCGCGCCGCGCCGATGTGCGGAGGCTTCAACAGCCGAGGCGTGCTCGTTCCTCACCCAGGCACGCCCGAGTACGAGCTGCATCACGAGCCGTGCGGCTTCACCGAGTGGTGGACGCGCGAGCCGCCGCTCCCGTACGAGCCGTTCCCCTCGTCGTGGGACAAGGACGAGATCCTCCGCGCCTACGCGGCCGACGCTGCGCTCGACCGGAATTTCTTCCGTCACTCCTCCGCGCACGTCGCGCACGCGCGCGACATCCTCGCGCAGAAGGCGGCGCTCACGCTCGACCGCGTGACGGAGTGGACCTCGCCGTCGTCACTCGGGCACGGAGCGTCTCCTCGAGCGATGGTCCCTGCCGCGGGGGCGCGATGAGGCTCGTCGATCTCGCTCGGACGTCGTCCTCCGCACCGCCGAGCGGCTTGGCTGGCTCGATCCGAGCGCGCCGCTCGCGTCCGCGACGCCCGTGCACGATCTGAAGATGGGCGCCTACGACGATCCACGTTGGATCGAGCTGCTCCGCGACGTCGTGGTCGACGAGACCTTTCATCGGCTCCGCACGCATCCGCTCGTCTTGCGCGCCGTCTCCCCTGCCCTCGAAGGAGCGCGCCCGGTCTCCGAGCATGGAGACATCTGCCGTGTCGTCAGCGACAGCGATCCCGAGCGGACGACGCGGGCGCATCAAGATCGCTTCTACATCAAGGGACAAGGCCCGCTCGCGACCGCGTGGCTACCTCTCGGCCTGTGCCCGCGCGAGCTCGGTCCGCTCGCGATCCTTCCTCGATCGCATCACGAGGGCCTCAAGCCACATCTCGGCGAGGGCATGGGTCGTCAAGGATGCGCAGTCAGCGATGACGCGACATGGCACGCGAGCGACCTCGAGTGCGGTGATGTGCTCGTCTTCGGCGGCCTCACCGTCCACTGCGCGCTACCGAACCGCATGCCGCGAAAGCTTCGCCTCTCGGTCGACTACCGCTTTCGCCCCGCGACGTGATGGCTCAAGATGAAGAGATGGCCAGCAACGTCGTCAACCTGAACCGCTTCCGAAAGAAGAAGGAGCGAGCAAAGCAGGCCGAGATCAACCGCGTCCGCCACGGACGTACGCAAGCGGAGAAGGATCGCGAGCGCAGTGACCGCGAGCGCGCCACCCGCGCCCTCGAAGGCAAGCGCCTCGAGACGAGCCCGGCGGACGCCCCCGCGCGAAGCGACGGCGCCGCCGACGACACCGAAGGCTGACAGGCCACGGGACAACGAAAAGGGGCAACTAAACCAATGTAGACGTCGTGCTATTCTCCTGATGTGGATCGCATCCGCCAGAACGATCTGGAACGCGCTCGTCAGACACCACCTGCCATCAAACTGCAGCAAGCGCTCGACGCAATGGCGGCTGGTATCCGCCTGAAGCGCGTCGCTCTTCGCAGGCGCCATCCCAATGCATCCGAACAAGAGCTCGACGAAATGATGCGGTCGTGGCTCCTACGTGATGATGAGTGACGTCGGTACGCTTGAGCGTGCGCTGCGAGCGATCATCTGCGAGCTCAGAGCGCGAAACCGCTCTTTCGCGCTAGTGGGGGGGCTCGCGGTCTCCATTCGGGCAGAAGTGCGCTTCACACGCGTCGACATCGCGACGGTACGTGCAGACCTCACGCTGATCCGAGAGAGAGGTTTCGATCGTGGGCAGGATCTTCAGTCGAAACTGGCGAGCATCCTCGACGCCATCGAGCGCGATGCGTGGCTAGCTTGCGGCGTCGAGGCGGCGGGGCTCGTAGATGCACGCCGGGTCGCTCTCGAAGGCGGAGCCGGTGGCGGCGAACGCACGAGCGCGTGAGCCGCCGCACACGCCGCGGTACTCGCAGATGCCGCATCGACCCGCGAAGCCGCTCGCGTCATGGAGGCGACGGAACAGATCCGAGCTGCGGTAGACGTCGACGAGCGATCGCTCTCGCACGTTGCCGGCCGACACGGGCAAGAAGCCAGACGGGCACACGTCACCTCGGCTCGAGACGAACACGACGCCGTGACCATCACGAACCGCGCCCGAAGGAGCGATGGCGCGAGCCGAAGAGGCTCCGCCACCCAAAGCTCCCGAGGCACGAGCGCGTGCGAGCAGCACGCGACGATAAAAGGGCGCCTCCGTCGTCGAGACGACGAAAGGCAAGCCGGGCGCGCTCTCGGCGAGCCACCCGAGGATCTCCTCCGCGGCCTCCGCCGAGACGGGCGCGAGCCCGGTCCCGCGACCGACGGAGATGAGGAAGAACAAGCTCCATCGC
Organism: Labilithrix sp.; assembly: GCA_044227045.1. Taxonomy (GTDB): domain Bacteria; phylum Myxococcota_A; class Polyangia; order Polyangiales; family Polyangiaceae; genus Labilithrix. Next base: position 50,594 of record JBGAFW010000039.1, read on the forward strand.
GCGATGCCGATCGTCTTCAAGAGCTCGGCGACCGCCGGCAGGTCGTCTTTCGTCTCTTCGGCGACGAGCGTGTTCACTTGCAGTGGCACGCCAAGCTCCGCGATCCAGCGCGCGGCCTCGATCGTCTTGTCGAAGCATCCGGCGACGCCGCGAATCCCGTCATGACGAGCGGCGGTCGAGGCATCCAAGCTCGTCCCGAACGCCGTCACGCCATGCGCGCGCAGATCCACGAGCACGTCGCGCGTCAGGCGCGGCGTCGCGCTCGGCGTGACCGCGACCGAGAGGCCGAGCGACACCGCTTCGTCGATGAGCTCGAGCAAGTCCGGGCGAGCGAGCGGGTCACCGCCCGTGAACACGAGGTTCGGCAGCGGATCGCCAAAGTCACGAAGGCTCCGCAGGAGCGCGATCCCTTCGGCCGTCGTCAGCTCACCGGGAGGAGGCGTCGGCACCGCCATCGCGCGACAATGCTTGCACGCAAGCGCGCACGCGTTCGTGACCTCCCAATAGACGTTGAGCGGAACGAGGCGATAGTCGCGAGGCGTAGCGTGGGCGTGACCGTGGCCGTGAAACGCGAGCGGACTCATTCACCTCTCCAGGTTGTGCTCGCCCGCTGCACGAACGCTGCCAGCCACGAATCCCCTGGAAAACAGGCCTCTCGTGCACGTCACGACCAAGCGCAGGACGCGCGATTCGCGCGCCTCGATGCAAAAGCTGCGTCGACTACTGGTACGTCGGGATGTAGCGCGTCGTCACGACGCCACGCATGTCGATCTGCCGGCTGGCGCCCGACACCGTGAGCGGTGACGAGGCCAACGTGATGGCGCTGAACTCGATCGTCGGCTCACCTGCGCCGGTCTGCGCCTGAAGGACCGCGGCGGGCACCGTGATCATTCCCGCCATCGGGTCCGCCTTGCAGACGTGGCCCGAGGTGAAACGAACGATGAAGAGCTCCGCAGCGAACGGAGTCCAGCGGACGGTCCATGGAGCGGTCTTCGGGATCGTCGTGACGCCTGCGAGATCGGGCTCTGTCACGGTGAACGTCGGCGGAACGCGAAGGAACGTGAGCTCCGCGGCGGGCACGGGTCCAGCGCCTGGAATGGAGAGCACGAGCGTCTTGCCATACGGCAACGTCGCTGGGCTGCCCGCGGCCGAGTACGTCGTTCCGAACGACTGAAATGGGATGATGATGCTCGCGCCGTCTTTGATCGAGACGTTGGCGCCCACGCTGACGAGCGGCGCGGGGTCTCCTTCCACGCCGAGATAAGGAGGGACGTCGCACGCCCCGAGGGCGATCGTCGGGAAGCTCGACTCGTTGTCCCAGGCGAGACGCTCCTTGTCGACGCGCGTCTCCTCCGCGGGCGTGGTGGGCGCATAGAACGACGCGAACGATTGAATCTTCGGGGCCGCGTTGGTGAACAGCTCGAGCCGCAGCGTTCCGCCCAAGGGCAACCGCGACCCCGCGTCGGGCGCGCCTGTGTCCGACGGCGCCCCGTCGGGGTTGTTGTTGTTGTTGTTGTTGTTGACCGGCCCAGAGCAAGGCGCGTTGACGAAGCCGACGCTCGTCGACGTGAAGCCAGCGTCGGAGGCGCCCTGACAAGAGACCGCGACGGAGTACGTTCCACGCGGCAGCGTCGCCGGAAACCGGGCGCTCACGCCGGCCGGGTCCGTCTTTCGCCGGTCGTACACCTCGATCGGCACGTTCGATTCGTTGAACGAGATCGTGATCGTCTCGGCGCATCGCGACGCACCATCGCCCGTCATCGCCAGGTCGAAGGTGTTGTCGACACGGCAGCTCGTCACGACGATGGAGAGCGGCGGAGCGCCTTCATCTTCGCAACCGCCCGCGCCCGCCGCGACGAGCACACCAAAGACGGAGGTGACGAGGAGACCGCGCGGGACGTATCGACGGGGATGCATGCTCTTCCACTTGGGGCTCCGCCCCACACCCCGAACGATAGCGCAGCGCGGCCGATACGTTCATCGGCAGCTCATGAAATTATCGACTCCCATGCGCGGCCGTTCATGGAACGATAATTCATACATTTCAACGTGTTCCGTTTGACTCAGCGCATCGAGAAGCTCGACGGGAACGGCTTCAGGATGATGATGCAGTCGCTCGTGTCGGTCTTGCTGCAGCACTCGAGGCCACTGACGGTGCCGGGGACGGTCGTGCCGTCGGGGTTCGTGCGCACGGTGCATGCGTCGCCGTCGGCGTTCAGCGTCGTGCTGATGCGGAGCGCCGAGCTCGTCTCCCCCGTCTGCTCCTGTTCGGGAGCCCGAGCCACGTCGTCCTCCGTCACGCCGGCGCAGCCGGTGGTCAGGGCAGCGATGGTGGCGAGAAGAGCGAAGCCGAGCGAGATGCGTGTCGTCATGGTCGAGCAGTCCTTTCGAGTGGTGAAGCACGCGGGTGCGCGCTCGCCGCTCGTTCAGCAACCGCGGTGCCACGCGAAAGGCGGCCGTTCTTCGCCCTATTCTTGGCGCTCGAACGTGCGCGCGCGCGGACGATCGATGCGCGCGCGTCAGCGTTTGCTGCGCGCCTTCGCCTTCGCCTTCGCCTTCGCTTTTGTCTTTGCCCGTGGAGCGTTCGCTGTGCGTGACGCGGCCGCTGTGCGAGCTCGGAACCAGGCGGCGATGCCATCCATCTGTGGCTCGAAGTCGCCAGGCACCGAGACGTTGAGCGCGCCAGCGCGCTTCGACGTGCGGTTCTCGAAATCGTGTGGCGTGCCTCCCGGCGCGATCACGAGCGAGCCCCTCGGGGCGTCGATCCATTGGCCGCCGACGAAGAAGCTCATCGTCCCCTCGAGCACGAAGAAGACATCGTCCTCGTGGTGCTTGTGCGGGCCAGGCCCACGCGTGTACGGGTCGAGCCACCACTCGCTGATCGAGTACCGCCGGCGCGTCTCGTCGCCGTCGGCTTTGAAGATCGCGTCGAGCGGTCCCATCGGGTATGCGCGGCCTCCGCCAGGAGGCACGATGATCGGTGAACGTTCTTTCTTCTTCTCGCGCGGCACACGAAAAGGATAGTCGCTCGAGAGAGTGGCCACCAGCCTCTGCGCCTGCGGCAAGTAGGCGGCCCCGCGGCTGCTCGCGACGTGCCGCGACGACTCGCGAGCGCGTTCGATCGACGCACGATTTCGATCAGGGCGTGACGGAGACCAGGTTGCTGGCGGCAGGCATCGACGAGGACCACGCCCTGATCGCATCGTTCATGGCGGCTCATGCGGGGAAATGCAGGCAGAGGGCGGTTCTTCGTGGAGGATTGCACTCTGCATGTATCCGCGACGAGCTCGGCGCGAAGGGCATGCGGAGTGCACTTACACCAGGCTCACGGAGGAGCCCCGTGAGAAGGACGATCATGGATCCAAAGCGCACTCTCCGCATCGCGACACTCGCAGCCATCACTCCGCTCACGCTCCTCGCGTGCAGCGCGTCCGAGGAGACCGAGCAAGAAGCCGTCGGCGTCACCGTCGGCGAGCTCAACGAACCGCAGACCTCGGGCTTCGTCACGCCAAGCCTCGCGCCGGCCGACGAAGCGCGCGTGTTCGCGGCCGGCTACACCCATCTCGATCCAGGACGCGTCGTCCCCGACAACCTGCTGCTCGACGCGGTCGCCTACTTCGACGCGAACAAGACGCGCTTCAAGAACAAGGCGCACATCGCGATCACCGACTTCGCGAAGCCGTCCGGAAAGAAGCGCTTCTACGTGATCGACATGGCGACGGGCAAGGTGACACCTCGCATGGTGGCGCATGGCTCGGGCAGCGAGACGAACGGCAACGCGATGGCCTCGCGCTTCAGCGATACGGACGGCTCGCACATGTCGTCGCTTGGCTTCGTCGTCACCGGCTCCACCTGCCAGTCGAACCACGGCCGGTCGCTCTTGCTCTATGGGCTCTCGAAGTCGAATGCCCATATGCGCTCGCGCGAGATCATCATCCACGGCGCCGCGTACGTGAACGAAAGCAACACGTCACGCCAGGGCAACTCGTGGGGATGCTTCGCGCTCGACCAGCGCATCAAAGATCAAGTCATCACCGATCTGCAAAACGGCGCGCTCCTCTATGCCGGGCTTGGCAAGCCCAACGCAGGCGCCCGCCCGACCGCCGGCGGCCCGCCGCCAGGCAACGACACGCCCGACGACGACAACGACACGCCGCCAGCGACCGATCCTGGCTCCTCCGCGAGCGGACGCGCCTGCCACGGCGACTACGACTGCAATCCGGGCAACGACGGCTCAGGCACGATCTGCGTCGCCGGAGTCTGCACGCCGGGCTGCAAGACGAACGCGCAATGCCCAGGCAGCACGACCTGCCAAGCCGGCATGTGCAAGTAGCGTCCTCGCGAGCTCGCGAGCGTCTGTGTCATCACGAAGAGCCTGTTTTTCCAGCTTCTTCGTGATGCCGCCCGGCCGATTCGTGGCATCATGCGCGACGTGAAGCCGACGAAGAAGAAGACCACCAAGAAGACTGCCTCGAAGCCCAAGGCCAGCGCGAAGACCAAAGCGAAGTCCAAGGTCACAGCGAAGAAGCAAGGTAGCAAGACCGCGCTCCGGCGTGCCGACCTCGGCGCGCCGGTCGACGGGTTCTTCGCGAAGCAGCCTCCGCAGCTCCGTCCGATCGTCGACGCGTTGCGCGCGATGGTCGAGAAGACAGCGCCGGACGCGACCTCGTCGCTCAAGTGGGGCATGCCCTTCTACGCGATCGGTCGCGGCATGATGTGCGCGATCGGCGCGCACAAAGCGCACGTGAACCTCATCTTGTCCGGCCCGCCCGGCACGTTCGACGATCCCGACGGCCTCCTTCTTGGCGACGGCAAGACGGGCCGTCACCTCAAGCTGCAGACGCTCGACGACCTCCCGCGCTCCGCGGTCACGCGCTGGCTGAAGGCAGCCGCGCAGCTCGCGCGCAAGAACGCCTGAGCCCAGCGACGCCTCGCTCCTCGAACACGCGAGTGAGTGGTTCGAGCCGACCACGTAATCACCGCACAGATGTCACCCCCCACACAACGTGGTGCGTCCAATCGAGGAAACTGAACGCACGTCTGCCCAGTGGGACACGTCCCTCCAATACATGGCCCACCAAGTCGACTCTCATCAATCCCAGCATCCGAGGAACCGGGACTTGAAACGTACGAATCATCCGTCGAAGCTGCATCGCTAGGACTCGGCTCCGACGGCGGGACGGAAGTGGTTGGGGTTGGTGGGGAGGAGGTCCCACAACCGACCGCTAAAAGGAGCGCAAACGAGAGCATGAGACGCATGTCAATTGAGCTCGCTCGAACGGTCGACAATCCTGAGTTGATTTTAGATGAACGCGTTGGTGACGCCAGCGCGGCGTTAACGTTTGTAGCCATTCTATCGAAAGCGCCCCCTTTGGACAGCGGTTCACGGGAAGACCTTCGCCGGCTCGAAGCTCTCCGTTCACAAACATGTCGACGAAAGAGCAGTGGCCTCACTGGCGCAGTCGCAGCCTTTCTTATCCACCACGAAGATCGGAGCAACCCGTCGCCATGGCGTTCGCTCACAGCGACGGCATCGTGGCGAAGGCACGCGCGTCGTGCGCAGGCACGAGCGTGATCTCGGGGAAGCGTGTCGCGATCGCAGACATCGCCACGAGATGGACGCGCACGCCCGCGACGTCGTCGTCGGCGAAGAACCGCACGAGCCACGGTCGCTCTTCACGTTCGAGGATGCCTTCGCGTTGCCAGGCGAGATCGCCGACGAACACGTAGCGGCTCTTGTTCGGCAGCGCGACGAAGACGATCACCGAGCCCGGCGTATGCCCTGGCGCAGGCACGACCACGATCGATCCATCGCCGTACACGTCGTGGCTCTTCGTGAAGCCGAGGTACGCGCCGCCTTCGAAGCCATACTCTTCGTAACGCACGCCCGCGAAGTTGCGCACGACCTCCGTGAGCGCGCCTCCTTCGGCGATGAAGCGATGCTCGTCGGGGTTGACCATCACGGGGACGCCCGGAAAATCAGGGATGCCGCTCACGTGATCCCAATGGGCGTGGGTGAGGAGGATGCCGCGAAGCTTCGTGCGATCGTACCGGGCTGCGTCGAGGCGCTCTGCCGCCGAGCGCCCGCGTTCGTAGCTCGTCACGGCGCGAAACGCCGTGGGCATCGTCTTGAAGTGAGCGTCGATGTCACGTCCGAAGCCGGTGTCGACGAGCAGGTCGCCGCGCGGATGCCGGATCAGCACGGCCGTCATCGCGAAGTCGCGGTGATCGGAGAACGAGCCTCCACGGTACGCGATGGCCGCGCTTCGATGCGTCACGCCCGTCGGCAATTGGAACATCGCCATCTCGGGCGGCGGCGTCGCGGACGGAAGATCTCCCTCGAGCGGCAGCGGCGCGGGCAGCGGCGACGCTCGAAACGACCACCAAAGCGCGACGAGCGGCGGAAGAAGAACGAGCGCCGCGATCGAGAGCCTTCGGCGCGCCTTCTTCTTCACGAACGCATCGTAATCGCGATCGAGCGATCGCGTCGATCGTTGGTGTTGGCTCGCTACTGGCGCGTCGCTGTGTAGTGGTCGCTGTACGAGCAGGAGCCAGCATCGCCGCCGACGGTCGCTTGCCCCTCGCCGACGAAGCCATCAGCGGTGAAGACCAGGTGGCTCGTGCCGGTGCAGTCGCAGCCATTGAGCTTGCAGTCGATCACGAAGACCGAGAGTGTCCCGTCGGCGCGCTGCGTCTTGAGCTGTCCCGTCGCCTTCACTCCATCCGTCGTGATCTCGAGCGGCCCGATCGCGGTCGTCTCTTGGTTGCACGTGTTGGGGCAACGCGGCGTCGCTTGGATCTGGTAGGTGCCGGCCACCTTGCACGCCGTCGTAGGCGTGGGGAGCGTCGCGTCGGTGCATGCCTTGGCGTTGCTGTCCACGCTGCTGCTGCTGCCGCTGCAACCGGCGACCCAGGCGAACACGACGAACATCATGATGGCGGAGAGCCTCGAGAACACGACACTCCGCGCGGGCTTCCGTTGGCTCATACGAGGCTCGTATCCAACCACCACGCGCGGTGCAACCTCGTTGTCGTGCTCACCGATTCGGTTTCGTTTGTGAATCGAGCTGCGACATCGTGCTCACTACATGCGGATCGTCTGAACGTCGATGTCGAACGCGCGAAGCTGCGGATGCGCCGCGATGAGCACCTCGAGGCACTTGGCGCTGAGGCTCGAGATCGTCGGCGCGAGGCTGTCGTCGGCCTCATGGCAGAAGTGGATGTTGATCATGCCGTTGCGATCCGACACGTTGCCGAGCCGGAACTTCGACGAACGCGGCGCGTAGAGCTCCGCCTTCCCGACGCGCTCTTTCAAGAACGAGCTCGCGAGCTCGACGGCCTTCGCGCGTGAGATCGTCGCCTTGGGCTTCGGCGGCGGCGGCGGCGTCACCTGCAGGATCGTCTTCTGGTACGGGACGGCGAGCGGCTTGTTCGCCTTCGCGGGCTTCTTTGGCTTCTTGACGACGGCCGGCGGCTCTTCGCGCGCGATCACCTTCTTCGCCTTCTTCGGCGCGGCGACAACAGCCGGGGCCTTGGCGACGGCCTTCGCCTTCTTCTTCGGCGTCGGCGCAGCCTTCTTCTTCGCCGCAGGCTTCTTCGCAGCGACCTTCTTCGTCTTCTTCTTCGCAGCCATGGTCGCGAAGGCTACCAGAGAATTTGGCGGGCGATCAGCGATCGGGGACGTCGTAGACGTCGCGCCAGCCGAGGCTCACGCGCTGGAGGAGCGGGCAGTGGCCGAGGCGCCCGGCGAGCTCCGTCGCGGTCGTGCCGTTGACCGCGCTCTCGGTGAGCTCGAACGAGGCGACGTCCCGGAGAAATGCGCCGCTCGTGAGCGCGTCGAGGCCCGCGTCATTCACCTCGCAGTGGTCGAGCGAGAGCGCACGAAGCTCCCGAAGGTTCACCGATTCGGTGATGGCGCCTAGCCCCTCGGCTCCCATCGCAAACCCGCTAAGACGAATGCGCCGCAGGTCTCTCGCGCGCTCGTTCGTCGTGAACGCGCGAAGCGGATCGGCCGGCATGGTGGGGACACGCCAACCGCGCGTCGGCGACTCGATCGACACCCGCCGAAGTCGATGCCTCGTAAGGATCCCGTCCACGGCGGCCTGCGTGAGCGGCGCGGACTTCGTCAACACGACGTCGAGATCGGACAGCACCGCCGCGCGAGCCTGGCCGAGCGCCTCGAGCCCTTTGCTCGTGAAGTGATCGTAGTGCCCCATCCGAAGAGCCTGCAGCTTCGAGAGGTCCGGCGACGCCGCGATCCGTTCGAGCGTGCGATCCTCGATCGAGCACGCGACGAGGTCCAGGCTCTCGAGGTCCGTTAAGTCGATATGCGTCAGAAAGGCGTCTGCCCCTCGCGAGCCAAGTTGATTGTTGCTGGAGAGCGACACGTGCTTTGGAGCACGCCATTTCGCTTTACCCTCTTTGGCCATCCAGTCGAGGGAGTGCTCATGCAGATAAACGTAATTGAGCGTTAGCCGCTCGAGCGCAGGCCAGAGTGTGCGATCGAAGACGGCCCCGAGGTTGTCTTCGTTACGAAAGACGTCAATCACCTGCAAATGAAGCTCTTTGAGCGTCTTCATGCAGGTCGACTGGACGAGTCGCGCGAAGATATCGCTGCTGATGGGCTCGCAGCGGCCCATCGTCAACGCCTCGAGCCCATCGCCATGATCGGCGATCGGCGTGAGGTCGAAGCCCTTGCATATCTGAATGCGAAGATGGGTGAGCCGCCTCGCCGTGCCGTCTCGCGGCGGCGCGAGGACCGCGCGAAGAAGCGCCGGCGTTGGCTGGCATTCGGCCACCAGCGCGAGGCCCTCGAGGTGGCCGAAGAGCGTCCTCGGGATCGCGTCGAGGTCCACGCTCGACGCCTCTTCGATCTCGAGCTCGCGAAGCGGCGGATGCTTCGCCTGCCCGAAGAGTCGATCGAGCGACGTGAGCGCCCCGAGCTCGTTCTTCTTCAGGACGAGCCGCGAGAGGAAGCCTCGCTCGTATGTCGTCCGCTTCGCGTCGAGCGCGAGCGCGCCGTCTCCGCCCAAGGCGGCGTCCGTCCATTTCGCGCCATGCTGCGCGAGGAGCTGCGCCTGACGGTCTCCTCCCAGTCGAGGAACGCGTCGAGCGACCGCACGCCGAGCTTCGCGAGCTCGATCTGCACGACGATGAGCTCGCCGCGCGGGTCGTTGTTCGACGACAGCCAATCGGCATACACGAGCCGCGGAGCGTCCTCGCTGGGCGCGCGCGCGATCGCTTCGAGGAGGTCGCCTTCGCGCACGGCCGGAGTCTAGGCCGGAGCGCGCCGCTCGAACATATCTCCGGCGCCACGTGAAGCGCGCGCATGCGCTCCCGGCGCGCGCGCGCACGTCGCACCCCACGAACCGTGGGAAATGTAGCCTCGCGCGGCTGGTACGCGGGTTGCGGTCGCGCCCTCCACGATGACCACCATGACCTCTCGATGCTTGGGCCTGTTCCTCTCCTTCGCCACGCTCGCCGGCTGTAGCGTGGAGAGCGCCGGCGCCGACACGGACGCGCCGAAGCTCGGGACCGTCTCGCAGGCGCAAGACAACGACGAGTCCGATCCGAACGACGGAAAGGTCTGCTACGTCGACGGGCCCAACACCGACGCGCCGCACCGCGAGATGAAGGGCAAGATGAGCGGCGGCTCGTGCTGCTTCCGCGACGACACCGGCCTCACCTGCTACGCGTGCACTGCCGTCAACGAGTGCCAGGTCGCGGGCGGCGAGGTCGGCGTTCGGATCGCGGGAGGCGACTACTCGTCACTCGGCACGGTCACGACCACGACGACGAAGGATCCCTACGTCATCATCACGACGCCGCTCACGACGATCAAACAGTGAGCCAGCGATCGGGGTTTGGGGGTGAAGCCCCCATCGGATCGACGACCAGCATTTCTCGATCACACCTCGAGCTATGACAGGACCGCGTTCACCGCGCTCTCCATCTGCGCGTCCGATACGCTCGCGAGGATGTCGTCACGGCTGCCGGTGGCGATCTGCCAGCGGGCGCCGACCTTCCAGATGAGGAGGTACGTCCCGTCGTCGAGGTGCCCGATCCAATGCGTGATCTTCGCGCCGCTCGCCCGACCTTGCCGTGCCTTCTCCACGCCCGCCGCGCGCCAGAGACAAGCCTCGACCTTCGCGCATCGTGGATCCCGTCGCTGCGCGAGGATCGCGCGGAGCTCTTCGCGTAGAAGCACCGCATCAAGCTCCTTCAAGAACGACGTCACGAGTCTCGGCGGCAGGATTCCCGGCACCTGGGCGGCGATATCCTTGAGCGTGCTGAGCACATAAGGACCGCCGCTCACCACCTCGAGATCGATCGCAGCGGAGAGCGCGTCGTTGGCCGCGCGGAGCGGCACCGAGAGCCGGACCCCGCCGCGGCGATTGCCCTGAGCGGCGGTCTCGGTGATGACCTTGCGCTGCGCGGCCTTCAGGTCCTTGTCGGAGAGCACGCGGAGCTTCGACTTCGTGTAGTGCTTCGTCTCGTCGCCGAGCGCGCCTGCATGGAGCGAATAGATCTTCTTCGCCAGCGCGATCCGCTCCGCCGCCTCTTCTTCTTCCATCACGTCGTCGATGCGCGACGCGGCCGCCTCGGCCATGAAGATCGCGACGCCCGCGCATCCAAAGCCCGTCAGCTGAGGGTTTGCGTCGACGCCGCCGTGGTAGGGCGGCGGAGGCCGAAGCTCCGCCGGCGCAGCGTCGAGGGCGGCTTTGAGGATCGAATGCATGTTCGTGTACCTCCACGCTCCATGAAGCCTGCAGGATTTTGCTGGCTCGACAAAAGACCGCTACGTACGATGCCCGGATGGCACGCGCTCGACAACGCGTATATCGCTTCGCCACCTTCGGCGCGATCCTTACGTGCGCGCTCACGGGCGCTTTGCTCGCATGTACGGGCGACGATCCCGACCTCGTGCCAAGCGGTCAGCAGAACAACGGCGACGGCGGCGGCGGGGGCGGGACCGATGCAGGCGCCGACACGTCGGCGGCCACGACCGACAGCGGTGGCGCGCTCGAGGACGCGAACCCCCAAGCCGACACCGGCGCGGCGGCCCACACGGTCGCGTGCCTTGGCAAGCAATGCGACGCTTTGAAAGAGACGTGCTGCGTCGTGTTCGACAGCGGCGTAGGCGACTGCGTCCCGCGCGGCACCTGCGATCAGCTCACGCGCTCCAGCCTCGAATGCGATAGCCGCGACGACTGCGCGCCGGGAGAGCATTGCTGCGGCCGAACGTTCGACGGGAAGTTCTGGAGCTCCTCGTGCGCGTTACCGAACGCCGCCGACAACGTCGCCTGCGCCGAGCGCGCGCTCTGCCGCCTCAAAGAGGATTGCCCCGACGGCTCGACGACCTGCGCCATCCCTTCGCCGGACTTTACGCCCTCCGGCTTCTTGATCTGCCAGTAGCGACGCCGAAGTCCGCCGCGATTTCGGCAGAGCAGAACGCCGGCCTCTGCCGAAGTCCGTGTCCGCTTCGGCGGAGCAGAACGCCGGCCTCTGCCGAAGTCCGCGTCGACAGAGTGGCCACGCTCGCCTCTGCCGAAGTCCGCGTCCACTTCGGCAGAGGCCTCTGCCGAATTCCGCGTCGACAGAGTGGCCACGCTCGCCTCTGCCGAAGTCCGCGTCCACTTCGGCAGAGGCCTCTGCCGAAGTCCGCGTCGACAGAGTGGCCACGCTTGCTTCTGCCGAATTCCGCGTCCACTTCGGCAGAGCCGCCACGCTCGCCTCTGCCGAAGTCCGCGTCCACTTCGGCAGAGCCGCCACGCTCGCCTCTGCCGAAGTCCGCGTCGACAGAGTGGCCACGCTCCTGCCGACACGCTCGCCTCTGCCGAACTCGCGCCGACTTCGGCAGAGCAGAACGCCGGCCTCTGCCGAATTCCGCGTCCACTTCGGCAGAGCCGCCACGCTCGCCTCTGCCGAAGTCCGCGTCCACTTCGGCAGAGGCCTCTGCCGAATTCCGCGTCCACTTCGGCAGAGCCGCCACGCTCGCCTCTGCCGAAGTCCGCGCCGACTTCGGCAGAGCTGGTGGCTTCGCGCCGAGCCGGCGCTCATCGTCGTATCAAAGAAGATTGCCCGGATCGCACGACGAGCTGCGCCATCTCCTCGGCCGAGTTAAGACCTTCTCGTCTTTGATTTCCGTCATCATCAGGGGCGCTTTGGTGACGAGGCGTCCACTTCGGCAGAGGGCAACTCACTCCTCTGCCGAAGTCCGCCGCCACTTCGGCAGAGCTGGGTGGCTTCAGCCCTTACTGGCTTCTTTGATTTGCCAGTAGCGCCGACGAACGCCGTCGTCACGGGACGTCTGATCGCTTCGATCTCGCCTTCGGTCGGATGTGGTCACGACCAAACACGCTTTGCCAGCAGCGAGGCGACGAACGCACTGTCGTCATCCGGGGACGCGCGCCTTGTTGACAAGGGTGCGAGGGGATTGCTCTCGGTCGCTAGCGGGTGTCGGTCGCGGGACGCTCGGATGCGATCGACGGATGTGCGACCACCCATAGTAGCGAGCCGTGAGCGCCTTGTTGACCATGGTGCCGCGGCCGCCGGAAGGATGCGTGTCCGATGTCGATGGAGCAGGCACCAACGTCTGGATTCGGTGGTCAGACGCGCTCGGTCGCACTCATCCCGCTGAAGGCCATCCACGAGCTTCGCCGTGAAGCTCGTCGACGCGCAGTTCCCGCCGTAGGACCCCCTCCCGTGAGACAGTCTCGCAGGTCATCCCGCAGACCACTGAGAAGGTCGTTCGTGCGCCGCGTGGCGCGCTCGCCGACGCGCTCAAGGCCGTGTCGGTCGCCGCGAGCGAGCGCACCGGTGGCGTGAAGCTCTCGCTCTCGAAGGGCTCGATGCGCATCACGAGTCGCCGGAGAGCGGCGACGGCTTCGACGAGATCCCGTCGAGTACTCGGGTCCGAACATGAGCATCGGATTCAACGCGAAGTTCCTCGACGTGCTCGCCGTGATCACCGACGACGAAGTCGCGGTGTGCCTTGCGCATCGTCGGTCGCGCAGGCGCTCGTCTGGGATCATCGCGTGCGCGTCCGACCGCTAGCCTCTTTGCCTCGCTGGGCGTCGGTCGCGGGACTCTCGGATCTTTCGACGGATATGCGACCACACATGGTAGCGAGGCGACGAACGGCCATCAGGAGCCGTGAGCGCCTTGTTGACCATGGTGCCGCGGCCGCCGGAAGGGTGCGTGTCCGACGTCGATGGAGCAGGCACCAACGTCTGGATTCGGTGGTGATACGCGCTTGGTCGCATGCGCATCGTCGGTCGAGCGGGCGCTCGTCTGGGATCATCGCGTGCGCGTCCGACCGCTAGCCTCTTTGCCTCGCTGGGCGTCGGTTGCGGGACTCTCGGATCTTTCGACGGATGTGGTCACGACCAAACACTCGCTCGGCAGCGAGGCGATTGTGGGTGACGCAGAGCACACGGAGATTCGACGCCGCTTCGACGCCTCCGAGCGCCTTTGGATGAACGTGATCGAGCTCCAGAAAGGCGCGGGCGTCGCATCGCACGCCCGCCTTGCTGACAAAGGAGCATTGCTCGCCGTCACGTTCAAACACCTCGCGCCGAGCCGAACGCGGGATCGATCGGGGCTTCGCGTTCGGCTGGTTCTGCCCGTCAGCGGCGACGGAGCGCGATGGCAACGACGAGGATGACGTCCTGGACGACGGTATCGGTAGGGTAGCGCTGGACGAAGGTGTGTTCGTCGTTGCAGAGGCCGTCGCGGAGGCGGCGGTGTTGGAGACCGTAGACGCGGCCGGCGCCGAAGCCGGCTGCACGGACACCTTCTTTGGTGCCTTGCGCGTGGAATTGCGCTTGATCTTTCCGAGCCGCTCGCGTTCGAGCTTCGCGAGGAGCAGGTCCACGGCTGCGTCTACGATGGTCTCGTAGCGTCCGCTGCGATTGCGGTGACTCATGAGGCTGCGTGCACGTTCGAGCTTGTCGCGGAGATCCGTGCTTATCGTGATCTGAAGCGCATGCCGCGTCTCCGAGAGCGGAGTCAGCTTCTCGGCGCGCCGACGCGGGGCTCGTCCCGAACTCTCCTGCGTCATGGCCTGAGGCGTCGTGCTCTCGAGAGCCGACAGCGTCGAAGGCATCCGCGAAGCCGACACCGAGCTGCTCTCCGTGCTGTTCACGCTCGACTGGATCGATGCGGCCGATGGGGCCGATGGGATTGAAGTGGCTGGCGCGGCCGACGCGACCGACGCGGTTGAACTGGTCGACGTGGCCGACGTGGCCGACGCGGCCGACGTGGCCGACGGCGCTGCGGCGCCGAGCGTCTGGGCGTCGAACATGGGAATCGTTCGTTCTGCGGCAGACGATTTCTTCGGAGGGTCGGCGGACGCTGTTGGGGTGGCGCTCTTCTTTTGGAGAGGGAGCGCGCGGAGGACCTCAGGGACGTCGGGTCTCGGAAAGTGGACGGCGAGCCGCTCGTCGATCTCTCGCACCGTCTTCCCACGCGCTTCGCGAAGAAGGTCGAGGCAGTTGGTCGGCTGCATGTAGCCGCTTAGCCTGAACAGACCGGTCAGATGGACGTCGCCTCCTCCGAGCGCCTCGAGTACCCACGGATACTCTTTCGCAAGCCGCGTAACGGCGACACGAGGTCCAGCTTCGTTCTCGCTCATCTTGAGCTCTTTGAGGCAATACGCGAAGAGCGACTTGTACCCCATCGCCGCATAAATCCCGCGCCGATCCACCTCTCCGAGATACTGCAATATCTCGACCATTCCTCTCCGATGATCGCCGTAGCAGGAGAGAAGGTTTTCGTGCAGCGCCTCATCGGATAGCAAGTGCCATTGCATAGGACGCTCATACCACGACGATTTTCGTCCTTCAGCACGCGCCGCTAACGCATTCTCAGGCCCTCGGACGTCAATTTTGTCGAAGCCGCCGCCTAACGCCGCCATAGCGCCTTAGGATACCGCCATAGCCGACTTTGCCGACGACCTGACGCTACTGTCTTTGCGACTCCAAAATCGCGTCCAGCAAAATCGGCAGGGAAAGTCGGTTATTTCGTCGACCAAAAGAGCGACGGAGTGGGCCTTGCCCCGTAAGTCGCGACAGAGCGCGTTCGGGCCGAAGTTTGAGCGGCCGCGTCTACAAAGACGACACCAGAGCGGCGGCGTCGAGCGGAGGTCTTCTCCACCATGAGGACACATCGCAATTGCGCACGCGGATCACGAGTGAAGACGTCGCCGAGGTCGCCGCGTCGCGTTGGTTTGGCGCGGGCCCGAAGCCGCGAGCTCCCTTGTTGAAAAGGCAGCGTGTCAGCTCTCTTCCGGAGTAAAGAGCTCACCCAAGAGTCACCGGTTGGACGACGACACCAAAGCCGTACCCATCGAGCACGCAAATGCAAATGCGCCCTCGACTACAACGGAAGACGCCGCTGAGGGGGCCTTGTTGAAGGGAGGAGATGTCACGGCAGCGTCTTCGACTACCAGAAAGCGAACGGCGCCAGAAAGACGCGAACGAGAGCTTCGAGCCCAACGACTTCCGCGGCTCGCGACGTTCGAGCCCTCCGCTCTCGGTGGTTTCCACTTGTTGGAAAGGAGAGAGAGAGAGAGAGAGAGAGAGAGAGAGAGAGACGAGTTCGATCGTCTCCCACGCGCCGCTTTTTGAGTCTCGTCTCTCAGTCATTCGCGGGAAGGCTCTACAGGAGGGAGACATGGAGACATAAAGAGCTAAGAGAGCAGCTTCGCGTCGAATGGAAGAAGACCTCCGTGCTGAACGAGGTTCACGCTCTCCTCAACGCGAACGTCTTCCGCCGGCTCACGCTTGACGCGCGCGGCTGATCGGCAGTCGCTATCGTGTACGCGTTTGACTAAACGCTTACGCTTCGCGCCTTTTCCAGAAAAAAGAGCGCGCGGAGCCCGGCGGTGACCGCGCCCCGCTCTCTCGCTTGTCGGCGTGAGTCGCAGTGGGCGGAGTGGCCCCGACCTGCCTCTACGACCTCGCGCTCCGGCCACGCTCAAGCACGACACCGTCTTCCCTGCCCTGAAGGTGAGCTCTCTCGCCTTCGAAGTAGAGAGCTGCCGATTGAGCATGGATGCCTTGTCCAATCATGGGACACGCAACATCGCCGGCAAATCAACCCGAAGACGTCACCGCCGCCTTGTTGAAACGCCGAACTGTCTGCTCTCTGCACCGTCCACGTCCCCCTGTCTCTCTCTTCTCCGAACAAGCCCAGGTCCATGCATCCTGCACGTAACAGTGAGGCCATAGATAGGCTGGCTCGAACGCCGTGAGCGGCGAAAGTCCGCGCGCAAACGTGACACTGTCTTCGCTGCCCTGAAAGGACGCCATGTCGAAGAAGCTCTGCACTTCGAAGTAGAGAGAGCGTCTCCCCGCAAGAGCCACCGCGCCGGTGTCGTCGCCGGTGATGACGACACCAAAGTGCCGATCGAGCACGGAGGCGCAGATGCACCCGCGAATGCAACGACGCCGCTGAGAGCGCCCTGTTGGCGGGAGGAGATGTCTGCGCTCTGAGCACTCCCTGTCTCCCTATCTCCCTGTCTCCCTATCTCCCTGTCCCTGTTCATGTCTCTCTTTTCTTCCAGCAGAGGCCACAAACAGTGGACGGCTCGAAGGCCGGAGAGCGCTCGAGCACGACACCGTCTTCACTGCCCTGAAAAGACGGCATGCGAGGAGAAGCTCTCTCGCCTTCGAAGTAGAGAGCTTCGAAGTAGAGAGCTGCCGATCGAGCATGGAGGCCTTGTCCACCATGGGGACGCAGCAAAATCGCTCGCGAATCATATTGGAGGACGCCGAGGTGCCTTGTTGAAAAGCTGAATTGTCTGCTCTCGCACTCCACGTCCCTTGTCTCTCTCTTCTTCAACAGGTGAGGCCACAGACGGCGGCGGGCTCGAACGCGGCGCCGTGGAAGTCCGCGCTCGACCACGACACCGTCTTCACTGCCTGAAAGACTCCCTGTCGCAGAGCTCTCTCGCCTTCGAAGAAGGCTGCCGATCGAGCATGGCCTTGTTGAAAAGGGCGAATTGGCTGCTCTCTGCACCGTGGCAGCCCGCGCCGCGAGCGCCTTGTTGAAAAGCCGAAATGGCGTTTAGCGCATTAGGGCTTTGCGCGGTTCGTCGAGCGCAAGAAGCCTCGCTCGTCGATGTCCACGGAGCCCTCTTTGAGGAGGCGACCCACGGCGCGCTTGAACGCCTTCTTGCTGAGGCCAAAGAGATCGCGGATCTCCTCCGGGCTCGCTTTGTTGCTCACGCGCGGCGCTCCGGGCTTCGTGACGACGGCGAGGATGTTCTTTGCGTCGCCCTCGAGCTCTTCGTGCGCGTGCGCGCGGAGCGAGAGCTCCACCTTTCCGTCTGGGAGGATGTTGCTCACGCGAAAGCGCGCAGGCTCTCCGCGCTTCAGCCGGTGCGGCTCCGATCGCGGTACGAGGCCCACGAAGGAGCGTTCGAGGATGACGAAGAGACCGATCTCCGGCTCGTCGCGCCACGCTTCGCCCATCACCCACTCGTCGTCTTGCCACTCGGCGCGCGAACGGAGCATCTCGCTGACGCGCATCGTGCCTGCGAGCCGTCCCGTGTCGTCGACGAAGAGGCCGATCGCGTAGCGGGAGCCGACGTGCATGTCCGCTGTCTGCTCGCCGAACGGGACGAGCAGCTCCTTCGCGAGCCCCCAATCGACGAACGCGCCGAATTTCGTCAGCGACGTGACCTCGAGGAACGCGACCTCTCCAAGCTCGAGCTTCGCCTTGCGCGTGGTCGCGATCGGGCGTCCTTCGGAGTCGAAGTGCACGAACACCTCGAGCGCGTCGCCGACCTTCGCGCCCTCGGGTATCTCGCTTCCGATGAGGAGGATGACCTGATCGTCGCTGTCGCCTTCCGCGGCGAGGAACGCGCCGGGCGGACCGAAGCGACGAATAGTCATGGTCACATGGCGGCCGAGGAGCTCTTGGAAGGACATGGGGGCTCTCGATCTACCAGGTTGTCCGAATGTGGGCACGGCTGCGCACGACCAACTTCGTGGCGGACCCATGTGTGTTGGCCCTCGAGATCCATTCGCGGCCCGAAAACGCGGTAGACTTGCCCTCATCATGACCGGTATCGCCGATGTCGTTCGGACGCGGCTCCTCTTCGGGAGCGTGGTCTTGGTCTTGAGCGTGGTGGCGGGATGCTCGAAGAGCGACGACACCGATCCCACCGCCAACTGCGGCCCCGCGACCGACGAGCCACCCGCCGAGCTCGCCTGCACTGGCCTCTACACCGACTTTCGATCCCGATCGATCGCGCCGACCGCTCGCTTCTTCGCGCCCGCCGTCGCGCTCTGGAGCGATGGCTACGACAAGTCACGTTACATCGCGCTCCCGGATGGCGCGCCGATCGACGCCACCGCGATCGACGACTGGAAGTTTCCGGTCGGCACGAAGGTGTGGAAGGAGTTTGGTCGCAAGGGTCGCAAGATTGAGACACGTCTTCTCTGGAAGGTGAGCGCGGACAAATGGACGCAAGCGGCCTATGTCTGGGCGGAGGACGGATCGTCCGCGACGCGCGCGGAGGGCAAAGACCTCACGATCGACGGCGCCGCGTACCACGTGCCCACGGTCATCGAATGCAACGATTGCCATCGAGGTCGCAAAGACGAGCTGCTTGGCTTCGAAGCGATCTCACTCGCGCAGGGCGCCGCGCAAGGCGTCACGCTCGCTGTCCTCGCCCAAGAGAACCGGCTGAGCCCTCCGCCTGCGAAGACCGCGCTCACGATCGACCCTGGGCTCGCGACCCTACACGTCAATTGCGGCGTGAGCTGCCACAACTCGACCCCTGGCGCGAAGGGCTCCGACTCGACGCTTCGCTTGCGGATCGCGTTCGACGAAGTCGCGAGCAAGCCTGCCAACACGTGGGACATCGCCACCACGACCGTCGGCGTCCGCACTACGTTGCCCGGCTGGAACGGCGGCCTTCGGGTCGCGCCGGGCTCACCCGAGAAGAGCGTCCTCGTCACGGCGATGTCGACGCTCGGCACCGGACAGATGCCGCCGATGATGAGCGAGATCGATTTCGCGGGCGTCGCTGCCGTGTCGGCGTGGGTGCGATCGCTAACCCCCTGAACGCGGGGCGAGCGGGAGCGCCACTGGCCGAAGCGGGGCAGCGTCTGCGCCACGAAGCTTGAGCGACGCGCCGATGAACGCAAACTCGTAGACGCGATCGCGCGCGAGCTCTTCGAGATGCACGAGCTCCATGATGGGGGTGCCCTGCTGCGCAAGCAGGTGCGTGTGCACCGGAATGTAATTGTCTGCCACCTCCGACGGGAACGCCTCGAAGCTCAGGTTGTCGGCGCCGACGATCATGACCTCGCCCTGCTCGACGAGGTATTTCGCGGCGTCGAGCCCGAGCCCGGGCGGGTTTGCCATGTAGCGCGCGGCGTCGGCATAGACTTTCATTCGACCGGTGCGGATCAACGCGACATCGCCTTTTCGCAGCTCGATATGCTCTTTGGCGAGCGCGTCGATGAGGTCTTGGCGGGTGACCCGGTATGCGTCGGGAAGCATGTCGACTCCCTTCGCCATCGCCACGTCGATGAGGACGCCGCGCGCGATGATCGGCGGCAGCTTCTCGGCTCCCGTGACGTTCCAGCCGCGGTCGCCGAGGTGATCCTTCTCGGTGAAGCCGTTGTAGATGGCGCCATCGAGCCCAAAGTGGTTGAGCGCATCGATATGCGTCCCCGTATGCGTGTACATCGACACGGCCGTGCCGGTGTAGCTCACGTGCTCGTTCTGCTCGCGACCCACCTTCATCGGATCGGAGACGATCGACCCATGCGGGGTGTGCGTCATCCAGATCTGGTAGGTCGGGTCACCCGCGGCTTGCCAACTTGGCATCCCGATGAAGTAGTCGACGGACAAGTCGTATGCCGCGCCACCTCGAACACGTGAAAGAATCGCGCCGCGAGACTCCTTCGTCATGAGGTTCAGCCGTCCAATCTCGTCGTTCGGGCCCCACGGGCTCACGCCCACCGTAGGACGGGCGGCGACGTGGGTCGCCACCGCGCTGATCGCAAGCGCCACGGCAGCGACGAACGAAGGCATCACGAATCGGTTCATGTTCAGCTCCACGGAGGGAATGGTCTCTTGTCGTGCTCGCCTCGTCGTCGAGGCGAGCGGCAACGCAAGAGATAGCCAGCAGCGTCCCTCGGAAAAATGGCACCTTGGTGCGAACACTTTGTGCTCACGGTGAAGAATGGAAAAGCTGACGGCACTTCGAGTCTTTCGGCGGGTGGTCGAGCTCGAGAGCTTCTCGAAAGCCGCGCGGGATCTTCGGATCTCGAACGCCGCGGCCAGCAAGAACGTGCGTGAGCTCGAAGAGGAGCTCGGCGCGCCGCTCCTTCAACGCACCACGCGTCGTCTTCACCTCACCGCCGTCGGCGAGGCGTATTTCGATCGCGTCGTGAAGGTGCTCGACGATCTCGCCGCCGCCGATCGCGCCGTCAAGGAGTCGAACACGACCTTGCACGGCCTCGTTCGCATCGCGGCTCCGATGTCGCTCGGGCTGACCAAGGTGATGCCGGCGCTCGCCGATCTGCTCGTGCACCATCCGGAGCTCCAGATCGAGGTCGACATGAACGACCGCGTCGTCGACATGATCCACGAGGGATACGATCTATGCATTCGCGGCGGCAGCGCTCTCCCCGACTCGAGCCTCGTCGCGAGAAAGCTCCTCGACCTCGATCGTTATCTCGTCGCCGCGCCCAGCTACCTCGCCCACGCTGGCGAGCCGCGGTACCCAAGCGAGCTCACGTCGCATCGGTGCCTCGTCTACAGCTTGAGCCCGGCCGGATCGCGCTGGACGTTTCTGTCGCGCGCAAAGCCAAAGAGCAACGTAAAGCGGTTAGCGAAGAGCCGCAAAGTGGATATCGACGTCAAAGGACCGCTGCGCGTCACGAGTAGCATGGCGCTCGTTCAAGCGGCCGCGCTCGGCGTGGGGATCGCGCTCGTGCCGTTCTTCACCGTCGAGCACGAGCTCGCCGACGGCCGCCTCGTCCGTCTGCTCCGCGATTGGCAGAGCGAGCCGCAAGCGCTCTATGCGATCTACCCGCGTCACCGGGAGACCTCACGCACGCTCCGCTTCGTCGTCGAGCAGCTCGCCGCACGTCTCCAGAGCTAGAGCGGATCGAGGTTCGCGGCGATGACCGCGCGCACGCAGCGCGTCGCCCAGTGCTCGACGCACACGTCGGCGACGTTGACGCGCTTGGCTTGGTAGCCAGGCTTCTCGACGATGATGTCGCAGCCGTCGCTGATCCAGCGCCCGAGGGCGGGCTCGCGAAACAGGAGCTGACCTTGGTCGTCGGTCTCGCCGATCGGGTAGGCGCTGTCCGCCTTGATGACCTGCGGGCAGAAGATCGAGACCTTCGCGCGGGCCACCGGCTGCGCCGCCGCGCTTGCGTGCTCCGAGGACTGCACCGTCGTCTGTACGCGCGTCGCGCAGGCCGAGAGAACGAAGATGGATGTGATGAGTACGAAGAAAGGGCGAAGCTGCATCGTAAGACCTTCAGGATAGCGGAATTGTCTGCTCGAACAGCTCTGTGCCAAGTTGAGGCACAGGCGGCGCTTCGTGCCATGGCTACGGGCGACACCACGCTCACAACGCTGCGTTTCCAGGCGATTCACGACGTGGCGCGGTCGGTGCAAAGCGGTCCCGCTTGATGAAACGATCAACCTTGGTTGTAGGGTTTTCCGTCGCGCTCTCCACGCTCGCTCTCCTCGGCGCGACCGAACGGGAGGCCGCCGCGTGCGGTGGTTGCGTCGTGCCGCCGAACCAGGTGGCCTCCGACATCACCGACGAGCGCATGCTGCTCTCCGTCTCGACGAAGCAGACCACGCTCTACGATCAGATTCGTTACGCCGGCAGCCCGGAGTCGTTCGCGTGGATCCTCCCCATCCACGGGACGGTGGACGTCGGCCTCAGCGCCGACGTCCTCTTCGCGTCGATCGACTCGCTGACCGCGACGCAGATCAACCCGCCGCCGGTGAGCTGCCCAGGACCGCCCGCCGAGTGCCGGAGCGCGTTCAGCCCATCTGCCGCCTCCGACAGCGCAGGCAGCAGCAGCGGCGGCGGTGTGACCGTCACGAAGCAGGAGAACGTGGGTCCCTACGCGACGGTGCAGCTGAAATCGACCGACGCCAACGCCCTCACCAAGTGGCTCACCGACAACGGCTTTCAGGTCAAAGACGACGAGAAGCCGATCATCGACCAGTATGTGAAAGAGGGCTTCGACTTCCTCGCGATGAAGCTGCTCCCCAACGAGAACGTCAAGTCGATGCGTCCCGTGCGCGTCACCGCGCAAGGCGCCTCGCTCGCGCTTCCGCTCCGCATGGCCGCGGTCGGCACCGGCGCGCAAGTGGGGATTACGATCTGGGTCGTCGCCGATGGCAAATACGAGCCGCAGAATTTTCCGTTTTATCATATTGAAGACAAGGACCTCGTTTGGGACTTCCAGACCAACTCGAGCAACTACACGGCGCTCCGCACGCAAAACGAGACCGCCTTCGAGGGACGGGGCTGGGAGATGCAGAGCTCGCTAACCCTCAATCAACAGGTCATTACGAACGTGATCGAGAGCGGCGGCATCAACTACGGCGGCGCCTCGAGCGGCGCGCAAGCGACCGCGAGCACCGATTACCTCCCTGTCGAGCCCGATGGCCAAAGCCAGGGAAAGACGGCCGAGCAGGTTCGTAATGAGGATATCGCGGCGCTCTTTGCAGGCATCGCCGCGCCAAACGTTCGCGTCACCCGCATGCGCAGCAACATCGCAAAGAAGGCGATGACGGTCGACTTTCTGCTCCATGCGTCGCCGGATCAATCGGAGATCCCGAACGTTCGCAACCTGACGAAGCACGTCAACCTGCAGTGCCCCGTGTACAACAACTGCGCCGTCGTCGGTTATGCGCCAACGCCCGAAGACGCCGCGGCGCAGACGGCGGCGAACTCGAACAACGCCGATAGTACGTTTACCTGCCGGACGACGACGAGCTCGCGTCACACGACACGTGACGTCGGCGCCGCCGCGGTCCTCGGCGTCGCGGGCCTCGCGCTCCTCCGCATGCGTCGCCGAAAGGCTCAGTAACCGAAATCTGCGGTCGCCGGCTTCCCTGGCTTCTTGACTGGAGCTTTGGGGGCGCCGGCAGGCGGCGGCGGCGAGGGCGGCGCTTTGCGAGCGACCGACGTCGCGGGCGCGACCGACGCGGAGGTCGATGGCGTTGGGGCTGCGGTCGCGGTCGGCGGCGCCGGCGGGAGCGCCTCGCTGCTGCTCGTGATCGCTGCGGGGAGCTCGTCGCTCGCGACGCTGGCCGGCGGAGACGCGATGGCCTTCTGGCTCGCGCTGTCACGGCCACGCACCGCGACCAGGATGAGGAGCACGCCCACGACACCGACGCCGACCGCGACGGCCCACAGCCAACGTAGGCGACGCGATCCGGCGTGCGAGAAGGACGAGCTCGGTGGAGGCGCTCCGCCGCCGACGTCGAGCGCGAACATCCGACCGCTCTCGAGCGAGGTCGACGGCCCGGTCGCGCTGTTCGCCGAATTCGAATAGGTGTTGCTCGCGCTCGCGCTGTTGTGGCTGTTGCTGTTGCTGTGGCCGCTGTTCGAGCTGTCGCCGCCGCCGCTCGGAGACGACGGCGGGCTCAGCATCCCCGACGAGGACGAGATCGGCGCTCCAGCGAGCAACGCCGCCTCGCTCGAGCTGAGCGCGCGGGCGGCGGCGGCCTTGAGGGCGACATCGACCGCCTCACGGCGTGCCTGAATGCGCTCCTTCATGTGCTGCTCGGTGAACCGCGCGACGTCGGCGGTGGAGACTACGAGCTCGAGGACGAGCATCGCGTTCTGAAGCGCCTCGTACATCTCGAGCGCCGTCTCGAAGCGCGCCGACGCGGAGAGCGCGAGCGCCTTGTTGACGACGCCGCGGATCTCGCGCGGCACGTTCGCAGGAAGCGGATGAGGCGCACCCCCGCGCGCGAGATGGTGCAACGTCGCGACCTCGTTCTCGCCTTCGTACGGAGCTCGCCCGCTGAGGAGACGATGAAGCACCGCGCCGAGCGCGAAGATATCGGCGCGTCGATCGACCACGCCGCCGAGCGCCTGCTCGGGTGCCATGTATTTGATCTTGCCCTTCAGCGTCCCGTCGGTGGTCTCTCCCGCGGCGCGATCCCGCGCCTTGGCGATGCCGAAGTCGATGAGCTTCACCGTCCCAGTGGACGTGATGAGCATGTTCTGCGGAGAGATGTCTCGATGAACGACGTTGAGGAGGTGCCCGTCAGCCCCGCAGAGCTCGTGCGCGGCGTGGGCCGCGAGGCACATGTCGCAGATGATCTTCAGCGCGATCGGGATCGGGAGCGCGATCTTGTTCTTCTCGAGTGTCCGCAGGAGCGATGACAGCGGCTCGCCGTCGATCCACTCCATCACGATGTAGAGCAGATCTTCCTGCTCGCCGAGCTCCAGGATGCGAGCGACGTTGTCGTGCTCGATCGCCGCCGCGATGCGCGCTTCGTCGAGGAGCATCTCTTGAAAGTGCACGTCGGCGGAGACGCGAGGCACCTTGATCGCGACGAGCTTCTCGAAGCCACGCTTGCCGCGAAGCCGAGCGAGCCACACCTGTCCAAATCCACCCTCCGCGATCGGCGCGAGCAGCTCGTAGCGGTCCAGCCAGGAGCCGGCCACGAGCGCAGTTGTCGTCGGAGGTCGATTGAAGTTCATGCGTGGATCGTGAGTGCTCTTTATCGTGCTAGTTCTTCACCTGGACGGAGTCGATGTTCCAGCCTGGTGCGTCGGCGCCATCGTCACTTCCCATGCGCCATCGAAGGACGATCGACTTTCCGGCCGCGCCGGCGGGGAGATTGACGATCGTCTGCGTCTCGTTCGAGCCCGCCCAGGCGTTGCGACCGCCAACGGGGTTGCCTGCACCGCTGAGGAGCATCTGGTTGTAGCCACCCGCGACGAACGCGCCGCCGGCTGCGATGATGTCCTGGAACGCGCCTCCTCCAATCGAGATCTCGAGCACGGCGCCGTCCCATGGGGCCTCGGTCTCGTAGTGATTCCAGAAGGTGACCTGCGCGGTGGCAGTCGCGATGTTGATCGGTGGAGAGTCCAGCAAGAGCTCGGTCTCGTGGCCGATGTCGTCGGCATGCGCGGAGTTGGGCGCGGTCTTGAACGTGCCCGTCACCGTGCTCCAAGCGGGGTCCCCAACCTTGCCGTTGACCGTCGTCGACCAGCCCGCGGGCAGCGCCGGTGCCGTCACACCATCGAACTCCTCGTTGAGCACGATGAGCGGCGTGCACGTCACGTTGATGGAGTTGATGTTGGCGTTCGTGACCGTCCCCGTGCCGCCCGTCACGACGCACTTGTCGTTGCTCGGCTGGGTAAAGATCGTGACGTTGTAAGGTGAGCCGCTGAGCACGGGTGCGCCAAACGAGAACGCGCCGCTCGCCATGATCGTCTTGTTGCTTCCGCTGTTGTTTTGAAGCACGAGCCCGGAGCTCGTCAGCCCCGACACGTTTCCGCCGAGCGTGAACGCGGCGGTCGTGCACGTGATCGCGACGTTTCCGACGTTCGCCGCCCCGATCGTGCCGCTGCCGTTCGCGATCGTGCAGGTCTGCGCGACGGGCGGATACGGCGGCTGCGTCTTGACGGTCACGCTGTACGTGGCGCCGCCGAGGATGGGCGTCGCAAACGCAAAGCTCCCGTTTGCGGTCACCATCCGATCGTCGCCGCCGTTGTTTTGAATCACGAGCGTGCCAGCGAGCCCCGTGACCGTGCCGCCCACGGTAAACGTGTTCGTGCCGCAATTGACGACGACGCTGCTGACCGGCGCGGTGACGACGGTGCCCGTGGCGCCCGACACCGAGCACGTCTGCGCAGGTCCTGAAGGCTGCGTCTTCACGCTGACGTTGAAGCTCGCACCGCTCGGGACGGGTTGCGTGAACGTGAAGGCGCCATCCGCCGAGACGGCGAGGTCGTTGCCTCCGTTGTTTTGGAGCACGAGGCCGGTGCCGACGAGACCGACGACGGATCCTCCGATCGGATACGCCTGCGTGACGCACGTGACGCTGATGTTGAGGACGTCGACACCTGCCGCGGTGCCCGCTCCATTCGAGACCGTGCAGGTCTGCGTCGGCCCCGAGGGCTGCGCGCGAACCGTCACGTTGTACGGTTGTCCGGGCGGAATGGACGTGGTGAACGCAAACGCGCCGCCCGAGAGCACTGTGAGATCGTCGCCGCCGTTGTTTTGAAGGACGAGGCCCGCGCCGAGCAAGCCCACTACGGTGCCGCCGATCTTCGCGGGCGCGGTGGACGGCGCGACGGTGCTTCCGTCGCCTTCGTTGCCTTTGCCGCCGCCATCCATCCCGCCCGAGCTGCCGACCGCATCGTCGTACACGCGGTCGACGCTGCCGCGGCAACCAACGAAGAGCGTGATCAGCGCGAGGAGAGAGCCGAAGAAGAAGAGAACGGTCGCGTAGCCCTTCGCCCCTCGCGTCGCCGGCGCGTGACGATCCATCAAAACGCTCCCTTGAGCCCGGCCGCGCCAGGAAAGGCCCACGCCTGGAGCGTCGGCGGCGCCGACTTCGCGGAGGACGAGGACGACTTCGACACGATGATGAGCGCGGCGCCCGCGGCGATTCCCGCCGCCCCGATCGCGTAGCTGATCCAGGCGTAGGTCGCGGCGCTGTCTGCCTTCGAGTCGAGCGACTCGATCTCACCACGCTGCGCAGCCGGACACACGCCGCCGCCGCAGAGGTTGTCCGCTTCGTCGCGCTTGCTTCGGTTTTGCGCGACGAAGAACGTCCCCGCTCCGAGGCCGACGACGCCCACGCCAAAAGCCACCCATGGAGCCACGCCGAAGCCCGACTTCTTCGCGCTCGGCTCCTTCGACTCTTGCGGCGGCTTCGACTCGGTCGCGACGACGTCGCTGCCGTCCGGCACGAGCGTCAGCGCGGCGGTCTCGCTCGCGCCTTCGTTCACCTTGATCGCGACGTCATTCGCCTTGTAACCACGTGCCGTCGCGCGCAGCGTGTGCGCGCCGGGGTCCACGGGATGCGAGACCCCGACGAGCGCGGCCGGCACCACCGCTCCATCCATCGTGACGACCGGCTCGGGCGCGCTGCCTGCTGCGCTCGCGCCTTGACCAACCTTCACGACGATCGTGAGCTTCGGAATGCGTGGCTTGCTCCTGCGTCGCGCTCTTCTTGGCGTCGACGAAGGCCTTTGGTGCCGTGCTCGCGACCTCCTCGCGCACGATCTTCAAGTAGGCTTCGTTCGCTTGAACGAGCTTGCCGAGCGACGCCGACGCACGCGCGATATAGAGCAAGTGCGGCGGCGCATGAACGAGCGCCTCGGCGCGACGAAAGCGATCGATCGCGTCATCGAGCTTGCCTTCGTTGAACGCATTCAATCCCGACTGCGCGAGCCCGCGCGCGGCTGCACGCTTCTCGTCTTCCGTTTGCGCCGCTGCGATCGTCGACGACAAAGCGAGCGTCACCACCACGAGGCCAAGACAGCTCCTCGCGCGACGTTGCCTCTGCATCCGCGGCCACGCACGGACCGACGCCATTCTCGAATGATAACGGAGTGACACTCCGCGTGAGGCTTTCTCTCGCTGGACAGTGGAGTGTCCAGGCTCCCGCCTCCGTCAACCACAGCGGACACACGCCTGCCTCACGTGCGCCTTTTTTTCCAGACTCCAGAAGGCCTGGGCTATCTCGATACGACGTGCTCTCCGTCGTGATTGTCACGTGCGTTAGGAGTCGTGTAGGCAGCGGGGATGCGTTCTGCCTACTTCATCAGCCTTCTCTTCTTTTCTTTTTCTACCGGGCTCACCACCGGATGCAAAGACGCGACGCAGACCGGCCCAAGCGGCTCGTCGAGCTCCAGCGCCGCCTCTTCTTCTTCTTCTCCGACCACCGCGACGGCGCCAAACGCCAGCGCTTCGGCGGCACCTGCAGGCGGCGCGCGCTTGCCGGCCGACGCGACCGGCGCGCTCTCATTTGCATGGAAGGTCGCGAACGCTCCGCAAGAGAAGGTGACCGTCTCGGCGATCGCTGGCGAAGAGACGATCGCGATCGGCACGCTGCACGCGGAGGCCGACGACGCACCCGGAACGATCGCGACCTGTGCGATGCGAAGCACGGGAGGGGCGACCAGCAAGCTCACGTGCGGAGGAACGCCAGCCTACAATTTCTACACGGCCAGCATCACCGGCGGAGCGCTCGTCGTCACGCTCACCACCGGCGTCGACAGCGAGCCCGGTTCGGAGAAGGTCGTCGAGGTGCTCCGCCGCCCGACCTCCGCGACGACGTTGCGCGCGACCGGCCCCGCATCCCCTGCCCTTTATGGCAATTGCCGTGTCGGCAGTGTCCAACGCACGCCCGATGGTCCCTGCATGCGCCAATGCCTGAAGGGCAACGAGTGCAAGGGCACGGACAAGTGCGAGCTCATCGCCGTCAAAGGCACCGACGGCGATCACAAAGTCCACGCCTGCGTCCCGGCCAAATAGCAAAGAGAGGCCCTCGATGACTCCCGCTCAATACATCGCCGCGGTCCCAGAGCCCTCACGCTCGGACGTCGCTCAGCTCCACGCGCTCATCCGTCGCGCCGCGCCATCGTTCGCGCCGTACGTCACCGGACGGATGATCGGATATGGCCAATATCATTATCGCTACGCGACAGGCCGTGAAGGCGACGCTTGCCGGGTCGGCCTCGCCGCCGGCAAGTCTGGCATTAGCCTCTACGTGCTCGCCGTCGACAAACGGGGCTATCTCGCAGAGCAAGCAGGCGCCACGCTGGGCAAGGTGAGCGTCGGCAAGAGCTGCATTCGCATCAAGCGCTACAGCGACGTAAACATCCCTGCGCTCACGACGCTCCTCGAGAAGGCCGCGCGCCTCCCTGGCCCCGCCGAGGTCACCGCGACGACGAAGAAGACCTCTGCGAAGAAGAAGACGACAAAGACGCCTGCGAAGAAGAAGACCTCCGCGAAGAAGAAGACCTCCGCGAAGACACGTTAGATGAGACGTCGCGTGACCATGACTCAGCGCGGCTCCTCGAATCACGTGGATGAGTCCTCAACAATCCACCCGGTGATCAACGCATGACGCCCGCCTTGAGCATCTCGCGCTCGAGCATCTCGCGGTGCGCCAGCTGAATCATCGAGGAGATCTCGAGCCGCTTTTGTTCGGCCGGTGTCAGACCGAGCGCGAAGGCGGCGAGGAACCTGCCAAAGAAGTCGTGATGGTCGGCCTTCACCACGCGCCATGGCGCGCTCGGAGCGTCGCGCTCGAGGTGAAGGTTGCTGAGCTCGAGGATGCGGATGTTCCGGATCGCGGGGTTCTTCGCCCACTCCGTCAACCACCAGTGCGGAGTGACGAGGATGCTCGCGTGGACGCGCTTCACGGTCGACCAATAGGGGGAGGTCGCCGCGGCCTCCCAGTCGGGACGCTTCACGAGTCGCCGCTCGATCGCGCACTCCGCGAGGAAGCCTTTGTGGCACACCCAGCGATTCGTCGTGCTCGCGATCTTCGCGATCCCGCCGCCGATGACGTCGCGATGACGCTTTGCCAGCACGAGCGCCAACTTCTTCTCTTCGAGCGTCGCCTTCTTCGCAGCGATCTTGAGCTGCAACGCGACAAGCTCGCCCCATGGGCTACCCGCCTCGAGGAGCGCATCGCCGACGACCGCGCGAAGATCGTCGTCGTCCGGCGATCGCCATACCGGCGCGATGATCTCCTCGATGGTCGCCGTCGAGACGCGCGAGACGCGCGAGACCGTGGAGGCCTTCTTCGTCGCGCTCGCCGTCTTCTTCTTCGTCGCCATCGGCCGCCTTTTTGCTCGCGCGAGTCTCGCACGCGTTGCGCCCTCCCGGCAAAAGGCGTACGCGGTCGGTCATTCGATGGGCGATCGGCGCAAAGAAGCTCAGAAGCTGATCGCGCAAAACCGAGCAGCCTCGTTCCATTACGACATCGAGGAGCGCTACGAGGCGGGCATCGTCCTCAAGGGCAGCGAGGTGAAGTCCATCCGCGACGGCGGCGTCCATCTCACCGAGGCCTATGCATCGATCGAGCGCGGCGAGGTGTGGCTGCGCCAGATGCACATCGCGTCGTTCTTCGCGGCGCGTGCGTTTCCCCACGCCGAGCGCGGCGCACGCAAGCTCTTGCTCCACGCCAAAGAGATCCGGCATCTCGAGCGGGCCGTGGAGCGCGAGGGCTACACGCTCGTTCCGCTCAACCTCTATTTCAAGGAAGGCCGCGTGAAGGTGACGCTCGGCCTCGGTCGGGGCCGGAAGGCGCACGACAAACGCGCGGTCATCCGAGAGCGCACCGAGACACGCGAAGCGCTCGAGATGCTACGCGCCCACGAGCGACGCGGAGGACGCGTCCAGCGGCGCTGATCTCCGACGCAGCGACCTCACCGGCGACCGAGCGCGAGGTCGCACTCCTCGCAGCCCTCGCTCTCCGCGCAGAGAAAGACGACCGGATCGCGCGCGAGCTGCGCGAGCGCGACGGCGATGATATCGCGCGCCGCCGCGAGCTTCGACTCTGCATTGCCGACGCGTCCGCGCCGCTGCAAGCCACGCTCGTCGAGCCACGCGTCCATGCGGACGAATCCGCGACAGCAATGATCCGTCTCCGCGATGTTCACCGTCGTCGCGACGCCGTCGACCTCGACGACGCACGGATGCTCGACGCTGTAAGGCACCTTCGCGATCGACTCGGCGACATGGAGGAGCGTGCTCTCGCCGTGCGTCACGCCGAGGAGGAGCACCTGGCCGCCCAGCACGTGCACGCGTCCAGGTGGGCTGTCGACTCCGTGCGGCGGTGAGAGCGGCTGCGGCGCGCAGATCTCCTCGGCGCGAGGCCCGGCCGCGGCGAACGATCCGCCAGGATGCGTGCTCCGGACGACGCCTGGTCGCCGCCAGAACATCTCCGCGGTGATGCCCATCCCGTCGCTCGGCGTCGTCTTGGGATCGAAGACCGTCTCGCCGTCGGTCATCGTCGGCATCACGAGCGTCCCCTCAGGCCCGAGCGCCTCTCGGAGCGCGGCGATGAGCCCGAGAGGACCGTCCTCGACCGGCCGCACCTTCCGAAAGGACGTATGCACGAGGAGGACGCCGCCAGGACGAACCCCAAGCTCGCGGAGCTGCACGGCGAGCTCGTCGACCGTGAACGTGCGCGGCGCGGCGTCCGTCGGCAGCGGGTGTTGGTCGTCTCGTGTCACGTGATATCGCCTATCGACGTTTCCTCGAAGGAGCTTAGCCCCTATTCACCCACTGCCACATAGCGCCGCCCTTCCTCACTACCACGTTGATCCTTTGCCTTTACCGTCTTAACGACCTTCTTGATCGCCGCGGCGCCCGAAGCCGAGAGGTAATTGCCGGAGACGTCGACGCTCGTAAGGCGCTTTGCCGATTTCAGGCCTTTCGCGAGCGCGAGCGCGCCTTCATCCGTCATCGTCCCCATCGACAGATCGAGAGACTCGAGCTGGCGGAGGATCTTCGATTTCGCGAGCGCCTCCGCGATCTCGTCGGCGATCTCGGAGTTCCGCAGCCCGAGATGCACGAGCGCGGGTAGGTTCTTTCCCTCGAAGATGGGCGCGAGATCCGCGATCGTCGCGCCTGCGCCGTAGCTCGAGTCGCCGAGCCACACCTCGAGACGTTCGAGCTTTGGCCATTTCGCGACCGCGATCGACTGCGCGGCCTTGCGCGGGAGGCCGCCCGTGATGAATCGAGCCTCACGCAGCGCCGGCGCGTCGATCTTTCCGAGCTCGATCTTGCCGCCCTGCACGGTGAGCTGCTCGAGCCTGGGGCATGCCGCCCAGATCTTCCCGAGGCTCCCGATATGGACCCACGAGATCTCGGTGTCGTCGGGGAACTCGTACTCGCCCACGACGAGCTTCCGTAGCGCCTTTGGTTTTGCCTTCGCGATCGCGTCGACGAGCGGCTCGTACACCTGCGAGGAGCCGCGCTTCTTGTCCCACACGCCCGTGTTGTACTCGCCAAGCGTGATGTGATCGACGAGCGCCGCCGACGGGTGCGCGAGGATCGTCGCGAGGTGCTTCGGCACGTCGACCGGCGCCTGCCCGGCGCGCGCGTAGCTGTTGTACGAGACGTACACGGACGAGAGGAAGCCGCGTCTCCACGTGAAGGTGTCGCGGTTCCGGTGATCGAGCGACTGCATGTGCTTGCGAAGCGGACCGAGGAGCGCCGCGCCACTCTCCTCGAGGATCTCCTTCTCACGCGCCGCGAGCTTCGCGTTCTTCTTCTTCTCCTCGAGGCCGTACTGAACGACGATGAGCTCGCCGCGCGGATCGCCTTCGCCTTGCAGCCAATCGGCGTAGACGAGCCAAGCCTTCGGGTCGTCGATGTCTTTCAAGATCGCCGCCTCGAGGTCGGGGTTACGCTTCGGCTTCTTGGCGGGCGGCTTCTCGAGCTCGATCTCCGCGGCCGTCTTCGCGCGCTTGTAGCCTTTCTTCAGCTTCTCTTCGAGCTGCGTCTCGAACGCCTGCCCTGCCGCATAAGAGCTCGGGAACGTCTTCTTCTTCTCTTGCCCCTTCGTTCCGATGCGTCCCCACCGCGTGAGGAGCGTCTTGTCACGCACCTCCGCTTCCCAGAACTTCTGGCTCGTCTTGTTCTTCACCTCGAGTCGCTGAACGCCGTTCATGCGCGCCATCGTACTTCGCCGCGCGGCGCCCAAGAGCACCGAAATCGTCTCGACCTCGTTGTCCACGCACACCCAAAGACCCGGTGCGGTATCCTCCGCAGGACGAGATGAGGCTGCGCCGTTCCGTACGCTCGCTGAGCGCCGTCTCGTTGCTCGCCGCGGCTTGCCAGCACGTGGTTGGGCATCCCGATCCGCGTCCGCTTTCTCGAGAGGCGCGCGACGACGTGCACGACGCGGGCGGAGACGCCGACCTTCCCGCCGTTCGCGAGCCCACCTCGCTCGATGCCGCGCTCGCCCTCGCGGAGGCGGCGCCGGCCGATCCGGCCGAGCTCCATCAGACCACCCGCGAAGGCCTTCTCTCGCTCTTCACGATCCAAAAGCCGTCGGATCCTACGGCCACGGCCTTCCTCGACAGCACGTTTGGTGTCGATGGACCGCGCAAGATGAACCAAGGCAACAAGGCCATCGCGCGGCACACGATCGACAAGGAGAAGTGCCTCGCAGGTCTGCGCGCCAACAACATCGTCGTTCAAACGCCCGAGCAGAAGGCGAAGTGCGGCGGCTTCGAGAACATGGTGCCCGTCTGGACGAAGGGCAAAGACCCCGCCTATTGCATTGACGTCTTCGAGTTCCCCAACAAGACGTGCGAGCTGCCGATGGTGTGGACGCCGCCCACGTGGGCAAAGAAGGTGTGTGAGCTTCAAGGCAAGCGCCTCTGCTCCGACCTCGAATGGAACCAGGCGTGCCGCGGCGATCCCGAAGGTGGCCCGGATCAGCGGTACGCCTACGGAGACCGCCTCGACCTCGAGGTGTGCAACACGAACCTCGCGCACCGTACGGCCTGCAATCCGCGAGGCTCCTCGACCGCCTGGGGGACATGCGCGACGGACACGGAGCCATCAGGCTCCTTCCCCAAATGCCGTTCCCGCTTTGGCGTCTTCGATCAACACGGCAATGTCGCGGAGGTGATGACCCGTCGCGAAGGCAATCAAGTCGTTACGCAGTTAAAGGGGAGCGCATGGTTTTACGTCGAGCTGGCCAAGGAGCCTGATCAGCCGACGCCGAAGACGACCATGAACAAAGAAGGCGCCTATCCGGATCACTGCAACTTCGATCCGCGCTGGCATGTCGAGCCGATCGACCAGGCGGGCCACATCAATTACCACCTTGGCTTTCGCTGCTGTCGCTCTCTCGATTGAGCGACGAGCGGTTCAGCCGACGAGCGGTTCAGCGAATCCGCCTAAGCCCCAATCAGCCCGAGACCTTCACGCCAGGCAGCATCGCCCGAATCTCGCGGAGGCGCGGCGTGAGGTCGGGATTTCGCTGAAGGAGGAGCGTCTTCAAAGACGGCAGCTTGGCGAGGCGCTTGAAGGCGCGTGCGTCGTAGCGAATGGCGTTGTTCAGGAGATTGAGCTCCACGAGCGAGCCGAGCGCGAACAACGGCGCGGGGATCTCGGTGAGATGCGCATAGGCGAGCGTCAGGGCCTCGAGCGGTAGCTTCGCGACCTCGGGTGGGAGGATGACCGGCTTCTTCGCGGAGTAGTGCGGGCTGAACCGCAAGACACGAAGCGACGTGAGCGCGCCGATCGAAGACGGCAACGTGGTGAGGTGCACGTTGTCGCCGATCTCGAGCGATTCGAGCTTCGTGAGGCGTCCGATCGACTCCGGGAGCGCGCGAATTCCGGTCTCCGCGAGCGCGAGCTCTCGGAGCTCTTCGAGCGCACCGATCCCCGTGGGCACTGTTCCAATCGGCGATCTCGACAGCGTGAGCTGGCGTAGCTTGCGAAGCCCGAGGACCGCGCTCGGGAGCTTCTTCAAGCCCGTGCACGACGAGAGGTCGAGCGCCTCGAGCTCGCTCAGGCGAGACAGCTCGTCGGGGATCGCCTTGATCGTGAGCCAGGAGAGATCGAGCCGGCGTAGTTGCGTGAGGCCGAAGAGCTCGCTCGGCAGCGTCTTCCAGTGGAGGTGATAGCCAAGCCCGAGCTCTTCGAGATTGGGGAGCTTGGCGAGCTTCGCGAGACGTGGCAGGCGCGAACGAAGATCATTCCCGGTGAGATCGAGGCTCTTCAGCTTCTCGAGCGACAAGACCGGCTCGGGCACGTCGTCGAGCGCGTTGTTCGAGAGGTCGAGTCGCTCGAGCGCCGTGAGCTTCAGGATCGAGGCCGGGAGCTTCTTCAGCTTCTGCGCCTTCAGGGAGAGCGCGCGGACCTTCGTCGGGTCGGCGAGCGCCTCTTTGAGGCTCTCGAAGACGGCGGGAGGCTTCTGCTTCTTTACTGGCATCGCTCGAGTCGCAGCCATTGCGCGCGGGTGCCTGCGTTCATGCCAACGTAGACGCCACGCCGGAGATCCCCGCCAGACTTGCAGTCACCCATCTGCTTTTGCGAGATCACGTCGTAAAAGCGATAGCGAACGTCGTCTTTGAGCCCGATCTTGCCGGCGAGATCGTCCGGGATGACATAGGCATTGGTGACGTCTTGCTCCCAGAGGTTGTGGAATACGAACATCACGTTGAGGTCGTCCGACCATTTCACCATCGCGAAGATGCGTGAGTCAATCCCACCGCCGGTGGTGCGCAGGTAATAGTGGTTGGGGGCGAGGAGCGCGCGATTCGACGGATCGAGACGCTGCGTCGACATTCGCTTGTAGTAATCGGCCAGCGCGTCGGCTCCGAGCATGCCGTCGCCGCTGTTCGGAAAGCGCGCGTGGATGAAGTCCGATCGCTTGAAGCCAATGCCATAGCTCGCGCCGAGCTCTTGGCCCATCACGATCATCGGCGTCGATCGCGTGGTCGCGCCGATACCCCAGAAGCCAGCGCCGGTCCATGGGCTCAAGCCTGTTCCGTTCGTGAGGCGTGGCTCGTCGTGCGTCTCGAGCGCCGTCATGGTGAAGGCGCGCCCTTGAAAGCGATTCATGTTCTCGAGGACACCTTCGATATGCGCCGTGTCCTTCGTGATGCCACCACGACCAACCATGTCACCGACATATCCCTCGGTGAGGACGTCGACGACCTTGTTCATCTCTTGTTGGTCCCAGAACTCCTCGGCGAGGTAGACGGGATGCGCCTGACCACGCTTCTCCGCGTAGTAGTTCACTTTACCGAGCAGATACTTCCACTCGTTCGACCCCATTCCGCCGTTGTAATCGGTGGAGTGATCGAAGCGGAAGCCGTCCACGCCGCGTGAGGTCCAGTAATTGAGAATACGGAATAGATATTCGCGATTGCGGGCAAACTCCCATTGATGGGCGCCCACTTCTTCGTGATGGAAGAGGAACTTCACGTCACGCCAGTCGTTCGAGAAGTTGTCCCCCAGCTCCGTCGACGGCTTGACGTGACTTGCGCCGAGGTAAAACCCTGGCACCTGGTTGTCGAGAAAGCCTCCGCACTGGAAACGCTCGCGCTCGTGGGGAAGGGCGAGCCGCCAGGAGACGAACGCGCGGACGAGATCATCGCCCGCGAGACCAGCGCACTTGGCGCGGAGGCCCTCGAGCAGAAGGCGATCGCTGCTGCTTCGTCCGACGAGCTCGTCGAGCGCCGCGGGCCGGTCGAGCACCTGGGGATGAACCAAGCTCTCTTCGTAGGTCTGGTTGTAATTCCAGAGGTCGCCGAGGCGTCCTTGCGCGATGCGGTCGCCTGCGACGCTGGCGTCGACGGTGTCGTAAGGCAAATAGTTGTGACCGAAGTGGTTGAGCGCGATGTCGAGCATCACCTTCAGCCCGCGTGCGTGAGCGTCTTGAATGAGCTTATCGAGCTCCGCATTTCCCCAGCACGGGTCGGGAGCGTACTCATCGCGTCCCTGCGCGATGCAGGCGCGTGAGAGCGTGCCGCTCGCGTGAAAGTAGTCGCGCACCGCGTAGGGCGATCCGAGGTTGTCGCAGGCGTCGGGGATGCTCCAGCGATCGTTGTTCGGAAAGAGCGGCATCAGCCAGATCATGCTCGCGCCGACGCTCTCCTTCACGTAGCGGAGCGTGATGCCGCTGCGGAAGTCGGACGTGTTCTCCATCATGTCGTCGAGCGTGCCCATCTTGATCTTCGCGAGATCATCGCGAATGGGGCAGCTCATTCCTTCGGCGCGGTAGATGAACGCCGGAGCGGGCTTCTGCGCGCAAGCCGCGCGCTGCTCGGGTGAGCCGACGTCGGGATGGCACGCGTTCGCGGTTCGAACCTGCGCCTCGTAGAGGATGGTGCTTCCCGCCGCGAGGTTCAGCGGCGCGTGGTCCGGAGCGGAGAGATCGTTCTCGTCGGTCGACGAGGCATCGCCTTGGGAGCCGCAGGCCGCCGCGCCGCAGCCAAGAAGAAGGAGAAGAAGGGCAGCGCCCGAAGACCTCATGGCACCGCCAAGTGCATCGACGGTGCCAATGTGTCCCTATGTAGGCACGTCAATTCCCGCGGCTTTTTGTGGGTCCTCCGGGCTCACGCCTTCGTCAAACAAGCAGCGCATGGAGCCGAAAGGATCCATCGAGCCTTTTCTGGCTCGGACGATCGCCGCGATCGTGGGCGCGCCCGCATCGCGGAGACGAGAGAAGAAAGAAATCGATCGCGCGCTTCGAACGCATCGCACGGCGTCCGCAACTAGGGAGCGCACGAAACGGGACCGTACTCGTACGCCATCCGCGAAGGCTCGCGCGGATCGTACGTGGGCCGTGAAACGCGGCGCCCTTCGTTCGCTTGATCGCAGCTACCGGACACTCACGTCCGGCCTTGGAGGACCTATGAAAGTGACGACTTTGGGCGTGATTGCCATCACGTCGACGATGACGCTTGCGTGCACGACAACGACGACCGAGACGACGACGTCCGGACCGGGGAGCGATCCAGCATCGTCTGCCTCCGCGTCGGACAGCGCCTCGACGAAACGTCCGAAGCTCACGATCTCGAAGCCCGCAAACGGCGCGGCGATCGCGTCACTCTCGAACAAGGCGAAGGGCAAAGGTGGAGGCTCGCACGTGTTGCGTGGCGGAGCTGGCGGCGGCGGCGGCGGAACCTGCGGGCTCGCGACCGGCGACGCCACGTGCGACGCATGTCTCGGCACGAGCTGCTGCGCGCCGAACGCGGCGTGCGTCGCCGACGCGGACTGCATGGCGCTCATCACGTGCGGCAATGGCTGCGCGGACGACGCGTGCTTCTCCGCGTGTTTCTCGGCGCACCCGACCGGCGCAGCGAAGCTCGACACACTGATGACGTGCATGGATTCGAGCTGCCAGACCGCATGTGGCGGTGGCGGCGGCGGCGGTGGCGGTGGCGGTGGACGCGGTGGAGGCGGCAGCTCGTGCGGCTTCGGCAGCGGCGACGCGACCTGCGACGCTTGCCTCGACGCGAGCTGCTGCGGCGACGCGAACGCCTGCCTCGCCGACGCAGACTGCACCGCGCTCCTCGACTGCGCGGACGCGTGCGCCGACAACGCGTGCGTCGCGGCGTGCGAGACAGCGCATCCCACCGGCGCGACGAAGCTGAACGCGCTCTCGACGTGCGCCACGTCGACCTGCGGGACCGCGTGCAGCGGTCCAGCGTCCGGCGGCGGTGGCGGCGGCGGTGGCGGTGGCGGCGGCGGTGGCGGAGGCGGCGGCACCTGCGGTCTCACGAGCGGCGACGCGACGTGTGATAGCTGCCTCGACGGAAGCTGCTGCACGCCGACGACGACCTGCCTCGGAAATGCCGAGTGCGTGGCGCTGATTCAATGCGAAAACACGTGCGCGGACTCGGCCTGCGCCTCGGCCTGCGAGACGGCTCACCCAACGGGGGTCGCGGATCTCAACGGCGTCTTCTCGTGCGTCACGACGAGCTGTGGGACCGCCTGCGGTCTCTGAGCGCCAGGCGCGAGCTTCCCTAGATTGACTTAATCTACTTACGCTACTCGCTTATCGACTCTTCATTCGCCTCATTCGCCTTGGTTGCGGAGAAAGTCCGCGACCTCGGCGAAGCGGCGTTCGAGGAACGCGCGAACATCCGCGTCCACGCTCGGCTCGGCGAGCGCCGCGTTCATGCAGCGCAGCCATGCGTCGCGCATCGACGAGTCGACCGCGACGTGAGCGTGCCGCATCCGAAGGCGAGGATGCCCGTGCGCGCGCGAATAGTCCGACGGCCCACCAAGCCACTCGACGAGAAACGCCGTGAAGCGCTCTCGAACGATCGGGGCGACGCGCTTGCCGCTCTCGTCGAGTCGATGGATCGCGACGAGCGCCGGCTCGTGCTCGTCCATGTGATCGTAGAAGCGCTTCGCCAGCGCGACGGCTGCCTCGTGGCCAATCACATCGTAAGGGCTTCGCTCGGGACCTAACGTTCGCGTCGTCACGGACGACACTCTAGCGCGGCTCGCCCCGTTGCTGCTCACTCGCAGAACGTGAGCGTCATGGCGTTGTTGAGCACGGCTTTGCCCGTGCATTGCTGGCCTGTCGGGCACTTCGGCGCGTCCGTATGGCAGAGCACGCGTCCCTTGAGCGGCCCGCTCGACGGGCAGTCGGCTCGGCACGTGGCCTCGTTGTCGGTCCCCGGGATGCAGCACACGTTGCCGCCGGTGCAGTCCTCGGCGCCGTCGCAATGGAGCACGTTTTGACAGAACGGTGCATCCGCGCTCGGCTTGCACTCGGCATCCCCGAACGCGGGGCAGCAGTAGCTCGACGCCACGTCGCACGTGGCGCTGCCGCAAGAGATCTTTCCCGCGCGAGGATCGGTCGTGTTGATCGGCCCTCCGTCGTTCGTGCTCGTGATCGGCGGACCTCCGCCATCGCTGCTCGTGGCGGTCGCTCCATCCGCGCCCGCGCCGCCGTCGATCGACGTACCGCCGCCACTGCTGCTGGCGTCAGGCGATGGGTCAGCGGCCCCTGCGACCTCGTCGAACGACGGGTAAAGGCAGCCCGACGCGACGCCGACACACGCGGCGATGATCCATGCTCGTTCTCCTCGCCTCATGCTCCGCACGACAGTTTAGCAACTCGCATACCGCGACGAACCAGCGTCATTCGGGCGACTTTCGAGGGATACGCAGCACGTTGGCCCGCGCTCATGGATCCCGCATGCATCGGCTCAACGCGAGCCGATGGTACGACAGCGGGCGCGGGGCTGTGGGACTGGCCACCGTTCGAGCGCGACGTATGTGCATCTCGCATGGACATCGCATCGTGAACGTGTCGCTCGCGCGAAACACGTCGCGTCGAGCACGACGCTCGCGCGTTCGCGTTCATCCCACGCAAACGAACGTGTATCTCGCGCGCGGTGGCGCTTCGCTCACGAAGATCGCGCGTCGACATTTCTTGGATCGCACCATGCACTCTCGCTCGTCATGCTTCCCCGCTCCATCGCCTCCATCCTCGTCACGTGCGTGCTCACGATCGCTTGCTCGCGTGACGACAGCAGCGCGGCCAGCGCAGCACAAACACCATCACCGCCGAATGCATCGAACGACGCAGCCTCCTCGCCAAACAACGCGAACGATGACGCGCTCGGCACGCACTACGTCGGCGCGGGCCTCAAGGTGGTGATGATCGCGGAGACGGCAGGTCCGGTGACGTCCGCGCAAGGCTCGAAGACGATCGCCGACTTCGGCTTCGCCGACGCGCCCGCGCTCGACATCGTGATGGTGCCGGGCGGCGTGGGCACCGTCCCCGAGCTCCTCGACAGCGCGCTGCTCGACTTCCTTCGCGCGCGTGCGACCGCCGCCGAGGTGGTCATGTCCGTCTGCACCGGCTCGGCGCTGCTCGCGAAGGCCGGCCTGCTCGACGGCTACAATGCGACGTCGAACAAGCGCTACTTCAACCTCGCGCGCGTCGCAGGCCCGAAGGTCCATTGGGTCGAGAAGGCGCGATGGGTGGAAGACCGCAATCGCATCACCTCCTCGGGCGTATCGGCAGGGATCGACGCGTCGCTCGCCGTCATCGCGCGCATTTGGGGCGACGCCACCGCCACGAAGATCGCGCACGACACCGAGTACACCTGGCATCGAGACTCGACCGACGACCCCTTCTTCGAGCCGTGAACGGCGTTCCGCGCCGGAACTGCTTCTCGTTCGCGGTGAGTCGCGTACGCTCCTCGGATGCGGCTAGCTCTGATATCGGACCTTCACGCGAACGAGATCGCGCTCGAGGCGGTGCTCGACGACGCGCGCGGAGCTGGCTTTGACGAGCTCATTTGTCTAGGCGACGTCGCGACGCTCGGCCCTCGTCCAAACGAGGTGCTCGGACGCCTGCGCGATCTGAGGTGCCGGTGCGTGCTCGGCAATCATGACGAGTTCATGTTCGACGCCGCGCTGATCGACACGTACAGCGAATCGGGCGTGTTGAAGGCGTCGGTCGAAGAGACACGAAGTCGGCTCTCCGAAGACGCGATCGCGTTCATTCGCACGTTCGAGCGCACGGTTCCGCTCGCCGAGCACGACGTCTTCCTCTACCACGGCACACCGCGCTCGAACCTCGAGGACCTCCTCACGACGACGCCCGATGCGCGTGTCGACGAGATGCTCGCCGGACACAGGGCGCTCGTGTTCGTGGGCGGTCACACGCACCTTCAGATGCTCCGCCAGCATCGCGGCATGCTCATCGTCAACACCGGCTCGCTCGGAATGCCATTTCGCGAATACGCATCGGGCGGACCACCGCACATCCTTCCGCACGCGGAGTACGCGATCGTCGAGACGAAGAAGGGCTCGGCCAGCGTCGACCTTCGCCGCGTCGATCTCGATCGCCGAAAGCTCGCCCAGCAAGTGGCCGGCTGGGACAACCCGCTCGCCGCGTCGCTGCAATCGCTCTACGCCTGAACGTCGAATTTGTACTCGGTGGCGCGGGCGCTCTCACGCGCGCCGAAGCTCTTCGTGAAGGCTTGAAGTCGCGCGTACGGCGCGATGTCCAGCACCTCCCGAAACGGCAAGTGCGTGACGAGACAGAAGAGGGTCACCTCGAAGAAGCTGAGCACGCGATCCCTCGGGAGCGCTGCGAGGATCTCCTCGAGATGGGCATCGAGATGACGGAGGCTCGCTTCGATGCTGCGCATCAACTTCGGCGGCGGAGCGGATTTGGCCGCGCTCGCCATGATGAACGTGACCTCCGCCGACATCACGTGGAGCACGAGCTCCTCTCCATTCGCGACCAGGCGATCGCTCACCTGGCCTCGCGACACGACCCCCGACGCGTTGCCCGACAAGCGAACGATCTCGCGGCAGATGTTCTCGCTGCCGAAGAGCGGGCCGGCTTCGGAGACGAGCACCGGCACCTTCAGCGCGGGGTTGCCTGCGAACACCGACGCGTCCAGCGACATGATGTCGAGCACGGGAGTGAACGCGTACGCTACGCCCAGCTCGTGCGCGAAGATGCGAACGACACGCGTGTAGTGTGAGCTGCTACGACCAACGATCGTGATTTTCGGCGTCGTCATGGGTGTTCGGAGATCTAGCCCACGCGCACGCTCGGCGCGACCCGACCGTGCGCCTGACGCGTGACCCTGGCGCATGATTCCGGACGCAGATAAGTTCGGGCTATGGACGTCGCCAAAGATCGAATCGTTCGTATGGACTGTGAGCTTCGTGTCAGTGGCGGAGAGGTCATCGAGTCTTCGGCGAAGACGGGACCCATCGAGTACAAGCACGGAAGCGGTCAGATGCTCGCGGGCCTCGAGAAGCAACTCGACGGCATGAAGGTGGGCGACGAGAAGAGCGGCGTCATCAAAGCGAAGGACGCGTTCGGCGCAGACGACTCCCTGCCCACGATGACGATCCCGCGCGCCGAGTTCCCGAAGGACGCGAAGCTCGAGAAGGGCGCACGCTTCGAGGCGAAGAGCCCGCAAGGCACCCCGATCACG
This sequence comes from Labilithrix sp., assembly GCA_044227045.1. Taxonomy (GTDB): domain Bacteria; phylum Myxococcota_A; class Polyangia; order Polyangiales; family Polyangiaceae; genus Labilithrix. The sequence continues at coordinate 93,045 of JBGAFW010000039.1, forward strand.
CTCGACGTCGTGAGCGTCGAGACGGACACGATCACCGCGCGCATCGTCCATCCGCTCGCGGGCAAAGATCTCGAGTTCAAGGTGAAGATCCTCGCCGTCCGTCCTCCGCCTCCCCCCGTGCCGGCATCACTCCCGAGCGACGACCTCCTCGAGACGTCCGAAGAGTAGTTTGGGGTAGCGCAGATCTCAGAATTACGGGTCCTGTCTGTGACGCCCGCAGTGACCTCAAGCCCGTAACAGACCGCGCGCAGCCTCGGCGTCCATCCTAGTCGCAGCAAGGAAGGACCGCCGCGTTCACGCGTTGGCCAGAGCAAAACGGGGCAACAATGGTCGCAGGACTCACCTCATAGGAACATTCAGACCCTTCTGGGCACTTCAACAGTTCACATATGGTGGCCTGACAATGACTGCTGCCAATGAGAGAGGGATCCTCCTCCCCATAGCTCACGCAAAACTGAGTATGAGGCGCTTCCGCCGTGCAGTCTTTGCGCTCTTTGCATGACTTTCCAAGCTTCGTGATGTCGACAGGGGGCATCACTCTGTAGCGGCCGTTGGCCAGCTTGCACCATGTTGGAGCCGACTGCACTGGCCCCACACAAGCGTCGGCTCCCGCGTCAGCAACGGATGCATCGCCTGCGTCGGCCGCTGCATCGGACTGCCCGTCGGATAGCGACTTGTTGCCGCCGCATCCGAGAATCAAAACCAACCAAATACTCGTTGGTCTCATTCCAAAATAGTTGACCATACAGATATCCCAGAGCTCCAGCCCCACTTGCGCCATGTTCAACATTCATGGTGCTCCACAGAACATCGAGACACTTGACCAACTCTCGGCGCGGGCTGCCGCCGTGTTGGGGCAGACCGAATTCACGTTGCGTTCGCCGGCAAGCACCTTGAACGATCGTGAGGAACAGGACGACGCGAAGGGCGACTTCACGTCCGAAGAGTAGTCGTTCGCTGCGGCGGATGAGCTCGCACCCGCGAGCGCGAACCCTCGCGCGTCGATCCTGGCTCTCACGCTTCGAGAGAAGAGGCGAACGATGGCGACCGCGACAGCAGGCAACTGGAAATCACTGACGATCCCCTACGACGAAGCGTTGGCGCGGCTCCCTGACGCGCTAAAGAAAGAGGGCTTCGGGATCATCACGCAGATCGACATGAAGGAGACCTTCAAGGCCAAGCTGGGCGCCGACTTTCGGCGCTACCGCATCCTTGGGGCGTGCAACCCCACGTTCGCGAAGCAAGCGCTCGAGGCGGATCCTCGGCTCGGTGTTCTCCTGCCGTGCAACATCGTCCTCTACGAGCAAGACGACGGCACCGCGGTCGTCGGATCGGTCAACCCGATGCAGACGCTCGGCGCCCATGCCGAGACCCCAGCGCTCGCTGCCCTGGCAAGCGAGGTGGGGGCGCGGCTCGAGCGCGCCCTGAGCGACGCCGCGCGGTGAGCGCCAACCCCAAACCGCGGGCGATCGCTCCGGTTCCAGAGAAAAAGAAGCCTGTCATGGGACTCCGACTCATTTTGTTCATCCTCGGCGGCGCGGCGCTTGGCTTTGCCTATCACCGCTTCGTCGGCTGCCGATCGGGCACCTGCGCGATCACTGGAAATCCCTACGCGGCGACGATCTACGGCGCCGTGATGGGATACCTGCTGTCGGGCGGATTTCGCTAGATTGAGCGCGCCCGAAGATGCGCTAACGTCCGCCCATCCAACGCATCTCGCGCCCACCCACCACGAGCTCGACGCCGGCGCGCCTCCAAGGCGTGGTCGCGTGGCTTCGTCGCGCGAACACGAAGCCTGCGCGCGTGCTCGAGCTCACCGCGTGGGCGTTTGCGCTCGCGACGTGCACGGCGCTGCCCTCTCGCCTCGCGATCGCGAGCGAGCAGTCGGCGGGGATCAAGCGCATCCTCTACATCCTCGGCGGGCTGCTGGGTGACGTCGGGACGATCGGCCCCGTCGCTGCGCTGCTGTTGCTCCTCTTTCTCGTGTCGGCCGAGCGCCGCCTCTCGCTCGCGGTCGCCGGGCTCGTGGCGGTGTTTCTCGTCGTCGTCACGCTCGGGCAGAACGCAGCGACGGAGTTTCGCTTCGAGCGTGGCGTCTTGCCCGGACCGATCGACGTCCGCGAAGGCCTTGGCCATCGCGATTTCTTGACCGCCGAGCTGCCGCTCCTGCTCGGTGGGCGTTTTCTCTTCGTCAACATCCTCAGCTTTGGGCTCATGGCCATCCTCTGCAAGCGCGCACACGCGCGGCTGCGCTCGAAGGCCTTGCCTCGCGTGAGCGGAGCGGCCGTCGCGGCCTTTTGCTCGATCGGGCTCCTCTTCGGCTCCCAACAAGCCAACGACTACTGCGCCTCCCTCCACAATCGCGACGCGCTCGCGTCACCGTCGGCGGTGTTCGTCTCCGGGCTCGTGCGCAGCGGCACGTACGACGGGTCGCCAGCGGAGGTTCGCCGACTCCTTGCAGACGCCAAGGGATCACACGACGACGTCGCTCGCGGCGCCCGCAACATGGGCTTTCCTGCCGAGTCGGCGGATCGACTCGAGCGCGCTGCGGCAGGCGACTGCTCACGCCACCCATGGAGGCGCTCGCTCGACGACGCCAGCGAGAGGACGCCTCTCGTCGACGCAGCAAGCGCGCTGTCGAAGGTGCTCTTTCACGACCATCCCGACGGGGCGCCAATCGTCTTTCACGTGTCGCTCGAGAGCATGCGGGCGGACGACATCCACGCCATCGACGAGCGCGCGCCGGCGGCGATTGCCCCTTTCCTGACCGAGCTCTACTCGACATACGACTCCGCTATTGCGTTTACGCATGCCCATCAAAGTGGCATTCGCACCTCGCAAGCCCTATCGGCCGCCATTTGTGGGATGGGCGCA
>JBGAFW010000040.1:0-94973 GCA_044227045.1 Labilithrix sp.
AGTTGCTGAAAAGTCGCGTCGTAAGACCCCGTCCTTTATGAACGAGATCTCGTGCATTTCGCCTTTCGTGAGCTTCGGACTTCGCTCGTCACCGTGCTCGCCGTGCTCGCCGTGCTCGCCGCGACGTTGGGCATTCTTGGATGCGAGCGCCAAATCGCCCCGCCCCTCGTCGAGGTGACCGAGATCGCGCCACGCGAGGTGGAGCCTGGCGACCGGCTCGAGATTCGAGGCGCCGGATTTCCGCAGGGGCGGGTCGCGCGCATCACGCTCGAAGGCACGGTGTACCGGCCCGGCGAGATGGCCCTTCACGGCCTGAGCGTCGACGTCGAAGGTACGGTGGCGACGCCGGATCGGCTCGAGGTCGTCGTCCGCGACATGTTTGCCGAGCGGATGTGTGGCCATGGCGATCACGCCGCGCACGCCACTTTCGAAGGCGACGTGCACGTCGCCTTTGCCTCGAGCAACTCGGGTGCACCGCCGCTCGTGGGTCACCTTCGCGGCGCACATCTCGACGTGCTCCCTTCCTCGGTGCGCGCCAGCGTCCTCGAAGAGCGAGTCAACGAAGGGACGCGCGTCCTCGCGTTTCTCGGCGTGACCCCGGGCGCTCCGACACCGCAAGGCTTGCCGATCGAGCAGGTCGAGCCAGGATCGCTGGCGCATCGTTCGGCGCTTCAAGTGGGCGATGTGATCTCCAGCGTCGACGGTGTGCATGTCCTCACGCTCGGTGACGTCATCCCGGCCTCGGCGCGCACGATTGACCTCACGATCCGGCACGGCGACTCGGGCAGCGAAGAGACGAAGACGCTCCCGATGGTCGAGTTCTCCGGCGAGCGCGTCCCGACCGAGTATGCGCCGGCGCTCATCATCGTCGGGCTCGCGATCGCGATGCTCGTGTTCCTCGTCTTGCCGGGGCCGCCTTCGCTCGGCGCGCTCGAGATGCAGATCGCCGCGCGGATCCGGCGAAAGTCGCTCCCCGCGCTCCTCTACGATCTCGTGGGCCGAGGACGTGTCGCGGGGCCTCTCTCGGTCCTCGTCACCGCCGTCCTCGCGACCTTCGCGCTCACTCCTTACGTGATGGGTCCCGAGATCGACGGCGTCGTGCTCCTTGCGGGCGCGGCGTCGATGCTCGTCTGGTCGCGTCTCGCGATGACGCGCGGGTTCTTCGCGTCGCTGCGCACGTTGCTCCAGGCGATGACGGCCATCCTCGTCGTCGCCGGATGCTTGGCGCTCGCGATCATGCAGGTGGGCGCGATCGAGCTCGCCGAGATCGTTCGCGTGCAAGGCGGAGCGCCCTGGCAATTCGCGGCGGCCCGTCACCCATCGTGCACCGTCGCAGCGCTCACGTGCCTCGTCGCGCTGATCACCGTCCTTCGCGCGCAGCCCGCGCCGGCCACGACGACGACGAAGGCGGCTGCGCATCAACGGCTCCTCGAGCGCGCGGGCGTCCTCCTTGCGTCTGCGCTCTTCGTGACCGTGTTTCTTGGTGGATGGCAGGTCCCTGGCGTCGAGCCGCATCGCCTGCGATCGGCGCTCTTTCTCTCGACGCTGTGCTTCGTCGTGAAGACATGGGTGGTCTTCGCGGTCGTCGTCGCGTCGAGCCGCGTCGCGACGCACATCACGATGCGCGATCTCACGATGACTGTGCTTCGTCGCTTCGTACCGGCGCTCCTCGTCTCGGCGGGGTTCCTCGGGCTCGCGCGCAAGGTGGTGCCAAGCAGCGCGATCGAGACGGCGCTCGGCGCGACGCTCGTCGCGCTGGCCTCCTTGTTCGTCGTTCGGCTCGCGCTTCGCGTGTACGTGGCACGCAGCAAGCCCGAGCCTCATGCAAGTCCTTTTCTCTAGTCTCCAGCACGTTTTAGGCGGCGCAGCTCGAGCCTTACCGTGGGAAGAGATGCGCGCTTTTGCCGACAAAAATGCGAAGAATCCATCGGGTGACCGTCAGGGATGAGCGCACTTTCCGCGTCTCGGCGTACCTCGATAGGGGCTCCTACATTTTTCCCTGACCTGAACGTCTGACGCGTTCACCTTGGCTACGACCGTCGTAGCCTCGCTGGTCAGGTCGAATGCCGGATATCGCGGACGGCGAAACAGTCACGGTGCAAGGGTCAGGATCTTCCGTTTACACGTTGAAGAACCTCGGAGGCGTCTACTCGTGCACGTGCCCTGCGTGGCTCCATCAGTCGCTCGGGATCGAGCGACGGACATGCAAGCATCTTCGCGCGTATCGAGGCGACGATCTCGAGAAAGAGCGCCTCGGCACGACCGAGCTCGCGGGCAAGCCTGCTCGCGCGCGCAAATCGAACGGCGAAGGCGGGGAGGATGACGAGGACGCCGAGGCCGCGCCGCCCCTCCTCCTCGCGCACAAGTGGGAGACCGAGATCAACATCAAGGGTTGGTGGCTCAGCGAGAAGCTCGACGGCGTCCGCGCGTATTGGGACGGCAAGCAGTTTCTCTCTCGCCTCGGCAACCGCTTCTATCCGCCGGATTGGTTCATCGAGAATTTCCCCGATCACCCGCTCGACGGCGAGCTCTGGGGTGGTCGAAAGCTCTTTCAGCGGACGGTCGGCATCGTCAAACGACAAGATCAGTCTCCGCTCTGGAAGGATCTCCTCTACGTGGTCTTCGACGCTCCGTCGCACGGCGGCACGTTCGAAGAGCGCATGGAGCACGCACGGCGCGTCGTGGAGGAGAGAAACCTCGCGTACGTGCGTGTCCTCGAGCAGTCCGTTTGCAAGGACCACGATCACCTGCGCGAAGAGCTTGCGCGGGTCGAGGCGCTCGGCGGCGAAGGCTTGATGGCCCGCCGGCCAGGCTCGAAGTACGAGGCCGGTCGAAGCAACACGCTCCTCAAGGTGAAGACGTTCCACGACGCGGAGGCGCGCGTCGTCGGGCATGCCCCAGGCTCCGGACGGCACAAAGGACGCCTCGGCGCGCTGATCGTCGAGCTCGCGGACGGGACGCGATTCAACGTCGGCACCGGCTTCTCGGACGCGGAGCGGGAAGACCCGCCGCCGCTTGGCGCGATCATCACGTTTCGCTACCAGGAGCTCTCGGACGGAGGCGTGCCACGCTTTCCGTCGTGGGTGGGCGTTCGCATCGACGCGACCGAGCCGTCCACGCTCGTGACGCCACGCGCGGCCGGCACGGCGTCTCCACGGCCCACCGCCGCAGCGACGATGCCTCGTCCACAAACATCGGCATCGACATCTGCCCGCGCTGCTGCTGCGATTGCAAATCCGCACACGACGACGATGCGCTCGAAGATGCCATCGACATCGGCGACATCATCCTCATCTTCCTCGGGGCGCAGGCGCTTCGAGATGCAGGACGGAGACACGAAATATTTCTGGGAGATCGAGAAGGACGGCACCAAGCACCGCGTTCGCTACGGAACGTTCGAGGCAAAGGTGAAGACCTTCGACTCCAGCGACGAGTGTGACGAGGCTCTCGAGGCGCGTATCGCCGAGAAGCTCGAGAAAGGATTCATCGAGGTCGACGACTAACCCCAAAGGCCGAGATGAGATGACGATTGCGAGGGGAAATCACGACCGCGGGCGCGTAAGACCCGCACAACGACTGAACCGTTGAGAAGAGAGACGGAAGAGGAGAAAGACCATGCCGAGGTATGAGTTTCAAGAGGGGTCGAGCAACAAGTTCTGGGAAATCACGCTCGATGGCACGTCCTTCACGACCACGTATGGTCGCATCGGAACCGATGGCCAAACGAGCATGAAGGAGTGGGGATCGGAAGAGAAGGCGCAGAAGGAATACGACAAGCTCATCGCCGAGAAGGTGAAGAAGGGCTACCAGCTCGTCGGTGGCAAATCGAACGGCAAGGCTGCCGCGAAGCCCGCCGCCAAGGCGAAGAAGGAAGTCTTCGACGACGAGGGTGACGAGGACGAGGCGCCGAAGAAGAAGGCCGCGCCCGCCGCGAAGCCTGCCGCGAAGAAGAAGGCCGGCGGAGCTCGCCGCTTCGAGTTCAGCGAGGGTTCGTCGAACAAGTTCTGGGAGATCCAACTCGACGGGACGTCGTTCACGACGACCTACGGAAAGATCGGAACGGACGGCCAGACGAGCATGAAGGAGTGGCCGGACGAGGCCAAGGCGCAGAAGGAGTACGACAAGCTCGTCGCCGAGAAGACGAAGAAGGGCTACGTCGAGGTCTGATCCGAGCGGATCACGAACGGCGGCCGCATCGCTCTCAGGGCGACGCGGCCGCTTCGCTTTTTGTCACTTTTGCCGCGAAATTAGCGCGAAATTGAGCCTGTCCACATTGTCGCACCCGTCTCCTTCCTCCTCTTGTTAAGCAGCGCGTCGCCGAGCGCGCATCAGGGCAGACCAAAAGGAGCGTCGCGACGGACGCGGAGGTTGGCGGGTGAGCCAGATTTCCCTCGGCTCGTCGAACCATTGCGCTGGCATCGCGGCTGCACAGGCGGCGCTCGTGATGATCCTCTCACGCACTCGCCCTCGCCGGTTCTCGACCTTCTCCCTCACCGCGGCGCTCCTGTCCACGGCGTGCGCGGCTTCGACCGACGAAAGCCTCGCGCCGGAGGAGACCGCAAGCGTCTCGTCCGCGGTGACGAACGCCACGCTCGTCGACGTGGCCGCCTTCGGCGCGAACCCGGCGCAGCTCAAGATGCACAAGTACGTGCCGGCGAACATTCCTGCGGGGCCACGACCGCTCGTGGTCGTCCTTCACGGATGCACGCAGACGCCCGCGACGTACGTGAACGCGGGATGGAACTCGATGGCGGACGAGTGGGGCTTCTACGTCCTTTATCCCGAGCAGAACACGGCGAAGAACAACAGCTCCGGATGCTTCAACTGGGGCGGCCGCTGGAAGTCGGCGCCGAACGCCTTCGTCTTCACGCCCGAGACCCTCGACACGAACGAGATCGCGCGCGGGAACGGCGAGAACGAGTCGATCAAGGAGATGGTCGATCAGATGAAGAAAGATCATCCGATCGACGACAAGCGCGTGTTCATCTCCGGCCTCTCGTCGGGCGGCGCAATGACGGCGCTGATGCTCGCGACGTGGCCCGATGTCTTCTCGGGCGGCGCGATCTTCGCGGGCGTGCCCTACGGATGCGCCACCGACAAGAAGACGACGACCGAGGCCGCCAATTGCCTCAAGGATTACAGCGGAGAGAACGCGTACCTCTCACGCACGCCGAAGGCGTGGGGCGATCTCGTTCGCGGCGCGGCGCCGTCGTTCAAAGGACCGTATCCGCGGGTGCAGATCTGGCACGGCACATCGGACTTCGTCGTGAACCAGAAGAATCAGGCCGAGCTCGTCAAGCAGTGGACCGACGTGAACGGCGTGAGCCAAACGCCGTCGACGACGGACACCGTCGATAGCTACCCGCACGAGCAATACAAGGACGCGAAGGGCAACGTGGTCGTCGAGACGTTCGCGATCACGGGGAAATCTCACGGCACCGAGATCGCCGCGCAAAAGCCGATCAACCCTGCGCACGCCGACGGCCCGAAGTGCGGTACCGCCGCCTCGTACATCATCGAAGCCGGCATCTGCTCGACCTACTACGCCGCGAAGTTCTTCGGCCTCGACGCTCCTCCCGGCTCTCCGGGGGCGTCCTCGTCGTCGGGCGGCGCGAACCCTGCGTCCTCCTCGTCGTCGTCGTCTTCCTCGTCGTCGAGCGGAGGCGCGGATGGCGGCGCCGCGTCGTCGTCGTCGTCGAGCGGAGGCGACGGCAAGTGGGTCGACGGCAAGAATGGCTCGACCTGCGCGTTCGCCGTCGCGTCGAACGAGACGACCCGCATAAGCTCGGTCCTCGGCCTGGCGGCGATCGCGCTCCTTTTGCGCCGCCGCCGCGCGCGACGGGACTGACGCAGATCGCCGCCTTTGGCGGTACTCTCGTGAACGTGCTTGGCGTTCACGATGGCAGGCTCGTGCGATGAGCGACGCGGTAGATCGCTTCGGCGCGCTCGTCGCTCGCTCGCCTGCGATGCGTGAAGTCTTCGCGCGGGCTCGACGAGTCGCGTCGTCGGAAGCCGATCGATGTGTCCTCATCGATGGTGAGCCTGGGACGGGCCGCCAGAGCCTCGCGCGCGCGATTCACGATGCGTCTCCCCGCGCGAGAGGACCGTTCGTCGTGCTGGATTGCAGGCGCATTCCTCGTATGGTGGTCGATAACACCCTCTTCGGATCGCTCTCGACGGCATTTTCTGGCCGAAGATACGTGCGTCCGTCGCCGTTCGAGGACGCGAGCGGCGGCACGCTCGTCCTCCATGAGGTGGCCGCGCTCTTCGAGCGACGTGTTCAACACTTGCTTGCACGTACGATCGGCGCGGCGCGTGTGCAGCACGCCGGCGACAGCGCGACGCACGCGTTCGACACGAACGTGATCGTGACGACCTCCCGCGACATCGACGAAATGCTCGATCATGACTCGATCAGCGAAGAGCTCTTTCGCGAGCTGAAGCGAAGCCAGCCGATCCTCCTGCCGCCGCTGCGCGAGCGAACCGAAGACATCGGACCGATGCTCGAGAGCTTCCTCGTGCAGCCTGCGCTCGCGACCCCGGAGCTGGTCGCGCGCCTCGAGAAGCTTCGATGGCCGAGCAACGTCGCGGAGCTTCGTCGCTTTTCGTTCGCGATGGCGGCGGCGAAGGTCACGCGTCCGACCGACGGCGTCGCGAGCGCGCTCTCGGAGCTCGAGCTCCTCGGCGCGATCGAGAGAGACCCGTCAGACGACGCGCTCAGGCAGGTCTATGGCGACCTCCTCGCGGCGCGTGGAGATTCACGCGGCGAATTCATCCATCTGCAATGTGAGGCCGCACACGCGAAGCCGGAGCGGCGCGCCGAGCTCGAGAAGATCGCGAGGCAGCTGCTCGATCGCGACGACGAGAAGTGGACCGGCCGCGTGCGCGCTGCGGCCTCGCTGTTCGACTCGGATCAGCCGCGTGTGGGCGTGACGTGGGATCGCGGATTCGTCGCTGGCGTTCGGACCACGGTCGATGTCCTCGTTCGATTGGCCCTGCTCTTCGACGCCGCGCCGCTCCTCACGTCGCTCGAGCTCGTGGGTCGCGAAGGGGACGTCGACTCGCGTGAGCTGCCGTTCGCGATGCTGACGACGCCGCTCTTGCGACGGCTTCGGTCGTTGACGATGCGGTTCGCGTCGAACGAGGTCATCGACGCGCTCGCGTCCGCGTGGCATCTCGAGCCGCTCGAGCGACTCGAGATCGACTCGCAGGCGGACCGAGACGCGGAGCCGCTCGACTTCGACTACGCGAAAGAGGTCCTCCTCGCGTCGATCTACCTGACGAACGCCACGATCATCGTGGACGGCGTCGTGATCCAGTCGCGAGAAGGCTCGCGCGTTGGCTAGGGCGTGGGCGCCGGAGGAGCGCCGGCGGATCCCGATGCGTCCCGCGCTTCGAGCGCAGCGAGGCGGTCGAGGAAGGCGCGACCGCGTTTGGGATCGGTCATGTGCACGAAGGCGGCCATGCCCTTGAGCTGCGCGATCGTCTCGTCGCCCTTTCCCGGGCGGCCCTTCTCACGGTTGAAGATCGCGGCCTTCAGCTTGCGGATCGTGTCGCGAGGGACGCGCGCAGGCGGTACGCCTTCTTTGTTGGGCTTGTTGACGACGAGGCCGGTGATTCGCTGGCTCGAGCCGCCGCGCATCACGGCCGTCTTCTTCGTGTGAACGCGGAAGCCCTCGGCGGTGAGGATGGTCTTCACGCCGCGAAGGAGCGCGCCGATCGGAGCGTTGGCGCGTGACCCGGCGGCGCCTTCGGGGCTGCGGTAGCTGAAGGCGAGGTCGTCGGCGTAGCGCGTGTATTGAAAGCCCATCGTGCGAGCGAGGCCCGACATGCGGCGGTCGAGACGCAAGCAGATGGCGTTCGTGATCGCGGGCGACGTGGGCGCGCCCTGCGGACAGGAGCGCTGGCTCTTCGCGACGTAGAGCGTCTTGCCTCGAAACTGGACGACGTCACGGAGCGGCTCGGTGGAGATGAGCGAGGCGAGCGTCGCGACGTGCTCGGGGAGGCCTGCCTTGCGAAGCATGCCCTTGATGCGACGGAACGTGACGGTCGGGAAGAAGTCCTTCACGTCGACCTTCACGACGAGGTCGGCGCCGGCGTGAACCGCGGCGTTCGTCGCGATCGATCGCGCCGCGAGGAAGCCGTGCGCCGCTTGGTGCACCGGCAGCTTCTCGAACACGTTGTGTAGGAGCCACCGCTGCGCGTTCTTCAGCTCGTATTTCGGCGCGGTGATCGCGCGTCGTGTTCCGTCGCGCTTCGGGATCGTCCAGAAGTGGTAGTTCGAATTCGACTCGACGACGCGGTGGTACGCGAGCCAGCGAAGCTCGGGGATCGTGATCCCGAGCGCCTTGGCGAGCGCGTCGGGGCTGTCGAGATGCGAGAGATCGTTCTCTTTCGCGCGGACGACGCGCGCGTCGCGCTCTGCCGTCTCTTCGTCGAGCGTGTCGCTGTAGTAGATGCCGGCGCCGACGTGGACGATGTGCGTCGCACGGTAAGCGGCCCACGCGAGCTTCTGGAGGCGGCGCTTCTCGGCGGCCTCGGCCTTCTTCTTCTCTTTGAAGCTGCCCTTGTCCGCGTCGGTGAGGGTCGACGGATCGGTGTCGACGCGAAGCCCCTTGTCGCGGAGCTGCTTGTCGACCCATGCGTCTTGGCCACCTGCCTCTTCGATCTCCTTCCAGCGCGCGATGTGCTCGCTGCGCTCTTTCGATCGAAGGGCGCGCTCGGCGCGTGCCTGCTCCTCGTTCTTTACGGCCGGGAGCTTCTCGGCATCGAGGATGACGAGCGGCGTTGCTGAGACGGTACGTTCGGTATCGACAGCCACGCGCTTCTCCGCGTGGGAAAGGAATCAGTCGTCGAATCGATAGAGAGAGGAGAGGGCACCAAGCGAGGGAGCGAAGGCATCACCTTCCTACTAGGTGCACGGTAGCCTCACCGGCTGTCCACGGGAGGGGGTCCCCCCGCGGTGGGAAAAACACCGGTTGCGATGTTGTCTCAGCTATCCCACCGCGGGGGGACCCCCTCCCGTGAGACAGCCAAGAACAGGCTACCTTGCGTTGAATGACGGACTGTTCTCCAGGTCGGCGCGACGCCGACCCTGCGCTCGAGGCGCATAGGCTGGTGCAATCACACCCTCGCTCGGAGCCGTCTTCTCTCTCTTGTCAGTTCGTCGTCTGTTTCCTTTCCCGGGTTACGCGGCGCTGAGCGTCTCGCCGCATCCTAAGCCAAACCTGTCTACCGAATCACGCGCTCATCGCGTCGGTATCGATGAATCCTTTGACCGCGAGATCGTCGAGTCGCGCGAAGTACGCTTCGCGCGCTTCGATATCCGTGTCGAACCACATTCGTTGGAAGCGCTCGTCCGCGGTCTTTGCGTCGGCCCCTCGCTGCTTTCGCTCGACGCGCACGACGCGGTCGTCGAGAGAGAGCCGGATCTCTTCTTGCGAGCCGAGCGCGTCACGGCGCACCAGCGTGCGTGTCTCTGCGCGGACGCGCTTGCGGCCCTCGGGCGTCTGCCGGAGACGTTCGGCCGCCGCGCGCTCGCGCCTCTCGAAGACGTAGAGCGCGATCATGTGCTCACACGGACCTTCACGCATCGCGGAGCGCTGGTACGTGGGGCAGTTGCACCACGCCTCGCGCACGTTGCCTTCGATGTCGACGGTGAAGCGCGGCGCGAACGTGCGGCGCGCCACCTTGTCGGTGACCTCTCCGCTGATCTCCTGGCCCTCGCCCGCGATGACGTGAATCTTCGTGATCGCGACCGCGCCGGCGCCTTCGCCGAGCAAGCGATGGGCGAGCGCCTCGCGTGGAGAGCCGTACCGGATGCGTGCAGGATCCACGGGCTCGGAGAGGAGAAGGCGCGGGCGATACACGCCCCGCTCGACGTCGAAGAGCACGCGCCCTTCGAGACACGCGCGCTGCAGGCTTCCGCGGGCCTCTTCGTGCGATTGATTCGTCGACTTCGCGAGCTCCATGAGCGGCAGCGGACCGCGCTTCTGCAGCTCGAGCGAGACCGCGTTCACGCCCTTGTTTTGCGGCGAATCCGCGCCAAAGTCGCTCGGCATCAGCGCGTCGAACGACGTCGCGCTCGCCCACTTGCTCTCCGACCAGCTCGTGAGCGCGACGGTGAGGCGCGCGAGGCCCATGTTGAGCATCCAGAACGACGGCAGCCCTGGACCCGAGAGATGGACGCGGACGCTCTTCAGATGCGGGAGGGCGCGCGCGAGGACGAGGAGCCGCTGGCGGCCGAAGATGCGGACGATGCGCGGCGCAGAGCCATTGAACACATCGCCGTGGCACTCGAGCGCGATCTCCCACGGCTCGATCACGATGATCGGCTTCTGCCCCGGTACGAGCTCGAAGCGTAGGCCACGCGGCGCCTTCTTCGCCTTGTGCGTGCGGAGGGTGAAGAGGATGTTGTAGAGATCGATCGGCGCGAGATGCGCGGTGACGCCGGGCAGCGTGGCCGCAGACTGGACCTGCAAGAAGCCGCGAAGCCACTCGTCGGGCAGCTCGATCTCGCGATCGCTCTTCGCCTCGGCGCCCTTCGGCTTCTTCTTCGCGTCGGCCTCGAGGTCGAGCGGCTGATAGGTGCGGATGCGCTCCACTTGCTCGACGAAGGCCGGAGATATCTCCGCGAGCGTGGTCCCATGGGCGGCCGCGCGATCCTCGAACAGCTCGTTCGAGAAGGCGAGACGTGCATACGCGCTCTCGTCGCGCGAGAAGACCTCGAGCGATGCCTCGTCGGGATCGACGGTGAAGACGGGATCGAGCCCACGCGGGCGCGGCGTCGAGTCGGCGTACGCGCTCTCGAGGAATGCCTTCTGCGCTTCCCAGATCGCTGCCGTCGCCTTCTTGCCCTGCTTCATCAGGTGGGCGAGGTAAGCGGTGCGATCCTTTCCTTTGTAACGGAGGTCGCTGTCTTTGATCCCGCAGGCGACGAGGAGCGCATCGCGGAACAGCTCGGGGTCCTTGACGCGGCCACGAAGCCCGATGCCTTCGCGGCTTGCGTCGAGCGCGAGCGCGACCTTCGACGCCTTCGGCGAAGCTTCGACCTCGCTCGGGCCGGGATACGCGAGATGGAGGATCTGAAGCGTCATGTGGCCTCCTTCTCCTTGAGGGCTTCTTTTCGCGCTGCGATGCGCTGCGCGCGACGAAGCGATCGGAACGCCGCTTTGCGCGTCTCTTCGTCGTCGGTGTTGTCTTCACTCACGAGCTCGGTGAGCGCTTCGATCGCTTCTTCGGTCGCCGCGCGTCCGAGCGCTGCGATCGCGTCGAGCTGAGCGTCGCCTTCTTTGGCCGCGAGCGCGCGAAGCCGCTCGGTGTCGCCGTCACGCCATGCGCGTGGCAGGTACACCTGACGTCCCTCGCTGCTGCCGAGCGCCTTTTCGTCGAGCTCTGCGCCGGTCGTGGTGATCGCGAGGCGAACCGGATCGAGCGGCGACGTCTTCAGCGTGAGCGCATGCGACGTGGGCGAGAGGCTCCACGCCGAGGCCGATCGAACGTCACCGTCGATGTCCGAGAGCGCCGCTTGGAGCGCCTTCTTGTCCTTGTCGTCTCCGCCGTGAAGCGCGAAGGCCGACTCGACGCGAATCTTCTCGGGTACGTCCTTCGAGGGGAGCCACTTCTTTGCATCGGGCCGGATCGCCGCCGCATCGATCTGACGAGCCGCCCACACCGCGTAGAGCCATGCGCGCTCTTCTTGAGCGCTCTCGTCTTCTTTGCCAGCCTTCGTCGCGTCGGCGAAGCCCTTCTCGGCCTTCTTTGCCGCGGCCACGATCGCGGACGCGAGCTTCTTCGTGTCTGCGCTCTTCGACCTTCCGCCGGCCACCCACGCGGCGTCTGCACGAGCCGCGGCGGACGGATCCGTGAAGAGCTTCTCGAGATCGGCGGCAGGGATGCTCGCGCGTCGAACGAGACCGAAGCGAAGCCGCTGGCGGAGCGACTCGTTCTTGAGCTTCGCGAGCTTCGCGAGGAGAAGACCGGCGTCGCCCTCGGTGGCGAGGTAGGTCGCCGCGGGCTCGCTGATGTCGTCGTAGTCGCTCTCGACCGCGTGGAACTCGATGCGCGTGCGATCGTTCGGGAAGAGCTCCTCGAGCGCTTCACGTGCGGCCCAGCGAACGGAGTCGTGCCAGATGTCGAGTGACTTCGCGAGCGCCGCCTCGGCTGCGCTCACCGTTGTCTCGGTCGCGTCCTTCGGCAGCTTGCCGAGCGCCTTTGCAGCCTCGATCTGCTCGGGCTCCGAGCTCGATCGCTCCGCGAGGATCGCGATGATGCGCGCGAAGGATCGCTCGTCGCCGATCCATCGCAGCGCCTTCACGGCGGCGATGGCGAGCGCTTGCTCCTTCGAGCCGACGCTTCCTTCGACCTTGTCACGAACGCGCTCGCGATCGTCGCCGTCGGTGAGGCGGCCGAGGATGCGTCCGAGCGCCTCGAGCGCGGCGGCTTGCTGCGGGACTTCGGCGGGCGCCTCTTCGGTGCCACCGGCGGCGATCGTCTCGAGCTCGGGGAGCGCGCGCTTGTCACCGAGAACACCGAGACCGAGCAGCGCGTCTTGACGATCTTGCTCCTCACCCGCGCGGGCGAAGAGAAGCAGCGGCCTCAGCGCAGCCGCGTTGGTCTCGTGAGCGAGGCCGAGCGCCGCCGCGAGCATCGTCTCGCGCGCGCCTGCGCGGAGGACGTCTTCGAGCGGACGCGCGGGGAGACGCTTCTCCTCGACGTGCTTCGAATACGACTTCACCGCCGCTGCGCGAACTGCGCGATCGCGATCAGCGAACATGCTCGTGAGGAGCGACGACGCAGCCTTCGTGTCGCTCAAGTCGTCGAGCTGACGTGCCGCGAGCAGACGAACGTCGGCGTGCTTCGATTTGACCGCGGGCTCGAAGAAACGCGTCGAGAGCTTCGCGTCGCGTGACTTCGGCTTCGGCTTTCCGCGCTCGCGCGGCGAGTCGGCGCGAGGTCCGACGATCGTGAGGCAACCTTGGAAGGCCGCGGCGCGGACCTGCTCGCTGTCGTCGGCGAAGAGCTCGGCGAGCGCGTCGATTGCGCTCTCTCCGGCGCGCGTCGCTGCGATCGCGTTCGCGATCTGGATGCGCTCTGGCTCGGGCACCTCGTCTTCGAGGCGTGCCGAGAGCGCACGCACCGCCGCGGCCGAGCCAAGGCGCGAGAGGGCAGCCCGTGCACGCTCCGCGATCGCGGCGTCTTCTGCGCGGAGCCACGGCGCGAGCGCGTCGGCGGCGCGATCGTCTTTGCGTTGCGCGAGCATCTCGGCAGCGCGCAGGCGGAGGTCGTCGTGGTCGCTCTGGAGCGCCTGGCCGAGCGCGGCGGACACGCGCGCGTCTTGTGAGGCGCCGAGCCGCTCGAGCACGCCGATGCGAATGTCCGAGTGCTCGCTGCCGAGCGCGGCGAGCAGCGGCTCGAGGCTTCCCGGCGGGCTCAGCTTCTCGAGCAAGTCGAACGCGTACTTGCGAGCTTGTGCGACGCGCGAGTCGAGCGCCTTGACGATGCGTGGCTTGCTCTCCTCACCACGCGTGGCGAGCTCGTCGAGCGCTGCGCGGATGACGTCGGCCGAAGACGACGCGAGCGCGAGCGACAGCGGCGTCTCGGTGTCCTTGGCGTAGACCTTCTTCAGCGCGGCGAACGCCGCCTGGCGCACGAGGTGATTCGGATCGTCGAGCGCGCGTGCAAGCGCGGGCGTCGCGCTCGGCAACGAGACGTGCTCTTCGGAGATCAGATCGATGATGCGATCGATCGCGTCGCGTCGCGTGCGGTGGGCTTCGTCATCGGCGGTGGCCTGGCGAAGAAGTCCGACGTACGCGCCGAACGCGAGCATGCGCAGGCGCTCTTGCTCGTCGGCAGGGACGGGCGACGGCTCGGCGACCGATTTGTCCTCGGCGGCGTCGACGTCCGATCCTCGCGCGAAGAGGCGTCGGAGGAGCGCGAGCGGGCCCTTCTTCTTCTCTTCGGGCGGCGGCGCCGGCGCGCGGGGCGTCGTGTCCGGCACCCACGGCGTCTTGACCGAACGTGGCGCGACCGCGCGCTGGATCTCGCGGAAGTAGTCGATCGGGCGCTCGCGAAGGCGAAGCGCCTGCGCGGCGGCGTAGCGTTGCTCGGGGCGCTCTCCGGCGAGCGCCTCGGCGAGGCCGATCATCAGACGCGCGCGTGTCTCTTCGTCGGGCCAGCGCTCCATGTCGGCGGCCTTCTCGGGCTTGTCCGGCATGAGGAGGTCGACGAGGTATTGCGTGTATTGCTCACCGACGATGCGGAGCTCGAGCGCGCGGGCCGCGGCGAAGCGGACCTCGGGACGCTGCGACGAGAGCGCGCTCGTGAGCAGATCGGGCGTCTCGCTCTTGCGGAACGCGCGGAGATCGCGCGCGAGGATGACGGCGAGCACCACACGCTGGACCTCGCGTGAAGGATCCTCGAGGCCTTGCAGCATGCCGCTGTAGCCTTCGGGACCGAGCGCCGCGAAGCTGAGCACCGCGCCCACGCGGATCGGCGCGTGATCGTGACGAAGCGTGCCGGTGAGCACCGGAAGCGCGCGAGCGTCACCGAGACGCGCGAGCCCTTCGGCCGCCCACGATCGAACGGCGAGCTCTTCGTGCCCGAGGAGATCGAGCAGGTACCCTTCTTCACCGCGGCGGCTCGAGTTCGAGAGCCCGCGTGCGGCCTGCTCGCGAACGATCGGATCGTCGTCTTTGACGAGCTCCGTCGCGAAGTACTTGAGGAGCCGAGGCGTGCCGAGGTTCGCGAGCGCCGTGGCTGCGCGCTGGCGGAGCGGCACGATCACCGGCGGCGGCAAGCGAACGAGCAGATCCTTGTCGGCGAGGAGCGCGCGCATCGGATCGATGATCGACTCCTCACGACGTGTCGCGAGCAGCTCGGCCGCGCGAACCCGGAGGTCGAGATGCGAAGACTGGAGACCGATCGCGATCGCGCCGTGCTCGGTCGGGAGGAGGATGTCGAGCGTCTCGATCGCGGCGATGCGAACGCCCGCGTCCGTGTCTTCGAGCAGCTTCGAGAGCGGGCTGCGGACCTTGTCGATCGGATCCTTCGTCGCGTCCTTCGCGCCTTGAATACGAAGCGCGGGATGCGTCGTCGCGATCGCGGCGAGGTGCGTCTCGTGGTCGGCCTTGCCCTTGATCTCGATCGTGGCGTCGTAGGCTGCACGCGCGACGCCGAGGTCGCGATCGGCGATGGTCTTGGCGAGCCGTTCGAGCGCAGCGCCGGCGAGCTTGTCGTCCTTCTTCTTCGCGATCGCGGTGAGCTCTTGGACCGCCTTCGTGCGCAGGTCGGGGAAGCGTGCCGTCAGCGCCCGATCGAGCGGGACGAGCGGGTCCTTCGAGTGCCACGACCAGAGCGTGCGGAAGGCTTCGCCGCGCACCTTCGCGGCTTCGTCTTCGATCGAGTCGCCGAGGAGCGTCTCGGCGCCGGGCTTGCTCTTGCCCGCCTTGACCAGCGAGTCGAGGCCGCGAACGCGAACGTCTTCGTGCGACGAGTGCAGCGCGGCCTCGGCGACCATGATCGGATCGGGCTCGAGCTTCGCGTAACACTCGAGCGCCGCGTCGCGAA
This sequence comes from Labilithrix sp., assembly GCA_044227045.1. Taxonomy (GTDB): domain Bacteria; phylum Myxococcota_A; class Polyangia; order Polyangiales; family Polyangiaceae; genus Labilithrix. The sequence continues at coordinate 15,568 of JBGAFW010000040.1, forward strand.
CGCTCGCCTCCGCGTCGTTCAGCATCCAGACGAGTCGGCGTTTTGCGCGCGGATCTTCGAGCGCGACGAGCGCGATCGCAGACTCTCGACGAAGCGCGGCGTCGGGCTCACGCGAGATCGTGAGCAGCGCGCCGAGCGCACGCATGTCGCCGAGGAGCGCAAGGCCACGCGCGCCGCGAAGCGAGGTGTCGGGTGTTCGGCATGCGAGCGCGGAGAGAAGCGGCTCGCGATCTTCTTCCGAAGACGGCTCGCCGCCCTTCGTCTTGCCGACGAGCTTCTGCCGTACCTCGTCTTGCGCCTTGTCCGAGGCGGGCGCCTCCTTCGTGTAGTCGCGCGCGCGGAGCTGCTGGTGTCCTTCCGGACCGACCGGCTTGATCTCGATGAGCCAGACTTTGTCGCCCGGCTTGATCGGCGTGTGGACGTTCGGCTTGAAGATCGCGACGTCGCCGTGTTTCGGGTGAGCGAACTGCGCGAACGCCGTGGAGACGGACTTCACCTCCGCCTGATCGGGATCGGCGCCTGCGGGCGCGGAGCCCTTGCCGGAGATCTCCGCGGCGCGCCTCACGATGTCGGTCAGCGCGCGACCAAAGGCTTCGTCGTTCTTCTCGAGCCACGCGCCGAGCGTGGGTCGCGTGAGCGCCGTGATGACGAAGGCGACGCGTCGTACGTCGGCGTCTTCGTCGTCGAGCGCCTTGCCGACGAGCGGCGTGAACTCGGCGTTGGTGGTGAGCCCTGCGAGAGCGCCGCGCACGAGCACCTCGGCGCGGATGTCGGATTTTCCGCGCTCGAACGCGGTGCGCAGCGGCTCGGTCGACTTCTTCTCGTGGATGCCGACGAGCTCGGCGAGCGCAGCACGACGAACGCTTCCCTCATCGTCAGCGAGCCGCGAAGCGATGAGCCCGGCCGCGAGCGGCGACGTCTTCGTGAGCGCAGGGAGAAGACGAAGCGCGGCGACGCGCGTGTCGGCGAAGCGAGACTCGAGCGCGGAGCGAAGAGGGGAGAGCGGCGCGTCGGCTTCGAGCTTGCGAAGGGCGTCGAGCGCCGCGGCGCGAACGGCCGCGTTGTCGTCATCGAGGCGCGCGCGGATCGCCTTCTTCGCGTCCTTGCGCTCGTGGGATGCGAGCTCCGTCGCGATGAGCGCGCGGACATCGGCGTCCTTGTCCGACGCGATCTGCTTGATGAGCAGATCGAGCGCTTCGCGTTCGCCCATCTCGGCGAGCGTGCGGACCGCCTCTTCGCGTTTGCCCTTCGCGCTCGCGCCGAGCGCCGCCGCGAGGACGTCGAGGCCGTGCTCCCACTTGAACGTCTTGTCGGTGGGCTGACCGTCCGCGTCGAACGCGAAGCCGTAGATCGTGCGTGAATCGCCCGCCGTCAGGAGCGAGCCGATCGTGCCTGCTTTGTTCGCAGCGGCCCACGCGAGCGCGTAGAGCGGCTCGGTGCCGGTGTCGAACGAGCGCGGCTTGCGACGCTCGGACATGCGCCACACGCGAAGCTTGCCGTCGGCGCCTGCCGAGACGAGCCGCTCGCCATACTCGGCGGGATCTTTGGCGGGTGTGAAGAGCAGCGCGTTCGTTCCGCCGATGTGGAGCGTGTCGTCCTTGGCGCGAATCTCCGACTCGATCGCGCCGACGAGGTACCAGATGCGGACGGTTCCATCTTCGCCGCCCGAGACGAGACGACCGTCGCTTGGCGTGAAGAGGATCACCTTGACCGGACCGTCGTGCCCGGGCATCTCGCGCAGCGACTCTTCGGCGCCCGCGCTCGCGAGACGAATGACGCGAATGACACCATCATCACCCGCGCCCGCGAGCGACTCACCGGTGGGATCGATCGCGACGGTGCGAAGCGCGAGCTTCGAGAGCGTCCACTCCTTCTTCTTCTTCCCGCTCTTCGCGGACCAAAGGCGAAGCGAGCCATCGGCGCCGCCGCTCAGCAGATCATCGCCGCGAAGCGCGAGCGAGGTGCATCCACCCTCGTGCGCGCCGTCGATCTCGCGTGCCGGCTTGCCGTCGTGCTCGAAGATGCGGATCGTTCCGTCCGAGCAGCCGGCGAACACGTGCTCGTCGTTCGCGACGAGCGAAGCGACGTACGCGGGGACCTCGATCGTCGCCTGCGGCTTCTCTTTGTGGTGATCGTAGACGGTGATGACGGTCTCTCGACCGACGCGCTCGCCGCCCACGAAGAGCAGACGCGCGGTCGTGGCGAGCGTGCGGACGCGTTCGAGTTGGCCGACGGGCTGCGTGCTCATCCAGCGAGACCCTCCAGGCCTTCGATCGCGATTCCGTGAACGCTACGCAACGTCATGAGCGCGGACAGGCATGCATGCCATTCGCCCTTCGCCTTCGAGCCGGTCTGCGCGGCGAACACCGGCGCGACGAGCAGCGCGAACGAAGCATCTTCGACCGCGAGGTCGCGGACGATCTCGACGAGGCTTCGCTTGGCGACGCTCGCCGGAAGCTTCTTCGTGCGTGCGCCTTCGAGCTGCTCCATCGAGCGGCCAGGCGGAATCGTGAAGAGGAGACGCCGCAGCAGATCGCGGAGCGCCTCGGCATCCTTGAACGGGCCGGCGTTGTCGATGCGACCTTTGCTCGGCTTCCACTCGGCGGGGATGCCGCGCGGACGATGCTTCTCCCACAGGAGGCGAACCGCGAAGAAGCGCACCTCGCGGTCGGCGCTCTGCATCAGCCAACCAAGTCGCTCGGCGCCGCCGATGCGCGCGTAGTGCTTGCGAATGAGCTCGATCGCGATGTCACGCGACGAGCGGGAGCGGCTCTCGGTCATCGAGAAGATCTGCGCGGCGTCGAGCTCTTCGGGCTTCAGCGCGAAGTCGGGATCGGCATACGCCTCTCCTGCCTGGATGAGGGCGTCGTAGGCGATCTTTCGCACTTCCTTCGCGCTCGACTCGGCAAGCTCGTACACCCGCGACTGCGCCTTCCAGTGGCGAAGCTCGATGCGCGTGATCGTCACCGCGAAGCGACGGACATCGGCGCGCTGATCGAAGAGCGCAGGCCACACGCGATCCAGCGTGTACTCGTCGCGATGCACCTGCGGCTTGATGTTGAACTGCTTCGACTCGGGCTGCTCTTTGCCGATCTTCGGGTGATGGCAGCGAAGGAACGTCTGCGCGAAGGCACGCACGGCCTCCGGCTCACGCGCTCCGAGCGCGAGGGAGAACAGACGCGCGACGCCCGCCTCCGCGTCGGCTTTGCCGTCCGCGAAGTTCTCCGGCTTCATGTGCTGGAGCAGGTAGCGATGCGCCCACTCGTGCAGCGTGGGGTCGGCGCGGCGCGCGAGCGCGAGGAGCCAACCGAGACCGACGTCGCCCGGCGAGACGAGCTTCTTGTTGCCGAGGAGCTTGAACGCGATCTCGCGGCGCTGCGGATCGAACACGAGGCCCTTGATGCGCTCGATGTCCATCCCCGCCGGGAGGGCGTCCGCCTTCTCGAGCCAGCTCGAGATCTCGTACTCGATGTCGTCGCGCGCGAGCGCCTTGAGCACCCAATCGGCCGGCGCGGCGCTCACGGGGATGTGCTTCGCGATGCGCGTGGCGACCCAATCCGCGACGGACTCGGAGTCGTCTTCGATGCGAGGGTCGTCGAGGACGCGCATCCAGAACGCGAGCGAGATCGTGGCCGCGCCGAGCTTCTTGTCGATGTACGTCTCGGCCCAATTCACGCGCGCCTCGACGTTCGAGAGCAGCATGTCGGCGAGCAAGGTCTCGGTGATTTCCTTCTTCTCGAAGTCGTTGTCGAGCGCGGCCTTCGCCCACTTGCTCGTCGCGTCGTACTGCACGAGGCGGCCGACGATCTCGATGCCGAGCTTTCGTGCGCCGCGACCTTGCAGCATCGTCGCTGCGAGCTTCGCGGTGTCGTCGTAGTCGTCTTCTTTGCCGAGGAGCTCGAGGAGCTTCTCGGTGGAGAGATCGGTGGCGTGTCCACGCGCGTACTCGATCGCGTACTTTCGCGCCTTTTTGTCGGGCGAAACGAGGAGCTGGAGGACGGCGTCGTGAAGGCCAACGCTCTTCAGCTTGCCCTGGTGATATTCGGGCGAGCCTTCGAGCGTCTCGACGAGGAACGTGTGCGCCGAGGCGAGCGGGCGAAACGCGAGCCGTGACAGCCACTCCGGCGTGACCTCGCGAAGCGTGTCGGGGAAGAGCTCCTTCAGGCCGAGGATCGCGAAGCGCGCCGCGAAGTCTGCCTGGCACGTCTCGAGGAGCAGCATCAGCGGATCGGGGCTTCGCTTCCACGCATCGAGGTAGGGGACGCGGAATTTTTTGTCGCGCGCGAGGCCCTTCGGCGCGCCCCACTTCTGCGAGCTGTGGTGCTCGATCTTCGACGCGACGGTGGAGCTGCCCGAGGCGTCGATCGGATAGGAGCGAAGCACCTCGACCGCGAACGTCGGATAGAGCTCGGGGCTCGCCTTGCCGAGGAGGCGAAGGTAACGCCACACGCGACGCTGCAAGTACACGAGCGTGCCGCGCTGGACGTCGCGATCGGAGTACTCGGACTGCGCGTTGTCGAAGCGCGCGCCAAGCACGCCGAACATCTCGGCGTCTTGGTCGGCCTCGACCCTCTTGTAGACGCGCTTCAACCCGCCCCAGATGCCGTAGACGAGCGGCGCTTTTCGCGCGATCTCGATGAGCGCGCGACGCGCGGGGCCCGTCTTCTTCTCGTAGAGCTTCTCGATCAGCTCCGCGAGCTTGATCTGCGGCGCGATGTAGTCGCGCTTCTGCCCGAGATAACGCTTCCACGCTTCGTGCGCCTGTGTGCGTCGCTCCGCTTTGTCGAAGCGCTTCGAAGCTTGTTTCAGCTGCTCGCGAAGTGTCTTCAGCGTGACGGCGTCGGGCGGCGGCGCCTCGCGTACCGGTCTCGGAGTGTCTTCGTCGTAGTAGTCGTCGTCCTCGTCTTCGTAGTCGTCGTACGGACCACCACCGCCCAGCCCTTGGTCGAGCAGCGCCTCGATGGTGCGCACGAGCTCGGGCGCCTCGACATCGGCGAGCCGCTCGATATCCGCGAGGAGGATGGGACCTTTCTCTTCGCTCATGACGTGATCAGACGATCCGAAAAGAGAACACGAACGAGGTACGGCGAGTACGGCGTGATGCGGGCTCGTGAAGGTGTCATGAGTGGGACCGCGATCGCAAGACTCTACGGAGTCGATGTCGAAAGATTCCTCGTCACCGACGAAACGTCGCGACGAAGATCAGGCGGCGCTGCTCTGTTTCGTCGCGAGCGCGCTCTCCACACGTGCACGCACGATCAGGTCTGCGTCGACGTGGAGCGACTTCAGGAACTTCTCGAGCGTCGACCCACGCTTCTCGAGCGCCTCCTCGAAGAACGGCCGGACCTTCTCGAAGCGCTTTTGCCACGCCGCCTCCGGTAGCTTTCGCTCGACGAGCGCGGCGCCGGCTTGCAGCGCGACCTCCGGATCGTCCACCGCGGCGAACGCCGCAGCGAGCACGCCAATCGACGCCGACGCTGGCGACGAAAGCATCTTCGACTTCCAGCGATGCACGATGCGTGCATATGCAGACGCATCGATCTCCCACAAAAGACCGAGCGCAACGTCGAGCGGCAAGCGCGATTTCGGGGCGATCACGAGGTCGATGATCGCGTCGAACGACGACGCGATCCCGCTCTTCGCGGGGTCAACGCCGCCAAGCCGCTCGAGCGCGCGCCGCGCATCACGCGCCCGCTGCGCCACATGCCAGCTACGTTTCCCGATCGTCTTCGCGAGCGAGTCGAGCGCCTTCGTCGCGTTCTCGACCGCCTCGGGCGGCGGCTTCATCGGATCGAAGCGCTTCGGGAGCTTCGGTGGCTCCGGCGGCGGTGGCGGCTCCGGCGCGACGACAGGGGCCGGCGCTGGCGCTGCAGCCTTCTTCGCTGCGGCCCGCTTTGGCTTGGGCGCCTCTTCTTCCTCTTCCTCTTCCTCGTCGTCCTCTGACTCGTCGTCGTCGTCCGCCTTCTTTGACGTGGAGGAGATGGGCGATTCGTCCTCGTCGTCGTCCGACTCGTCGTCGTCCTCGGACTCATCGTCATCCGACTCGTCGTCGTCGTCGGACTCATCGTCGTCCTCTGACCCGTCGTCGGACTCGTCGTCCTCGTCGTCGTCTTTCTTCGCCGCAGATTGGTCGTCGTCCTCGTCGTCCGACTCCTCGTCGTCGTCGGACTCGGAGGCGTCGTCCTCGTCGTCCTCGTCGTCCTTCGCAGCCGCCTTCTTCGGCGCAGGCTCGTCGTCGTCGTCGTCCTCGTCGTCCTCGTCGTCCTCGTCGTCCTTCGCAGCCGCCTTCTTCGGCGCAGGCTCGTCGTCGTCGTCGTCCTCGTCGTCCTCGTCGTCCTCGCCGTCCTCGCCGTCGTCGTCCTCGTCGTCCTCGTCGTCGTCGGAGTCCTCGTCGTCGTCGGAGTCCTCGGAGTCCTCGTCGTCCTTCGCCGCGGCGACCTTCTTCGCAGCCGCCTTCTTCGGCGCAGGCTCGTCCTCGTCGTCGTCGTCGGACTCGTCGTCGGAGTCCTCGTCGTCTTCGGAGTCGTCGTCGGAGTCCTCGTCGTCTTCGGAGTCGTCGTCCTCGTCCTCGTCCTCGTCCTCGTCCTCGTCCTCGTCGTCGTCGTCCTTCGCGGCGACCTTCTTCGCAGCCGTCTTCTTCGGCGCAGGCTCCTCGTCGTCTTCGTCGTCCTCGTCTTCCTCTTCGTCTTCGTCTTCGTCTTCGTCTTCGTCCTCGTCCTCGTCGTCCTTCGCGGCGGCGGCCTTCTTCGCGGCCGTCTTCTTCGGCGCAGGCTTTTCGTCTTCGTCCTCGTCGTCGCCGTCGTCGCCGCCGATTTCCTCGTAGCCCTCGGCGAGCTTCTTCTCGAGCTGCGCCTCGAGCTCGGCCTCCGCCTCGGCCTTGGACTTGAGCTTCTTTAGCTTGATGTGCCCGTTCGAGCCTCGTTTGCCGAATTTGTAGCAAAAGATGACATCGTCCTTGATCCACGCCTCCCAGAACTTGTCCTCGTCTTCGCTCTCGAGTCGACGGACCGCGCTGTTTCCCATGGTGGCTTGGCTCTTCTCTTCCGTTTGGGGCTGGGAGGACGAAACGAACGGCTTCGGGATGGTGAACGAGTCGAAATCCTTTCGCAAGAGTGCGCTTGCCATACACGGGCGGCGCTTGTTTCATTGCATTTGCGATTCCCGAAGCGCCCTCGTCGAGGGGCGCCCGTGCTCGCACCTGAACGTGTGATGGCTAGTTCTCTCCTTTGTGCTCCTGGTGCGGCCGCTCTCGGAGCCTCGCGCTAAGTCATGTTCGAGACGACTGGCTCGCTCGCGATCGTTCAGCCGGTCCTCACCCTCGTCGCGCTCGTCGGGTTGCCACTCCTCTGGGCGATCCTCGCGACCATCCTCGCGCAGCGGACCGGCGCCGGCCGTGCGCAGAAGGGGGCCGACAGCTCGGTCATCGTCTCGATCATCTCGATCACGTGCGCGGCCGCCACGTTGGGCCTCGCGCTCGTCCTCACGGCGCGGCTCGCGCTGCTCCCGCGTGGCAACGTGCTCTTTCAGCATGTGTCGCAGCTCGTGCGGCTCGGTCAGCTCGATCTCACGTTCGATCTCACGCTCGACACGCGCAGCGCTACGTTCGTCCTTCTGATCACGATCCTCTCGTGCGCGTCGGCGCTCCACACCGCGTGGTCGACGCGGCCGAGCTCGAGCGTCGTGCTCGCGTGGACTGGCCTCGTGAGCGCTGGGTCGCTTCTTCTCTGCATCGGTGACGGCTTCGCGCCGATCCTGATCGGCCTCGGCCTCCTGTCGCTCGGCTCGTGGGGATTGTCGCGTGGCGGCGACGCGACGGCGAACGTCTCCGGCCTCGCCGGCAACATCTCGATCCTCCTCGGGCTCGTCTTCTTGTTTTGGTCGCTCGGCGGAGCGTTCGGACCGGAGGGCTACGATCCCGACGGCGCGCCGCGGTTCGTCCTCGTGACGACGGGATCGGCCGCGGATCAGCCTACAAAAGCGACACTCGCGATGACCACGCATGCGGGCGCGCTCGTCTCGTCGGACGACGCGGATCTGCCGAACGAGCCGGTGAAGTCACCGTTCGCGATCACGGTCGATCCCGGCATCTACACGCTGCGCGTTCAGGGCGGAGCGGCGTCGGGCGACGTCGTCGTGCCGCGTGTCGCGCTTGTCGCGGGTCGCATGCATATCCTTACGCCGTACGGACCCACCGCGAGCTTTCGTGTGCTCGATGATCAGCTCGCCGTCCCTCGCCTCGCGCCCAACGGCGCGCCGGCGAGCATTCGCGCGTCGCTCGCGAACCGGACGATCGGCGGTCTCCGCGCCTCGGCGATCGTGCTCTTGCTCGTCCTCGCCGGCGCGCTCGCACATGCGCATGCGCTCGCGACGCGACGTGGACCCTCGGCGATCATCACTGTGCTCGAGGTCTTTCCGATCCCGTATCTCGGCTTGCGCCTCGCGCCGCTCGTCGACCCCGCGGGCGCCGACGGCGCGCTCGTCACGATGCTCGGCGCCGGGACGGCGTTCTTGCTCGCGGCGCGCGCGGCCTGCCTCGAAGACGAGCATCGCGCGCTCCGTACTGTGCTCGGCGCGATCGCGTCGGTCACGCTCGCAGCCGTCGGGCTCGGGGAGCCTTCCGTCACGCTCGTCCTTTCGTCGGCGTCGATGCTCGGCGTCGCCGCCGCGCTCGCTGCGATCGACGCACGACGCGACGTTCGTTGGCTCGGCGTCGCATGCGCGGCGGTGGTTGGCCTCTTGCCCGGCGCAGGCGCGTCGTCGGGGATCATCCTGACGATCACCTCGGCGCTCGGATCGGCGACGTCCGGAAGCCTCGGCTGGGCTGTGTATGCCGCAGCGGTCGCGGCGGCGGTCGTGATCACGAGCGCGCTCGCGGCGCTCGCTGCATTTCGCGTGTATGATACAGTCATTCGCGCATCGGTTCGCGAGCCAGGGACATCGCGTGGTCAGGGCGCGGTCGTCATCGTGCTTGCCGTCCTCGCGCTCGTGTTCGGCACCGCGCTCGGCGCAGGCACCACCGCGTTTGGTGGTCGCGTCGTGCCGCTCGCCCACCGCCTCGCCGAGCCGTTTGGATCGACCTCGTTCGGGGCAAGCGCGCCGAAGGGCGTCGCGATCGCCGCGCTCGTGCTCTCGGTCATCGCCGCAGCCGGCGGCGTGGTGCTCGCGCGACGCGTGAGCGGATCGTCCTTCGCGCCATCGTGGCTCCTCTTTCTCGATCGTCCCTACGGCGTCGTCACGTGGACCGTCGCGATGGTCGGTCACGCCGCGGGCTTCCTCGAGCGATCGGTGTACGTGATGAACCGCGACGTCGTCGAAGACGTCCCGCAGGCCGTTCGTGACGTCGCGACGCGCGCCACCCAGCTCGCGCGTCGAGGCAAATCCTCCACCTCCCGTTCCACCGAGGGAGGCGAGGGAGGGGAGCGACTTCGTACGATCGTTCTTCTCACGATGGTGGTTCTTCTTGGGCTCATCGTGCTCTCCTCCTTTCTCCTGAGCTGATCGCGTGCTGCCCCTTCGTCTCCTCCTTTCTGCGCGTTGTCTTGGGGCGCTCTGCGTGCTCGCGCTCTGCCTGCTGACGACCACGCTCTCGTTTGCGCAGCAGCCAGCGGCAGGTGGCGACTCGCCGCCCTCGTCGGTGGCGCCTTCCGCGTCGCAAGCGCCGGCACCCTCGGCGTCGGCCGAGCCGCACGGCGCCCTTGAAAAAACGGGCGAACGCGCCGCGCGCCGCGCAGGGACCGTTCGGCTCGAGCCCGTGAGCGGCAGTCACGCGGGCCCGCTCGATCTTCGCGCCGACAAAGAGAACAGCTTCTCCGCGGAGCTGTCGATCATCAACAACGGCAAGGAGCCGCTCATCGTGTCGCGTATCGCCGTTCGTGGTGACGCGACCGATCCGCGCGTCCCGCAGAAGCTGACCGCGAAGCTCACCGACGGGAGCCTGCCTGTCACGATCGCGCCTGGCGCTTCGCGAAAAGCGACCGTGCAGTGGACCCCCGAGCGTGGCTCACGGCAACGACAACTCTTTGGTCATGTCATCGTGACGACCTCGGACGAGAGCTCCGGCGAGGTCGCGATGGGCGTGCGCGGTCAGATCACGAGCTGGCTCGGCCCGCTCGAGTCTCACGTCCTCTCGCTGCTGCTCGCCGTTCCGCTGCTCGCCGCGATCGTCACGATCTTGATGCGCGTCCTTGGGGGTGTGAAGCGACAGGGCGACAAGACCCCGCACGTCACCACCGCGGTCGCGCTCGCGATCCAGACGATCCTTGCGATCTACATCTATCGGAGCTTCGCGCCGGACGTCTCGCGCGCCGATGGCAACGACGGGCTTCAGTTCATCGAGCACGTGGTCTGGCTGCGCCCGCTCGCGATGGAGCTTTATCTCGGCGTGGACGGCATCGCGGCGACCTCGATCTTGATCATCAGCGGCGTCGCCTTCCTGTCGATCCTGCCGGAGCGAAACGTCCCGCGCGGCGCCGCGGGTTACCACACGGCGCTGCTCGTGCTCGACGCCGCTGCGCTCGGCGCGATCTGCGCGGCAGATGGCCTCGTGTTCTTGCTCTTCTCTGCGATGGCGATCGTCGCGGCAGGGCTGCTCGTCGGTGCGTATGGCGATCAGCATCGCGCGGGCGCACGTCGCGCCGCTGCCGTGCGACTCCTCTCCGTCGGGCTCTTCGCGATCGTGCTCCTCCTCATCGCGCTGATCGCGACCGCTCGTCAGGCAGATCCGACGTTCCTCGTCGACGGCACGAAGGTCAACACCACGTTTAGCCTCCCCGAGCTGTCGCGGGTATCGCTCGGCGTGAAGCAGGCCACGCTGTTCGGTGGCGCGCTTCCGAAGGTGTGCTTCGTGATGGCGCTCATCGCGTCGCTCATACTCCTCGCGTCCTTTCCGTTTCACGGATGGTTGTCGGAGATGCTCGCGCTCGCGCCGCCCGCGACCGGCATCCTCGTCGCGAGCACGATCCCGACGATCGGCCTCTGCGTGTTCTTGCGGTTCGGATGCGCCGTCCTCCCCGAGGGCATGCGATGGGCGTCTGGCGTCGTCGTCGCGCTCGGCGCGGTGACAGCCGCGTTTGGCGCGCTCTCGGCGCTCGGGCAGCGCGATCTTCGTCGTATGGCGGCATGCGCCACGACGAGCCAAGCAGGCTTTGTGCTCCTCGGCGCGGGCTCGCTCACGCCACAAGGCCTCTCCGGCGCGATCGTCCTTGGGTCGACCCGCGCGCTCGCGTGCGCGGTCTTCCTCCTTCTCGTCGCGGCGATCCAAGAGCGCGCGCGAACGTGCAACGCGTCTCGTCTCGGGGGCGTGGCGACGCAGATGCCAGGGTGGGCGACCGCGCTCACCGCCGCAGGGCTTGCGCAGGCCGGGGTGCTCGGTGTGGGTGGAGCCTGGGGGCCCATCCTCGCGCTCCTCGGTGTTCTATCGAGCTACGCCCCGCTCGCGATCGTCGCGGCGATCGCGCTCATCGTGATCGCGGCCGCGCACCTCAAGGCGCTGTCGCTCGTTGCGTTTGCCCCGCTCGATCCGGCCTGGGAAAAGAACGAGCTGCTCGAGGCCCACGGCGGCAAATTCCCAGACCTTTCGTCGCGGGAGTGGACGAGCATCGCGCCGCTCGTGGCCCTGGTGATCCTGCTCGGTGTATGGCCGGCTCCGATCGTGTCGGTAACGACAGGCACGGTGCGCGATCTGGCGAACGCGGTCAGCCCGCCGGGACCCGACCAAGTTGCATCACGGTGAGAATCTGGGTGTACGCTTGATGCATGGCGTCGCACAGAACCCTCTCTAGGCCCAAGAGCGTCGCAAGCCTGATCGCCGCCGCAGCCATCGCGGTGGCATGCGGATCGAGTGAGGACTCACTGTTCCAAGATCCGTCGCTCACGGGCGGAGATGCTGGCGACAATGGTAGTAGTGGAAGCAGCGGTGGATCGAGCGGCATCTTCACCGGCGACGACAGCGGCGCGTCGTCGTCGTCGGGCGGTGACGGTGATGGCGGGCTCAACGCGTGCGCCACCGAGACGAAGAAGGCCGAGCGCATCCCGCTCGATCTCTACTTCATGGTCGACACCTCCGGCTCGATGAGCCAGACGGTCGCCGGTGGCGGCACCAAGTGGGAGGCGGTTCGCACTGCGCTGAAGCAGTTCGTCGCCGACCCGAAGTCCGCAGGCCTCGGCGTTGGTCTTCAGTACTTCCCGAAGATCAACAACGTCAACGCTCCCACGAAGTGCGGGACCGACGCGGCGTGCAACGGCTTCGGCCCCTGCATCAACAACAAAGCCTGCGAGGCGCTCGGCCCCGGCAACACGATCATCCTCTGCAAGACGAGCGCAGATTGCCCCGGCAATGCCCCATGCAGCGACTTTGGCCGCTGTCCGGGCACGCAGTACTCGTGCGTCAAAAACTTCGCGAGCTGCCCGATCGGCGTCCAGTGCAGCTACTTCGACTACTCGTATTGCACGGGGCGCGACTCGTGCACGGCGACCGACTATGCGGGGCCGTCGGTTCCGTTTGGCGCGCTGCCCGGCGCGCAAGTGGCGCTGACGACGTCGCTCGACGCGCGCACCGTCGACGGCCTCACGCCCACCTCGGCCGCGCTGACCGGTGCGCTCGACGCGGCGAAGGCGCAGGCAGTGGCGAACCCCACGCACGCCGTCATCGCGGTCTTCGTGACGGACGGCTTCCCGACGGAGTGCACGACGCAAGACATCCCCGGCGTCGCCGCGATCGCGCAAGCCGGCGTGATGGGAACGCCAAGCGTGAAGACGTTCGTGATCGGTGTCTTCACCGACACGGAGAAGGCGCAGGCCACGACGAACCTCAACCAGATCGCCGCGGCGGGCGGGACGACATCAGCGTTCGTCATCTCGACCTCTGCGAACGTGACGCAGCAGTTCCAAGCGGCGCTCGACGCGATCCGCGGCTCGTCGCTCCCATGCGAGTACACGTTGCCGAAGCCCACGACCGGCACGCCCGACTACGAGAAGGTGAACGTGCAGCTCACGAGCGGAGCTGGCGCCAAATCCCTCCTTCCATACGCCACGAGCGCCGCCGCTTGCGGTAATGGGCCAGGTTGGTACTACGACAATGATCCGAAGAACGGTGGCACTCCCACGAAGGTCATCATCTGTCCGTCGTCGTGCTCTGCATTGAACGGCGATCCAAACGCACAGATGGATGTCCTTCTCGGTTGTAAGACCGTGACGCGGGTTCCGAAGTAGTCATCCAGCACCTCTCCCGAGACCGAACTTATGCTTCTACGCGGAACACGCGTGGGCCTCGTCACGACGCTCGCGGCCTCGCTCATGGCGATCGCGCTCGTCGCCTTCGCCTGCTCGAGCGATCCGGCGCCCGCCACGGACGCGGGCGCCGACAGCTCCATCGGCCCGGCCGACACGGGCTCGATCGACAGCGGCGCGCCGATCGACAGCGGCGCCGACTCGAGCGTCCTCGTCACGTACTGCGACGTGCTCGATCCGAAGCCCACGTTCTGTGATTCGTTCGACACGAGCACGACGATCGCGGCGGGCTGGAAGGCGCTCGAGAACCACGGCACGATCGCGATCGTCCCCGACGACGCGGCTCCCTCGTCGCCCAACGTAGCGCTCGCCGGAAGCCTGCAGTGCGATGCAGGCAACAGCTGCATCGGCGGCCTCGAGCGCGCCCTCGGCCTTGCCAAGGACATCGACGTCACGATGCAAGTGCGCCTCGACGCGTGGGATGGCAAATCGAACATCGACGTCGCGAGCCTCGGCTTCGACATCAACAAGCCCTCCGGGTCGGGCACGATCTACCTCGACGTCGAAGACGGCCTCTTCGTCATCGCCTCGACGGTGCTCGACAGCACCGGCACGTCGTTCGACGGCTCGCAGCGCGAGAAGACCGGCGTCAAAGCGAACGTCGGTACGTGGTATCGCGTTGGCATCCGCACGAACCTGAGCGCTGCGCCGCCGACCGCGACGTTCACGATCGGCAGCACTCCGGCGACGCTCACATTGCCTGCAGTCTACACGCAAGCGTCTGCGCCAAACGCGACGCTGCATGCGGGGATCACGTTCGTCACCGGCCCTTCCGAGCCGGCGGCGCTCCGCTTCGACAACGTCGTCGTGATCGTGAAGTAGCTCACGCGAGCTACTTCTCCGGCGCTACTTCTTCGGCGCGGTGGACGTGGGCTTCGCGCCGTCGCCCTTCTTCGCGTCGCCGCCCTTCTTCGCGCCGGCCGCGGCGGTCGCGCCTGCGTCGGGGATCGTCATCCAGAGGACCGCGGCGATGAGCGCGGCGCGCTTCGCCGAGCCGCCGCCTTCGGCCTTGCCGATCGCGTCGCTCTTTCCGTCCTTCGAGGACTGCGTGATCGTGCCGTCTTCGCCGACGCTCAGCTTCGAGCCGTTCTCGTGGACGAGATCGTCGCCTTCGAACTTGTAGCCGGGCTTCACGCCGTTTCCGACGAGGCTGCCGTCGATGCCGACGGTGACCATCGAGGTGCCGCCGGTGGAGTCGACGGTGTCGCCCTTGATCTTCGCGGCCGGCTTGCCGTCGATGTTGACGCTGCCGTCATCCTTGAGCTCGATCGTCTTGTCGTTCTTGCCCTTCTTCGCGGGCGTGAGCTTCATCGCGGCGACTTTGATCACGCCGCCTGCAGGGCCACCGGCCGGCTTCGCTGCGTCTCCACCGGCGGCCGGCGTGGTCGTCGCGTCGCCTTCCTTCGCGGGCGGCGGCGGCATGTCCTCTTTGGCCGACGTCTCCGTGATGCCCGCGCTGCTCTCGGGCGACTTCGAGTGCTTCTGGTCACCACCACAGGCGGCGAGAGCGAGAACGGAGAGGAGGGCGCTGGCGAGGAAAATGCGGGTGTTCATGGCGCGTCACGCTAGCTGTGCCGTGTTCGAGGGACAAGCGTTCCGGATTTGCCCGGTTTTTACGGGTTCTGCGTTCTACGCGCGCCGCGGTCACAGTCTGGCTCGCCAACCGAAGAAGGCAGAGCGGCTCGAATTTCTCGAGACCCGGAAACCCAGCCTAGCCACGGCTGTCCATCGGAAACCACCGTCATTCGCAGCAGATAACCACGCCGCCAGGCCACGGACGCACAGGGAAGACACCCGGCTTCGCTGGCGTTTGATTGGGAGCGCGCACTCCAAATCACCTCACACGGGCGAACCACCCAACCATGGCCCTCCTTCCTCCTCTCGAGCGCGCGCACAGGCATCTCCAACGTGCCTATCTGCGCGCGGCGGTCGTACGAAACGCCGCGATCGTGCTCGGCGCCGCGGCGGTATGTGGCGCAGCGCGCCCGTTCTTGTTTCCACTTCGCGACGGTCACGTGTACCGCTCCGCGCTTTGGGCGATCGTGCTCGCGGGTGGAGGCGCGACGGTCGCCGCCGCTGTCTTGGTCGCACGTGCGTGGAGAGGCCGTCCTTCGCTGCTCTCGAGCGCGCGTACGCTCGATGACGCGCTCGGCCTGAAGGAGATCGTCGCGAGCGGCTTTGCCTTCGAGAGCCATCGTACCACGCGTGTCGAGTCTCCGGCCGACACGGATCACGTCGAGCTCAGGTCGATCGCGATCGATCGCGCCCACCGCGCGCTCGAAGGTGTCGTGATCGAGACGACGCTCGCGACCGCGCTCGAGAAGACGAAGCCCACGCGTACGCTGAGAGAGGTCCGCGTCTTGCGCGCTGCTGCGATCGCGCTCGTCGTGGGACTTGGATTTGGCGCGATCGATCGGCTCCTCGTCGAGCGAACGATTCACCCGGTGACGTCGCGCGAGACCGCCGCCGCGAGCGAGCTCGATCGCGCCGCAGACGCGCTGGCGCCGCAGGCCTCCGATCCAAAGAAGCCCAACGATCCAAAGGCTCCTGGCGCCGACAAAAACGCGCACGAGAAAGAGATCGCTGACGCGGCGAGGCGAGCCTCCGAAGCGGCGAAGAACGGCGATCGACAGCGAGCCCTCGACGCGCTCGAAGACATGCGCAAGGCGACGCGCGCGCTCGAAGCAGAGGAACGCGATCAAGCGAAGTCGCTCCGCGCGGTGCGGGACGAGGTCGAAGGCGGCGATGGCAAGGGAAAGTCGGGCACCGCGGCCGACGCGCTCGCAGGCCTCGAGAAGGATCTCGACAAGGCCGCGAAGAGCAAAGACACCGAAGAGCTGAAGAAGCTCGCCGAGCGACTCGAGCACGCCGAAGCAGCGGCGCGCGCGGCGGCAGAGCGAGCGCACGCGGAAGGGTCGAAGGACAAGTCGTCGGGCAAGTCATCCCCCACATCGCCGAGCAAGCGTGAGAGCGCATGGTCGCGTGCCGCCGAGGCGCTCAAAGAAGCGCGTGAGGCCACTGCGCGCGGGGACACCGAAGCGGCCAAGCGCGCGACGGAGCGTGCCGAGCGCGAGATCGCGGCGATGGAGAAAGACGCGCACGATCCGAAGAGGTCGAGCGCGCTATCGAAGATGTCCGAGGAGGCCTCCGAGCTCGACAAGTCGCTTCGCGAAGGCATGAGCGGCAAGCCTTCGTCCTCGTCCTCGTCCTCTTCGAAGGGCGGCAAGGACGGCAAGGACGGCAAGGACGGAAAAGATGGCAAGGACGGGAGCGGCGAGTCGAAGGCCCGCGGCTCACGCGACAAAGCCGGCGACCCCTCGAGCGATCCCGGCGGCAAGCCCGGCGGCGGCCCTGGTGGATCCGATCACGCGCCCGGCCCCGAGCAGCGCCGCGTGAAAGTGAACGGCAGCTTGCAAGCACGGACCGACGCGCGTGAGGGCGAGCGCGCCGTCAGCGCGATCGAAGGCATCGGTCGCGGCGACGACCCGAAGGCCTACAAAGAGATCTTTCCCGCCTACGACAGCGTCGTCGAAGACGGCCTCAAAGAAGAGGTGGTGCCCGCCGCGCGCAGGCCCACCGTACGCCGCTATTTCAGCCTGATCCGCCCGAATGGCGATGAGGCCTCTCCGCCACCCCCATCGAGAAAGTGACACGGGAAACAAGCATGACGACATCGCATAACCCGAGCGCGTTTCCGCACGTGCACCTCAATGGGAACGCACCTCCGCAGCTCCCGCACCCGCACCATCCGCATCACCAGGCGCATCATCCGCCGGCGCACCATCACCACGCACCGCAGCAGCAGCAGCAAGCGCCGATCGAGCAGCGTCTCCACGATGCGCGCAACGTCATCCTCCGTCTCGAGCATGCGCTGCGATCCATCATCCTCGGCCAAGACGAGATCATCTCTGGCGTCGTTCAGTCGCTCGTCGCGGGTGGTCACGTCTTGCTCGAGGGCGCGCCGGGCCTGGGAAAGACCCAGATCGTCCGCACGCTCGCGCGGCTCGTCGGCGGGTCGTTCGCGCGCATTCAGTTCACGCCCGACTTGATGCCGAGCGACGTTCTCGGCACGAGCCTCGTCGTCAACACGCCCGACGGCGGCAAAGACCTCACCTATCGCCGCGGACCGATCTTCGCGAACCTCGTCCTCGCCGACGAGATCAACCGCGCGACGCCAAAGACGCAGAGCGCGCTCCTCGAAGCGATGGCCGAGCGAACCGTCTCGGTCGAAGGCAAGCCGCTTCCGTTGCCGTCGCCGTTCTTCGTCCTCGCGACGGAGAACCCGATCGAAATGGAAGGCGTGTATCCGCTGCCCGAGGCGCAGCTCGATCGCTTCCTCGTGAAGTTGATCGTGAAGATGCCGAGCCTCGAGACGCTCACCTTGATCGGCGCACGTGCAGAAGATCCGCCGCCGCCGAACCCGCTCAGCTCACCCGAAGAGCTCCAGTTCGCGCAGGCGATGGCGCGAACGATCCCGGCCGCTCCGCATGTCGAGCATTACGCCGCCAAGCTCGTCCTCGCGACGCACGCCCACCCAGCGGCGCGCTACGGCGCTGGCCCGCGCGCGATGCAGGCGCTGATGGCGTGTGGTCGTGCACGCGCGCTCGCGGCGGGGCGCGTCGCGGTCGCCGCCGAAGACATCGCCGCGTCCGCGACGAACGTGCTCCGACATCGCATCGGCCTTCGCTTCGAGGCCGAGGCCGAAGGCGGAACGACGGACATCATCATCGCACAGACGCTTGCCACCACGCCGGTCGGCTGACGAGAAGCGAAGATGGCCGCCGCAGTCACCGAGCTCCCCGACGTCTCGACCGCTCCACGCGAGGACGATCTGCCGCTTCTCTCCCCGCAGATGGCCCTTCGCCTCGCGAGGCTCTCGATCGTCGCGAGGAAGATCGCGAGCGCACGCAGAGCAGGGCGTCGCAGGACGCGACGCGTGGGCAGCGGCGTCGAGACGATCGACCTCCGTCCGTACGACACCGGAGACGACACTCGCCGCATCGCGTGGCACGCCTACGCGCGTCTCGAGAAGCTGCTCGTGCGGCTCGTCGCCGACGAAGCGCCGATGCGTCTCACCCTCGTCGTCGATCAAAGCGCGTCGATGCAGTACGGGCGTCCGTCGAAGGTGCGCCAAGCCGCGCGGATCGCGGCTGGATTTGCGGCCGTCGCGCTGAACGGCGAAGACCGCGTCGCGCTCGCGGTGGGTTCGGTCGGATCGACGAAGACGCACCGGCCCGTCAGCGGTCGCGCAGGGCTCACCCGGCTGCTCTCGATGCTCGATCGCACGGCCGCGATCGGCGCGACGGATCTCCCTGCCACCGTGCGATGCGCGCTCGACGCCGCCGGCACCTCCGCCAGCACGCGCGGCGTCTGCGTGATCCTCAGCGACCTCTACGAGCCGCAGGGAGTGCTCGCCGGCGCGCGTGAGGCGAGGCGACGAGGCAACGACGTCGCGATCGTCGAGGTGCTCGCGCCCTTCGAGATCGAGCCTCCGGATCTGAGCGGCTTCGACCTCGAAGACGAAGAGACTGGCGAGATCATCGAGCTCCCCGAGCACGGAATGCGCGAGCGCTACGAGGCCGCGCTCCGCGAGCATCGCGAGCGAGTGGACGAGGCCGCGCGTTCGATCGACGCCGCCATCGTCCGCACCACGACCGCCGAGCCCTTCGAGGCGATCGTGATGCGCGCGCTGAACGCCGGCCTCCTCTCGAACAGCGGAAGCTGAGCGCGAGACATCCCATGAACCTCATCGCCCCCACCTTCCTCGCCGCGCTGGCGCTCCTCGTCCCGGTGCTGATCGCCTTCCTCGTACGGCGGCGGCGAAAGGTGATGCGCGTGCCGTCGACGATGGTGTTTCGGCTTGGCGCCAAATCGGTCGCGAAGAGCAAGCGCATTCGCGACATTCGCCGGCTCCTCGCGCTGCTCGCGTGCCTGCTCGGGGTCGGCGCCCTCGTGTTCGCGGCGGCGCGGCCAAGCGGCGCGCGTGGTGACTTGCGTGTGTTCGTCGTCGATGTGTCGGCTTCGATGAGCGGCGCGCCGATCGCCGAAGCTCGCGGTTGGCTCGAGCGCGAGGTCGCTGCGATGGGACCGAACGCGCGCGTCGCGATCGTCACCGCAGGCGCGGACGCCACCGTCGCGCTTCCGCCCACGCCTTCGGGGCCGCTGGTCGAAGAGGCGATCAAGAAGCTCACGCCCGAGAAGGACGTCGCCTCGATGGATGAGGCGCTCGCGCTCGCGGAGGGTCTCGCCGCCGCGGGGTCACAGCGAGGCACCGCGAACGTCATCGTCATCAGCGATCAGAAGATCGACGCGGAGACGAGCCGCTCTTCTTCATCGAACAAGCCGAAGCTCGTCCTCGTCGGCAGCAAGAGCGACGCGAAGAGCGACAACCTCGGGGTCACGAGCCTCTACACGCGGACGGCTCCTGACGCACGCGACGAAGAAGAACGCGAGGCGGTCGTCACCGTCGCGACCTCCTCGACAGTCACGCGCCGAGCTCGTCTCGTGATCAGGCTCGCGAACCGCGTCGTACGGGATCGATCGATCGAGGTGCCGGCCTCTGGCGACATCACCGAGCGCGTCGGAATTCGCGGCCCGGGAAAGCTCGTCGCGAAGATCTCCCCCGATGACGGCAAGCGTGACGTGCTCGGCCTCGACGACGAAGCGTCGCTCGAGGAGATCACGCGCGAGCCCCCACGTGTGCTTTTCGTTCGCCCCTCGCCGAGCGGAGGGGCCGCCGCGTTCTTCGTCGAGCGCGCGATTCGCGCATCCGGCGTGACCGATCTGACGATCGTCGCGCCGGACGATCCGAGTCCACCGACGAAGGTCGATGTCGCGGTGGTCCTCGCCGAAGGGCTCGCGCGCCCGAGAGGCGTCCCCACGCTCTACTTCGGCGTCGAGCCGGCGGAGACAGGGCTGAAGGCACGTTCGATCGACAAGAAGGAGACGCATCTCCGATCGGTCGCCTCCGAAGATTCACTCTTGCGCGGTGTCGCCTTCGACGAGATGACGACGCTTCGCGCGAAGGTCGCGACGCCGCCGAAGGGCGCACGTTCGCTCGTCGACTTCGATGGCGGCTCCGCGCTCATCGCGGGCGGGGCGGGCAACCACGCGTGGGTGTGGGTCGGGATCGATCCCGAGGCGAGCGATCTCGTGCTTCGCGTCGCGTTTCCCGTGCTCGTCGGCAACGTGCTCACGCAGCTTGGAGGCACGAGCCAGGTCGTGACCGCGAAGACGGTGCCGCGCTCGGAGGTGACGCTCGCGCGATCCGAAGCGTTGACCACGTTCGATCCTGCGCCCGCGCCGAAGTGGCGCATCCCTTACAGCCCTGCGCTCGTCATCGCGATGGTGGGCGCGTTTCTCCTCGCGCTCGAGGCGTACCTCACGTTTCGACGGAAGTGGGCCAGCTAATGCCGTTTCGTCTGCTCAGCATCATGCTCCGGATCGCGGCGATCGTTCTCGTCGTCGCGTCACCTTGGCTCGCTCCACGGAAGCGTCCGAGTGACGACCGCGCCGTCGTCTACGTCGTCGATCGCTCGGCGAGCGTCGGCGAGAGCGGCCTCGAGTCAGCCAACGCCTTCATTCAACGCGCGTGGTTCGATCGCGGCCCCGCGAAGATCGGCGTCATCTCCTTCGATGGATCGGCGGAGGTGGTGTCGCCGGTGGGGTCGCAAAACCCGCCGCCCTACGTCCACATGCGAAGCGAAGGCGGGAAGGCGACGCTCTCGAGCGATCTCGCCGCCGCCGTTCGTCTCGGCGTCGCGGCGCTCCCGCGTGAAGGTCATCGCTCGCTCGTGCTCTTCACCGATGCGCGTCCAACACGCGGTGACACGATCGCCGAGGTGCGCGCGGCGACCGAGCAAGGCGTTCGCGTCGACGTGTTCCCGATCGCGTCGCAGGTCGCCGAGCTTCCCTGCATCACGGCGGTGCGTCCGCGATCGACGCACGTCGCCGAACATCATCCGGTGGCCTTCGATGTCGACGTCCAGTCGTCCGAATACTTCACGATCACCTGGACGCGCGACGGCGCACCACTTCCGCCGATGCGCCAGTATGCGCACGCTGGCGACGAGCGAGCGACCGTCCTCCTGACCGATCCCAATCCACCTCCCGGCGTCCACGTCTACGAGATGAAGGTCGCGCCGTTCGCCTTGTATGGCGGGATGGGCCGCAAACATCGCAAGGGCATGCCGGCGGCGAAGGACGACGACGATGATGATGACAAGAAGCCGCGTGAGCCCATCTCGGTGCTCACCGCGGTCAGCGTCGAGGGCAGCGCGCATGCCGTGGTCTTCTCGTCTGCTGGTGATGTTCCTGCCGTGCTGAAGACCGCGTTTGCCGAGAGCGGCCTCGAGGCACGCCCGCTCCCGCTCGAGCGCGCGAATGATCCGTCCTCCTATTCGGGCGCCGACCTCGTCGTGCTTGCCGACGTTCGCGTCAGCGGAGCGGCGGCCGACGACTCTGGCCTCACACGCGCGGCGCAAGCAGGGCTCATCGACTACGTGCAGCAAGGCGGAGGGCTCTTCGCCACCGGCGGCGTGTTCGGTCTTGCCCCCGAATATGCCGGTACGCCGCTCGCGCGCGCGTTGCCCGTCGAGATCGAAGACCGCGGTCACGTCGAGGACCCGCCGGTGGCGCTCGCGATCATGCTCGATCGCTCCGGGTCGATGTCTGCACCCGTTGGTGGAGGCACGCACACGAAGATCGAGCTCGCGATCGAGGCGTCGCTCGCCGCGGCGGAGGTGCTTCGCCCCACCGATCAGGTCGCGCTCGCGAGCGTCGACACCGAGACGCATTGGGACGTGCCGCTTGGCGGCGTCGATCGCGTCGCGAGCCTCAAAGAGAACGTGCGTAGCGTCACCGCCGGCGGCGGCGGTATTTACGTGTATACTGCAATGCGCGACGCGTACAAGGCGCTCGAAGGCGTCAAGACGCCGATCCGACACGTCATTCTGTTCAGCGACACGAGCGACAGCGAGGAGCAGCTCGAGGGATGTCCGTACGACTTCGGCGGGTCCTGCAAAGGCAAGACCGCGGAGATGCTCGCCCGCGAGGCACGCGGAAGAGGCATCACGACCACGGTCGTCGGCATCGGTGAGGAGAGCGCGAAGGACACCGAGTTCCTCCGCCGCGTCGCCGCCGCCGCTGGAGGTCGCTTCTACCTGACGAGCGAAGGTGCCGACCTCCGTCGCATCTTTCTCTCCGAGACTCGCGTGCTCGCGCAGAGCAACCTCCGCGAGAAGAAGACGACGGTCTCGGCCGCGAGCACCACACACCCCGTGCTCGAAGGCATCAACGCGAAGGGCCTTCCCGAGCTGAGCGCTTACGTCGAGACGGGACGCCGCGCTGGCGCCGACACCGCTCTGCTCATCAACGACGGTGGCGGCGCTGCCCGTCCGATGCTCGCCACCTGGCGCTACGGTCTCGGCAAGGTCGGCGTGATGACGACGGACTTCATGGAAGGCTGGGGCGGCGCGTGGGCGAGCTCCGCCGAGTCGGCGAAGCTCCTCAAGCAAACAGTGCGCTTTCTCCTTCGCCAGCATGAGGCGCACCGCGCCGACGCGTCGATTCGGATCAAGGACCGCGTCGTCGAGGTCGACATCGAGCTCCCACCCGACGCCCCCGACAGCGCTGCGCCGGTCTCGATCGACGTCTTCGCGATCGGCGAGCCTGATGTCGCGAAAGTCGCGGACAAGAAGAACGACAAGAAGGACGACAAAGATGCGCCCGTCTTCGAAGGCCCGAAGACCGCGACCTCTCACAAGCTGACGATGCGGCTCGAGCAGAAGGGACCTGGACGTTTCACTGCGCGTGGTCGATCGTCGGGCGAGTCGATCATCATCATGCGCGCACGTGACGCACGCGGCGCGCTGATGGCCGAAGCGATGGGCCAAGAAGATCGGACGCCCGAGCTCTCCGGCGTCGGCGCGGACACCTATCTCGTCGCCGACATCGCGCGCGCGGGCGAAGGAAAGATCTCGCCCACCGTCACCGAGTCGCTCCGGCCTGGCGCTCGGCCTGCGACGAAGCTCGTCGCGACGTGGCCGTATGCGCTCATCATCGCCGCGATGCTCGTCGTGTGCGATCTCGTGTTCCGCCGCCTTGGCTCGTCGCGCCGTCGCGCTTCGATGGCGGTCGCCACGCCTAACGAGCGGATCGACGCGCTCGCTCTTTAGGTCGTGCTCAGTTGCAGTAGGAGATCGAGATGGTGATGCCGTCGATTTCGGCGATCGTCCCATCCAAGCCGTCGAGCGACGCAGCGACCGAGACGCCAAAGTCGGCGTTGTTCACGAGCGAAGGGGTGATCGTCAGACCCCAGAGATCGTTTGCGCCACCGTAGTCCTTGCCGGTGAACGCCGCCGGCCACGACGCGCCGGAGCTCTTGTCGATGCCTGGAAGTGGAGCGCCCACCAAACGGACGACTCCATCTTCGATCCCGCCGTTCGCCCGCCGCGTGATCGTGACGGTGACGCCGCGCACCTGCGCGGTCGGCGGGAGGGCGAACCCAAACTGCGTCACCTTCAGCCGCGCCGAGTCGCCGGTGGCGTTCGTCAACGACGTCGTCGCTCCCGAGCCATCGACGACGAGCGCGTTGTTCGGATTGAGCCACGGCGTCAACGTTCCACCCGAGTCGATCAAGCTCGCGGATTGGGGGAGCTTCGGACCTGTCGACTGAACCGTGCACGGCGTGCCGCTCGTGCCGCTCGTGCCGCTCGTGCCGCTCGTTCCCGAGCTACCGCTCGTTCCCGAGGTACCGCTCGTGCCGCTCGCTCCGGATGCTCCGCTCGTTCCGGATGTACCGGAGGAGCTCGCCAGGGTGCCTGAGGAGGTCCCGCTGCCGCCCGAGCTCGAGGACGCAGAGCTGGCGCCGCTGCTTCCGCCGCTGCTGCTCGCGCTGTTGGCGTTGCCGTCGTCGCTCTTCAGATCACCCACGCCGGTGATGAGCCCGCACGCCACGAGCAGGCACGACGCGACGAGGGCCGAGCTCCAATGAAGGGCGTAGCGGGGCACATGATGAGCTTAGCAGGGAGAAGGCGTCTCGCCTGAAGTCGACGCGTCCATCCCAACCGGGGTCGCTGCCATCCCGATTGGGTGGTCGCGTCGCTCGCGCTTGCGAAAACTCAGTCTTTCAGAGCTTCCGCGCCGCCGATGATTTCCATCAGCTCCTTGGTGATCGCGGCCTGACGCGCTCGGTTGTAGACGAGCGAGAGGCGGGCGATCATGTCCTTCGCGTTGCGGGTCGCGGAGTCCATCGCGGTCATCTGTGCGCCGAAGAAGCCCGCCTGCGTCTCGAGGAGCGCGCGGTAGATCGAGATCTCGACGTACATCGGGACGAGGCGCTCGAGCACGGCGCGCTCGTTCGGCTCGAAGCCAAACGTGGGCGCGAGCCCTCCGTCCTTCGGGGCCTGGCGCTGCGGCGGCGGAAGCAGGGCTTCCATCGTCGTCTTCTGCGTCATCGCGCTCTTGAACTCGTTGTAGACGAGGTAGACCGCGTCGACTTCGCCCTTCTCGAACTTGCGCACGACCCACTCGGCGACGACGCCCGCCTTCGCGAGGTCGAGGCCGTCGTAGAAGCGGGGGAAGTCCTTCGCGATCGTGCCGCGCCGGCGCGCGAGGTACTCGCGACCCTTACGGCCGACGGTCGCGAACGAGACCTCGGCGCCCTCGCTCTCCTTCTGCTTCCAGGCGCGCTCGGCTGCTTTGCTGACGTTCGCGTTGAAGCCGCCGCAGAGACCGCGGTCACCGGACATGACGAGGAAGAGGACGTTCTTCTCGGCGCGACGGTGAAGGAGGGGGTGGAGGCTCTCGGCGTCGCCGCTGCCGAACTCGGCGTCGGCTTGCTTCTCGACCATCGCCGCGGCGACGTCCTCGAGGATCTCCTGGGTCTTCACCGCGTACGGACGAAGCGCCGTGATGCGCTGCTGCGCGCGGTTCAGGCGCGCACCAGCGACCATCTTCATGGCACGCGTGATCTTCTGCGTGGCCTTGACGCTCGTGATGCGCTTACGAATGGTCTTGAGTGACGGCATCGCCGATCAGCCCTTCTTGCTCTTGCCTTCGCCCGACTTGCCGAACGCGGTGCCGAAGTCCTTGAGGGCCTTCTTCAGCGTGTTCTCGGTCTCTTCATCCATCGCCTTCTTCGCGCGGATGTTCTCGAAGATCGCCGGGTGCTTCGACTCGATGTACGCGTAGAGCTGGCGCTCGTACTCGCCGAGCTTTCCAACCTCGAGCGAGTCGAGGTAGCCCTTCGTGCCGGCGTAGATGATGACGATCTGCTTCTCGACGGTCTGCGGGACGTACTGACCCTGCTTCAAGATCTCGACGAGGCGAGCGCCGCGCTCGAGCATGTTGCGGGTGACCTGGTCGAGGTCGGAGGCGAACTGGCTGAACGCCGCCTTCTCGCGGTACTGCGCGAGATCGAGCTTGAGCGAGCCGGCGACGGCCTTCATGCCCTTGATCTGCGCGTTACCACCGACGCGCGAGACGGAGATACCGACGTTGATGGCGGGACGAACGCCCGAGTAGAAGAGGTCGGCCTCGAGGAAGATCTGGCCGTCGGTGATCGAGATGACGTTCGTCGGGATGTACGCCGAGACGTCGCCTGCCTGGGTCTCGATGATCGGGAGCGCCGTGAGCGAGCCGCCGGAGAGCGGATCCTTGACGACCTCCCAGGTCGACTCCTTCGCCTTCGACTTGAGCTCGTTCTTGAGAGCTTCCTTTTCCTTCTTCTTCTTGTCGTCGGTGGCGAGCCACTTCTCGGTGAGGTCGTTGTCGACCTTGCGGAACAGCTCTTCTTCGGAGGACTCGTGACCTTGCTCACCGATGTGAATGGTCGCGTCGCCGATCTTCTCCCAAGGCGTGCCCTTCGGGACGACGGCGAGGCGGTCGGCCATGCGGGCCGCGCGCTCGAGGAGGCGCGAGTGAATGTAGAAGACGTCGCCCGGGTACGCCTCGCGGCCCGGCGGGCGGCGGAGGAGGAGCGAGAGCTGGCGGTAGGCGACCGCTTGCTTCGAGAGGTCGTCGTAGATGCAGAGCGCGTGACGGCCGCTGTCGCGGAAGTACTCCGCCATCGTGACGCCGGTGTACGGCGCGATGAACTGCATCGGCGCGGACTCGCTGGCGCCCGAGATGACGATCGTCGTGTACTCCATCGCGCCGTGCTGCGTGAGCTTGTCGACGACGGCGGCGACGGTGGACTGCTTCTGTCCGATCGCGATGTAGAAGCAGTAAACGCCTTGGCCCTTCTGGTTGATGATCGTGTCGACGGCGACCGCGGTCTTGCCCGTCTGGCGGTCACCGATGATGAGCTCGCGCTGACCGCGGCCGATCGGGACCATCGAGTCGATCGCCTTGATGCCCGTCTGGAGCGGCTCCTTGACCGGCTGGCGGGCCAAGATGCCCGGCGCCTTGATCTCGACGCGGCGGCGGTGCGGCGTCTCGATCGGGCCCTTGCCGTCGACCGGCATACCGAGCGCGTTGACGACGCGGCCGATGAGGGCCTCGCCGACGGGGACCTCCATGATGCGGCTCGTGCGCTTGACGGTGGCGCCTTCCTTGATTGTGCCGACGTCTCCGAAGAGCGCGGCGCCGACGTTGTCGGCTTCGAGGTTGAGCGCGAGACCCATGAGGCCGCCCGGGAACTCGAGCAGCTCACCGCTCATGACTCCTTCGAGGCCGTAGATGCGCGCGATTCCGTCGCCGATGCTGAGCACGGTGCCCGTCTCGGTCGTGAGCGCGGCGCGCTCGTAGGTCTGGATCTGCTTCTTGATGATCGACGAGATCTCTTCGGCGCGAAGCTGCATGGTCGGTGTTCTCTTCTTTTCGTTCGGTCTGCGTTGCGGGTTCTAGCTCTCGAGAGACTGGGCTTCGCCGAACCTTAGTTCGGAAGCATCGTCTCTTTCATCTGACGAAGGCGAGCGACGAGCGATCCGTCATAGACGGTGTCACCGACGCGCGCGACGACACCACAGATGAGCGTGGGGTCGAGCTTGCGATCGAGCGCGATGCGGCGTCCGGTGACGCGCTCGAGCTGCTGTTGGAGCTGCGTGAAGTACTCTTCGGGCAGGGGCATCGCGGTGAAGATCTCGGCGCGAAGGATGCCGCGCTTGTCATCCGCCATCTCCTTGAGGCGCTGCGCGATCGCGGGGAGAGCGCGAATGCGGCGGCGATCGAGGAGGATGCCCAAGATGTTGCGTGCGTGCTGGCCGAGCGCGAGGCGTTGGGCGATCTCACCCAAGATGGCCTGCTTGGCGGGGAGGGGGACGAGCGGGTTGTCGAGCGAGCTGCGAAGCTCGGGGCTCGCGTCGTAGGCGGCCGCGAGACGCGAGATCTCGTCGACCATCGCGTCGAGCTGGTTCGTCTCGACGCCGATCTCGAGAAGCGCGGTTGCGTAACGACGAGCGATGACGCCGGGGACCATCAGGCTGCTCCTCCCGTGCGGGGTGCGGTGCTGGCCGACGACGCGACGACGCGCGGCGCGGCGGGCTTGCGGGCGAGCTCTTGGAGGAGCTCGTTGGCGAGGCGCGCGTGGTCTTCGGGGGTGGCAGAGCGCTCGAGGAGCTTCTGCGCCTGGAGGACCGCTGTGTTGATCGTCTCGACGAGGAGATCTTGCTGCACTTGCTTGCGCTCCTGCTCGACGAGGCGCTCGGCGTCACGCTTCATGCGCTCGGCTCGCTCTTCGGCCTCGATGAGCATGCGCTCGACTTCGCCCTTGCCGGCAGAGATGAGGCCGGTCTTCGCGGTCGCCGCGTCAGCGTCGGCGTTCTTCAGCTCGGCCTGGTACTTCTTCGCGCGCTCCTTTGCCTCTTCGAGCATCTTGCGCGCTTCTTCGATGTCCTTGCCGATGTTCACGCGGCGCTGCTTGAGGCCTTCCGTGATCGGCTTCTTGCCGAGCGTGTAATAGAGCGCGACGAGGATACCGAAGTTGACGAGGAGGCCGATGAACGCCGGGCGCTCCTTGTCGGAGAGGTCGGTCCAGTTGATCGGCTTCGGGTGGTGCGCGCCGCCGTGCTCCGCGCCGTGCTCGCCGTGTGCTGCGCCGTGCTCACCGGCGGTCGCCGCGTGATCGTTGGCGTTGCCGTGCTCGCTGCCGTGCTCGGTGTTGACCTGGCCTTCATGAACGGTGGGCGCTGCCGCGGCGGCGGCTCCGCCGTGCGGATCGGCGTGCTCACCCGCGTGCTGGTGCGCCATCGCCATCTTGCCGAGCATGCCGGTCGTGACGATGAGGAGGACGGCGATGATGAATCGCGCGTGCTTCGAGAGGAATGCCTTCACGTTGCTCATGTCGACACCTCACGCCCGAGCACGCGAGACGCCATCGCGCGACCGAGGACGGCCGCTTCGGCGGTGAGCTCGGTGCGTGCGGCCTTCGCTTCGGTCGCGATCGCGGCGCGACCCTGCTCGACCGTCGACGCGGTGGTCGCGCGGACGTGCGCCATGATCTCGGCTTCCTTCTTCGTGCCTTCGGTACGGAGCGCGTCGCGTTCGGCGGCGCCTGCCTCGCGGCCTTTGCCGACGATGCCTTCGTACTTGGCTTTGGCTTTCGCCGAGCGCTCGTCTTCTTTCGAAGCTTCGCGCTTGGTGCCTTCGATCTTCGCCTCGCGCTCTTCGAAGAGCTTGAGCATGGGATCGAAGAGGAGCGGCTTCAGAAAGACGAGGAGGACGACGAACAGAACGATCTGAACGACCAAGCTGGCATCGAGATCGACGTTGACGGCGCCCTCAGCGCCAAGTCCTTGCAGTCCTTGGGTGCTGAGCTGAGAGAGAGTCGATGAGGTGCTCACGCTGAGCAGCGACATGGGGCCTCGTGGCTCGTTCGGCAAGGTGGTGTGGGTTACCTAAGTATCGAGGTGCCCACGAAGAATTGGCCTAGAGCCACCCTGTCGAGATCGAGATGCGGGCGCGAGGTACCATTGTCAGCGCCGAGTGTCCATGGGGTCCGGTGACCGGCGCGCAGCTCATCCTGCTCGGCGCCCGTGATTGCCGCTCAAATCCGTAGAGTCGCCTGGACTCTATCCGAGCGGCTTTCTCGCGCCGTGGAGCGGGTCAGCGATCGCCGCTGCGCCGTCGAATCGCGACCTTGTCCGGGAGGATGGGCGCGGCGACGCGGGGCGTTCGGCTCGGCTCCGAGCCATGGGCGCTCGGCAGGCTCGGCTGGCGGGGACGTGAGAGGACGGGCTCACTTCGCTTCGGTGGAGGCGGCGCGCTCGAGCCATCCCAACGCGAAGGCGGCGCTTGGAGCTGCGTCCCGCGCTGGAGCGTCGCGTACGGATCGTCTTCGGCGTCGATCTCTTCGTGCGGCATCACGGCCGGTGGCTGCCGGAGCGTAGGCAGAGGAGGAAGGCTGCCCTCGTTGCCGGGCGACGGCCACGTCGGACGGCGCATCGTGTCGGGCACCGTCCGCGCAGACTTTCGCGGCGCGCTTGGAGGTGGCGGCGGAGGCGGCACGCTCTTGCTCGAGCCGCTGCCCGTCGCGCGAACGTCGCGGTTCATCTCGTTGGGAACCTGGTTCCCAAACCCTGCCGCTTTCTCGGAACGCTCGACGCTACGCGCGTCGGACTTGTACTCGGCTGTTCGATCGAGCGTCGCGTCGTCGACCGGAATCTCCATCTCGGGTGTGGAGGGAGCGGCGGACGCGGCGACTTGTTGCGCCTGCCGAAGCCTGCGGAAGTCGGCCGGCGAGAGCGCTTGGATCGGCTGTGTGCGATCGTTCTCGGGCTCGGAGTAGACGTCTTCTGGAACCGTCTCGGTGAACGCAGGACGCGACGAGCGTCTCGGGGTAGGGACGGACGGCGTGATGACGGGCGCCGATGTCTCGACGCTCATGCTCGGCGCTTTGTCAGTAGGCTCGGTGAACGGATCTTCGTCTTCGCTGCGATGGCTCTCGAAGCGCGTGACGCTTCCGGTTCGGACGAGCGAGACACGGCCTCGGTCATCGACGCGCGCGAACAGCATCGCGCCGCCGACGCGCGGCATCTCGGTGAGCATTCCCGAGACGGAAGCGTCGAGGGAGGCGACGTATTGCGCCCCGATGCATCGTGACGCGGCGAGCGCTGCGTCGCGCCGCTTGTTGCTGCTCGGCGCCACGACGATTCGGCGGCAAATCCCCTCGCGGTCGAGGAGAAATGTGCAGGTCGCCGTATGCGCTGCGTACTTGATCTCGAAAGAAGAATCGTCGCTCACGTTCGGTCACCCAACGGCACGGGCCACCTCGCCCATGTGGGAAACCTTCACTGCAAGCGGCGGGCCCGCACATTGTAGGGCCGTGTCCTACCTTTTTGAGCCTATTTCCTCGATTTCTTGCGGTTTGACCGGTTGGGCTGATGTCCGTCATGACGAGCGCCCGATCCACCGCTGCTCGGGTCAGCGGCAACCGAACGATACGGCTTCTGCGCAGCGGTACGGCTGATGACCAGGATCGGCCGTCCGCCTTCGACGCTCGGATGAACGCTCGCGAACCCCTCCGCCTTGGCGAAGCCACCGAGGTCGCCGCGATGCTCCTCCATCCAATCGCTGAAGCGTTGCCACACCGCGCGCGCCTCTTCGTCGGGGAGCGCCGTGCCGTCGATCAGCACGCGAAGGTTGCTCGAGGTCATGACTTGACGTCGGACAGGATCTCGCTCGCGTGCTTCGTGACGTCGACGGAGCGGTAGATCTTATTCACGTTGCCGTCGGGACCGATCACGAACGTCTGCCGGCTGAGAAAGCCTGCCGTGTTCGGCACGCCATACGCCTTCGCGATGCCCGCGTCGGGATCGCTCACGAGGTGAAACGGAAGCTTGTGATGCTCGGCGAACTTCTTGTGCGAAGCCGCGTCGTCCGTGGAGATCCCGACGAGCACGACGCCCGTCGCCTGCAGATCCTTCCAGGCATCGCGAAACGCGCATGCCTCCTTGGTGCATCCCGGCGTCTCGTCCTTCGGATAGAAGTAGAGGACGACGTGCTTGCCCTTCAGGGCAGACATCTTGATCGCGATGCCGTCATGCGCGGTGGCCGAGAAATCCGGCGCGGGCTTTCCGACCGTGAGCTCGCCTTCGGTCGCCGCCACCGCGGGTGTGATCGTCGGCGGGGGCGTGGGCTCGGCGGGCGTCGCGGGCGCGGCGCTGTTCGCGCTGTTCGCGGCGGTGGGCGTGGGCTGCGGATCGCGCGAGCACCCCGCCGACGCGGTGAGCACGAGGCCAAAGGTGAGACCGACGAGAGCACGAGATCGACCACGAGACGGCAT
The DNA here is from genome assembly GCA_044227045.1 of Labilithrix sp. Lineage (GTDB taxonomy): Bacteria > Myxococcota_A > Polyangia > Polyangiales > Polyangiaceae > Labilithrix. The sequence goes on from JBGAFW010000040.1 coordinate 47,078, forward strand.
GCGTTGACTCCTCGGCCCCGAGCTTTACGCGCCGGCGAACGTGACGCAATGGCCCATCGAACGTGGTCCTGCCGCTTCTTTTCACCGGCGAAAAGGCCGCACGTTCCTGCGTGCGAAAGGCGCGAGCGCCGGGCCGGGTGCGCTACGATCCGGCGATGCGGCTCGGGGTTCGGCTGGCTGCGGGCGTCTCGCTCGTCTCGCTCGGGGTGGTGGGATGCGGGCAGCTTCTCGGTTTCGGCAACGATGAGGAGGAGCCTGCGCAGACCATCGGCGCGGCCGATGGCGGCGGCGACGAACGAGCTCCTGACGTGACCGTCACGACCTCCGAAGATGCATCGACAGCGGACGTCGTCGAGACGATCGACGGCGACACGTTCGAGGACGCCAGCATCACGACCGACGGCTCCGGCGTCTTCAAGACGCGCGTCGCGACGTTCGAGAGCAACGTGCTCGTGAGCCCGACGGACGGCGTCGACACGCAGGCCGGGATGGAGCTCACCGGCAAAGCGGGTTCGCTCGTGCCGAGCAACTCCGCGCGCACGACGCCAGACGGAGACGTCGAGCTGCACTTCGACATCCCGAGCCTCGACGCGATCGACGTGATGTTCGCGTTCCGCATCGACGCGCTGCCGTCCGCGGGCAAGATCGTCATCCTCCGCATCGACGCGAAGGTGACGACGCCTGCGCCTCCATCCCTCGTGCTCGTCCTCGACAACACCGGAGGCCTCACGCTCACACCAACGGGCATGCCGAGCGGAGCCGTACCTCTCGCGACCAAGCTCCCCGCCGGGTCGGCTCGAAAGATGTTCCTCCGCGTCGATCCGATCGGCGGCACGACGCAGTTCGCGCTGACCACCGGCGCGAAGCCGACGGTGCAGGAGCTCCAGTCGATCGGGTGGGCGTCGTCGGGTCCGATCACGGGCGTCTCGGTCGGCCGCGGCGTGCCTGCTCCGATCAACGGAAGCAAAGGCATCGTCACGTTCGACGACTTCGGCGTCGCGCCGCCGAAGGCCTTCGTGAAGTGACCCGCGCACGCGGGCGTTGAAGCTTCGATGCCGCGCGAGCCACGGCCGTCGCGGATCGAATTTCTTTGCTTCACCGCCTTGACCTTGCCTGCCGATGGCTCAATGTATCCATTGGATACTTGCTCGAACGAAGCTCGTGCGCCCTAATGTGACCATTGGTTACATGGGAAGAGGAGGAGAGAGGTCATGACCAATCGAACGGAGGTCGGAGAGTCGCAGGCAGGGGAGCCGATGTCGCCCCAGAGAGAGCTCGAGTCGCTCGAGTCGTTCCTGTTTTATCGGCACGAGCGGCCGCTCGTGGATCGAAGCATCCTCGATGCACGTCGTCCGCTTGGACGAGAGACGCGGATTCAAGCGAAGGACGGCTATGTCCTCGCAGCCTCGATCTTCGATCCACCCGAGGAGCTGGCGCAGCCGAGCCGTGTGCTCGTCGTCGCGTCGGCGACGGGCGTGAAGCGCTCGTACTACGCGCCGTTCGCTGCGTGGATGGCGTCGCGAGGGACGCGCGTGCTCACGTTCGACTACCGCGGCATCGGCGGCTCGCGTCCGAAGGATGGCCTCGCCGCGTTCGACGCCTCTCTCGTGGACTGGGTGACGCTCGACCTCGCCAACGTCGTCGAGCATGGCGCGAAGACGTTCGGCGACGGACGCGTCTCGCTCCTCGGCCACAGCGTGGGAGGTCAGCTCGTCGGGCTCTTGCCCGACCCGGCGCTCCTTCGCGCCGTCGTCATGGTCGGATCGCAGAGCGGCGACTACCGCCTCTGGCCCACGCTCACCGACCGCGTTCGGTACTCGGCCCTCTGGTACGCGCTCGTCCCGAGCATCGCTTCCACGCTCGGCTACTTGCCTGGCTCGCTCGGCATTGGTGAAGACCTCCCCGGCGGCGTCGCGCGCGAGTGGGCGAAGTGGTGCCGCACGCCCGGGTACATGGTCGGCGGTGAAGATGGTCGCGCGCGTCGCGAGCTCTACCGGCGTCTCGAGGCGCCGCTCCTCGCGTTTGGCTTCGACGACGACGCCTACGCGCCGCCGGCCGCCGTCGACGCGCTGCTCTCGCTCTACGAACGAGCGACGATCACGCGCCGCCAGGTGACGCGAAGGGAAGCGCGTGTCGGCCATTTCGGATTCTTCCGCGATCGCTTCCGCGCGACGTTCTGGAACGAAGCAGCCGCCTTTCTCGAGCATCAATCGAACGTCGGCACGGCGAGCTGAGCGGCGGCGGTTGACGATGGACCTTCGGACGTGCTCTGTCTTTCTTGGCGATCAGGCGCCCGATCCCCCGCGGAAGCCTGCGCGAAGAAGAGACCTCCTCGTGGCATCGAGAGCATCCACCACCGCCGGAGCTTCGACGCAGCGTCACGCGAAGAAGCAGGGGTACCACCACGGTGATCTGCCGCGCGCGCTCGTCGGCGCCGCGCTCGAGCTGATCTCGTCGCGAGGACCAGAGGCCTTCACGCTGCGCGAAGCGGCCTCGCTCGTCGGCGTGACGCATGGCGCTGCGTACCGCCACTTCGAAGACAAGACCGCGCTCCTCGCCGCGGTCTCCGAGGATGGCTACCGCGCGCTCGCCGAATGCCTCGCGACCGTCGCGAACGCGAAAGAGAACAAAGACAAGAGCCCGCGTGCGCGCATCCGTGCGCTCGCGGCCGCGTACGTCGGCTTCGCGATGGACCGCCCCGCCCACTACCGCGTGATGTGGGGTCCACGCCTCAACGAAGACGGCCGCTTCCCGACGCTCGAGGCCGCGATCTCGACCGCTTTCAACATCGTCGTCAGCGAGATGAAGCGCGGACAGGACAACGGCGCCTTCCGCGCGAAGCCCGCCGCGCGCGAGCTTGCGATCGGGATGTGGGTCGCGGCGCATGGCTACGTGGAGCTCGTCGCCCGACGTCGCCTGAAGGTGAAGAGCGCGCGCATCGCGGTCGAATACTTCGAGACGTTGTTCGAGCCGTTTCTCGACGGCCTGAACCGCTGAGCGCACGCGCTTCGAGCGGGGTCGAGGGGCGCGGGCGCGCGGACTTCGGCCGTTTCACGGAGCCTTATTGGCCTCTTCGGTTGCGTCCCTGCGCGGCTCGTCGTGCGCGTGCGGGGCTCATCGCTTCGGCGGCCTCTTCCGCAGCGGCTTCTTCCGTGGCGGCCTCGTCGGTGAGGTGGTCGCTGCTCGGTGGTGCATCGTCACGTCGAGCTTCGCGTGGCGGCGCGACGCGCACGAGCGGAGACTTGCGAAGGTCGTCGATCCATCGAGCGATGGCAGGCAGGTCACGGAGCTCTGCGTGAATGCGTTCACGCTCGTCGGCGCCCATCGGCTCGCCGCTCTCGGCGAGGATGACGTCGCACAAGAGATCCGTGCGCAGGTCGATCGGCAGATCGGGCGTGCGTGACATCGCGAGCTCGGCGGCCCGCTTCGTGTCGCCGCTTCGCACCGCCGTGATTAGGCGCACGGAGAACGCCGCGCGCGAAAGGAACGGGTACGTCGGATACGCCTGCGCCATCGTCGCGATCTCCGTCTCGGCTTCACTGAAGCGCCCAAGCGCGGCGAGCGCATAGGCGCGCTCGGTGATGAGCCCCGGCGTCGCAAGATCGCTCGCGATCGCTTGCGACACCGCGTTGGTCGACAGGATCGCGATGCCCTGATCGGCCTCGGCGACCGCGCGTCCGAAGTCGCCCTCACGATTGGCGATGCTCGCGAGCTGAAGGTGCACGCTGGCAGAGATGACGGGGTTACGACGTCCGGCGACCTTGGCGAGCTGGGCCTTCGCGAGATCCTTTCGATCGAGCGCCGCGTCGCGCTCCGCCGCGAGCACGATGCGTTCGTGCTTGCGGTAGCGAGCGATGATCGTCCCGAGAACGAGCACGGCGAAGACGCCGAGGATGACTGGGGACCCATACGTGAGGAAGAGCGACGGCGCTTCCTCGACGACCGGCTCTGGCACGGGCACCTCACCCGGCCGCACCCTCTCGGCCGGCGTGAGGAACTGCCAGAGCGCGAGAAAGAGCATGACGAGCGAGAGCCAAAGGCCAAGGATGAGCGGCCACCTCGCGCGTCGCTTCGTCTGCGCGGCCATTCGGCGAGCCGCCGCGATCGCAGCCATCGCGTTCGGATCGATCGCCGCCGGCGTGAGTAGGTGATCGAGCGACGACGCCTCGCGCTGATCCGGCGCGAACGCCGCCGCGTCCGGGACGACCTGCGCGATCCAGGACCGGAGCTTCTTCGACTCTTCGTCCTCCTTCGGTCGCGCCGACTCGCGGTACACGCTCTTGCCCGGCGCACGGGCGAGCGCACGTAGCGCGCGGAGGAGGCTTCGCTCGCGCGGCATCGAGTGCTCGAGGATCAAGTTCCCACGCTCAGCGAGGTGAGCGCTGAGCGCCGCCTTGTCCCCGCTTCGCGCGAGGACGATCGCACGCGCGAGACCAATGCGCGCGAGCGCCGCGCCCCGCGCAAACGGAGAGGCCTCCACTTCGAGTGCGTCGGCGAGGGCGGGCTCGACCTCGCCCATCGCCGCGCGAGCCTCGGCGCGAAGCGCGAACGCCTCCGCGCGATGGAGCCCTTCGTAGCCTCCGGTGAACAGGCCAACGCGAGGATCGGTCGCCAGCTCCGCATGGCGAGCTGCGGCCTCCGCCTCGCCACGCGAGAGCGCGATCATCGATCGCTGCACGGCGAGCACTCGCTTCACGATCGCGCGCTCGGCGAGTGGAGTGGGAAGCTGCGCATGCAGCCGCTCGGCCTCCTCGAGCTGACCGTGCGCGAGCGCGCCCGCCGCAGCGTTGAGAATGGGCATCGACCCGCCAAGCGTGCGAAGCACGACGCCGTTCCAGACGAGGAACACGCCGAGCGCCGCGAGCAAGAACGAGAGCGGGATGATCGTCGCGTTCAGCGACAGGATCGGAAAAAGGGCCCCGAGCAGGATCGGGATCACGCCGATGATGACGTAGCGACGACCAACCGCCAGAAGCGGATGGTTGCGGAGCGGTGGCGCTTGCCGAGTCGGGACCGCCGGCTCTCCTCGAGGGGACGATGACTGCATCGCGAGACCGCCGGAGACTCTATCCTCGTCGCCGTAAGCTTATCGATGAGGATCGGTCCATCGTGGAAATCACGTAGAGAAACGCTGCGTTTTCAGTGGCTAATTTCGCGAGAAGCCCTGGTGGTGGGCCGCTCGCTGATCGATAATTGCCGCCCTTCGCGATGTTCGACCTCGACGCCGTGACAAGCAGCAAGGAGATCTCCTCCGAGCTGGCCTTTCAGGCCGCGGCATCGTCCGCGGAGCTGAAGCGCCTGTTCACGCGCATCGCTGACATCGCCGCGCCGGAGGAAGGATGGACGCGCATCTTCAAGGTGATCGCGCGCGTCGCCACCGCCGAATGGATCGAAGGCGACCTTCAAGTGGACATGTACGGCGACACGACCACGACGACGATCGCGTTCTACTCCGTGCTCGGCATCGGGATCCGCGAGCGCCTCTTCGCGCCGACCGAGCTCCGCGTCCCGATCGACGAGTTTCAGCGTGCGGTCGTCCTCACGCCGCAGATCTGCGCTCCTCTTCACGCGCACCAAGGCCTCAATCGCATGACGCTGACCACGGGCCAGCGCGTCCGCAACCGTGAGGTGCCCGACTTCGAGCTCGAAGAGCAAGCGAAGGGCGACGGTGAGCGCATCACGATGCCGCCACCGGCGGACCTCTCGATCGCCGATCCCAACGAGCCGCTCTCCTTCGATCGGCTCGTGCCCGACTCGACGGTGCCGCCGATCCACGATCAGACGACCGCGCCGCCCAACGAGCACACGAAGAAGACGCTCGAGCCGGACGAGGTCTACACCCGCCCAACACGCCCTCCGCCTTCGGATTCGTAACCACGAGGTGGATCACCTTTGGTTGACCAAGGTGAAGTGCCGGTGCTGGCCGACCGACCGAGCAGCGTGCCGAACCACCTTGGTTGACCGAGGTTCGAGAACCCGGTGAGTATCACTGGGGCCGACGACCTTGGTTGACCAAGGTGAAGTGCCTTGGTTGACCAAGGTGAAGTGCCTTGGTTGACCAAGGCGTCGGAGTGCGCGGGTGGCCCGACCGAACGGCGTGCCGGCCCGGGGCCACCTTGGTTGACCAAGGTTCGAGAACCCCGCGGCCGACGACCTTGGTTGACCAAGGTGAAGTGCCTTGGTTGACCAAGGCGTCGGAGTGCGCGGGTGGCCCGACCGAACGGCGTGCCGGCCCGGGCCACCTTGGTTGACCAAGGTGTTCGATGACATGTGGGGGCTCGCATCGCTCGACTCCTTTCATCATGGGATTTGTTGAACACCGCCCACCGCGGTTTGGTTCGAAAGAAAATGCAGGAAGAAAGATGGACCGATTTGCGTCGAGCCGGTGACTAACGGTGGGCTTCTCCCCATCACGGCGCGCCGCGCGCTACCGGGACGGAGCTTGGTCAGGCACATGATGATGACGACGCACATAGCCCCAGCCTCATTCGGCACGTCGCACGTCGCCGCGCGAAACGTGGGGCCGTGCGGCTCGAACACCTTGGGCGCCCAAGGTGAAGCTCGGCTCGCGAAGGAAGGCCAGGCTCGCGCCGCGGCGTCAGACGATGCCGTAGTCCTTCAGGCGGCGATAGAAGGTGCGGCGTGGGATGCCGACCATCTTGGCGGCTTGCACGCGGTTCCAGTTGCAGCGTGCGAGCGCGCTCAGGATCTTCTCCTTCTCGACGTCGCGGAACTCCTCTTGCGTCCTCGCGCGCACAGTGGACGTGCTCGACGACGAGGAGGCGCGCGTCGTCGCGGACTCCATCGGCGCGATGCTCCGCGCGCTCACCGACGGAAGATCGAGGTCATCGGAGGTGATCTCGTCGTCCTCCGAGAGCAGCCACGCGTTGAGCAGCACGTGCTCGAGCTGGCGAACGTTGCCGGGCCACTCGTACGCCTGGAGGCGGCGGACGGCGGTTCGCTCGACCGTCTTTCGTTCGCGCTTGTGCCGTGCCGAGAAGAGCGTGAGGAAGTGGTCGATGAGGGCCGGCACGTCTTCGGACCGCTCGCGCAGCGGCGGCACCTTCAGCTCGATGACGTGCAAGCGATAGAAGAGGTCCTCACGGAACGTGCCCTCCGCCACCATCTGCGAGAGGTCGCGGTTCGTCGCGGCGATCACGCGCGCGTTGCAGCTCTCCTCTTTCACGCCGCCCACCGGACGTACCGTCTTCTCTTGCAGCACGCGCAAGAGGCCGGCTTGCATCTTCGTCGGCATCTCGCCGATCTCGTCGAGGAGGATCGAGCCGTTCTCCGCTTCGCGGAAGAGGCCTTTGCGGTCGCGGTCGGCGCCGGTGAAGGCGCCGCGCACGTGGCCGAAGAGCTCGCTCTCGAGGAGGTTCGCGGGGATGGCTCCGCAGTTCACGCCGAGGAAGGGCGACTTCGCGCGAGGTCCTGCGGCGTGCACCGCCTTCGCGATCACCTCTTTGCCGGTGCCGCTCTCGCCGGTGATCAGCACCGGCACGTCGGTGTCTTTGATTCGATCGATGAGCGCGTAGACCTTGCGCATCGCGCCGCTCGTGCCGACGAGGCCTGCGTAACCGAAGTGGCCGCGAAGCTCTTGGCGCGCTTGCTTGAGATCGCGTCGCGCGGAGGCGAGTTGCTCGGTGCGGGCGCCGAGGCGCTCGGTGAGCTTGTCGCGCGCGGCCTCGAGCTCCACGTTGGCCTTCTCGAGCTCCTCGGAGCGTCGCCGGAGCTCATCGACGAGGCGCGCGCTCTCGATCGCGATCGCGGCCTGGTCGGCGAAGGCGGCGAGCGTGGGCAGCTCGTCACGAAAACGCACGCCCGGGCGGAGGCGCGTCTCGAGGTAGAGGGCGCCGATCGTCTTCCCCGCCGGCGGGGCTCCACGAATCGGCACGCAGGCGATCGACTGGATCATGAGCTGGTGCACGCTCACGGCTTGCGCGAGGCGTTCGTCGTCGCGGGCGCTCGTCGCGATCACCGGCTCGCCTTCGCGGATGACACGCTCGGCGACGCTGCGCGAGAAGTTCTGGTGCGTCTCTTCGCCTTTGCTGTCGCGTGCGGTGTGGGCGACGACGTCGCCGTCATCGTTCACGATGATGATCAGCCCGCGCTCGGCGCCGAGGAGACCCACCGCGTGATCGGTGACACGTTGAAGCAGCCGATCGAGATCGTGCTCGCGCGCGAGGTCGCGCGTGATCTCGAAGATCCGCATCAGGCGATCTTCGGCGGGCATCGGCGTGCCCATGCTCGTGATCGACGCGCTCGCGGTGCGTCCGAGCGCGTTCGTGAACGTCGGCGCGGAGCCTGCGCTGCGCGGGATGACCGCGCCGTAGCCGGAGGCGACGGCAGGCATCGTGGCCGTGTGTGCTTGCCTCAGCGCGCGTCGCCGTGGGTCGTTCCAAAACACCTCGCGGAGATCGCGCGGGAGCTTCGCCGCGGTCTCTTCGAGCATCGCGAGGGACGCGTCGGTGTCGCGCCGGGCGAGCGCCGAGGCTCCTTGCGCCGCGGCAAGTCGCGCGCGCGCGTCGAGCGCCCGCCATGCCCATTCGCGTTGACCGGCGCTCATCGCGCGGGCGTGCGCCTCGTCGAGCGCCTCGCGCGCGACCGCCTCGTCACCACGCGCGAGCGCGAGCGAGCCACGCACGATCCCGGCGAGCGCTTCGTGCTCGCGGAAGCCACCTTCACCGAGGCGATCACGGAGCGAGTCGAGCTCGCGCGACAGCGAGGCTGCGTCGAGCGATTTGTTCGATTCACCGGGCGTGCCGAGGCGCGTGAGGATGCCCTCGAGGCGGGCTTCGGCCGCGTCGAGCGGACGAGCGACGGCCTCGTATGCCTCGGCGCACAGGTCGTAGAGGCGTGCGGCACGATCGATCTCGCCAAGCCTCGTCGCGAGCTCCGCCTGAAGGCCAAGGAGCTGCGCGCGTGCGTTCGGAGCGAGCTTGTCGCGTTGCTCGGACAGCTTCTCGATCGAGGCGGCCGCGCGGGCATACCTCCCCAAGTACAGATCGAGGTTCGCGAGGTTGAAGAGCGCCTGCTGCACCACGACGAGCGCGCCTGCGCGCCGGCCCATGTCGAGCGCGCCTTCGAAGTACACGAGCGACTGCGCGAGGTCGCCGTCGGTCTTCGTCAGGTTCGCGAGATTCAGCCGCGCGGAGGCGAGCGTCCAGGCGTCGCGTGCCTTCTCGGCGGACGCGAGCGCCAGCTCGTAGGCTTCGCGTGCCTCCTTCGCGCGACCGCCTCGCTGATGCGCGATCGCGATCGACACGAGCGCGACGGCCTCGATGCGTGCATCTTGCACACTTCGCGCGATCGCCACGGCGTCGTCGAGCTTCTTCTTCGCGCTCTCCTCCTCGTTCAAGAAGGCGAGCGCGAGGCCTTGCACCGCGAGCGCGTCGGCGGCGGTGGCGTCCTTCGCGTCGCCCGCAGCGGCGGCGGCGAGCTTGACGGCTTCGGCGGTGTCGCCAGCACGCATCGAGGTTCGGGCACGCGCGATGTTCCATTGGCGTGCGAGCTTGCTCTTCGCGGCGAGCTTCGCGATGTCGTCGAGCGTCTTCGCCGACCCAGCGGCGTCTCCTCGCGCGAGGAGCACCTTCGAGCGTGCGATCGCGAAGTCGACGGCTTCGAGGTCGCTCGTCGGCGGCCCGAGCCCCTCGAGCGTCGACGCAGCCATGTCGAAGCGTCCGGTGTCGAGCGCGCGACCAAGCTCGGTGAGCGCCTCTTCACGCGATCGGGACGCGGGCGGGATGCTCCGGCTCGACGTGGCGTCGAGGATCTCGTCGATCTCTTCGGTCGACGTGACGGCCCGGCCCTCGAGGCGCTTCACGAAGGATCGCAGCGGCCCTGGGCGGCGACCGGTCCGATCGAGCAGATGCTTCGTGAGCCGGTCGGGCAGGGACGGAATCGCACGCTTGATCAGATCGGTGGCGCTCGTCTCGTCGAGCGGCGGAACGACGAACGTCCGCACGCCGCGCGGCGCGAGGGCGGAGACCGCGTCTTCGTCGCCCACTGCGATGACGCGCGCGCCTTCTTCGGCCGCGCTTCGGATGCGCGCGCGGCCGCCTTCGTCGAGGCCTGCGAGATCGTCGGCGATGATGACGAGGCCGTCGACGAGCTTCGTCGTGCCTGCGGGTCCCGAGGCGCCGTTCGTGACGACGCTCCACGGCGCGAGCTCGAGGTCGACGACCTCGCTCGAGGTCACCATGTCGTCGTGCGCCGGCTCGATGCTGGCGACGGGCGCTCCGCTCACGCCGAGCGACCACGAGAGACGGTTGACGAGCGTGGAGCGTCCCGAGCGGCGCGGCCCCACGATCGCGAGGCCTTGGCCTGGTCCGAGCCTCGTCACCTCCGCCGCGAGCGCTTGCGCTGCTCCGTCGACGCCGAGCACGGGCCACGCCACCGCGTCGCGACCATCATCTCGCTCGGTGTCGAGGCGCGCGGCGCTCTTCAGCGCGCTCGCGAGCTCGTCGACGCTCGGGTAGCGCGACTGCGGGTTCTCTTCGGTCGCACGCGCGGCGATGCGCGTGAGCGCTTGAAACGTGGCGTCGTCGAGATCGGAGCGCCGGCCGAGCAGGCCGTCTTTCAACGTCGCGCCGAGCGCGTAGACCTCGCCGCGCACGGTGAGCGGCTCGCCGAGGAGAAGCTCGGGAGCGGCGTACTTCGGCGTGAGACCACGTGCGCGCGCGCCACCTTCGCGCCAAGGCGTCGCGAGCCCGAGATCGACGAGCGTCCCTTGGCCGAGCTTTCCGACGATCACGTTTGCCGGCTTGATGTCGCCGTGAAGCAGACCCGCGCGATGGAGGACGGTGAGCTGGTCGGCGGCGCTCGCGAGCGGCTCGAGCCAATCGTTCGCGGGCGACTTCGCGGCTGCGGCGCTCGCGCTCGGCTCGCTCGCGATCACCTCTTCGAGGCTTCGTCCTTCGACGAGCTCTCGCACCAGGTATCGCCGGAGGCTTCCCGGGAGGCGTCCGAAGGCGAGCACCTGCGGCACGCCCAGGCCCTCGAGGCCGCTCAACGTGACCGCCTCGCGCACGAGCGCCATGACCTCCGCTTCGCCGGCGTCCTCGGCGAGCACCTTGAGCGCCAGATCACGGCCGCTTACGCGGTCACGAACGGCCCAAACCTCGCCGCCGCCACCCTTGCCGAGGAGTGCCACGGGCTCGTAACGAGCTGGCATACGGAAGGTGGGCGGCGCCGACTCTGGCGCCTTCGGGACGCTAGAAACACTCACAGAACGCATCATATCGTGCCAGCCGAGCGAGCGTGCCTTTTTGTGCCACGTTCGCTCGACCACCTCGCCCGACCACCGCGAGCCGTGCGTCCCTGCGCGTCGTGCGCGTTACTCGCGCTTCTTCTCGAGACCGTAGTCTGCCGAGAGGCCGAACCAGAAGCCGGTGAGCGCGAAGCCGAGGCCGAGTCGCGCCGTCATCATCTTCACCGGCTTGAAGCGGAGGCCGAGCTGCGGCACCGCGATCCACGGGAAGACGACGGGCTTCGATCCGCCGTCGAACCAGCTCGTCTCCTTGTAGCCGTTCACTTTGTCGACGTCGGAGTTCTGGTGGTCGGCGCGGTTGCAGCCGTCGCCGTTGGCGGGGACGGTGACCGCGTTGCAGCGGCCGTACTTCTTTCCGTTCGCGCCGCTGAGCGTCCCGTTGGCCGCGTCTTCACGCACCCAGCTGTTCTCGAGATCGCCGAAGACCGCGCCGATGCCGAAGCCCGCGCCGTATTCGAACTCCACGTTCTTCGAGAGCTTGGTCGACCAGAGGAGATCGACCGACGCGTAGATGATCTTCATCCCGCTGTTGACGAGCGAGTAGTTGCCCGGGATGTCCTTCGTGTTCTTCTGCTTGAAGAGAAGGTCCTGCGTGCCGAGCTCGTGGTACGAGAGCGCCGGGATGAGCGAGAAGCCGTCTTTTCGGAGGTCGAACTCCGCGCCGATCATGTTCGTGTAGATCGTGCCGCCCTCTTCGACGAAGAGGTGGAGCATGAAGGCGGGGATGACGTTGCCGCGGTAGCGAAGGCCCACGAAGAAGTAGCTTCGGTTCGGGACCTCATCGACATCGTAGATGTCCCACTTCTCCGCCGGCGGGTCGACGCTCGAAGCGGCCGAGGTTGTCCCCGACTTCTTCATGTCGTCTTGAACCTTGTCGTCGGTGCCCGCGGCGCCGGTCCCGCTTGCGTCCTTCTTGGCGTCGTCCTTCTTGGCGTCGGTCGAAGAGGACGAATCCGTCTTCTTCGCGTCACCTTTCGGCTGCGCAAGCGCGGGCGTGCTCAGCGTGCTGCCAAGGCAAAGAGAAGAGGCGGCGATGAGGATTGACCCGAACAACGTCGTCGATCGCATTTCCAAGCTCGCTTTTCCGATTCGGACGAAGGCTCATGCGGCGCGTACCAGATGTGCTGCGCTCGTCCCGAACGGGCACGAGAGCGAGCAGGCTCCGCCGTGGGATTGCCCCACTGCCGCGCTCCGATGCTACACTGACTGAGGGATCGTTGGACAAATCCCGAAGATCTCATCGAACGATTGCACCCGCTGCTTGATCCTCTACGGCCGTACCCTCGAACAGACCATCGATAGGCACGAACGAGCGACGTTCGTGAAGGAGCTCGTCGTCAGTGGAGGCAAGGTCCCGCTGGCGATGGTCCGTAAACGCTTGGCGGACAACGGCGGCGGGACGATCGCGCCGGTCCTCCTCATCCACGGCTTCGGGCAAAACCGCTATGCGTGGCACCTTCCGGCACGCAGCTTTGCCAATCATCTCGCGGCCGCAGGGTTCGATGTCTTCAACCTCGATCTTCGCGGACATGGTCGCTCACGCCACTTTGGCGCCAAGACACCGCGTAGCGTCGACGAATATGTAAGTGAGGATCTCCCGATCGCTGTCGAGGAGGTCCTCTCGCATACGAACAACCGCGCGCCGTTCCTCGTCGGTCATTCGCTGGGTGGCCTGGTCAGTTACGCGGCCGCCCCCAAGCTCCTAGGCGCGGTGAGCGGCGTCGTCTCGATCGGAAGCCCGTATCACTTCACGCGTGGCTCGTTCTCCCTTCAGGCGATCTCGGTCTTCTTCGACGCGCTTCGCCGCGTGGGCGTCCCGCACGTTGGCCTTCCGGTTCCTCTTTATCCGATCGGCGCCTTCATGCGCACGATCCGCCGCGTCGCCGACAGCCCCTTCTATCCCATTCCTCTTCGTGGCTGGCATGCGGGCGCGCTCGAGCCCCACGTGCTCGATCAACATCTCCGCCTCGCCTTCGACCGCGCCGGCATCGCCGAGCTCCGCAACATGTTCGAGTGGGGCGCCCAGAAGCGGTTCGGCGGCCACACGCAAGACTACGTCGAGCGCTTCGAAGGCCTCGACCTTCCGCTCCTCGTCGTCGCGGGGACGAACGACGATCTCGCGCCGCCCGCCGGCGTGCGCCCGGCCTTCGAGCGCAGCAAGTCGCGTGACAAGCAGTACCGCACCGTCCCGCTCGGCCACATCGATCTCCTCGTCGGTCGCGACGCCCCGCTCTCGACGTGGCCCCTCGTCGCGAGCTGGATGCAAAAGCGCGCCTCGTAAGCGCTATGCCGGGTTCTGATCCGACCCGTCCAACGCGGGCGCGGGCAACGCGGCGGGCGGCGTCGACGCAGGCGAGGCGACGGGCGGCGGCGGACGCGCGGGTTTGGTTTTCTTGAAGCGGGGTCGCCAGATCGCAAGCGCAATATTGATCGCCGAGAGGAGCAGGATGAACCAAAGGCCTCCCCACTCATGACGGAGGACCTCTTTCATCCCGGCATCGGCGGCGAGGTCGCCGCTCGCGATGCGGGCGGAGAGGGCGGCCGCGTCACGCGCCGTTCCCTGGACCGCGCCGAGCGTGCCTTCGAGCATCATCACGCCGGTGAGCGCCTTGATCCAAACCCAGCCCGTGTTGTGAAAGGGAGAGTGGATCGCCATCGCGAGCAGCCCGCTGATGAGGACGAGCGTGAGCGAGGGCAAGAGGAGATACTTCGAGGTCGCTTCGATCGCGTGCCGGACCGCGGCGTACTCGAGCGGCGACATGTCCTTCGCGCTGACGATCAAGACGATGTGCGCCGCGAGCGCTCCCATCACGCCGAAGGCGCCCACCTCGTGAAGGAACTTGAAGAGCCTCCGCATCGCCCTCGAGCGTAGCCTGACCATGGTGAGAGCGGGATGCGAGACGACCTCGAAGAAGGCTCGTGCGCGCCGGCGGCGAGGCTTAGAATCGCAGCATGGGACGAGGTGTCATCGTGCTCGTCGCGCTCGGCGTCGTGTCGTGCTCGTCGAGCGATGAGGGACAGAGCGGAGGCGCCTCGAGCTCGAGCGGGGCTTCGTCGTCGGGCGCCTCGTCTTCTGCTTCTTCGTCCTCTTCGTCCTCTTCCTCTTCAGGCGCGTCCTCTTCGTCCTCCGCGTCATCCTCGTCGTCGGGCGGTGCACCCGGATGGACGAAAGCCTTCAACGACGAGGCGCCCGCCACGTCGTGCGGCGTCGTCGCGGAGGCGAAGCTGAAGGCCGACGGCGCACCCTCGGTGACGTTTGGCGCAGCGTCGATCTACGTCGGATACGAGCAGCTCGGGCAAAATCAGAATCCAATCGTCGTTCGCTTCGACGGAGGCGCGGAGACGTTTTGCGTGAGGAACGAGGTCGAGTCCCCCGACGGCCGCGCGCTTGGGATCACGTGGGATGGCGGTCCCGTGGCGTACGTCGTGTACACGATCGTCGGCGGCGGCTCCGCGTTCGACGGGAAGGCCAAAGGCAAGTGGCTCGACGGTTATGGCGATGGGGGTGCGTCATCGAAGGTGAGCTTTCTCGGCGCCATCGACGCGGCGAACGGGGAGCTCCAGTTCGGGACGTTCGTCATCGCGAAGAAGGCCGATGGCAAGACGAACACGCATGCGCCGACGGACGCCATCACGCGCCTCGCCGACGGACGCCTCGAGTTTCGTGGCTCGTCGGCGTTCCAGCCGATGAATCCGGACAAATCCGTCATGCAGTGCACGGCGTATCCGTTCGACACCCGCTACATCTTCAGCGCCGACCTCGGGACGCTGACGTGCTCGAGCTCCACCAACTGCACCAGCACGACGCCGTGTCCATGAGCTGGCCGGGCACCGTTCGGCGCGATTGGCGTGATCGGCGAGCGTCCGTCATAATGATGTGAGCGATCACTCACGTTTTGATCCTTGCTGGCCCCTTCGCCGGCCGATGAGATCGCGCAAGCGACCGAGAATCCAAGCGGCTGGAGAACCCGATGGCCCGACGACCCGCCACTGTCCCTCGAAAGAACGCGACGCAGGAGCGGTCGAAGGCGACCGTCGACGCGCTGCTCGCGGCGACGGCGCGCGTGCTCGTGCGTGACGGCTACGACCACGCGAGCACGAACAAGATCGCAGACGCGGCG
The DNA here is from genome assembly GCA_044227045.1 of Labilithrix sp. GTDB lineage: Bacteria > Myxococcota_A > Polyangia > Polyangiales > Polyangiaceae > Labilithrix. The sequence continues at coordinate 62,468 of JBGAFW010000040.1, forward strand.
GGCGTGAGCATCGGCTCGCTCTACCAGTACTTTCCGAGCAAGGAGGCGCTCGTCGCCGCCGTCATCGAGCGTCACATCGGCGAGATGATGGATGTCGTGCGCGCGTCGCTCCTTCGGGTGGCGGCGTTGCCGCTTCGTGAGGCGGCGCGGGAGCTCGTCGCGGTGATGATCGAGGCGCACCGCATCGAGCCGAAGCTCCACCGCGTTCTCGTCGAGCAGATCCCTCGCGTCGGAAACATGGAGCACATCGAGCGCGTCGATGAAGAGGCGATGACGCTCGTGCGTGCGTACCTCGAGGCGCACCGCGACGAGATCAACGTCGACGACATCGAGATGGCGGCTTTCCTCGCGGTAAGCTGCGTCGAGGCGATGACGCACGTGGCCGTGCTTCGCCGGCCGGAGCTCCTCTCCGAGCCTCGCTTCATCGACGAGGTGGCCGCGCTCGTGGTCCGGTATCTCGAAGGCGATCGAGATGCTTCTAGGAAGCAGCGCACTGCTGCGACTATGCTCAAGGGGAGATGAGCTCGATCAAGAAGACGTTGGTGAAGCAGGGAATGAAGCTCATGACGGATCCACGCGTCATGAAGATCATGCAGGACGAGCGCGTGATGAAGGCCGTCATGCAGATGATGAGCATGCCCGGCAAAGTCCAGACGTTCACGAGCGATCAGGTGGAGAAGCTCGCGAAGGCGATGAGCCTCGCCACCGAGGACGAGGTCAACGACTTGAAGCGCCAGATCCGCCGCCTCGAAGAGGAGGTCTCGCGCCTCGAGAAGGATCAGAAGAAGTAGTCCGCACGCCGAAGCTGAAGCTGAAGCTGGCCACTCCGAACGGGGTGCCGGGATCAAGACGTACGAAGAGATGAGAGTCGCGCTCGTCCTCGGCGTGTGCAGGTCGACAACATCCCGCACGACGAAGAGACCCGCCGTTGCAATCGAGGAGCCCGGCGAAAACGATAAAGTCGGTGCCAAGCCGCCCGCGAGCGAATATCTTCGTGACGTGGTCGATCCCGATCCGATCTCGACGACGTCGCGCTCTCCGTTCGCGAACGTCCTCCACTCCGAGACGGTCGAGCGCCTCGCGAGCGACACCACGCTCGTCGAAGGTCGGCTCTACGCGTCGAATGGACGCGTCAAGGCGCTGAACCGCGTCGAGAACCAGCTCGTCGCGGTCGTCGAGGGGCAGACGTTCTACGCGGTGTCCTTGTGGATCCGCGGCGACGGCCTTGGCTACACCTGCACCTGCCCGCGCGGCGTCGAAGGTGATTTCTGCAAGCACTGCGTCGCGGTGACGTTGGTGTGGCTCGAACGCAATCCCGTTCGCTAGGTCGGCTGCTCGACAGATCAAACGCGAAACGTGAGCGCTCGCGCTCGGCGCGTCGCGCGGTCGCGCTCGCACGCTGGTTTTTCGGGTGAATCGCGCGTCGTGGCTCGATTTCGCAATGCGAGTAGCAAATGCGAGCTATCGCTCACATCATTGTTCGTGGAAGGAGGACGCGCCATGCACTCGTCTTCAGCCTCTTCTTCGAACGCTTCGCCTGCTTCGCCTGCTTCTGCCTCTGCTTCCGGCTCCGCGACTGCAGACGCGTCCGCGTCGGTCGCGTGGCCTGCCATCACGGTGAAAGGCGCGACCCGTCCGGTCCCTCACTTGCCGGGCGGACGACCTCTCCTCGGTTACCTCACCGAGTTTCGGAACGATCGCATCGGCGTCTTGATGCGCCTGTCGAGGACGTATCCAGAGATGGTCGAGATGCCGATGGGCCTCTTCATTCGACGCGTCAATGTCACGAGCTCGCCCGTGATCGCGAACGAGGTGCTCACCACGAAGCAGGCCTCGTTCGAGAAGACGCCAGGCCTCACGCTCTTCTTGCGGCCCGTGCTGGGCGATGGGCTCCTCACGAGCGAGAAGGCCGTGCACGAAAAGCAGCGACGGCTGCTCGCGCCTGCATTCGCGCACAAGCGAATCGCGGGCTACGCGGCGACGATGGCCGAGCGCACCGAGAAGCTCGCGATGCGGCTCAGGCAAGAGCCGCCGGCGAAGCCGTTGGATCTCTCCGAGGAGATGATGCGGCTCACGTTCGAGATCGTCGGCAAGACGCTCTTCGACGCGGAGGTCGTCGGTGACGCGACCGCGGTGGGCGACGCGCTCACGACCGCGATGGAGGTGGCGATGGGGCAGCTCGGGTCGGTCGTGCCGATCCCGCCGCAGGTGCCTACCCCGCAAAACCTGAAATACCGCCGCGCGGTGCATGCGCTCGACGAGCTCGTCTACCGCGTGATCCGCGACCGGCGCGGGCAAGGTGGAGATCGCGGCGACGTGCTCTCGATGCTGCTCTCCGCGCGTGACGAGGATGGATCGTCGATGACGGACAAGCAGGTTCGCGACGAAGCGATGACGCTGTTCCTCGCGGGACACGAGACCACCGCGAACGCCCTCACGTGGACGTTCTATCTGCTCGCTCGCCATCCCGACAAACGCGCGAAGATGGAGGCGGAGCTCGACGCGCTCGGACGCACGCCCTCGTACGACGACCTGAAGCTGCTCCCGTACACGCTCGCCGTCTTCAAGGAGGCGATGCGTCTCTATCCGCCGGCCTACATCATCGGTCGCCGCGCGATCGCCGACGTGACGGTCGGCGAGCACCGGATCAAGAAGGGCGGCATCGTGATGATCAACGTCATCGGCATTCACCATCGCGAAGATCTCTGGCCGAACGCGGAGGCCTTCGAGCCGGAGCGCTTCCTCGCCGACAACGCCAAAGACATCGCGCGCTGCGCGTACATGCCGTTCGGCGCTGGGCCACGCATCTGCATCGGCAATCACTTCGCGATGATGGAAGGGCATACTCTGCTCGCGACGATCGCGCGGCATGTCCGCTTCGAGCTCACGAGCGACGCGAAGGTCGATCTCGAGCCCCTCGTCACGCTGAGGCCGCGTGGTGGGCTCCCGGTCACCGCGCACGCTCGGTCGTAGGCTTCCGCGCTTTCAACTCAAAGCTTGTCAGTCACGACGACTCTTGACGAATCCCGGTGAACCCTCTCCTCCGGAACATGGGCTGGAGGAAATCCTCAGTGTTACCGCAACGGTTCCACGAAGAAGCACGTCAGAACGGTGGCGATCTCGGTCACCTGCGCTAGTGTGCTGTCGTGTTGGCACGAACGAGGTGGGGCTTTCTTTTTCTCGTTGGCGTCGTCGGTCTCGACGCGCTCGCTGTCGCTTGCGACAGCATCGATCGTGAGCCGTCGGCGCGTTACTACATCGCGCCCGACGCCGAGACAGACGGCGCGACGCCTGCGGCCGATAGCGGTCTCGAAGACACCGGCGACGGCGATGGATCCACCGCCGACGCGCCGCTCGACGCTCCGCTCGACGGAGATGGAGCGACGCCTCCCACCGGCGCGCCGCCTGCCACGTTTGCCACCGGCTCCGCGTTCCATCCCGACGCGCTGATCGGAAACGGAGATCATACATGCATCGTCGCCACCGCCGCGGCGAGCGTGTTTTGTTGGGGCGCGAACGACCACGGGCAGCTCGGGCTCGGCACCACCGGAAACGGCACGCTCGCCGCCGATGTGGCCACAGCCACGCGCATCACGATCGACGAGACGGGCCTCGCGTTCGACGGCATCGAGGAGCTCGCGCTCGCAGGATGGCATTCGTGTGCGCGGCGCGGCGCCGACTTGTTCTGTTGGGGCCAGCGCTTCTCTGCGGCGCAAGCCGAGCCCGCGTCGGCGGTGGGGCCAGATCGGACGCAGCCGCGCGCGATCGGCAACTTGGCGGTGAAGCGCATCGCCGCGGACGGTCCGCACACGTGCGCGATCAAGGCGAACAACCATCACGTCTGCTTCGGGCACTCCACGTTCAACGAGCTCGGTCGCGCAAACACCGACGACGCCGTCTGCACATCGCCGCTGTTCTATGCGTACCAGGCGAACGCCACGCACAAGTGCGCCGGCACGTTGCTCGAGGCCACGAAGGATCTCCCTGGCATCCTCACCATCGCGGCCGGCGAAGTGCACTCGTGCGCGCAGGCGCTCGATCGCGTTCACTGCTGGGGGACGAACCTCGGCGGGCAGCTTGGCCGACCCGGCGGCCAGGTCGGTGAGCCTTCGCCGCAAGAGGTCGTCGTCGATTCGTCCACGCTCGCCCCGCTCGACGGCGTGATCGCGCTCGCGTCGGGTGGAAAGCACAGCTGCGCGATCAAGAAGGGCGCCGCCGCCGGCTCGGGCTCGGTGTACTGCTGGGGCACGAACGACGCAGGTCAGCTCGGCGTCGCCGCTGCGCTCACTCCGACGCGCGCGTTCGCGGCGCCTGTCGCCGGCATCGACAACGTGACGGCGATCGCCATCGCCGAGCGCATCTCGTGCGCGGTGAAGAGCGACAAGACCGTGTGGTGTTGGGGCACGGACATGACCGCGCTCCCGGACGGCGGCGCGATCGTGAGCACGCCCACGCCGACGCAGATCAAGGGTCCTGCCGGTGTCGGCGTCCTCGACAACGTCGTGTCCGTCGCGCCCGGCCTTCGTCATGTCTGCGCGAAGAAGGCCGACAACACGGTGTGGTGTTGGGGCAAAAACGATCGCGGTCAGCTCGGCAGCGGCACGAAGGTCGACAGCTCGTTCCCGGTGAAGGTCACCGGCCTTCCGTAGTCGCGCCGCCGAAGAGCAGGGAAAAAGGGGCGCGCCGCGTGCTCAGAGGCCCGCGTCGAGCGGGTCGCGCGCTCACAGACCCGCGTCGAGCGAGTCGCACGCGGTCTCGACGCCGCCCATGCAGGCGTGCTCCCAGAGCGCGCGCGCCTTGTGCTCGTCGCGTGAGACACCCGCGCCGGAGGCGTAGGCCTTCGCCGGGAGCGAGCACGCCGCGGCGTCGCCGAGGTTGCACGCCGCGCTGAGGAGCTCCATCTGCTTCGCCCGGTTCGGAGACACGCCCATCCCAGCCGCGTGCATGCGCGCGGCGGTGACGCACGACGGTGGGTCGCGAAGCTCGCATGCGCGCTCGTGCAGCCCGACCGCGCGCGCGACGTCGCGAGGGAGGCCTCCGACGCCGCGCTCTGCGCGTGACGCGAGCGCCGAGCACGCCGCCGCGATCCCGCGATCGCACTCTTGCACGCACGCGCCGAGGTCCTTCACGCTGGGCTCTTTCGCGTCGACGTCGCAGATGGCGAGCCCGACGACGTCGCTCGAGCCGCCCGCGGCGCCGCCGTTCTTCTCGGCAGACGACGAAGGCGGAGCCGTTTCGCCTGCGACGCGCGAACGCCCGGCACATGCCGCGACAACGGCGATCGCCGCGCACGCGAGGAGGCCAGACCGAAGGCTCATCGCTCACCACGCTCGGCGCGGTAGCGTCGATCGATCCGCGCCGCGAAGTGATCGACCGTCACGTCGAGCGCGTCGCGGACGCGGCCACGGAGCGCGTCTTTGCGCATGCGCGCCGGGAGATCCGGGACGTAGATCTCGATCCCGCCGCGGGTGGCGCGATGGAGGCCGGCGATCGCGCGGAGACATCCCTCTTGCGTGGCGTCCCGCGCATGCACCTCGAGGAGCGCCTCGAGCACCTCGGCGCGGTCCCGCTGCTCGAGCAGCTCGCTCTTGGCGATCGTCTCACCCCACGTGTCGAGCCAAGGGCCGATCGGCAAGAGGAGCGAACGCGAAGCGCGAAGGCCACGCGGCTTTCGAAGCGGCAAGAACCGGTGGTTCTCGTGCGCCATGATCGCTTTGTTGATCGTGCCTGCTGTCGTGAAGAGCGGACGTGGGACGGCCGCGTCGCCATGACCGAGCCGCTTGTAACGATCGCGGATGGTCTGGAGAAATTCGTTCTTCGGCCACTCCGCGGCGACGCGCGAGAGGTCACCGAGGTTGTGCGCGAGGATCGTCGCGATCCGAAGGACATCGGCGGAGCCAGCCGCGCCCTTGTCGTGCTCGAGCGCCTCGCGAAAGATCGCCTCTTCGCGATCGAGCTCGCCGTCGATGCGCTTGGCGATCGCCTCGGCGAGATCGACCGCGCCAAGCTGCGCCGCGCGGGCGAGGGCACCTGCGCGGACGGAGAACCACTCGCCGTCGTGGCCCGAGAGCGTGCCGTGCGCCTTCGAGTCGAACACGCGCGCGGAGACCGGATGCACGTCCCATGTGGCGACGCGATCGACGACCTCGACGGCGCGGGCGACCTCTTGTGGGTCGGTCATCGCTTGCCACGCATGATGTCGAATGCGCGCGTCGACGTCGGTGGGCACGAACGTCGCCACCGTCGCGTAGTGCGCGCTGAGGAGAAGCTCGATGTAGGCTGTGCCCTCGTGCTTCTTGTACGACGCCTCGGCGCCAGCCAGATCGTCGAGGACGCGCGTCGCCATCGCCGCGCGTGGATCCTCCCAGAGCCACGCCGCGGTGCTCTTTACTTGGCTGACGAGGAGGGCAGGGGCGATTCCAGATTTCACGGCCAACGGCGAGCATGGTAGTCCACGAGCTGCGTAGATGAAGCGAAGAGCAGCGGTGCGCGCGAAGAAATCCGGCGGGAAATCGGGAGGCCTGCCCATGCTCGGCGGTTTGTCGGCCGCGGAGTTTCTCCGCGATCATTGGCAAAAGAAGCCGCTGATCGTCCGCGGCGCCTTTCCTGCGTTTCGTGATCCGATCACGCCCGAAGAGCTTGCCGGCTTGTCCTGCGAAGACGGCGTGGAGTCACGGCTCGTTCGCGCCCCCGAGAAGAAGCGCAGAGGCTCGAAGCCGTGGGAGGTCGCGTGGGGACCTCACGACGAAGCGGTGTACGCGTCGCTGCCCGACGAAGACTGGACGATCCTCGTTCAGGAGGTGAACCGCTGGGTGCCCGAGGTCGCCGCGATGCTCGATGCGTTCTCGTTCCTCCCGAACGTGCGCGTCGACGACGTGATGATCAGCTACGCCACGCCGGGCGGAGGCGTGGGGCCACACATCGACAGCTACGACGTGTTTCTCATCCAAGGACAGGGCAAGCGTCGCTGGCAGATCCACACGCACAAGGCCAAGGGTCGGGAGCGCGCGCTCATCCCGAACATCGATCTGCGTGTGCTCGAGCGATTCGAGCCCGACGCGGACGAGGTCTTCGAGGCGGGCGATCTCCTCTACCTGCCGCCTGGCTTCGCGCACTACGGCACGGCCGTCACGTCATGCCTCACGTATTCGATCGGCTTTCGGTCGCCGAGCGCGGGCGAAGCATGGAGCTCGTTCGCGAGCTCGCTCTCCACGTCGACGCCAGGGAAGGCATCACGTCTGCTCGAAGATCCGCCGCTGTCGCCCGCGCGAAACCCTGGCGAGATTCCGAAGGCGCTGCTCGAGCGCGTTCGAACGATGATTCGCTCGATGGATACGTCCGATGACGCGATCGATCGCTGGTTTGGCAAGCTCGCCACGAGCATCAAGCCCGGTCACAGCTTCGAGGCACCTTCGAAGACGCCGAGCGGCGACGCGATCATGAAGCGCCTCGAGCGAGGCGATGTCGTCGTGCGCTCCGAGGAAGGTCGCTTCGCGTACTTGCGAGGAGGCCGTCTTCTCTATGTCGGTGGCGTCGAGATCGATGTGGGCACCGACGAGACGTCTCGCGATCTCGCCCGCGCGATCTGCGCAGCACGCCGGCATGATGGCCGGGTGCTGCGCCAGCAAGTGAAGACGCGACCCGCGCGTCAGCTGCTGGTTTCTCTCTTCGCGATGGGCGCGCTTCGGTTCAGCGCACCTTCGCGCCGCGCGTGAGGCAGCCAAACTCGAGCGAGAGCTTCGCGGCCGGATCGGCCTTCGCCGCGGCGCAGGTCGTGGGGCAGAGGACCACCTGCTTCGGGTTGGCCTTGTCATCGTAGCGCCAGCCTTCGCCCGCGCAGGCCTCGTCGTAGGTGAGAAGCTGCGCGGCCTTGCCGCTGGGCGTGAAGCTGACGTTCACCTTGTCCGAGTCGAGCGACTGACCCGAAGGCGGGGCAGGGATGTTGACGTCGCACGCGATCGAGTTGCCGCGGATGTCGTTGATCGCCGAGAGGAGCTGCGCTTGCGTCGCGGTCGGATCGCTCGTCGCGACGACGAACGCGTCACGCGGTCCGCCTGCGTGCGCAATCGTGTTGAGGTTGTCGACCGAGCCGACGCCGATCACGTAGGTCGGGATCGTGTCCTTCGTGCCTGCGACCTCGCTCGCGACGTTGGTGATGTCGTTGTCGGTGGCGGAGCAGCCGAGCGGCTCGCCGTCCGTGATGAGGACGATCGCGACCTTCGCGTCCGGGCTCTCTGCCTGCACCTTCTTCGCGTCGGCGACGGTGGCCTTGAGCACCGCGCGCGTAGGCGTGTTCTTGAAGTTGGGATCGCTCACGAGCTGCGCGCTGAAAGGCGCGGCGTTCGGGAGCGCCGTCATCGCGACGTTCGCCGACGCGTAGCTCGCGCTGTCGCACTTCGCGGTCGAGTCGCCCGTCGCCGTCGGGAAGAGGCGCATCGACGCTTCGATGCCTTGCGAGCCTTCTTGCGAGAGGAAAGACTTCAGCGCCGTGGTCACGGGGATCCACTTCGTGGCGTTCGACAGGCCGCCCATGCTCCCCGATTGATCGAGCACGATGAGCAGCTTCACGGGCTTACGCGCAGCCGCGGCCTGATTGGCGACGCATGCCGTCTGCGGATCGCCCGAGCTCGTTCCGTTGGTGTCGTTCGTTTGGTTGTCTCCGAAGCCCGCGCCGCTGCCGTTGTTGCCAGCCGTATCTCCACCGCCGTTGGTCGATCCTGCTCCGTCCTCGAAGCCCGATCCATTTCCTCCACACGCGACAGCAAGCAGACCCGAGAGCGCAAGTGACGAGATGATGCCAAGACGACGAGCAGACGACACGAAGGAACCTCCAGATGGGGTTTTGGTGGGGTTGTTTGAAGCCACACCAAGATGCTCATCACGTGGTCTCATCGTGAGCCACCCGTCTGGGGTCACCCGATCGGGGACAGGTATCCGTCGATGAATGCCTACATGCGCGCCGGCCTCAAGGCACGGTGATTTGCACGGACTCGAGGACGGCGTCGTTGTTGTTGTACGTGTAAAAGCCGACGCCGCGTCCGGTGGTGAACGGAGACAGGAGCGCCATGAACGGCGGCGGTGAGGGATCGGCCATCAGCCACATCCGACCGCTCACCTTCTCGCCACGCGCGACGAGCTCCACGCGGTAGCGACCCGCCGGTACGAAGCCCGCGTCGGGACCCTGAACATCGACCGACGGATTCCAGCTCGTGGGCTGGATCGATCCCATGAAAGGGTGAAGCGGCGTGTCGTCTTGACCGAACCGCGATGAGACGAAGGTGCCGGCTCCGTTCGTCTGCACGCGCGTCATGACGCCAAACTCGGCGTAGCCTTGAGGGCCGGTCGAGCAGCGAACGATCGCGATGACGGTGTAGTCGTCGCTCGGAATGTTGGGCTGCGGGATCGGAATGATGACGCCGTGCGAGGCGGAGCCGAGCGACGCGATGAAGACGCCCGCGTCGAACGCGGGGTTCGCGCCGTTTCCCGCAGGCGATGCCCAGTTGGCGCTCGTGCTCACGGAGATGACGACAGGGCCCGCGTCGACGTCCTCGATCGTGGCGTCTGCGTCGGACTTGCCGTCACCACCATCGGTAGGGACCAGGTTGCCGGTGTCGGCGTTGTTCTGCGCGCGATCGGCCTTCGACGCGTCACCTTCGTCGACGACGCGCTCGTGCGACCCGTTGATCAGGTTGCACGCCACGAGCAAGAGGGTGCTCGCGAGGACGCTCGCGAACCATGCTCTTCTTCGACGTGACGCACCGGACGACATGCTCGATCAACCTTGGATCGTAGAGAAATGCAGCCATCCTTCAAGGACTGCGTTCAGCGCCTCGGTCCCGGACGCTAGCGGCGTCGTTTTTGTCCAGCGCCTGGCGTGTTTTTCGGCTTCTCGGCGATGAACAAGTAGTTGAAGCCCCGGAGGAAGAAGTTCCCTTCTTCGGCGGCCTTCCGGTAGTTGCCCATCTCGAGCGATTTGTTGTGTCTCGCCACGCTCACGATGTCGAGGATGGACAGCGACTCCGCGATGCTGACGAAGAGCTGAAAGCCGACCGGCGCGAAGCCGTGCTTCTTCTCGAAGTAGTCGCAGACGTAGAGACCGAGCACGCCTCCCGGCTCGAGCACGCGCGCAGCCTCTCGGATCACGCGATGCATCGCGCGGTAATACGCCGGGTCGTACGCGGAGAGCTTGCCGATGCACTCGGGGTTGTCCGAGTAGTCGATGTGATCGCCGTAGGGCGGATCCATGAACACGAGCTTCACCGATCCCGACTCGAGCGGGAGCTTTCGCGCGTCGGCCTGCTCGATGTCCGCGCGGTAGGGCGCCAGGTCGAAGCCGCGCGCGACGCGGCCCGTGTCTTTGGCGACATCGAGCGTGGTGCCCGATCCGCAGAACGGATCGACGACGAGATCCCCCTCCTTCGTGTAACGCTGGACGAGGTTCCAGATCACGTACGAGGGCGTGGCGCCGACGTAGCGCGCGTCGCCCTGCATCCCTTCGCCGTAGTGCTGCGAGGGATACTCCCAGAGGGTCGTCGGCTGAACACGAAGCGGCGGCTTGTTCGGCCGCTGATGTCGTTGGGGCTGCTCGGGCGGCCGCGGTGGTGATGGATGACGCGATTGAGGATGACGCGGGCGCATCGGACGATTCCGATGTCTTAGTCGCTCGTGCGACCCGCGTCGATTCCTCTCGTATGGGCGCTCGCCCGACGTGATTACGGGTTACGGGCGCAGCGCCCGCCGGTCTTTCCGTACTTCGTCATGATCGGGAACTGCCAACCCGTGTAGTTCGCTTGATGGCCTTCCCACGAGCCCGCGCGCGACCAGCGCACCCTGTCGCTAGCATTCACACCCGGCGAAGCGGTGAGCTCCATCATCGTGCCGCCGATGTCCATGTGACCGCCCGCGCCGTGGTCTTCGGCGAAGCGCCCCGGCGGGCTGATGAAGTAGGCGTAGTCGTAGTCCTTGGCGGGGTTTCCGCCTTCGGGGTTCTGGTAGTTGTAGAACCAGTTCATGCGCGAGGTGTCGCAGCCCGGCATGACCGTCGGCGTGAAGGATGCGCCCTTCATCGCGGCGCCGCCCCACACCTGACCCTGGGCGTTGAAGCTGCACGCGTCCGGCGCGTTGCCCCAGGGATAGTAGCCGCCGCCGTACGCGGCGCTGTTCTCTTCCCACGTCTGAAGGCGCCCGCCGTCCCACGCGCAGAACGCCGCCATGATCGGGTAGGGGACGCAGTTGAGCGGGAGCCGATCGAGGAACGCTTGATCGAACCCGCGATCTTCGTCGTCGCCCGTTCCGCCGTTGACGGTGCCCGTCCAATAGGTATGCGCCCCCTGTCCGGGGTTCTGGGTGTTTCCAACGAAGCAGCCTTGCGAGGCGCTCGGTTCCTCTTTGAGGAAGATGTAGCCGCCGAGATGGGTGTTGGCTTCGTCGACGTCGCTCGGGAGGTTTTCCACGTACGGATCGATCTGCCCCGCCGCCGCGGGATCCGCGAGCGTCGCTTTGTTGGCGGTGTACCAACCCTTCACGTCGCCGTTCACGCGGGTGATGAACGCGCGCATGCGTCCCGACGTGACCTTGTACTTGTCGAGGAGCGTGCCGCTTCCCGGGATCGGGAGCGCTTCGCAGCAGCTCTCGTGCTTGGCCTGCGGATCGCCGACCTCGCCTTGTCCGCAGGTGCGTCCGCCGTTGAGCTGCGTGCAGCTTCGGCCGTTCGCGCACTTCTTCTGATCGTCGCAGCCGTCGGACGCGCAGTCTTCGTGCTTCGCGCACGCCTTGCCCACGGCGCATTTCGGCGCGCCCGTCGTCTTGCCGCCGCAGTCGACGTCGCTCTCGTCGCCGTTCTGAACTTGATCGGTCCCGGTAGGCACCGCGCACTTCTTGTCGGCGCCGCACACCTTGCTCGCGCAGTCCGCGGCGACGTTGCACGTCTTTCCGTCCGCGCATGCCGGCGCTTGCGTCGACTTGCCTCCGCAGTCGACGTCGCTCTCGTCACCGTTCTTCTTGCCGTCGTCGGCGCGCGCCGGCGGACCGTCGGTGCATTTGTTTCCTTGGCAATCGCCGCTGATGCAGTCGCCGCCCGTGTTGCACGCTTGACCAGCGGCGCATGGAGGCGCCGCGCCTCCGCAGTCGAGGCCGGTCTCGTCACCGTTACGAACACCGTCGGTCGAGGAGGGGATCGCGCACTTGCCTCCGCCGCACACGCCCGACTTGCAGTCGAAGCCCTTCGTGCAATCGGAGCCGTCCGCGGCGCCGTTCGGGTTGCCGGTCGGAATGCCGTCGGGACCAACGCCGGGTGTTGCCCCGGACTCATCGTCCATCGAGCATGCCGTCGCGATGACGCATGCGATGATCGTCGCCGTGAGCCGGCCTCCAAAGCGGTTCGTCGTTGTGGCGCTCTTCACTGACCTCTCTCCTCCTCGATCCCCCTGCTTCACGTCGTACGTGAATCAGAAAACAGACAAAGCGTCTCTTTTGGCTGCAATTTTCTGACCTGACTGAACTGTCAAAGGCACCGCAAAACAGCGCGAAAAACACGTGTAGGACGATCTCTTACTGGATCGAAGCCTGCGAAAATCGAGCTGCGTCCGATCTAGTTGGCGCGCCGCGGTAGGATCCACGGCGGCATCACGAGCTGCCCGCCGCCACATGACGACCCACTCCGTTTCGAAGCACCTCGAGGTCACGCCGGCCGAGTACGACGTGGAGATTCGTCGATTCGTCCCTGGCTACGACACGATGATGGACGAAGTCGTCGGCGCGCTCCGCGAGCACCTTCCGATGGGGCCTGCGCGGGTGATCGATCTCGGCGGCGGGACCGGAGCGCTCTCCGATCGCGTGCTCGGCGCGTTGCCCGACGTGCAGATCATGCTGCTCGACGCCGACGCCGAGATGCTCGCGAAGGCCGCTGCGCGTCTCGAAGCGCGCGCCGATCGCGTGCAGCTCATGCACGGATCGTTCGCCGAGCCATTGCCTCACGTGCACGCCGCGATCGCGTCGCTCTCGCTTCATCACGTTCACGATCGCAACGACAAGTGCGCTGTGTATCGAAACATCTACGAGTCACTTCGTCCGGGTGGTGTCCTCATCAACGCCGACGCGTCGATGCCCGAGGCGACGTCGCTCTCGAGCCCGCTTCGTCGGAGGTGGGCCGAGCACCTCGTCGCGCATGGAGACACCGAGGCCCAAGCGTTCGAGCGCTTCGCGCAGTGGGCCGTCGAGGATCGCTACTTCGGGATCGACGAAGAGATCGAGATGATGCGCGAGGCCGGCTTCTCCGAGATCGACGTTCGATGGCGCTTCGGACCCACGACGGTCATCCTCGGTCGCAAGGTCACGACGGACGAGATGAGCTGAGGGCGGCGCAGGATGGCGTCGCCCACCCTCCCTGCAGACGGTGCGAAGCGAGACGCGAGCACCGTCTTTGCACCGGGGACGCTCCTCGCGGGCAAGCTTCGCGTTCAGCGCGAGTGTGGTCGCGGCGGGATGGGGGTCGTGCTCGAGGCGCGTGACGAGCGGCTCGGACGCCTCGTCGCCGTGAAGGTGATCCTCGGTGAGATGACGCCGCTCAGCCACGCGCGCTTCATGCGTGAAGCGCAAGCGATCGCGGCGCTTCGAACCGAGCACGCCGTCGAGGTCTACGAAGGCGGCGTGCTCGACGATGGATCTCCGTACCTCGTCACCGAGCTGCTCGAAGGAGAGACGCTCGAGTCGCTCCTCGCGAAAGACGGCGTCGCGAAGGTCGATGACGCCATTCGTTACATCTCCGAAGCCGCCAGCGCGCTCCAGGCGGCGCATGCGATCGGCCTCGTGCATCGTGACGTCAAGCTCGCGAACATCTTCCTCGCGAAGCGCCGCGATCGCGAAGCGCCGACCGTGAAGGTGATCGACTTCGGGATCGTGAAGGACACGCGACCCACCGCCGAGGCGTTGACGCGTACCGGAGAAGGCTTTGGAAGCCCCGCGTACATGTCGCCCGAGCAAGTGCGTGGCGAGAGCACGGTCGACGCGCGCTCGGACATCTGGAGCCTTGGCGTGTGCTTGTTCGAGCTGCTCACCGGCGATCTTCCGTTCGAGGGGACGACGGTGCCGAAGCTCCTCATGAACGTGCTGAACGCACCTGCCCCGCACGTCACGACGAGACGACCCAGCGTGCCCGCGGAGCTCGACGCGATCGTGATGCGGTGCCTCGAGAAGGATCCGGCGCGACGCTTCGCCTCGATGGCCGAGCTCATCGCGGCGCTCGCGGCGATCCCGCCCACGCCGGCGACGTCGAAAGAGCAACGTCCAGCCCTCGCGCTCTCGCTCTCTCGGACGCAGCCGACTCCGGCGCCCACCGCGAGGCGCACGACGCCCGCGCCTCCGCTGGCGCGACGCGACGAGAGTCGCGCGGCCTATCGCGCGATCCTCATCTTTGGAGGTGCCGTCGCGTTCGTGCTGCTCTCGGGCGCGGTCCTCTTCGTGCTCGCGTGGACGCGGCGATCGCGCCACGACGCGAGGCTCGCCGAAGTGCCGCCTCCCTCTGCGTCGATCGTCGCGGTGCCTCCGCCTCCCGAGGCGTCGGCCATCGCCGATGCGTCCACCGAGCCGGTGCCCACTGTGTCGGCGCTCGCGAGTCAGGCTCCGCCTGGTCCGAAGAAAAAGCTCCCGCGTGTCATCATGGGAGAGGGAGATGCGGTCGTGAGCGAGCTCACGCCGTCGATCGTGTCGACCTGGGCGACGTGCGGCGTGGACGCGAAGTGCCCGCCCGAGTCGATCGTGCGGATTCACCTCTACTCGAGCTCGGAGAACCTAGGGACGCTCGGGGATCGGCACGAGCGTCGTGAGCTGTGTGTTGGAGCGAACAGCTGCGTGCTCAAGGCCGCGAAGAAGTTGAAGCTCACGTGCCGCGCCGATCACGTACCGTGCGATCGCTACATCGACGTCATCTATTGAGTCGTCAGAACGGATGCTTGCTGTGCGTGCACTTGTTCTTGACGCAGCTCGGGATGCACGACCACCCGCCGCAACGGATGCCGTCGACGCAGCCGGCGGCCTTCGCCTCGTTCTCGACCGCGAGGAGCTCTTTCGCCGTCGCGGCGCTGGCAGCTCCCCACCCGTTGAACCCGCAGAGGCCGAAGCAGAGGCAGTCTTCGTCCGTCTTGCATGCGAGGCTATCCTTCTCGCGAAGGATGACGTGCTTGTCTTTCAGCGTAGCGCATTTCGCTTTGTCGACGCTCGCCGCGGGAGGCGCCGCGCTCGCGGTGGCCGTCTCGGCGGTGAGGGGTGCGGTCGCCGTGGGAGACGCGTCGGTCGCCGGCGCGACCTCGGTCTTCTGAGGACACGCGATGAGATGCAGTGAAAAGGTGCACACTGCAAACATCGTCATGGCGCGTGTCCTCGGGACCCATCGCAGCGACTTCGTCATCGATCGATGACATCACCTTCTGTCGCCAGCGCATAGCAAACGGCTCTTCTTTTCGCTCATGAGCTCGATCTCGCGCTCACGAATCACGCAAAGACGTCACTTCGGTGCTTTGGCGATTTCGTTCGCGCGTAGCCAGAAGACCGACGTCGCATCCACCACGACGGCGCCGGTGGGCGCCACCTTGCAGTCAATCGGCGTGGTCGGCGCGCCCGACGAGATCGGCACGCGATTCAAGCACGTGTCGGTCGTGAAGTAGAGATCCAGTCCGCTCGAGAACGAGTCGCGCGCGTCGACCGAGACGAGCGGCTTGGCGGTCCCCTCGTTGCGATCGAGGAGCATCGTTCCCCAATACGTCCCGATCGCGCCCTGATGGAGCCGCGCCTTCGGGAGCTTCACGTCGGCCGCGAGCGTCATCGGGATCGCGGTGTTGTCCGAGCCTTGGGGGAGCGACGCGATCTTCACAGTGCCGTTGCCGCTGTTGTCATCGAACGCAAAGATGACGTTCGAGCCGTCCACCGTCGCGCCGGCGACCTTCGTCTCGCTGTACATCAAGTGCGAGAGCGTCTCGGGGTAGGGTGTCCCGTCCTTGAAGGCGCTGTAGAGACCATCGCCGAGCGCGCTGTTGCCGGTGAAGTACACGTACGACTTGTCGACGCCGATCCACGTGATCGGCTTCGTCGAGAGCGGACCGACCGGCTGCGATGCGCCTCCGGCGAGCGACGTGCGATGCACGCGGTAGCCGCCCGCCTCGGGCACATCGAAGTACACGAACGCATCGTCGCTCGCGAAGGTGGTCGCCGGGCCAGCAGCGACGACGGCCGCGCCGCTTCCATCTTTCTTGGTCGTGACGATCGATCCACAAAGGACGAGCAGATCGCTTGGATGCGTCGCGCCAGCCTCGATGAGATCGATCGGCGCCGACGTGCAGCCCGTCGTGACTGGTGCCTTGACCGGCGGTGGCGGCGGCGGAGGAGGTGAAGGAGCAGGCGCTTGCTCGGGCGGCGCGACGATCGGTCCGTTCGAGAAGATCGCCGCGAGCCGGTACTTGTATTTGTTGCCGCTCACCGCCCACGAGACGTCCATCGTGGCTGCGCGTGGGTTCGAGAAGGCGAGCGTCGGATCCGGCGCGAGGCCTAGGTCCTCGGAGACATCGGGCGTGAGCTCCCAATGATCGAAGCGTGCTCCTGGCTCCGCCTCGGCGGTGAAGGTCACGTGGTAGCGACCATCGGCGGCCGTCGGAGCGCTGCACTTGCGCTGCGGAGCGGTCTCTTGATTTGGGCCGTTGCAGTAGTCGAGGACGCAGTAGCTCGTGCTCTTGCCATCGCAGGCCATCTGCAGATTGCCGAACAAGCCGGCGTGACCGAAGCCGGGGGCTCCTTCCGAGACGATGTGACCACCTGTTCCGCCGAGCTCCACACGAATGCGTGTGAAGTCGATCGCGGGAGGCGCGTCGGGTGAAGGGTCACAGCCGAGGATGGCTGTCGTGAGCAGAGAGATCGCGGTGAGACCGAGCTTCGAAATGCGTTTCATGACGAACACGCAATTGCGATGCGCGTGCCGAGACATGACCCCACGAATTCATCGAGGATTCATGCTTCGACGTCCTGCGCGCGAGCTGGATACAGCCGATACGCCCCGATACACGCGAGCGTATCGGCGTGACATCTCCGTTCGAGTGACGTGACTAGCCGCCGGCTCCGCAGAGCGGGAGTCCTTCGGACTTGTTGGCGTTCTCCGGCTTCGCGACGTCGCCGCAATTCGGCGAGACGATCGCGTGGCCCGCGTTCTTGCGGAGCGTGGTGCGGAGGATCTTCACCTGCTTGCCGATCGTCGTGGGCTCGATCACCTCGAGCGACGCGGTGTGACCCGCGCCCCACGGACGGCCTGCGTATTCGATCGTCGACCCGTCGAGCACCGACGCGCTCGTATGGTGGGCGAAGCTGATACCGCTCCAATCACCCGCCGCGGGCGTCGCGGCGGCCGACGTGAAGACGACGTTCTTCGCGACGAGGCCGCCCGAGCCCTCGTGGAGGCCGACATGAATGCCGACTCCTTGCTCCATCTTGAGCGTGGTGGTTGGGGCGATCGTGAGCGTGGCGTCGCCCTTGTCGGGTCCGATTTCGAGCGCGCCGATGACGAGAGGCTGATCGAGCTTCGGCCACGACTGCGTCGTGAGCACGCGTCCTTCGATCCGAACGGGCTTGTCGAGCTTGTTGGCGGCTCCGACCGAGCCGAGCGTGTTGGCGTGGAGCTCGAGCGAGTGCTTCACGCTGTCTTGAACGAGGTTGCCATCGAGCTTGGCGAACGACGCGGTCTCGGCCAACGAGTGAACGGCGACGCCCTTGTTCTTTCGAAACGTGCAGTTCGTGATCGTGATGCGCCCGCTCTGTACTCCGTCGATGCCTACCGCTGCCTCGACGCCGGTGCCGAAGCGATTCGAGTTTCCTGCAAACTCGATCGTCACGCGATCCATCACGTTGCCCGCGGTCACGTCGGGGCTGAAGGCGACGCCGATCCAGTCGCCCGCGGAAGGCGTCTTCGCTGCCGACGTGAGCGCGATGGGCTCCTTCTCCGTTCCGCGCGCGACGAGCTTCCCTTTGAGGACGTGGAGCATGCGTCCCGATCCGAACGAGAGCTTGGCGCCCGCTTCGATCGTGAGCGTGGCGCCCTCGTCGACGACGAGGCCTTCGTTCAACGTGAGCTTGCAGCCCGCAGGGAACGTCCAGTCTTTCTTGACGACGTTGTCGGTCGGCACCGAGCACCCGCCACCGCCTTTGCCGCCCGCGGCCTTGGCCTCCGGCGCGGCGCTGTCGTCCTTCTTCAGGAGCTTGTCGCATCCGGCGAGCGCGATCACCGAGACGAACACGAAAGCGGCAGCAAACGAAAGAGAGCGCATGAGACGCGTCATACACGAAAGCTGCGCGCTCCCACAGACGATCCTCGACGAAATGCAGGAGGCTTCTTCTCGGCGCCTTGGCGCTAGGGGCACTCTTGAACGCCGAGCTTCCCCGTCGCGTGCTCGCAGGCGTGATCCTTGGCGCCGCTGTCGGTCGCCTCGACGCAGAAGGCTTGAAAGCACGTTCTCGCCTCTGCCGAATACACTGCGCAGGCGCTGTAGCACGTGCTCTCGTCGGTGAAGGGGTAGTTCGTCATCGACGAGCAGGTTGCCTTCATGCACGTGCAGTAGGTCACGCACGCCGGATCGGGGGTCGCATCCAGCGGTGCGTCCGAAGCATCACTCGCCCCAGCGTCGCTCGGCTCGCTTGCTCCCTCAGGGCAGACGGCGAGGCACTCGTCCTTCTTCGGTCCACACTTCGCGATGTCCCCACCATGCCCCAGGTCATGACACTCCTTCGCGAGATCGTTGGCGATGCCATGGCAGCGCGACGCGAGGATGCTGCACGAGCCTGTGTAATCGGGAGCAGGCGCTGCTGTTCCGTCGGACGAGGAGCACGCGATCGCGATCACGGCAACCCCTGCGAGGAGAGCTACGCCAACCGTCGGCAATCGAGCCGATGACGAGGAGAAAGGCGCGGGCAAGGGCGTGCGGCTCATGGGTTCACCCAAGGGTCTGAGAATGTCTTGTTCGTGAGGAAGTCGCTGTCCGTCAGGCTCTTGAGGAATTCGATGACGTCCGCGCGCTCGTCTGGTGTCACGGTGAGGGGCACGATGATGGGATCCTTCAGCGGACTGGCGCTCCCGTTTCCGGCGTTCGGCCCGCTCGCGATCGTCCGGCCGCCGGCGACGTAGTGATCGAGGACCTCCTCGAGGGTGGCGATCGAGCCGTCGTGCATGTACGGAGCCGTCACGGCGACATTGCGGAGCGATGGGGCTTTGAAGCGCCCCATGTCGCTCGGCAGCTTCGTCACGGCTTCAACGCCAGTGTTTGGGGCGGGGTAACCACCCTTGCCATCGATGTTGTAGAGGGCGGTGTTGTGGTAGGGGCGGTCGGTGAACGGCTTGCCGATCCACGTCACGTGGTCGGTGAAGAGCGGGTCGATGTGGCAGTGGAAGCATTCGAACTTCTCCCCGTGAAACAGGGCGTAACCACGCTTCGCCGACTCGCTCATGGCGTTCGCGTCCACTTTCTGCGCCCACCGGTCGAACGGACTGTTGCCTGAGATGAGCGTCCGCTCGAAGGACGCGAGCGCCTTGAGAAGATTCGCGAGCGTGATCGGCTTCGGATCCGTTGGGAATGCTTTGGCGAAGAGGTCGACGTAGAGCGGCTCGGCGGCGAAGCGCGCCTCGAGATCGGGCGTCGACGTCGTTCCGAGCTCGACCGGATCCTCGCCGAAGATCGGGATCTGCGCCTGTCGTTCGAGGCTGGTCAGGAGTGGATTCGCCCAGGAGAGCGTCGCGGTGTAGGCCACGTTTGCGAGGCTCATCGCGCTTCGGGGATGGAGAGAGCCTGTCGATCCGAGGCCCTGCGCGCGGCCGTCCGTGAACGCGAGCTCTTGGCGATGGCAGCTCGCGCACGACTGCGTCTGATTCTTCGAGAGTCGCTTGTCGTAGAAGATTCGGCGCCCCAACGTGACCTTCTCCTTGGTCATCGGGTTGTCGCTTGGAACGACGGGGACAGGGAAACCAAGAGGCAGATTCCAGTCGTAGGGCGGCGACGCAGCGTCGCCCACGCTCGCGTCGGCAAGTGGAGTCGCGTCGGTCGATGGTGCATCTACGGCTGCGCCTCCATCCAAGGACGGTGTCGCGGGATCGCCTGCGCTGCACCCCACGACGACACACACGAATGCGGCGGCAGTCCCGAGCGCGGCGGTCCATCCTCTTGCACCAAAGCCGGGCCTGCTCATGGCGTCACTCGACGTGGAACGCTGGTGCGGTTGGAAGGCGTGCCCCGCCATCGAAGTCGAGGCCGACCTTCGCAAAGAGCGGCGTGCAGACGGGACCGTCCGAGTGGCACTGGCTCGATGTGGTCAGGTCCGTCAAGGCGAAGAGGGCCTTCACGTCGAGGACGATGGTGTTGGTGGCGTGGTTGAAGCTTGTCAGCTTGACCAGGTTTCGATTGGGCTGAGAGCAAGGGACCGTCGGGCCCTTCTCGAAATCATCGCCTCCGTCGGACGTGTTGGTGCAACCGATCGACCCGACATGGAGGAGGCCGATGCCACCATCCGCGGATGCAGAGGCCAACTCGGCCTTGAGAAAGAGATGCCCGTAGAGCCATCCCCACGTCATTCCACCGGCGGAGAGAGGTGCGGTCTCGCTTGCGGGATCGACGTGATTCAGGTTGGTGGGGACGCCGTTCGTGAACACGACCCCGGTGTAGTTTCCCGCGGGCACCGTGCCGGTGACGTGATCATTGAGCTCGGGATTTCCGTTCGCGCACTTGCCTGTACCGTCTTCGAAATCGAGGAGCGCGACGTCGGGGGTCTGCCAAGGTGCTCGCGTCTCGAGCACTAGCGGGGTCTCCTTTCCGCTGCCATCGAGGAGCTTCACGTCTTGGACGAAGAACCGCAGATCACGTGGCGTGGCCGTATCGTTCGTAGAACCCTGATTCGCATAGGTTGAGCCACACTTGAAATCCTCCGTCCCGACCTTCGCCTTGAACTTGAGCGTGACGGAAATCGTTCCCGCGTCGGGAGGAGAGGAGTCATTGCCACCACCGCTGCCGCTGTCTTGTTGCGAGGAGCTCGAATCGGTGCCCGCGTCTTTGCTGGGGCTCGGTTGCGCAGCGTCATCGTCGCCGCAGGCGACGACGCCATAGGTGGAAGCAGAGAGAAGGGCTGCCACGCAGCCGATGCGTGCCGTGGTTCGGTTCATCGTGTGCTCCAAGGATCCAACGCGACGCGGACTGCGCCGAGGACCTTTTGGAGGGTAGGCAACATCGATCGCCGGAAGGGCGTGGTGTATTGTCGCGGGGTCCGATCTCGTCGTTGGGACGGCGATCGCACCAAAGCGAAACGCCGGCACCTCCGTAGTAGGAAGCACCGGCGATCTCGATTGTGGTCTCGTGTGACGGTTCGTTATTCCTTCGCGTCACCACGCGCGAAGATCGACGCGACGTAGTTGAGGACGTCGGTGGCGCTGACTTCGTTGTAGCCGAAGTTCTTCATGAGACGCGCCTTGATGATGTCGATCTTCTCTTGCGTGTCCTTGTCGACGACGGCGGACACGAGCGTCTTCAGCTTGATCGAGTCTTTCTGATCCTCGAAGAGCTTCAGCTCGAGCGCGCGACGGAGTCGATCGTTCGTGCTCCACGCGAACTTCTTTCCTTCGACGGCGAGGGCGCCGATGAAGTTCATGATCTCGCGACGGAA
This sequence comes from Labilithrix sp., assembly GCA_044227045.1. Taxonomy (GTDB): domain Bacteria; phylum Myxococcota_A; class Polyangia; order Polyangiales; family Polyangiaceae; genus Labilithrix. The sequence continues at coordinate 84,140 of JBGAFW010000040.1, forward strand.
GTCGTCCTTGCGGTTCTCGGCGATGTCGATCTTCTCTTCGATCGATCGCATGAGGCGCTCATCCGGATCCTCGTCTTGGCCGGTGTACCGGTTCTTGACGCGCTCCTTCAGCGTGTACGCCTTGATGTTGTCGATGTAGTTCGCGGCGAGCTTCGCGATCGCGTCTTCATCGGCGCTGATCGCGCGCTGCACTTCGTTCTTCACGATCTCTTCGTACTCGCGTTTGACGAGGCCGATGATCTCCTGGAAGCGCTTGCGCTGCTCGTCGTTCGTGATGAGCGAGTGGTGACGAAGACCCTTGTCGAGCTCGTTCATGACCATGAACGGGTTGATGGTGCCTTCGCCCGCTTCGTTCACGAGCGCGTTCGAGATCTTGTCCTGCACGTAGCGCGGAGAGATGCCCTCCATGCCTTCGCGCTTCGCCTCTTTGCGGAGCTCCTTGACGGTGTCCTGCGTGTAGCCGGGCAGGACCTTGCCGTCATAGAGCTTCATCTTTTGGATGAGCGAGAGGTTGTGCTTCTTCGGATCTTCGAGGCGCGTGAGCACGGCCCACATCGCGGCGACCTCGAGGGTGTGCGGGGCGATGTGCTTGCCGCGAACCTTCGCTTCGGAGAAGTCCTTCTCGTAGATCTTGATCTCCTCGTGCAGCTTCGTGATGTACGGGATGTCGATCTTGATCGTGCGGTCTCGGAGGGCTTCCATGAACTCGTTGTTCAGGAGCTTCTTGTACTCGGCCTCGTTGGTGTGGCCGATGATGACCTCGTCGATGTCCGTCTGAGCGAACTTCTTCGGCTTGATCTTCTTCTCCTGCGAAGCGCCGAGAAGGTCGTAGAGGAAGGCGACGTCGAGCTTGAGCATTTCGACGAACTCGACGATGCCGCGGTTCGCGATGTTGAACTCGCCGTCGAAGTTGAACGCGCGCGGATCGGAGTCGGAGCCGTACTCGGCGATCTTGCGGTAGTTGATGTCGCCGGTGAGCTCGGTCGAGTCCTGGTTCTTCTCGTCCTTCGGCTGGAACGTGCCGATACCGACGCGATCCTTCTCCGAGAGGATGAGGCGGCGGCAGCGGATGTGATTCCGCATCACCTTGCCCCAGTCACCTTCGTACTTGGTCATCAAGTTCTTGAAGATGAAGCGGCTCGCCGGATCGAGATCGCCGTCGACGCGCACCTTGTACTGATCGTTCGAGAGCCCGAGCTCTTCGACCGCCTTGGGGCGCCAGTCTTGCGGGATGAGACGAAGCGGCTCGTCGTTCATCGGGCTCGCGAAGCGATCGGTCGACGTGCCCGCGAGATCGGTGCCCGCGAGGTTCACCCAATCGAAGGAGTAGAGCGCGCCGTCGGGCGTGCGCGAGTAGTACTCGATGCCTTGCTTGAGGAGGCGCGCGATCGTGCTCTTCGACGATCCGACCGGACCGTGAAGAAGGATGACGCGCTTCTCGGGGCCGTAGCCCTCCGAGGCGGCCTTGAGGACGTGGACGAGGCGCATGAGCGGGATGTCGAGCCCGTAAATCGCGTTCGCGCCGCCGTTCAATTCGTCCTTGAAGAAGTTGAACCGCGTCAGCTTCTTCTTGTTGTCGATGTACTCCTCGGTCCCGAAGGAGATGATCATGTCGTAAAGCCGCTGGTACGCGTTGCGCGTCACCTGCGGTTTCTCACGAACGAGCTGGAGGTACTCCTCGAACGAACCCTCCCAATGGAGCTCGCGATACAGCTTGAAGTCCTGCATCGCTCCGATGCGATCGATCATCTGGCCAGAGGTCTGCGCCATCTCTCACTCACCTTCGCTGTGGTCGGTCGGTCTTGTGTCGCGCGGTGCTCTGCGACGACGCGCAAGATCAAAACTGTGAAGGCCAGAGCGTATCACCGTCGCCGAATTGGTGTGGGTCGTGATTTCCGAGCAGATTTCGCGCTCTTTTTTTCGAGGTCGTCCGTTGCTCGAACCCAGCCCTGGTGCTTAGGTGAAGCCAGGATGCGAGCACGACGAAGTGCGATCACCTCGGGAGTCGTCGCCGCGCTCATGGGCTTCATGGGTGGAGCGGCATGCTCGTCACCGCCTGCGCGCACGCCCGTCCAAATGACGCCGATCGAAGGCGCGCCTTCGGCTCAGGCCGTTTGCCAATGTGACGAGCCGAGCACGGAGGATGAGCCTGCGCTCTTCGAAGACGAGGCAGCTCCGCCGAAGAAAAGCGTCGCGTACGTGCGCATGACGGAATGGCAGCCGCCGGAGTCGGTTCAGCGAATCGAGTCGGAGATCGTTCCGAGGGGTGAAGACCCGCCGCGCTACATCCAATTTCCACAGCTCAAGCTGCATCGTGGGATAGGTGAGTCGCGTGTGCGTACCGTCCCGAAATATTGGCGCTAATGCTCGGGGTCGCGCCTTTTGGTCGCGCTCGTTGGGTCGCCAGGCGTATCCAACCATTCACACCGGTGTCGTGGCTTCAGGGTTACGCTGGAATGAAGAGAAGATGAAGGTCGGTTAATCTGCCGCGGCTCAGCATGAAACCCCTCGGATTGAGGGTCATAATGTCCGTCGAGACGGAGGTGATTCCGAGGGATTCACAAGATTTTTGAGGGGGTAGCGATGGAGCGCGTGTTGCTTCGAAGGTGAACGTCATGTTGTCCACGCCGATCAAGAAGATGGGATCAGCTCTGGGTGCTCTGGCCGTGGTTGCCGGCGGGCTGCTCTCCGTCGGCTGCGGCACGTCACCGGTCTACGAAGCGGACTACCCGCAGCAGCAATACGTTGCGCCTCCGCCACCCGCCACAGCGGCCGAGCTCAGCGCGCAGCAACAAGCGCGTGCACAGGAAGCGCAAGACTCGCGTGAGGTCTTGATCGGAGAGAACGGCGACGAGTACGCGGACACCGATCCGGGCGCGCTCACCGAATTCAAGCCCGCGCTCGAAGGTCACGGTACGTGGGTCCAAGATCCGACGTACGGCACCGTGTGGGTCCCCGCGTCGGCCGAAGTCGGCTCCGACTTCCAACCGTACGTGACGGCGGGTCACTGGACGTACAGCGACTCGACCGACTACGTCTGGGTCTCCGACTACGAGTGGGGTTGGGCTCCCTTCCACTACGGCCGTTGGGTGTACTTGCCCGGCCATGGTTGGTCATGGATTCCGGGTCGCCGCTACGCCGGCGCGTGGGTCGTGTGGCGCACCGGACCGGCGGGCTACGGCTACGTCGGTTGGGCGCCGGCTCCGCCCGAATGGTACTGGTACGACGGCTACGCCGTGGGCTGGTCGTTCGGTTGGTACCACTACCACGACTACTACGCGTTCTGTCCGCACGACCATTTCTACCACTCGCACGGAGTCGCCACGTACGTCGTGCGTGGTCCAGGCGCGCGCGAGCACTACGGGCGCACGCACGATTACGTTCCCGCATCGCCTGGTGTTGGCGGTGGTGGCGACCGTCATCTCGCGAACCCCACCGTCGGTGGTCCGAGCGGTGGCGCGGGCGGCCAGCGTGTCGTCGCAAATCCCTCGGTCAACAAAAGTCGTGGACCTCGTCCCGACGAGATCGGCAACAAGGACATGGTCGTCGCTCCGCCGTCGAGCCATCAAGGTCTCGACAAGGCGCAGGCGTTCGCCACGCCGAAGACGGCCGTGGCCGCAGGCGGCGCAGCACCGCAAGGCATGCGTAGCTCGTCCAACATGATGGGCGTCGCGCCTTCGTCGAACCTCGTGCCTGGCTCGGCGTCGGCCGCTGCGCCAAATAGCCGTGGCCCTGCGTCCGCCGCGTTCGTCCCGCGATCGAACGCGCCGACCTCCATCGGGACGCCTTCTTCGCCAGGTGCGGAGCGAACGCCGATGCCTTCGTCTCACGTGCCCGTCGCGACGTCGCCGCAATACCGCTCGCCGTCCGGCGCGATCGTCTCCACGCCCACGCCGCGTTACTCCGGCTCGTCGAGCATGACGGCGCCGAGCAGCGCTCCTCCGTCGACCTCGTCGTTCTCCTCGTCGTCCTCGATGGCGCGCACCGATCCGCGACCGAGCGCGGGCTCGTCGACCTTCCGAAGCTCCACGCCTCCGGCGTCCTCTCCGCCGCCGTCGTTCCGCTCGTCGTCACCGAGCATCTCGAGCTCGCCCTCGATGCGATCGTCGGCGTCGCAGTTCCGCTCCTCGTCGCCTTCGCCCTCGCCGCCCGTGATGCGGTCGGCGCCGCCGACGACGTTCCGGTCGTCTTCGCCTGCGGTCCAGTCGCCCACCTTCCGCTCCTCGTCGCCGAGCGTCTCGTCGCCGCGTCCTTCGACGCCTTCGAATGGCGCTCACCGTTCCGGAACGTTCAAGAAGCGCTAAGCTCGATGGCGCGCTCGGCCTGTCTCCTTTGATCGAAACGAAGCACACGAAGAAACCACTATGATCATGAGCCGCTCTTCGCTGATCGCTGGGTCCGGACTTTTCTTTCTCACCGCCGCGTCGGCTGCATGCGTCTACGAGAACGAGCCGCCACGTCGGCTCGGCCCCGATCCCGCGCCGGCCTACTCCTCGGATCCGGCGCCCGCGCCGTCAGGATCGACGAGCTCGTCAGGTGGCAGCACGTCCTCTTCGTCCGGCTCCACCTCACCGTCGCCGATGCTCGTCGAGATCGACACCGATCAGACGATGAACGCAAACGGTGGCGACGGCGTGGGCGTCTTCATCGAATACGGAAAGGGCGGTCACTGGCACATCTGGTGGACGTGTGACACGAACCAGACGCGCCAGAGCTGTGACTTCTCCGTGAGCGCCGCGGCCGCGTCGGGCAACATCACGAACATCGACGCCACCCAGCTCCCTGGTGGGTTCGTCACGTCCTCCACCGCCTCGCGCGTGGACGCGAAGTCCACCACCACGACCGAGGTGCACGGCATTCGTTTCGACACCGCGGCCGGCGCGATCGTCACGGTCGAAGCGTCGCTCGGTGGCTTGAAGGACGGCGCCTTCCTCTTCTTCGTCCAAGACGGCAAGGTGAACGGCGGCTTCACGGGCAAGCTCACCAACCCGCTTCAAGTGCAGGGCAACGCTCCCTGAGCATCGCGACGCCTGCGGTCATCGCGCTCGGCTCGAACCTCGGAGATCGCCTGGCCACGTTGCGCGAGGCGACGCGACGTATCGATGCGATCGCGCCCGTCCGCGCGCGCTCGTCGATCTACGAGACCGCGTTCGTCGGTGACCTCAGCGACTCGAGCAACACAACGAGCGAAGCGGCGAGCCAGGCCGCCTTCTTGAACGCGGCGGTGTTGGTCGCGTGGGCGTCCACTCCACACGCGCTGCTCGAGGCGCTCCACGTGATCGAGCAGCACCTCGGACGAAACCGCGACCCCCGCACGTACGTGCGCAACGGCCCGCGCTCGATCGACCTCGACATCCTCCTGTTTGGAGACATCACGGTCGATGACCCTCCGCGCCTCGTGATCCCGCATCCACGCCTCGCCGAGCGAGCCTTCGCGATCGCGCCGCTGCTCGACGTCATGCCCGCGGCGCGCTACGCGATGCCCGCGGGCACCACCGAGCGCGATCTGCGTCGGATCGCCGAATATTTGTAAACTACACGCAAACGGAGCGTTTCGATGTCGGCGCTGCGCGCTTTACGCTTGCCCACATCCGCCACCCGCCAGAAAGCTCACACCTTGACCCGCACTTCATGGTGCGATTGCATCTTCTCGAAGAACAAATCATGAAGACGCCTCGCCTATTGCACGTTGGGTTCGCTGTTCTTGGCCTCGTTGGGTCGCTTGGATGCGGCAGCAGCGGGAAGGTCGGCGACAAGCTCCGGCCACAAGACGTCACGGCCAAGGATGCTCTCAAGGAGGAGTCCGTCATCAAGGCGTGCAAGCCCGCGCCAGGCGAGCCGCTCGTCGTCGATCTTCGGTCGAGCGAGCGATCGGACTTCGAGGTCGCGATGCAAGACGGCGTCGCGGTCGTCTCGTACAACTGCAAGGAGCTGAAGCTCCTCAAGTCGTGCAGCGTGAAGGGCGCGACGTACGTCTTCAACGGCGTCAGCCGCAAAGAAGACGTCGTCCAGATGCAGTCGAAGGACGAGGTCGAGGCCAACATCCCGATCTCGGGCGCGAAGCTCTCGGCCGATCTCAAGGCGGGCAGCACCCTCGAGCTCGCGCTGATCACGGTCGGCAAGAAGCGCACGCCCTTGAAGAAGGTCCATTCGGCCGATCTCGACGGCGACTGCGACGGCGCCACGCACGTCATTCGCGGCGCGTACGTCGGCGCGTTCGCGATGGGCACCGGCACGAGCGGGCAAGCCTCGGCGGTCGCCGAGATGTTCGGCGTCGGAGGTGGCGGCAGCAGCGCATCTACGCGCAAAGCGACCGCAAAAGATGGCGATCTCATGGCGTGTCGCAAGGCGGAGCCGTCCGCATCCGCGCCGCCGCCCGAGTGCCAAGCGATCACGCGTCTCGATTTGATCCCGATTCGCCTTGGCGAGAACCCGGCGCGCGTCCCGCCGCCACCCCAAGAGGAGCCCACGTCTGGCCTCGGTGACGAGCCGGTGCCCCCGCCGCCATCCGACTCGTCATCGCTCTCCGCATCCTCGTCGTCATCCACGAGAGCGGGCAAGCCCAGCTCGAAGAAGCCGACGAAGAAGCCCGCGCCGAAGCCTGGTCCCAAGCTGTCGCTAGAGTCGTCGGCCGCGGCGCCTCACAGCAGCAGCGCCTCGAGCGCGACGCGCGTGGTGGACGACGAGCCGGACGCCCCTCCGTCCTGCCCCGACGGCTTCGCGTGGACGGGCGTCATGTGCAAGAAGAAGTGAGCGACTCGTTCCTCGATGCGCACGCGTTCGACCCTCACGCATGGCCATCGCGGCGACACGAGCAAACCGAGCGAAGAGCGCGCTTCTTCCCCGATCCGTAGGGCAATCACCACACTCGGCGCTCTCGGTTGTCTTGCGGGGTGCTCGATCCTCGTCGACACGTCGGGCCTCGCGGATCCGGCGACCGCGAGCTCGTCGTCAGGATCGAACGGAGACGCAGGACTATCGAACGACGCCGCGGCAGGCGATGGCTCGTCCTCGAGCAGCAGCGGCAGCACAACCGCACTTCCTCCGCCCACCGAATGGAAGCCGGTCAACAACGCTCAGACGGTTCCGTCCAAACGCCATAGCGCGCGCATGGTCTACGACGCGAAGCGCGGACGCGTGGTCCTCTTCGGAGGTCTCGCGGGTGATCAGCGCATGGCCGATACCTGGGAATGGGACGGCTCCGCGTGGGAGCAGAAGACGCTGACGCCATCGCCGCCCGAGCGGCAAGGCTTTGGCTTCGCCTACGACTCCGATCGAGCGGTCTCGGTCTTCTTTGGCGGGCAAGGCGGAGCCGCGCAGATCTGGGAGCTCGACGGCTCAGGCTGGCAAGAGCGCCCGCTCCCCAACCTGCCGCCAAGGCTCGCGGGCTTCGCGATGGCCTACGACGCGAAGAACAAGAAGCTCGTCGGCTTCGGCGGCTTCGAGGTCAACGACCCGATCAGCGACACGTGGCTCATCGATCCGCTCACGACCGTGCAGCGCACGCGCCCTCCGACCACGCCGATCGGCCTCCGCGGCCAAGGCATGGCGTACGACGCCGCGCGCGGACGCGTCGTGCTCTTCGGCGGCGCGCGCGCCGACAACGGCTCGGCCAGCGACGAGACGTGGCTCTTCGACGGCACCACATGGGAGAAGGCGTCGCCGAGCGGAGAAGCCCCTTCGGCGCGCACCGGGCAGTGCATGGCGTACGACAGCGATCGGAGGCTCGTCATCATGGTCGGAGGTCGAATCGACGGTGGCGACCTCCTCAACGAGACGTGGCTCTGGAACGGCGCCAGCTGGTCACGCGGCCCGAACGGCCCACGCGCCCGCCGCTCGTGCGCGCTCGCCTACGACGCCAATCACCATCAGACCGTGCTGTTCGGCGGCGCGATCGACAAGAGCCGCCGCAGCGCCAACGATCTTTGGCTATTGCAATGACGATCGATGGCAATGGCACCCTTATGGCTATTGCCATGACGCTCGTGCTTCTCCCCGCGTAGTCTCTTGACCGATGAACACGAAGCTCCTGTCCACCGCCGTGCTGGCCAGCACCTTCGCGGCGAGCTGCACGAAGCCGAAGCCTGCCAGCGAAGCGCTCGCCGCCGACGCTTCGGCGATCACGATCGCGTCCTCGCGTGACGCAGATGGCGCGGCCATCGCGCCCGCAACACCGCCCGACGCCAGCCCGGCCGCCGTCGCGATCAACGATGACGTCAAAGACGACACGCAGACGATCTCCGTCAAGGACGGCCCCACCGTCACGCTCCACACCGTCGGCACGGCGATGATCGAGGTCACGCTCTCCAAGGCCATGACAGGCGGAAAAAAGCTCGAGATCGAACGCGAGCTCGCGAGCGCCGCCGGCAACAGCAACAGCGACAGCGGCAGCTCCGCCACCGTTCAACACGACACCTTCGACAAGGGAACGCGCCATCTCCACGCCGCCGTTCATGGTGTAAAGTACACGTATCGCGCGCGCATGGGCTCCACGGGCGCGTGGTCGCCGAACGTCACGCTGCAGGTGCCCTCTCCGCTCACGCCTCCGCCGGGACCGACGAAGCTCACCGCGCGCGCCGACGGCGCCTTCGTGGTGCGCCTCGCGTGGGAGGCGACCGCAAAGAGCGCCGCCGGCTACGAAGTGGAGCGAAAAGCGCAAAAGGGGAATGAGGAGTGGCAGCTCGTCGCCGTCCTCAACCCCGACGTGCGCTCGCTCGAGCATCATCATCGCTTGCCGAAAGAGCAAGTCGAGTATCGCGTCCGCGCCTTCAACGCCCTAGGCGAGTCGACGCCGAGCCCGACCGCGCTCGTCGTCCTGCCCGAGACGGGCGTCTCGTCCGCGCGCTTGCCTCCGCCAACGACGATGAATGCATGCATCCCACCGGTCAAAGCAGCGCCAAAGACATCAGGTGGCTGCAACCCCGATATCGACAAGATCACCGACGGGCACGAGGTGCTGAACGTCCCGAGCGCAAGCGACAGTTGCCGGCGACGCCTGATCGGCGAATACCAAGGCTGCACGCGTGAATTCGGAGCGTTCGACCTTCAAGCCGACATCAAGGCGGTCCCTGGCTATCTGGATGAAGGCTTTCCGCTGCTCCACGCCGTCGCCGGCGCGGGCCAATTCGTGGGCGCCGAAATTCAGACGCTACGTTTCGGCAAAGGCCGTTATGCGATTGTCGACTCCGCCGTCTTCTGCGGCGAATTCCAATCAAACCCCGAAGACGCCACAGTCGGCGCCTACGAGCGTGACATCACCAAGTGCGTCCCACCCTTCGACGTCTGCCAACGCGACCTCGCGTTTTGAGCCCGCCATGACCGACGATCGATGGCGCGCCGACATCACGACCAACCCAACTCGTGACTTCGAGCTTCGGATCGAGGTGTACGAGAGTGATGTATGCCGCGCCATCATCGAACGTGACGCATCTGGCTGCCTGATGCTTCAAGTCTTCGCCGAGGCGCAAATTCCCGCGGCATGGCTCGCCGCTCTCATCGAACGCGCCGAGCGCGAGCTCCCGCGATCAGCGTAACGCAGAGTGGCGAATCGGAGAGTTGCGCATCGATGTGCGCGATTATCGCTTGTGTGATGACCGAGTCGTTCGCCTTGCCCCTGTTTTGGATGTCGAGTCTCTCTTGCTCGACTTCTTCTTTTGGAGAGCGACCTCTGACACGAGCACGTGGCGTTTCTGAATCTCGAGCTCCCCTACGGGAGGCGCCAGAAGCGCCCCTGCGGCGTTACGAAAGAAGGTTTGCACGCGGAGCCAATCGCGTGAGCCTTCCCCCGCATACCCAGCGTTCTCCCCAGATTTTCCCCAGTCCGCTTCAAACGCAATGTCGGGATGATCGGGATGCGCCTACTCGTTCTGATCGTTCAAGGAAAAAGGAACGAAAACATCTCCCGTCCCCTCATCCACACCACCGCAGTCTCGTGCCGCGATTCCTTCCGCATAGTGCCGAATGCGCTCGTTGGGATGTTGGAGGAACCGCTCGAAGTTGTTGCGCTGCTTCCGCGTCACCCGCCCGGTCTCCCAGTGAATCATCCGATCGATGTCCCGGACGGCCTGCTGGTAAGCCAGCTCGTCGGGCCCGAGTCGGCTGCAATCCTTGCAGACGTGGCGAGCATGGCCTCTGCCCGAGAATCCTTCGTTTGCCTTCATGCGCCCGCAGCACCAGCAGAAGTGGCCTGCTCACGTTGTCACCCGCGTCTGAAGGAAGGAGCGACATGATGCCGACGCTCGGTCCATAACGCATTCGTCTAGCACGCTGGGGTGTGCGCGAGCGGTATCATGAGATCTCCGTGCGTCCCAACCGGCCATGCGGATAGCGCTGACTGGGCGGCTGTTCCGCTCCGCGGTTGGCCTCGAGCGCTCCTTCGGCGAGCTCGCAGACTCGGCGTTGGAGCGCTGCGGGTGACAGAACGCGTGCGCTTGGGCCGAGGCCGACGAGGAAGCGCGCCAGGATGTCGAGCGCGCTCGTCGTGACGCTGACGAGCGCGCCGTCGCGGCGCGGATCGACGACGAACGATGACGCGGTGTTCGCGGTCGGGAGGTTGCGCGTGATCCAGCGGTGGTCGTTGCCGCTCACGAAGAAGGTGCAGTCGTACGACGTGCCGTCGCCGTGGAAGCCGTCGAGGCTCTCGGCGACGAGCCGGTCGACGTCTTCCGTCGAGCGTGCGACATACGGCTCGACGGGGTCGGGACGAGGTCGCGTGACGCGGTCGACGCGAAACCATTTGAGCTTGCTCGACGCGTGGCACCAGGCGACGAACCGCGGTCGCTTCTGGGAGTAGACGACGCGCTGCACGGAGACCGTTCGCGAGCCCTGGGCGCCT
>JBGAFW010000163.1:0-9342 GCA_044227045.1 Labilithrix sp.
CGGCGTGGGTGGGCTGATCTCATGAAGCGCCTGCGTTTTGCTGCTGGCATCCGAAGTGCTCACGGCCGACATGTGTTCACTATAACGGATAGACGTTCGTCAAACAAGACGTTGGCGACGCGAAGCTCGGTGGGAATAGGGAGGACGAGAGCGCGAAGGGCGAGGAGCGCCGCGGCGACGACGTCCACAGCGCTCGCTCTCCTCTTCTATGCGGGCACCGCGCCGGCGGCGGGTTTGTGTTCGGCGCTCACGCCGCCTCCGATCTACGGCTCGGGTGGAAGCGCGCAGAAGCCTCTCATCGCGAAGATCGCGGGCAAGCTCGCGGCAGCTCCTGCGCCGCTCACCGTCGTCTATCAGTCGCCAGGTGACCGGCCGTGTGCATCGAGCGCTCACGGTCGCGATCGGCCTCGACGGGGAGGTCAGCGTGACGAAGGTGGCGCGCGCAGGGTCGATCACCACGCCGGCGCGCGAAGGCCAACCGATCGGATCAACGCCGATCGCTGGACGGTGCTGCAGGCGGGGATCGCGCCTTGGGTCGAGCTCGACGCCGCGCCGTTCGGTGATGACGTGCTTCACATCGTCCCCGGCGTACGCTTCGATCCCTATTTGTCGTCGGTGAGTCGAAAGACCCCGATCGAAGGGGAGACTCCGTCCATCGGCGCCTTCTCCGAGCACGGAGCGATCGAGCCGCGGCTCGCCGTACGCTGGCAGCCGCTGGCTCGGCGCGCACCGCGAGAATTCGTGGACCCTCGATCCGCGATGGGTCGTCGTCGAGCGCCGGCCTGCACCCGCCCGCCATCAGGCTGCCGGCGACCTCGATCAAGAAGAGCAGACGCGGCACCACGACGTGGCCCTTCACGCCAGACTCTCGGACGATCGGGACGAAGACCCCGGCTGTGGAGCTCCTCGCGGGCTCTTCGCCTTCCATTCGCGCCAAGCTTCCGCGCGACGCCTGCCGCGTCTTCGGGCCTGATCGTCCCGTGGCCAAGGCAGGGGAGTCGGCCGGGCGCGCGGCGGATCCCGACGGCACCGGCGGCTACTTTCAAGCGGGCCTCGTTCGCAGCGCGCATGCGGCGGCGACGCTGTTCGAGGTGCGGATCCGCTGCGGGTTACCCTCCGCGACCCAGGAGCTCACGAGCGAGCTCGAACGCCGCTACGTGACGAACACGAACCCCGAGCTCGCGTTGAGCGACGACAGAGGAGCCCTCGACGATGGCAGCGAATTACGCGTGCGAGCGAATCAATCCGTCACGCTGCGCGCGACCTGGCCCACGTGCACGGAGGTTCCTTGTGGCGGCGCGGAGAGCTACGTGAGCTATGACCCCGATCGCCGTGAGATCGTGGAACGACGCGAGTCGATGGTGGTGACGTGGCTCACGACAGTGGGCCACTTCGAGAGAGCTCGCACTGGGCGCGCCGAGGCTGAGGCCGAGGTCGCGAGCGACAACACATGGACGGCCGGGTCGACGCCCGGAGGTCATGGGACGATCTTCGTCGTGCTCCGTGACGCGCGCGGCGGAACGAGCTTCCGAACGATCCGCGTCGCGATCGAGTGAGCTTACTCCTGCTCGCGCGGCTCTTCGTCGGAGCGCAGCGTATCGGCCGAGTGCCAGAGCACGAAGAGGCCGACCGGGAGGCCCACCGCGTAGGCGGCGAAGCCGGCCGCTCCGAAGAACGCCGCGAAGCCGACGCCCATCGCCACTGCACACGCCGTCAGGAGCGCCGCCGCGGTCTTCCTCGATGTGACGATCGGATGGGTCCCGCTACGTGCGGTTGTGCGGCTTGAAACACTGATCGCAGAGCCTTGGCGTGTGGTTGCTTGCATGGCGCGTCTGCCATGCGACGTGTATGCCGAAGCGGTTTTGTCGGAGGAATTCGTTCGCGCATCCGCTGCGAACGCGCAAGACCTGCGAGCGAATGCATGGCTTGCATGTGCATCATGCAAGGATCGACAGGCGCAAAAACGATCCGCAAACGGTGCATTATCTCGAACGACATTGACCCGAGCGAGATGATGCGAAGAGTCAGCCAAACCCTGTGCGTTGGGTGAGGTAGCTCTCGAACATTTCGTGGAGTGCGCCTTCGACCTCGCGCCGCAACCGGCGAGCGACGAGATCGGGATCCGCCGGCGAGCCATGGTCTTCCGCGGGCGGCATCGGGATCGGCTCGCCGACGACGTAGCGGATGGGCGCAAAGTGCGGGATCGGGACGAGGTGCGCGGGGCGGGGGAGCGGGAAGGGCAAGTGCAGCTTCCGTGAGCGCGCAAACGCGTTGCCGACGAGATCGAAGATGTCTTCCGCGCCGATCGACGCGATCGGGACGAGCGGCGCTTGGTTGCGGAGCGCGGCGCGAACGAAGCCATAGCGCTTGCCCCAAAGGAGGCGATAGCGAAGCTCGCGCGGCTTCATCGACTCGCGAAGACCACCGGGCAAGACGAGGAGCAGCTCGTCGGCGCAGAGGATCTTGTCGGCGTTCTCGGGAGTGCCGTCGACCGTGTTGGCGGCCGCGGCGAGGCGGCGAAGACCGGGCACATGCCACCATGCGTGCTCGCCGAGCGCCCAGACGCGGCGTCCGGTCAGCGCCTGGATGCGCGCCATCAAGAAGCCGGAGTCGAAGCCGAAGGCGTGGTTGGTGACGAGGATCGCGCGGCCCTTCGGGAGATTCTCGAGGCCTTCGACGTCGATATGAAGCAGCTGACCCGCTTTGTCGATCGCCTTGGCGACCGCACGCTTGAGCGACGCCGAAGGCGGGAACGTTCGTGGCGGCAGCGTCGCGCGATCGAGCTCGGTCGAGGCGTAGTCGTCGTTACCGGTCGAGAAAGCGATCGTCTTCGTCGAAGACGTGCTCGTCGAGGACGACGTCGCGGTCGTGGTCGCCGTCGTCGTCTCGGTCTCGTTCTTGATGTAACGCATCGAGGACCTCCCTCGTGACGTGAGCGCGCCGTGAGAGGCTCAACCCACGTCCACGCTCGAGCCGACACCTTCGGCCGCTTCGCGCGACTTCTCTCCTAGCGCTTCTGCCCCGGGCGCTTCTGCTTCCCGCACTTCTTCCGGCGTGACGTAGCCGATTCGGTTGGCGATCCAGCGCATCGCATCGAGGGCGTAGTACACGCCGATCACGCGACCATCTTCGGTGACAACGGGGACCTCGCTGAGATCCTCGAAGGCCATCAGCGCGATCGCGTATCCGAGCGGCGCGTTGTCGGGAAGCGCGTGCACCGACGGCGGCATCATGTCGGCGACGGAGCCAAAATCGGGCGCACGCATGATGTCCGTCCGCGAGATGAGCCCTTGCAAGCGCCCCTCGGCGTCGACGACGGGCAGCGAGCGGAGCCCGCGCTCCTTGATGAGGTGCTTGACGAACGGAATCGTGAGGTCCGCGGTGATGCACGTCGTGATGGGACGCACGACTTCGTGGAGTTGGATTCGCGCGACCTCCTCGGCCAGGTCCGCGCGCCGATCGAGCGGCCGAGGCATTGGGATCGTCGCGTCCTTCACGCACGAGATCTTGCCCCCGACGTTGGGCTCCCATTCGAGCGCCTCGAGGCGTGCGCAGCCGACGCAGCTGTGCGCGTTGATCGACTTCGACTGACGCGGGCACTGGACGAACGGCGTGAGCTTCTCCCCCTCCTCCGACACGATCGTGCAGAGTCGAAGCGGCGCCGTGACCGACCCGCTGGCGCCGTTCGCGTTCGACGTGGAAGGAGAGGGCTCGACGGCAGACGGTTTGGACTTGTTCGGCATGCTCGGATCCCACCAGGCGCCGTGCAACTCATGCGCCGGACACGCAGAGCTTCCCGGTCATGGAAATTCTCGAAAGAGAGAGTCGTTTGCGCGCAAGACGTGCACGTGCGCGCAGATTAAGCGTGCTTCTTCTTGGCGGTGAACATCCACCGCAGCCCGTCAATGTCGCGGAAGACACCGATCGGGATTCCCTCGGCGTTCACCACGGTGGCCTCGCGGAGATGGGCGGCGGCGAGAAGCTCGAGCGCACGGCGAATCGGGAGGCTCTCGTGGATCGCGAGCGAGGCCGACATGATCTGGAGCACCTCGCCGCGCGCACGCGGAGGACGCGCGTTTCCCGAAGGCATCGTCATTGCGCCACGTACGAACACAGCCTCATGGAGGACGCCCACCATCCGGTGCTCGTCGTCAACGACGGCGACCGATTGGACCCCTTCGGACTGCAGCAACTTCAGCGCTTCATGCACGCTGAGCGTGGGGTCGATCGAGATTGCCCCATGCTCGAGCATGTTGCCCACGGGCGTGTGGGTGCCGAGCGGATCCGGCTCGAGCTCGCGCTCTTCGAGCATGACGGTGCAATTGACCGACGGCGAGGGCACGCTCACGATGGCGTCGCAGTGCGTACAAGCACAGCAGATCCCCACCGGAACGGACCTCTGTTGCAGGCGGCAGAAGACGTGATGCTCGGCCGCGCGGGTGCCCTGCGGCCCAATGATTTCGAGGCGCAGGATGGGATGCTTGACGTGGACGGTGCGGCGACGAGACGGCGGCGGACGTGTCGAGAGAGAGTCGGCGTCTTCGCCGATCTCTCGCTCGCCTTCGTCTTCGCCGTCGTCGGTCATGGTCGCTCCGACCCGTATTTTCTCTCGGCGATCCGTTGAATCGTACGTCCGACCTGCGCGTGCGGGATGTACTGCGCGATGTCGGAGATGCTGAGCACGCCGACGGGGATTCGGTCGGGATTGATGATGACGAGACGCGAGACTTGATGCTCTCGCATCAGCGCTTGGGCTCTCGAGATGTCATCCGCCGCCGTGAGCGTCACAGGCCCGCCCGTCATGATCGATCCGATCTTGATCTTCGAGGGGCTGTGATCTTCGCAGACGGCACGGAGGAGAATGTCCCGATCGGTGATCACGCCGACGACCACCCCATCACCATCGATGACGGGAAGAAAGCCGACGTCGTGCTCACGCATGACGCGTGCGGCGTCGATCACGCTGTCGTTCTCTCCAATGCGATGGACAGAACGCTTCATGATGTCGCCACATCGAAGGGGACGTGACTGCATCGCAGGCACCCGAGCCTCGGGCGTCCGCTGCGCATGGGAAGGTTCATTGGGCGGCGCGTCGTCGACCATGGAGCGGGTGAATGCAAGAAACGCACCAATCCTGGCTTCTTCTGCCGCATCCGCTCGACAGAAACTGATCAGGCGAACGTACGTTGAATTCCTTCGCCGACCGACCCATGCATCCCGATGCGATCATCAGAGTTGAGAGCCGCTAGCGCATGCTTTGCGCTTTCACGCCGAACGTGCGCAGGTTAGCTCTTGTCATCGAGTGGCACGCGCACTGCACCCGCTGATGCCTGACGTGGAAACCTGTGCCGACGAAATGAAGCGCTACGTCGGCTTCGACGAGACGGACGCTGCGCGCGTGGCAGGGGTCGCGGCGCGCGTGCGCCCTCAATTCCGAGCGCTCTCGAAGGCCATCAACGACCGAGCACGCGCGAACGAGCGAGCGAACGCGGTCTTCACGAGCGACGCACAAATCCAGCGTCTCGAAGACGCGATGGTCGACTGGCTCGAAGACCTCTTCAGCGGCCGGTACGACGCGGCGCACTTCACCAAGACGTTCGCGACAGGCATCGCGCACGTGCGCGTGGGGCTCCCGCAGCGTTACATCTTCGGGTCGATCGGGATACTGCGCGCATCCCTCACGTCGAGCATCCTCGCGGATCAAGACGCAGGGACTGCGAGCGTGAACGCAAAGATCGTCGAGTCGCTCTCGCGTTTGCTCGACATCGAGCTCGCGGTGATGCTCGAGAGCTACTGCGAGGCCTACCACCATACCGAGCGCCAGCACCAACAAGAGCGTCTCGCCATGGTCGGCAAGCTCGCCGCTGGGCTTGCGCACGAGATCCGAAATCCGCTCAACGGCGCGCGGCTGCACATCGCGCTGCTCTCTCGATCGCTCGATCAGCATGCGCCGACCGAGGACCATCCGGATCATGCGCACACACGCGACGCACGTGAGTCCGTCCACGTCATCGACGCCGAGATCCGCCGGCTGGCACGGCTCGTCACCGACTTCCTCGACTTCGCGCTCACGCGTCCGCTTCAACGCGAGCAGCTTCCCGTCGCGGAGCTCTTCGATCGGGTGATGATGCTCGTCGCGCAAGCGGCGACCGTCGCGAACGTTCAAATCACGCGCGACCTCCCGAGCGACGCGCCCGAAGAGCTTCGCGTCGAGGTCGATCCGGAGCGTGTGGAGCGCGCGCTCGTCAACCTCGTGAACAACGCGATCGAGGCGTTCTCCACCTCGCCAACGTCATCGCCCGCCGTCGCGGACACTGGAGCGGACGCGGAGGCACCGAACGCACAGCCGCGGCGTGTGGTCCTCCGGGCGTTTCGCGACGGCTCGGGAGCTCCGGCCACAGAGAACCCGAGCCCGGTCGTCGTCGACGTCGAGGACAACGGACCGGGCCTCCCGCCCAACAAACCGCCCATCTTCGACGCATTTTTCTCGACGAAACCACGAGGAACGGGCCTTGGGCTTGCCATCGTGCAGCGGATCATCGACGACCACGGCGGCAACATCGAGGTGGACAGCGGCTCCGGCCGCACGCGCTTTCGGATCAAGCTTCCGGGCGCCCCTTAGGGCCGGTCCGATTCCTGCTGTCGGTTCGCTGGATTCTCGGCTGCGCCCGACGTAAGACACGGGCGTAGCCCCGCGAAACCGAACCGATCAACCACCCTCCATCCCATTTGGCCGTGGGACGAGGTCGATAACGGACGACGACTTCCATGAGCAAAGCACGCATTCTCGTAGTGGATGACGAGGCTTCGGCACGAAGCGGCCTCGAGAAGCTGTTCAAGCAGTCGGGATACGACGTCTCCACCGCGGGCGACGGCGTTCAAGCCCTCGAGGTCGCGTCCGAGCGCGCCCCCGACGTCGTCGTGACGGACCTGAACATGCCGAACATGGACGGCATGACCCTCCTCACGAAGCTCCGCGAGCAAGACCCCGATCTTCCGGTCATCGTGACCACCGCGTTCGGTGACGTGAACGCCGCCGTGAATGCGATGAGGCAGGGAGCGGCCGACTTCATCACGAAGCCGATCGACTTCGACGTGCTCATCCTCGCGATCGAGCGCGCGCTCGAGCAGCGCGTGATCGTCGCCGAGTCCGAGAACCTGAAGCGTCAAATCCGGAGCCGGGACGGCGACGGAATGCAAGGTCTGCTCGGCGCGAGCCCCGTCATGCAGAAGGTCTACCGCGTCGCCCGTCAGGTCGCGGGCAGCAAGGCGACGGTCCTCATCACCGGCGAGAGCGGCACCGGCAAAGGTGAGCTCGCCAAGGCCATCCACGCCCTCAGTCCGCGCTCGAAGGAGCCGTTCGTCTCTTTGCACTGTGCAGCCATCCCCGAGACGCTCCTCGAGGCCGAGCTCTTCGGCCACGAGAAGGGCGCGTTCACGGGCGCCGACAAGAAGCGCGTCGGCCGCTTCGAGCAAGCCTCCGGCGGCACGCTCTTTCTCGACGAGGTCGGAGAGATCCCCGCGCTCATGCAGGTGAAGCTCCTCAAGGTCTTGCAAGAGAAGACGATCGAGCGCATCGGCAGCGGCATCTCCGTCCCGGTGGACGTTCGTCTCCTCGCCGCCACGAACAAGGACCTCGCCGCCGAGGTGCGCGAGGGCCGCTTCCGCGAGGACCTCTACTACCGCCTCAACGTCGTTCACGTCGAGATGCCGCCGCTTCGTCTCCGCGCGGGTGACGTCATCGCGCTCGCCGAGCACTTCCTCCAGAAGTTTGCTCGCGAGAACCACAAGACGGTCGATGGCTTTACCGACGCAGCTCGCACCAAGATCTTGAGCCACCGCTGGCCGGGCAACGTGCGCGAGCTCGAGAACGCGATCGAGCGCGCGGTCGTGATGTGCGAGGGTCATAAGCTCGAGGCGGACGATCTGCCTTTCGATGCTGCGCAGCCGATGCAAGGCCCGGTGCGCATCCCCGGCTCGACGATGGCGGAGATCGAAAAATACGCGATCCTCACGACGCTCGAGGCCACGCAGGGGTCGACCGCTCGCGCCGCCGAGCTCCTCGACATCAGCATCCGCACGATCCAGTACCGCCTCTCGGAGTACGGGCTGTCCTCGAAGGAGCTCCGCAAGTAGCGGAGCTCGTCACGCTCGTCACGCTCGTCACGCTCGGACGGTCGGCGTCGCCGCGATCAGCTCGTCGATGTCTTGGATGAGGCGCGGCACGGCGAACGGCTTCTCGATGAACCGCGCCGATCCCGCGCTCACCTGCTCGCGGACGACCGGCGTGGGCGGTGACCCGGAGATGTAGAGGACCCGCGCGCCCGGGTGATCGCCGCTCAAGTATTTGACGATCTCCGGTCCGCTCAGACGACCGGGCATGTGAAGGTCGGCGACGATCACGTCGACGGGACCGGTCTTGCGAAACGCGAGATCGTCGATCTCCGACCCGTCGCGCGCGGTGAACACTTGGTAGCCGCGCCGGCGGAGGATGCGCTGGAGCATCGCACGGATGGTGTCGTCGTCGTCGATGACGCATACGGTCTTGCGACGCTCACCACCGCTGGCGAGCTCGGGCGACGACGCCGGTGGGGCAGGGATCGCATTTGGTTTCGGCGTCGCGGCGTGGATCGCCGGCGCTTCGAACGTCGTCGAGGCCTTCGGGTTGTCGGCCCGAGGCAGGTAGATGCGAAAGACGGTGCCGACGTCCTTCTCGCTGACGACCTCGATCTGACCGCCGAGCGCGCGCACGATGCCGTACGACGTCGATAGTCCAAGCCCCGTTCCGGTGGCCTTCGTGGTGAAGAACGGATCGAAGATCTTCGCGCGAGTGGCCTCATCCATACCCATCCCCGTATCCGTGACGGTGATGAGCACGTAGCGATCGCGCTTTCGCCCCTCGCTCTTCGCCCACGGCGCGCTGACCTCGACGTTCTCGGTCTCGATGAACAGCCGACCGCCGCGTGGCATCGCGTCGCGTGCATTGACCGCGAGGTTCATGATCACTTGTTCGATCTGCGTCGCGTCAGCGCGAACGCGCCCGAGGTCGGGGGCACTGCGAATGGTCAACCCGATGTTCTTGCCGATGATGCGGTCGAGCATGCGTTCGAGCTCGCGGACGACGGCGCCGAGATCGAGCTCGCACACTTCGCTCTTGCGGTGACGACTGAACGCGAGGAGCTGGCGCGTGAGCGCGACGGCCTTCGTCGCTGCGCCGAGGATGTCGTCGGCGTCGCGATGGCGCTCGTCGCTTTTGTCGATGCTCTGGGTGAGGAACTCGGCGCTCGAGAGGATGACGGCGAGCACGTTGTTGAAGTCGTGCGCCACGCCGGCGGTGAGCTG
>JBGAFW010000041.1:0-82500 GCA_044227045.1 Labilithrix sp.
CTCGCGAGGAGCACGCCCGCGAGGAACGCACCGAGCGCCATCGACACGCCGGCCATCGTCATCAGCTGGCCGATCGCGATGACGAGCAGCAGCGCGAACCCGGTGAAGACCTCGCGCAGCCCCGTCTTCGCGACGATGCGCATGATCGGCGTCGTGACGTACCGGCCGATGACCACCACGCCCGCGATCGCGCCGATCGCCTTGAGGACGCCCATCGGGCTTCCGCTCGACTTACCCGCCAGCAGCGGGACGAGCGCGATGAGCGGGATGGCGGCGATGTCCTGAAACAAGAGGATCGCGAAGGCGCTCTTTCCGAGCGGCGTCGCGAGGAGCGATCGCTCCTTCATCGTCTGGATCGCGATCGCGGTCGACGACAGCGCGACGGCGAGGCCTGCGATGATCGCGGCTTGCCATGGGAGCCCGAGCAACATCGAGGCGATCGCGAGCGCGGCGCCGGCGGTGCCCATCTGCAGCGCGCCACCACCGAAGACCGGCCCGCGCATCTGCCAGAGGCGCCGGGCATCGAGCTCGAGCCCGATGAGGAACAGCATCAGCACGACGCCAAACTCGGCGAAGTGGAGGATCGACTCGACGTTCGAGACGAGCCGAAGGCCGAAAGGACCGATCACGCAGCCGGCGACGAGGTAGCCGAGCACCGAGCCGAGTCGAATGCGGCTCGCGATCGGAACGAAGACGATGGCCGCCCCGAGGTAGACCATCGCGTCTTGCATGAGGTTGCCGCTGCCGGCGTGATCTCCGCTCATGCCGCGGCGACCTTCACCGCGGAGGAGAGCTGCTCGAGGCGCGTGCGGTACGCCTGCGCGTAGGCGTCGAGGTCTTCGTCCGAGATGTCGTGCGCGTCGTGCACCACGATCGGTGGCTGCCAGCGCATGCCACAAAAGCGCGCCGTCTCTTCGACGGGAGGAACGAACGCCGCGAAGGAGTGATGATGCATCCCCGTCTCGCGATAGTCGTTCAGCGCCGTCCCCGTCGTCGTGACCCACTGCAGCGGTTTGTTCGACACCGCGTCGCCGCCTTTGCCATATGCAAACCCGTCGAGGAGCACCTTCTCGAACCAGTGCTTCATCAACGAAGGGATGCCGTACCAGTAGATCGGCGTCTGCCACACGATGATGTCGGCCTTGCGGAGAGAGGCTTGCTCGCGCGCGACGTCGATCGCGAAATCGGGATAGAGCGAGTAGAGCGAATGAAACTCGAGGCCCGGCAGATCGGCGACCTTGGTCAAGAGCGCACGCCCAGCACGCGAGCGCCGAGGGTAGGGATGGGCATAGATGACGAGGATGTTCGGTGTCATCGAGCCCGACATCCTGTCATTGCTGCGCGCAATTCTCGAATCGAAACTGCCTTGCCCCGCGCTCTGGTGGCGCAGTTGCGTGACTCCGCGCTGTCTCCCGCGCGAAAAAGGGAGAAGCGCCGCTCCTCGAATGTGGAATTCTTCGGACCATGACCACGGCGCCGCCCTTTCTCGCGTGGACCGACGGGGCGTCGCTCGACAACCCCGGCGAGGCAGGTCTTGGCTTCGTCCTCATCTCTCCCGAGGGCGTCCGTCGTGAGGGGTATCAAGGGCTCGGCAAAGCCACGAACAACGTCGCCGAGCTGACCGCGATCTTGCGCGTCGCCGAGATCACGCCCGATGGCGCGCGGCTCGAGCTTCACACCGACAGCAAGTATGCGATCGGCGTCGTTCAAGACGGCTGGAAGGCGTCGAAGAACATCGAGCTCATCGCGAGCGTGCGCGCGGCGCTCGCGCGACTCGAGGCGTGGACCCTCGTCTGGGTGAAGGCGCATGCGTCGGAGATCGAGAACATCGTCGCCGACAAGCTCTCCGTCCTCGCCGCGCAAGCAGGCTCGATGAGCGCTCCGTCGATCGCGGTCGTGGACGCGGCGACGAGCACGCTGCGGCAGGAGGCCGTCGTCGAGGCCGCCGCCGCTGCAGCGGCTTCGTTGGCGGAGAAGAAGGATGGGCAGCTCGTCCTCGTCCTCGGCGACGACGAGCCGCGCGAGACCAAGTGACCCGCGCTTCATGAAGCGCAAGGGATGCATGCGCGATGCGCAAGAGTATGCGCAAGGCGATGCGCAACGCGACGCGAGAGCCTTCCTCTTCTTGCCCTTCTCTCGCGCGTCCGGCGAAGATCAGGGCTCTGGAGGGATACATACGCATGGCCTTGTTCTCATACCGCGGCCGCGGCTCGCTGCCGCTCCCCGCCGCGGCCTCGAATCGATTTGCAGCAGTCGCGACGTGCTCACTCTTGGCGCTCTTGCTCGCCGCGTGTCCGAAGAAGGACGGCGGGGCTGACGCAGCCGCCGACGCCGCGACGGCGACCGCGACGGCCACACCGACCGAGACCGCGGCGGTCGACTCCGGAGCGGCGACTCCGCTGACGACCACCGGAGGTGGCGGCGGCACGGTGAAGCCGGTCGCGAAGCCTGCCGACGGCGGCGCCGCAGGCGACGCGGGAGTGGCGGCGGCCGACTCGGGCGCAGCGCCGGCGGGTGACACGTGCTGTTGCGAGATCACCGGGCAGCCGCTCGCGAACATCAGCCAGAGCGAGTGCACGACGACGAAGAAGGGCGCGTGCGTGAAGAAGGAGCGCTGCGCTGGCGCGGGCCTCGACGCAGGCGAGCAGCAATGCTGCTGCGACGCGGCCGGCAAGAAAGAGATGGCCGGTCAGAGCGAGTGCACGAAATCCCGCAAGGGCAAGTGCGTGAAGCAGACCGAGTGCAAGAAGTAGACTGACGCCGCGAAAGCCGCCGCTATGATGCCGCCATCACCATGGCGGGATCGACGCTGACACGCGCGGACATCGACAAGCTCCGCGGACTCTTGATGCACACGCGTGAGCTGTTCACCACCATCCTCGAGGGTGGCGAGGTGGACAGACCACGCGTGATGCAGACCGCTCTCGAGCTCGATCAGGCGATCGCGATGACCGATCCAGCGCGGCCGCGCACGACGAGCGACGTCGGGGCGCGTGTGCTCGAAGCGGCGGGCGACGTAGGGATCGATCTCCATCGCCTCGACATGACCGTCCGCACGATGGTGCCGCTGTTTCCCACCGGCGCGCTGTCGCGCATCCTCTATCACGAGCTCAAGAAGACGAGCTACGAGTCGCTCGATCGAATCGCCGACCTGATCGGCTGCGAGCGCGAGTGGCTTCGCTACGGCAAAGGCGAGAAGCGCACGAAGCCCATTCCGCCTGGCGTCATCACCGCGCGAGGCCTCGGCGCCAGCGAGTCGGCGATCCAAGCCGTGCTCGAGCGCGACGCTCGGGTCGACGGCCGCGACGAGCAGGCGTGGTGCATGGCGTTCTTGCAAGAGACGAAGCGCGAGCAAGACGGCGAGGTGGGGACGAGCAGCGACGGCAGCGAGCCCAACGTCGTCGACGACGCGCCGAGCTCGATCCGCCTGAAATAAAGTCTCTCTACGACTCCAGGTCGCCGAGCGCCTTCAGGATTTGTTTGCGTGCGTTCTCGTGGTCAGCGTGACCGCCGGCGCGAAAGTCCTTCGTCGCGGGGATCTCTTCGCCGATTGACTTCGTTCGAACGACGAGTCGCCAGCCGGGGATGTGCTCGTTCTTCCCGCTCGACCAGAAGAGCGCGCGGCCTTGCTCCACCACGACCGACGCGATGTCCCGGGTCGCGATCTCACGTCCCCCGATGAGCAAGAGATGCCGATCGTGATCGATGACGACGCGAATGGGGCGATGCTGGCGGACTTGCTCGCGCACCATCACATAGGCGAGCACGAAGATGCCGATCGCGAAGGCGGTGCACATGACGTACGTCCACGTCCCTTGCGTGATCCACACCTCGAAGCTGGAGATGTCCTCGTTTTGGAGAAACGACGCGAGCTCGCTCGCCGCCGTTTGTGACTCGTCGACGCTGAAGTGCCCGAGGAGCGGGCTCGACACGGCCATCGTCTCTCCGGACCGCATGTGCAGCGTCATGACGGCGTACTTGCCGCCCTTCGAGCCCGTGCGGACCTCGACGTGGAGCTGCTCGATGGCGTCGGCGGGGACGACGATCTCGCGTTCCCGTATCGCGATGCCATACTCGTGCAGCTCGCATACGTTCGAGGCGCGATCACAACGAAGCTTCACCGCGTGAAGCATGAGCAGCATGGCGCCGCCAAACACGGCGATGAGCGTCGCGAAGAAGTACACGCGATAGCGCACGAGCTTCGACACGTACTCGACGACGGTCGGAGGCGTCGGGGTCTGGGCGGCGGGTGAGCGGTACACGGGACGAACCTCGAGGTTACGTGCCTCTGCCGAAGTCCGCGACGAATTCGGCCGCGCGGTAGCGCGTGCCTCTGCCGAAGTCCGCGACGACTTCGGCCGCGCGGGAAAGCGTGCCTCTGCCGAAGTCCGCGACGACTTCGGCAGAGCGAGAGGGCGTGCCTCTGCCGAAGTTCGCGACGCATTCGGCAGAGCACGTGCCTCTGCCGAAGTCCGCGATGACGTCACTTCACCGTGAAGTGGACGTTGTCGATGCGCCAGCCGGTGTTCGTCCCTGCGCGCGACGTCTCGGCGCTCGTCGTGTCCGAGCTGACGCCGGAGGCCTGCGAGAATCGGATGCGCATCTTGTCGTTCACCGCGGACGCTGGGATGTCGATCGTCATCGTCGTCGAGGCC
The DNA here is from genome assembly GCA_044227045.1 of Labilithrix sp. GTDB lineage: Bacteria > Myxococcota_A > Polyangia > Polyangiales > Polyangiaceae > Labilithrix. Next base: position 4,656 of record JBGAFW010000041.1, read on the forward strand.
TGGGTCTGGACGAACCCCATCTTGTTGTGCACGTGGAAGCTGTCCTTGAGGACGCAGCTCTTGCCGTTGATCGTGGGGTTGATCTTCACCGTGCCGGGGTAGGTGGCGGTCGGGATCGTCCACGACGCGCCGTCGTCGCTCGAGATCTCGACGATGCCGCCGTCGAAGAAGGTGCCATTGCTCCAGAACGCATACGCGTGCTGGAACACGAGCGAGACCTTCAGCGACTTGCACGCGCTCAGATCGATCTTCGGTGAGATGAGCTCGCCGCGCTGGCACTGCGCGTAGTTCTGCGTTCGCTCTGCGCCGAAGCATTGACCATCGGGGCAAGCCAGCGTCGCCGACGTCCCGCGCGTCCACGGATCGAACGGCCACGTCGCCGAGCCCTGCGCTCCATCGGACACGACATGCGTGAAGCCCTGATCGTCGCCCTCGAAGTCGAAGGTCGCCGTCTTCAGCGCGGCGGTGCACGCGGCAGGGATGGTGCTGCCGCCGCTGTCTTTGTCACCGCCCGCGTCGGGATCGGGATCGACGCCGCTTCCCGTGTCTGGCTTTGCGGGGAGCGAGGCCGCGCTGTCGTCTTTGATCGAGGCCGCGTCGCTCCCGGTGTTCACGTAGAGCGGGTCGTCGATCGGGTCGCCCTCGGCGCAGGCGCTCTCGGCGACGCTCGAGGCAAAAATCGCCAAAAACATCGGCGAAACAGCGAAAAGTAGACGCGATCGTGGTTTTGGGGGTGAACCCCCATCGGATCGCCGACGCGAGCGCTTGGGCAGGCCAGCCATTCCCTCCATGATGACACGCGAGGGCGTTCCGGTCCCGCCGCGCAAAATGATATCATCCGGTATGCCGAACACGCCGCCCCAGGCCATCTTTCCCCTCGAGGTCGTCGAGAAGCTCCCGAAGACGGATCTGCACGTCCACCTCGACGGCTCACTTCGCCTGTCGACCATCCTCGACCTCGCGCAAAAAGGGCGTATCGAGCTCCCGGCGCACGACGAGGATGGCCTTCGCAAGGCGATGAACCTCGGGATGAACTGCGGATCGCTCGTCGAGTACCTGAAGGCGTTCGACGTCACGCTGCGCGTCCTTCAGACGGCGGAGTCGCTCACGCGCGCGGCCTACGAGCTCGCCGAAGACGCCGCGCACGAGAACGTCCGCTATATGGAGGTGCGTTACTCGCCGATGCTCCACACGAGCCGCGGCCTCAAGCTCACCACCGTCGTCGAGGCGGTGCTCGAAGGGCTTCGCGCGGCGCAAGACAAATTCGGGATCGAGTCGAACGTCATCATCTGCGGTATCCGCAACGTGTCAGCGGAGAGCTCACTCGAGATGGCCGAGCTCGCGGTCGCGTACAAAAACCGAGGCGTCGTCGGCTTCGACCTCGCAGGCGCCGAGTACGACTATCCGGCGAAGCATCACCGCAAGGCGTTCCAGCTCGTACGTGACAACAACATCAACGTCACGATCCACGCGGGCGAGGCGTATGGGCCCGAGTCGATTCACCAAGCGATTCACGTCTGCGGCGCGCATCGCATCGGCCATGGCTGCCGTCTCCGCGAAGACGGCGACCTCCTCCACTACGTCAACGATCACCGCATCGCGCTCGAGTGTTGCCCGTCATCCAACGTGCAGACCGGCGCGATCCGCGACCTCGCGAGCCACCCGATCAAGTTGTACAAAAACCTCGGCCTTCGCGTGACCGTCAACACGGACAACCGTCTCGTCACCGACACCACCGTCTCGAAGGAGCTGTGGATCTGTCACAAGGAGATGGGCTTCACGATGACGGACCTGAAGCAGATCATCCTGTCTGGCTTCAAGAGCGCGTTCCTGCCCTTCCACGTGAAGCAGCAGTACGTGCGCCGCGTGAGCGAAGAGCTCAAGGCATTCCCGGACGAGCCCACCGCCGCGATGCTCGCCGCCGCGGTCGACACGACGCCGAGCCCCACGTCGGCTGCGTCGTCTGCGTCGAATCCGCAGTCGAGGCCGGTGCTGACAACGGTGAAGAACTAGATCACGTCCAGAACTGGATCACGTCCAGATCGCGATCGTGCGGACGCCGACGAGGTTTCCCTTCGGCGTACGCCCCACGATGATCACCGAGACGCCCACGCCGTCGACGTGTCCTGGTGAGCCCGCGCGTCCGAAGTACATCACCTTGATGCCGCGGAGGTTCCGCGCGAGCGCGTCGTTCATCTTTTGGATCTTCGCGCAGTCGTCGGGGCTCGGCGCTTCGCCTTCGTGGCAGTCGTTGTAGTCGGCGCGCCACTTCGTGAACGTCGACGACATCGCGTTGAGGGACTTCAGCGGCTTGTCGGTGTCCGGATCGTGGTCGATGACCCAGGCGAGCTTGTCGCGCACGATCTCCTGCGTGATGATCTTCTGCGAGTCATCGAGCGACGCGCTGACGAGCTTGAACGGGTAGTCGGACTCGCTCGTGTAGTTCGTGCCTTCGGCGGCCTTCGCGATCTCATCCTGGATCGCCTTGTCGGTCTTCGTCTTCACCTCGTCGCCGAACGGCGCGTCCTCCGACTCGGCGGAGGGGTCCGTCGCGCTCGCTCCTTCCGAGGCGCCGCCACAGGCGACGACCGAGAACAGCGACAAAGCGGCGAACGAGGCGAGACCAGATCGGAGGAAGCTCATCGAGCGGTCTTTCTGACACATACATTTACCTACGCAAGCTACGAATGTGTGTCATACCAAATAGGCCAATGAAAACGAGGTAGCCTATCGAGGCACCCGTTTCGGACCCACAGACCACGTGCCAGCTCCTCCTCTTCATCCAAGCCTGAGCGATGTCGCGCAGAGTCGCGTCGGCACGCGCATCAAGGAGAAGTGGCGCGTCGACAAGCTGCTCGGCGTCGGGGGCATGGGCGCCGTCTACTCGGCGACACACGATCGAAACGGAAGCCGCGTCGCGCTGAAGGTCCTCCATCCTCAGCTCTCGATGCTCGGCGACATCCGCGCGCGGTTTGCGCGGGAAGGCTACGTCGCGAACGCGGTCAACCATCCGGGCGTCGTGCGTGTCCTCGACGATGACGTCACCGAAGACGGCGCCGCGTTCCTCGTGATGGAGCTGCTCGAAGGCGAGACCGCCGATGCGCGTCTTCGCCGTCTCGGTGGTCGCCTCTCGTTCGAGGACGTGGGGCTGCTCGCCGATGGGCTCCTCGACGTGCTCGCGGCGGCGCATGCGTCGGGCATCGTGCACCGCGACGTGAAGCCGGAGAACGTGTTCCTCACCAAGAACGGCATGGTGAAGGTGCTCGACTTCGGCATCGCTCGACTGCGCGCGGTCAGCATGGGCGGCGAAGACTTCGACTCGAGCTCTGCGGCCGGCGCGAGCGCGCAGCATCATCTCCGCACGCGCACCGGCGTGACGATCGGGACGCCGGCCTTCATGCCGCCCGAGCAAGCGCTCGGACGCACCGATGACGTCGACGCGTCGAGCGATCTCTGGGCCGTCGGTGCGACGATGTTCATGCTCCTCTCTGGGCGAATCGTGCACGACGCGAAGACGCACATGGAGGTCGTCATCGCGGCGGCGACGGCGCAGGCGAAGTCCCTCGCGCAGGTCGCGCCCGACGCACCGAAGTCGCTCGTCGACGTGGTCGACCGCGCGCTTGCGTTCAAGAAAGAAGATCGCTGGCCAAGCGCGCGCGCGATGCAGACGGCGCTCCGGCAGGCGCTGCCGGCGCGCGTCGCGGCGACGTCGCCGTCGAACCACCCTTCGAGCGAGGTCATGTCGTCGGTGCGCCATCCGAGCGCGCCTTCGTCGCTCGCGGGGATGGGCTCGCAGCCACCGGGCTCGTCGGTCGGCAGCGGCAAGTGGGCCGAGGAGCGAAAGCTCGCGACCGTGCTCTTCGGTGACATCGTCGGCTTCAGCGCGCTGTCGAGCGAGCTCGAGCCCGACGCGGTGCACGAGCTGGCGAAGGCCTTCTTCGAGCCGTTGGCGCGCGAGATCGAGCGCGAAGGCGGCACGGTCCTCAAGTACATCGGCGACAAAGTGATGGCCGTCTTCGGCGTGCCGGTCGCGCACGAAGACGACGCCGCGCGCGCCGTTCGCGCGGCGATCGCGATGTGTGGGCGCGTCCGCGAGGTGGCGCGCCAACGCGGCCATCACGAGGTGGCGCTCCGTGTTGGAGTGAACACCGGCCTCGTCATGGTGGGCTCGGTCGGGTTTGGCACGCGCGCCGCGCCCGACATCATGGGCGCGACCGTGAACCTCGCGAGCCGGATCGAAGAGGCCGCGCAGCCGGGGCAGATCCTCGTCGGCGGTCCCACCGAGAGGCTCGTTCACGATCGCTTCGAGCTCGTGAGCGCGCCGCCGCTCCAGACGAAGAACGACACGCTCGCCGTCTTCAAGGTCGAGCGCGAACGCGACGACGAGCCCGCGAGCTCGGTGCGTCTGCGAAGCGCGTCCGGCACGCCCTTCTTCGCGCGCCAGAATGAGCTCGAGCTCCTCCTGCGCCTCTACGGCGCGGTCGCGTCGCCCAGCGGGTCGCTTCGCGTCGCCGAGGTCGTCGGCGAGATGGGGCTCGGCAAAGGTCACCTCCTCAAGCAGCTTCGGATCGCGCTCGGGGCGCGAGAGAACCCGCCGCACGTGCTTCACGCGACGCGCATGCTCGGCGTCGCGCCGCTCGGATTCGTCGGCAAGATGCTTCGCGCGCGCTTCAACGTGCGTGTCGACGAGTCCCCCGAGGCGGTGCGTGCACGCGTGGTCGACGCGGTCGCGAACGCGTGGGACGGTCCCGAGATCGAAGACGGTCGCGACGCGGGGAGGTTGCTCGCCGATCTCGTCGCGCCGACGCCGGTGGCTCCGCTGATCGAGACCGAGCTGTCCACCGACGCGACGCGCACAGTGAGCGCGTTCGCCGACTGGGTGCGAAAGCTCGCGCGTGTGCGTCCGGTCGTGATGCTCGTCGAGCAAGTTCAGTGGGGCGACCAAGGCTCGCTCGACCTGCTCCAATATTTGATCCGCGCGCTTCGTCGCGAGCGGGTGCTGCTCGTCATCTCCGCACGTCCCGAGTCGAGCGAGCACGTCCCGCAATGGCTCACCGGCGCAGACGTCCGCAGCAAGATCGAGCTCCTTCCGTTCAGCGAAGAGGTGATGGAGCGGTTCCTCGACGATCTGTTCCGTCAGGTCCCGAATTTCCCACGCGACATGAAGCGCGAGATCATCCGGCGCGCCGAAGGAAATCCCGATCTCTGCAAAGAGCTCGTCCGGCTGCTCGTCGATCGCGGCGCGCTGTGGGTCGACGACCAACACGTCCCGATCAAGTGGGACAAGAACCGGTCGGCGAAGCTCGATCTACCCGACACCGTGCGCGGCGTGCTCCAGGCGCGCCTCGACGGCCTCGTGCCCGCGCACAAGGAGATCCTCAAGGTCGCGTCGGTCGTCGGACGCGTCTTCTGGGTGGGCGTGCTGAAGGAGCTCTTGCCCGACGTGCCGAACGACGACCTCATGACGAGCCTCGACGCGCTTCGCGCCCGCGAGCTCGTGAAGGTGCAGCCGACATCGAGCGTCTCCGGCGAGCGCGAGATGTCGTTCTCGACGCAGGCGCTGTGCGACGCAGCCTACGAGCTCGTGCCACGCGTGCAGTCCGTGGCGCTCCATCGCAAGGTGGCCGACTGGCTCTCCGGCCGTGGCGAGCTCTGGGAGGGAGGCCAAGCAAACCTCGCGCAGCATCTCGAGGCAGCCGGTGAGCGGCCGCGCGCGCGTCGCCTCTTCTTGAACGCCGCGCGTCACGCCGTGAACGTGTGCGCGTATCCCGAGGCGATCGGCTTCTTCGATCGCGTCGCCGCGCTCTGGAAAGACGACACCAGCCCCGACGAGCGCATCGCGCGCGCCGGCGTGCTTCGCGAGCGCGCCTCGGCCGAGACGCGAACGGGTCGCTTCGAAGACGGGCTCCGATCGCTCGAGATGGCAGAGCAAGACCTGCGCGCGGCGGGCGTGGCCGACGACGACGCGGTGCATGGCTGGCTGCTCCTCGAGCGCGGCCTCGTCCTCAAAGAATACGGACGCATCGACGAGTCGCTCGAGGTGCTCCAGCGCGCGGCCGACAAGTCGAAGACGCAGCCCGCGAGCTTGCTCCAGATGCGCGTCCACGCTGCGCGCGCGTTTCAGCGCTCCGCGCGTGGCGAGCGTGAGGCGGCGAAGCAAGACGTCGAAGAAGGCATCCGCGTGGGCCGCGAGCTTCACGTGCGAGACGCCGCGTGGCACGTCGCGATGGCACGGCTCAAAGACGCGGAGGGCGCGATTCACTTCCACGGCGGCGAGCTGGCGAAGGCCGAGGAGGCCTACAAGGCGGCGCTCGAGCTCCGCGAGCTCGCGGGAGACACCGCAGGCATGCCGGATGGCTTCGTGAACCTCGGCGGTGTCGCGTACACGCGCGGCGACTTCACCGCGGCGGCGCTCTATTACGAGCGTGCGCTCGCCGCCGCCAAGAAGGCGCGATGGCTCGCGCGTGAAGCGATCGGCCACTCGAACCTCGGTCAAGCAAAGCTCGCGCTCGGGGAGCACGAGGTCGCCGCGAGCGAGCTCGATCTCGCCTGCAAGCTCGCCGACGAAGGCGGCTACCTCGACGTGCTCGCCGACAGCGCGCGCGCGCTCGCCGAGGTGGAGCTGGCGCGCTCGAACGTCGACCTCGCGGTGGAGCGCGCCGACGCGGCGATCGAGGCGGCGGAGAAATCGAAGAACGCGATGTTCGTCGCGCTCGCGCACGCGACGGCGATGGACGCGCACTTGGCCAAGATGCACAAGGATCGATCGCGTGAGAGCTTCGAGCGCGCGCGGCATCATCGCCTCGAGGCGTGCACGCGGCTCACCGAGCTGGGTCAGGCGAACATGGCCGAGTCCGTCGCGAAGCGCTTCGGGATGGGGAGCAACGCGACGGTCGACACCGAGCCGTGAAATCCCACGCGGGGAAGGTGGCGCCGGGGCGAATTTGTGCCAAATATCGGCGACGTTACGGAAATTCGGGAAGCAACGGCGAACGTCTCACGTAGAAGGCCTGGGGTAAGCAATCGATGGTTGGGTTCACATCCTCGCAGACCGCTCTTCTCGGCTTCGCGGCGCTCGCGCTTCTCGCGATCGCGCCTGCGTGCAGCAGCAGCGACGACAGCGCCGCCTCCGCGCCGGACGGCGTCACGTGCGGAAGCGCCGCGAGCGCGACCGACGAGGCGTCCCTTCGTGCAGGTCTCGATCAGGGCGCCGGCACCTGCGTCGTCGTCAAGAGCGCCATCACCAGCTCGACGCCCATCGTCGTCAAGTCGGGCGTCACGCTCGTGGGCGCGAAGGGCGCACGTGCCGCGATCACGGTCGCAGGTTCGCCCGGCCCCGCGATCGAGCTCGAAGACAACGCGAAGCTCGGCAACATCGATCTCTCCGTCACGAACGTCAGCGTCGGCGTCGCCATCCGCGTCCCCAACGCACGCGTCTTCGACGTGAAGGTGTCTGGCGCGAAGAGCGCCGCGCTCGCCGTCAACTGCTCGGACGCCGCGGCATGCGGCGCGGGCACGATCGCGCTCGACAACGTCTCGCTCGAGAAGAGCAACTACGGCCTGTGGGCGCTCGGCGGCCATCTCGTCATCAAAGGCGGCCGCGTCGGTGACAACGGCGGCACCTCGCTCTCGAGCGGCCTCGGCATGTTCGCCGGTGACAGCACGAAGATCGAAATCGAAGACACCGTCATCGAGAAGAACAACGGCATCGGCCTTCTCCTCGACGGCGCAAAGACGACGGCGTCCGTCAAGAACGCGACGATCAGCGAGAACGACGGCCGCGGCGTGTGGGCGCAACGCCTGAACGGGACGATCGACAACCCGGCGCTCAAGGTCGAGGGCTGCACGATCACGAAGAACAAGATCGTCGGCATGGGCGGCGTCGAGGCGCGCGGCATCATCATCGTGGGCGGCAAGGTCGTCGAGACGCAGGCGTCCCCCATCCCGACCGACCTCGAGAAGAACGAGATGATCGGCGACGGCATCGCCGTCCTCGACGGATCGACCGACTGGCGGGTCGAGAACACCACCGTCGACTTGAACGCACGCGCAGCCGGCATCCTCGATCACGCCGAGGTCGGCATCATCATCGTCGGCGGCAGCGTCAAAGCTCCCGCGGGCGGCTTGAAGTTCGTCGTGCAGAACAGCAAGGCGAGCGTCCAGATCGCCGACGGCGACAAGAGCGCGGTCGAGAAGGCGCTCGGCGTCAGCGCGCCGAAGATCACCGTCCCAAGCGTCTTCTGATTCCCAAGCGTCTCTCGTAAGTGCGCAGAGATCGCGCGGCCCTGCGAAGCCTGCGAAGCGTTGCAGGGAAGTGACGTTCGCAGCGGCACGTCTTTAAGCTATTGAAAATTGGTTGAACCACCCAACATCTGGTGGTTCAACCAGTTGGGCTTCCTCTTGCATGGTCGAGCTTGAGCTTCGGCCGCCGTCGGGCCGCGCAAAAAGGGGGCTTCATGGCGACGTCGAACATCGTGCGTCCGCGCGCGAAGTGGGTCGAGCTGCTGGAGGCGGTCTACGCGCCAGCCGAGGACGCCGAGACCTGGGCGAATGGGGTGGCGCTCTCGGCGCTCGATCTCTTTCGCTGCGACGACGCGATCAACCTGACCGTCGTCCATCACGACGAGATGTGCATGGGCGCGGAGATCCAGGCCGTCGGCGCGGGTCGGAGGGGAGCAGTCCTCGCGGCGGGGACGGCCGGTGACATTCGACAGATCGGCCCTGTCGCCTTGCGGACGTTCTTCTACCCGCCCGCGATGGTCAACACGCACTCGGAGCTCGAGCGGATCCTCACCGGCGAGCAGCGCGAGGTCTTGCGAAGCAGCCGTATGGTGGGCATGAAAGACGCGCTCGGGGTCGTGGTGCATCCCGAGCCCGGCACGATCCTCGTGCTGAGCTGCGCGCTCGATCGAGAGATGACCCCCACGTGGCGTGAGCGCATGCACCTCTCTCGGCTCGGGCTTCACCTCGAGAGCGCGTACCGGCTTCGGCGTCGACCCGAGGTCGTCAAAGGAACTCTGTCGGCGAACGGCCGCTTCATCCCCTCGCGCGGCGACGTCGAGGCGGCTCGTCTCGGCGAGGTCTTCGGGCAACAAGTGCGGCACATCGAGACGTCGCTCTCGAGGCAAGGTCGCGCGGATCCCGAGGCCGCGCTTTCGCTCTGGACGGCGCTCGTGGGCGGCCAGTGGAGCCTCATCGCGCGCAACGACGCGAGCGGTGAGCGTCGCTACTTGGTCGTCGAAAACAGTCCTCGGTCGAACGAGCTCCGCGCGTTGTCAACACGTGAGCTGACGGTCTTGTCGATGGCGGCGCGCGGTCTCTCGACCAAGCTCATCGCATACGGCCTCGGGCTCTCTCCAGCCACGGTGTCGGAGACCCTCGCGAACGCAGCCTCCAAGGTTGGCCTGTCGACCCACGTCGAGCTCTTGCGCCTCGCCGCGATCCTCGCCCACGATCCGCGCGGTCAATCGTTGCCCTCCACCCTGACCAGCGCGGAGATGGAAGTGCTCGCGTTGCTGCGTGAAGGTCTGTCGAACGAACAGATCGCGCGCCGGCGATCGCGATCGGTTCGAACCATCGCCAACCAGGTGGCGTCGCTGCTGCGCAAGACGGGCGGCATCTCGAGGCGATCGCTCCTCACGTTGACACCTGAAGTCATCGAACCGAACGACCCCAGCGACCCCGAGCGAGGCTGAAGCTCGCTTACTCGACCGCCACGCCCGTCAGGTCGATCTGCACGAACTGGCCGTTGTAGCTCGCCGGCGTCATGTCGGCGAAGACGATCGCGTTGCCGTTCTTGTCCTGGTTCTCGGCGCTGTTGGGGTCTTGCGAGATCGCCTCGAGCTTCAGCATGGCGTTGGCGCTGACGCCTTTGATCGTCGTCGTGAAGTCGAGGCGGTCGCAGTAGTCGTGGCCCGAGTCACCCTTGTTGAGGCGGTAGCTCGTGGTCGTGCCGCTCGAGACGCTGAACGTGTAGTTGTTCCAGTTGCCGTTGTCGGGGTTACCGCCCACCGCGAAGAGGTTTGCGCCGGTGCCGGTCGCGGTGCCTGCGGTCGTGCCCGAATAGCTCTTCTGCTCGACGACGCCGCGCACGCGAAGATTGATGCTGTAGGTCTTGCCGGCGGTTCCACCGACGGTCTTGACCACGGTCTTCGTGACGGCGCCCGTCTCGCAGTAGTTGCCGACCGCGCTGCCCACGCACGGAAGCTCGACGCGCAACGTTGGAAACGTGCTCGCGACGTCAACACACGCAGAGCTCTCACAGGTGAAGAGGGACGTGCACGCGTTCGTGCAGGACCCGCAATGAAGCGGATCGCGCGTCAGGTCGACGCACTCTGCGCCGCACTGGGCGCCCGCCCCGCCGCCTGGGAGCGTGCAGGGCGTCGGGCCGCTGTCGGGTGCGCCGCCGTCGCCGCCGCTGCTTCCGCTGCTGGCGCCGCTGCTCCCGCTGGCGCCGCTGCTCCCGCTGCTCCCCGAAGAGGAAGAAGAAGAAGAGGTCGAGCTCGCGCCGCCGTCTTCGGGGCTCGCACCGGTCGTGGAGATTCCACATCCGACGAGGCCCGCGAGGACGCAGGTCACGACGGATGCTGCCTGCACGAGCGCAGGCGAGCGCGAAGCGGACACGTAGAGATTTTAGCGCATGTGAACCGGTCAGGTTGTTGACACAGGCGTTGGCGCGATTAGGATGCGCCCTCGCGGGGCCTTCACCCAAAATCCCGTGGGATCCCCGCCTCTTGACTGCTCGAGGAGGGCGAAACGCACGAGGAGGCATGCGCTGGCCTTCATTTTGGAGGGCGCGACTTTCCTTCGGAAAGATCGCGCGTTGCGCAGAGCCTGGTTGTCACGAAAACAGGCCGAAATTACCTGCCTATTGGGGTTGGGGAAGAAATCCGCTAGGAAGCTCGTTCGCGCGTGGCGGACGGGTGCCCAAACCCAATCTAGCCGCGGGCTTTTCAACGGGAGCGAGTCTCGCTGCCGTCGATGAAGTCGTGAGTACGAACGACGAAGAAGCATTTCGAGAAAACGTGAGGAGTGGATGTCCACCGACGTGATGATTTACGCGAACGGGCTGACGAAGCGATACGGCTCGTTCAAAGCGCTCGACGATGTGAGCTTCGAGGTCAACAAAGGAGAAGTCGTGGGATTCCTCGGGCCGAACGGCGCGGGCAAGTCGACCACGATGCGTATCCTCACTTGCTTCATCTCACCCACGGGCGGCACGGCGAAGGTCCGCGGCCACGACGTCTTCGATGACACGTTGGCCGTTCGCGCAAGCCTCGGCTACCTCCCGCAACGTGCGCCGCTCTACCTCGAGATGACGGTGTACGAGTACCTCGAGTTCGCGTCGCGCATTCGCAACCTCGACCCCAGCGCGTTCCGCAAGCGCGCGCGCAGCGTGGTCGAGATTTGTGGTCTCGCGCAGTCGCTCCAGAAGGAGATTCGGCATCTCTCGCACGGCTATCGCCAGCGCGTCGGTCTCGCGCAGGCGCTCATCCACGACCCGCCGATCCTCATCCTCGACGAGCCCACGTCCGACCTCGACCCGAACGAGCGCACCGAGTTCCTCAACTACCTCAAGCAGATCGGCAAAGACCGCACCGTCCTCCTCTCGACGCACAACCTGAAAGAGGTCGAGGCCGCCTGCGCACGCGCGATCATCGTGTCGCGTGGCCGCGTCGTCGCCGACGGTCCGCTCGACGAGATCCGCGCCAAGAGCGGCCGCGTCCGTTATGTCGTGTCGATCCAGGAGTCCGCCGGTGACTCGCCGTATCGCGGCCGCGGTCAGCTCCCGCGCCAGACCGAGGTCGAGCACGCGCTCAACCAGATCACGGGCGTGAAGAAGGTCACCGAGCTCCCCACCGACGAGCGCGCGCACTCGTACGAGCTCGCGGGAGAAGACGGCAGCGATCTTCGCCCCGAGATCTTCCGGCTCATCGCCGACAAGGGCTGGGTCCTCCTCGAGCTTCACCGCGACACGCAGACCCTCGAAGACGTCTTCCGTCAGCTCACGATCGGCGACGAACGCCGCAACCGTCAGCTCGGCGCCAAAGACGAGCCTCGCCGCGCCGCCGTCGAAGAAGAAGACGAAGACGAGGATGAGGACGAGGAAGAGGAAGACGAAAGCGACGAAGACGAAGAAGAAGAGGACGGCAAATGAGCAGCGAGACGATCGAAAAAGACGCGAAGAAACGATCCCGCGCCGCTGAAGAGGCCGAAGCCGAAGACCGCGACGAGGAAGAGGAAGAGGAAGAGACCTCTTCCGACGAAGACGGCGACGACGGCGACGACGACGACGCGGATGACTCCGACGACGTCAACGAAGCCGCGACCAAGCCGATGTCGATGGTGGACGTCGGACCTCGCGAGAAGGTCGTCATCGATCGTCCGAGCTCGCTCGGCATGATCTGGACGATCGCTCGTCGCGAGCTCTCGTCCTATTTCAACTCGGTCATCACGTACATCGTCATCTCCGCCTCGATGATCGGCCTTGGGCTGTTCTTCTACATGTACAAGGGCGGCTTCTGGTCGGTCGACCGCGTGACGATGCAGCGCATGTTCGACTTCTTGCCGTTCGCGCTCTGCGCGCTCGTCATCCCGCTCTTCACGATGCGAGCGCTCGCGGACGAGAAGCGCGTCGGGACGATCGAGCTCCTGATCACGATGCCGGTGAAGGACAGCGAGGTCATCCTCGGCAAGTACATCGCGGCGCTCGCGGTCGTCACCGTGCAGCTCGCGCTCGTCGTGCTCTACCCGATCGCGATGTTCAAGTGGCCCTGGCACTTGGGCGAGCTCGATTGGGGCGCCTTCTGGGTCGGCATGCTCGGCCTGTTCTGCCTCTCGGCCACCGGCACCGCCGTCGGCCTGATGTACTCGTCGTTCACGGAGAGCCAGATCCTCTCGTTCTTCGCGACGATGCTCACGCTCTCACTGCTCTACGCGCTTGGCCAGGTGTCGGCGATCGAGTCGCTCCAGGGTTGGCCTGGTGATGCGCTCTCGTTCATCAGCCTCCAGTCGCGCTTCGAGCCGTTCGCACGTGGATTGATCGATACACGCGCGCTCGTTTACTTCATCTCGATCGCCGTCCTCTGCTTGCTCGTCGCGTTCCACGCGCTCGAGCGCAGGAAGTGGAGCTGACCCGCCATGGCTATGGAACGTAAGAAGCGAGCAAGCGCAGAAAGCGGCGCTCTCCTTTTCATCATCGTCGCGATCGTCGTCGCGGTGAACACGCTCAGCTACTTCATGTACTGGCGTAAGGACATGACGAAGGCGGAGAAGTACACGCTGTCGGAAGGCAGCGGTCGCCTCATCCGCTCGATCAAAGACGGCGAGAAGATCCACGTCGACGCGTACGTCACGCGCGGCCTCCCGAAGCTCGACGCCTTCGTGCGCGATCTTCGTGACCTCCTCCAGCAGTACCAGGACGCGGGGAAGGGCAAGTTCGACTACACGATCATCGAGCCGAAGACCGAAGACGAGCGCAAGAAGGCCGAAGAGGCCGGGCTCCAGAAGCTCCAGCGCATCGAAGGATCGGACACCGAGGACAAGGCCGAAGTCGCCCAGGGCTACATGGGCCTCGTCTTCACGTACAAGACGCAGCGCGAGAAGATCCCGGTCCTCTCCCCCGACAACAACACGGGCCTCGAGTTCTGGATCACCAACAAGATCCGCGAGCTCAAAGACGCCGGTGACAAGACGAAGCACAAGCTCGGTGTCCTCACGGGTCACGACGAGCTGAAGCTCACCGACGCGAACCTCGTCCCCGGCGGCGGTGGCCAGCGTGGCGGCCCGACCATCCAGGGCATCATCACGCAGTACTTCCCCTTCTACGAGATCCGCGACGTCGATCTGAAGAACGGCGACGCCGAGGTCGACGAGGCGCTCGACGGTCTCTTGATCACGCAGCCGAGCAAGGATCTCACGGAGAAGGAGCTTCGCCGCATCGATCAGTTCGTGATGCGCGGAAAGTCCCTCGCCGTCCTCGCCAGCGCCGTCAACGTGAAGGCGGGCGACGCGACGATGAACGCGACGCTGAACACGCACGGCCTCGAGAAGCTCGTCGAGGGCTACGGCATCAAGATGAACAAGGACGTCGTGCTCGAGTTCGGGCGCCCGTTCCGCGTTCGCGTCGACACCCTCACGGGGCCGCGCACGATGATCTTCCCGCAGGTGCTCGACGTCCGCGAGGACAGCCGCTTCACCGGCGACGAGGTCCTCCTCGACACGAGCTTCGCGGCGTTCTTCCGAATCCCGCAAGCGTCGTTCCCCTTCGCGTCTTCGCTCACGATCGACAAGGCGAAGCAGCCCACCGCGACGGTGAAGTCGATCGCGCACTCCACCCCCGCGGCCATCACCGAGACGGGGGAGACGGTCGACCTCAAGCCCGCGCGCCAGTGGCGTCCGAAGGGCAACTTCAACCAGTATGCGATCGCCGCGTCTGCCGAAGGCAAGATGAAGACGGCGTTCCCCGCTGGCGACAAGATGGGCGTCGAGACGCCCGCCGAGTCGACGAACAACGCCCGCGTGCTCGTCATCTCGTCGGCCCAGTTCTTCGTGAACCCGTTCGTTCGCTCCGGTCAGGGTCCTGACATGGGCGGTCAAATGGGCATGATGATGCCGCCGCAGAACGATGAGTTCCTGACGGCGATCGCCGGTCCGTACGTCCAGCTCATCGGAACGACGTTCATCCTCCAGACGAAGAACCTCCTCGACTGGATGTCGGGTGACGTCGACCTCCTCGCCGCAAGCGCGAAGATCCTCCAAGAGCCCAACCTCGCCTACGGCGACGTCGTCAAGCCGAAGGCAGGCGAAGAGATGACGGAGGAGCAGCTCAAGAAGGAAGAAGACCGCATCAAGAAGGAGCGCAAGACGAAGCAGTATTGGATCGAGGGCACGATGACCCTCGGCATTCCGATCCTCTTCATCGCCGTCGGCCTCCTGCTCTGGCGCGTCCGTGAAGGTCGCCGCCAGAACATCGCCGACCGCCTTCTCGAAGCTTGATGACCGAGGACTGAGAATATGAGCCAGAGCACGAAGATCTTCGTTGGTGTTGTCATCCTCGCCGGTCTCGGCGGCGCGATTTACTACGCGCAGAACAAGGACAAGCAGATCGGCACCTCGTCGGTGACGAGCGCCGATCTGCCTGAAATCAAGGCACCGGACGACGTCGACAAGGTCCAGATCACGAACGGCGACAAAGGCGACGTCGTCCTCGAGAAGAAGGACAACAAGTGGGTGGTCACGAAGCCGGTTCAGGCCGCAGCGAACCAAGGCAACGTCGATCAGCTCGTGAAGAACCTCAAGGACCTGAAGGCCAAAGAGGTCATCACGATGACGCCGTCGGAGGACTCGAAGAAGGACTACGACTTCACGCCGGCCAAGCAAGTCCACGTCATGGCGTGGAAGGGCGGCGACAAGAAGGTCGACCTCACCTTCGGCAGCTCCGGCGCGCGCGGTCAGATGGCGATGGTCGAGGGCAAGCCCGGCATCTACGCCGTCACGGGGTACTCGAGCTACCTCTACACGCGCGAGGTGAAGGGCTTCCGTGACACGGAGATCCTCAAGTTCGACGACCAGAACGCCAACGGCCTCGTGATCGAGAAGGGCAAAGACGTCCTCTCGTTCACGAAGGAAGGCGACAAGTGGAACGGCTCGTTCAAGGGCAAGGCGATCGAGCGCTTCGACGAGGAGAAGGTCAAGGACGCCGTTCGTGCGTTCAAGGCGCTCACCGCCGATGACTTCGGCGACGGCAAGACCGTGGCGGAGACGGGCCTCGACAACCCCGAGGCGACCGTCACGATCCAGCTGAAGGACAACGCCGGCAAGTTCGTCGTGAAGGTCGGCAAGGTCTCCACCGGATCGAACCACTGGGCGATGAAGGACTCGTCCGACCAGATCTATTCGATCCCGTCGTACTCGGCCGACTGGGCGCTCGGCGAAGGCGCCGCGAAGTTCCAGAAGGCCGCCGACGCCGGCGCGCCGAAGGGCGACGCAGGCGGGCTGAAGCTCACGCCTCCAGGAATGCCGGGCATGCCGGGCATGCCGCCGGGCCATCCTGGGATGGGCGGCGATCCGCACGGCCACTGAGCCGCGGCGAGCGAGAGCAAGCAAGAGGGCGGAGCGCGCAGGCGACTCCGCCTTTTGCTTTCGTCAGAAGAGGACGCCCGCGGTGAGGCCGAACCGGAGGATCTCGAGGCGCGTCCACGCCGAGAGGACGCCGTCCGGATCGATCTCGTGCCGTATGCCGATCCCGAACGCAGGCGTGATCTCGACGCGGTTCGCGACCGTCACCCGCGCGCCGAGCTGGATCGACTCGGCGAAGCGGATCGTCTTGCCGAGCACGCGATTCCCGTCCGACACATGCGTGAGGCCGGTGTCGAAACGAAAGCCGACGTACGGGCCAACCATCGCGGGGCCGTCGAGCTTGGAGAAGCCATCACGCCCGATGAACCAGTAGCGAGCTTCGGCGCCGAGCGTCCCTTCGTAGACGTCGAAGTCCGTGCCGCCGCTTCCTCGATACCCAGCGGAGCCCGCGAGGCTGAGGCGTGGTCTCGGACGCTCCGTCGCATCCCGACGCGCGCCGAGAAAGCGCTCGTACTGAAGCGCGAGCGCGAGCCCGAGGAGCGAGAGGACCTGGACGGAGATCGCGTTCTTCGGAGACGGCGCGAGCTCCACCGGCTTCGGCGTCGCGCGCGGCGCCTCGTCGCTCGGAGGCGGCGATGGTGTAGGTGGCGGCGCAGGTGATGACGGCAACGGCTCGAGCGGCTCTGGCTCGGGCGGCGCTGTCGGTGCAGGCGCGGGCGCCGGCTCGTCATCGGGCTCCGCGCCGAGCGCCGCGCTCGGAACGAAGCACGCGCCGGTGACGCCGATGGCCAGGACGAGCGCATGACGAACGACGCGCGTCATCGGCCGATCGTCCTTCCGAGGAAGTCCGTGACGGCGATCCACGACTCGGACGTCATCTCGGACGTCTCGATCGTGACCTGACCGAGATCGGTCGTCTCGTTGAGGAGGTGACCTCCGCCGCTCACCTCGAGCAAGTGCGCGTCGTTGCCGAGCGCGCGAAGGCCGTCACGCATGCGTCGCGAGTCGTCGACGCTCACCCACCAATCGGCGCTCCCGGAGACGAAGAGATACGGCGGCTCGCTCGGCCCGACGTGGAACATCGGCGAGGCGTTCTGGTAATTCGCAGGCACCTCCTGTTCGCTTCCGCCGAGCAGATCGCGAAAGACGCCGACGTCGCGGCCGCGGAAATCGGTGACGCCCGCGCCGACGACCACCGCGGCGGGTGGATACCCGAGGTCGGGGCGCTCCTTGGCGATCGCGCAGTCGGGCGCATGGCTCGCCGCGCGCGCGGCGACGCCCATCAGCGCGACGAGGTGACCGCCGGCGGAGTAGCCCATGATCGCGACGCGGGCCGGGTCGAGGTGGTACTCGCCGGCGCGTGAACGGAAATGCGCGAGCGCGCAGAGGCAATCTTGGACGGTCTGCGGGTAGCCGCCGCCTTCGCCGACGAGCCGGTACTCGATCGTCGCGGCGACGTACCCGGAGCGCGCGAGCCGCTTCGAGGCATCCGTGTATTCTGCACGCGAGCCGGCGTTCCAGCTTCCGCCATGGATCATGAGGACGCCCGGATGCTTGTCCGCGTCCCCGCCGTTCGGGAGGTACACGTCCATGATCGTCCGATCGCCAAAGCGGTCGTCGTAGGAGACGTCGGTGCGCGCGTCCGGCGCACCGCATCCCACGGACGAAGACGATGACGACAGCGCGGCGGCGACAGCGATCGCCGCCCACGCCGCCGAGAAGGCGCGACGAAGGCGAGAGCTCACGCGACCAGTGCCCGAGCTTGCGACGTGGCGAGCGTTATCAAAGCTCGGGACGCTGCGAGAGGACGTGCTTCTCGAAGTGTTTGAGCTTCGACTTGGCGTCGGTCACGATCTTCTTCGGCGCTGGGAATTTGCGATCCGGCCACTCCTCTCGAACCCACGCGAGGACCTCGTCGCTCGCTTGGAGCTCGTCCCAGTTGACCATGTCGAAGAGGACCTCCATCGGCCCGACGCCGTTCGCGACGAGGTAGAGGAAGCTCGGGAGGTCGGTTGCGATCGGAGAGACCTCACCCTCGGAGCCGAGCATCACGACGGGGCGATCCTCGAGCTTCGCGCTCGGCTCATGACGCCAGAGCGCGACCTGTCCGCCAGAGCCGTCCATCCCGAACGTCCAGAGATCCTCGTCGGACTTCGGGTTGCTCGTCCAATCACTCGGTTTGTATTGCTCGTTGAACGATTGGTACATCTCGAAGTCCATCTCGCCGGCCTGACCGCCGTTGACGATCTCCTCGAGCCTCTTCAGCACGCTCGGGAACTCGCCGGCCTTCTCGACGGGCGCGGCCGCCTTCGTCGCCGGCTTGGCTTTGGCTTTGGCCGTGACCTTGGTCTTGGCTTTCGCCTTGGCCTTCGCCTTGACCTTGGCCTTCGGCGTCGCCTTCGCCTTCGCGACGACCTTCGCCTTCGTCTTCGCCTTCGCCTTCGCCTTTGCCTTCACGGGGGACTTCGTCGTCTTCTTTTTCTTGGCAGCCATCGCGCCATCCTACGCCGTGTCGAACGAACGCGACATCGATCCGCGCCGGCGCATGGGGAGCCGTAAATTCAGCCATCGATGCGCGCGGCAGATACCTGGATGGCCTCTGGTCAGCGTCGTGGCCACGGTCACCGAAGAACCCGCGTCACGAAGCTCGTCAAAGGTGAAGCGCGCTGCTTGTATCGAGGTGGCGATGCGTGTTCGATCAACGCATGCTCTCTCGTTCCTTCCTCACGTCTAGCGTCGTGTGCACGGCGCTCGGCCTCGGCCTCGTGACGCCGGCATGCGATGACGACTCGAGCTCGGCGCCCGGCGGTAACCCGCCCGACGCGAGTCAACCGAACATCGACGGCGGTTCGAGCAGCGGGAGCAGCGGAGGCAGTGACTCGGGGGGATCACCCGACGGCGCGAGCGGTGGCTGCACGGTCGAAGGCGACAACTACGCGATCTACGGAGCGCAGCTCTACAAGGTCTCCGGCGATCTCTCGCTCTCGGTGCTCGTCGGCAAGATCTCGAACCAGAACGGCATCCCGTTCGCCAGCGCAGGGACGAGCACGACCGGCGCGCAGATCGGGACGAGCCTCATCGTGTCGGATCCGAACTGCCCATTTTGCTCGATCACGTTGCCGCCCGTCCTCAACGGCGGCGTCGTCAGCGCCCAGCCCGTCGCGACCGGGTTCTCGAAGGTGAGGTACTTCTACTCGCCCGAGGTGCCAAACTCCGTCGTCGTGTGGTCGGGCAACGGCACGAGCTTCACGCTCTACGATCTCGCGCAGAAGAAGGAGATCGCGACCGCGGGGATCCTCATCGGCGGCAGCGGCCTCTCGTGCACGGAGCTCTACGCCATCAAAGGGACCATCCAGCCCACGGCGTACAGCGTCCGCATCCTCGCCGAGTGCGGCGACGGCAGCGGCCCGACGTACGCGACGATCGTCGACACGGGCGGGACGAAGGTGGGGGCGGATTGGCAGCAGAGCATCTTTCAATCGGTCGCGACGACGAAAGGGATGAACCCCAACCCGCAGATCAAGGCAGGCGACCTCACGCGCAACATCTTCCTCGGCGCCGCGAACAAGGTCTTCAAAGAGAGCGGCGGCGCCTTCGTCCCGGACCCGACCGTGTACCGGCAATGCAACGCGGCCACCGGCGCGAGCGCGCCGAACGCGCGTCCGCTGATCTCGTCGCCGGTCGGAGGCTGACGCAGCGCGAGGTTTTCGTACCTCACCCCTGAAAGAAAATGGGCGACCTTGCGTAGCGAGCCAAAGACTGTGCTACGAGGCCCGGCAATGGATCTTTTTGGACATCTCAAGGCCTACGACTACGGCGAGGTTCACTTCAAGCACGACAAGGCGACTGGCCTGAAGGCCATCGTGGCGATCCACGATTCACGTCTTGGTCCGGCGCTTGGTGGATGTCGCTTCCTCCCCTACGACACCGACGAGGATGCCGTCATCGACGCGCTCAGGCTCGCCCGTGGCATGACGTACAAGGCGGCGATCACCGGCCTGGCGCATGGCGGCGGCAAGAGCGTGCTCATTCGTCCGAAGCAGCACTTCGATCGCGTCGCGATGTTCCGCGCGTTCGGCCGCTTCGTCGACGATCTCGGCGGTCACTACATCACCGCGGAGGACAGCGGCACCGGCCTCGAGGACATGGAGGTCATTCGCACGGTGACCAAGCACGTCACCGGCGTCGACACCTCGCACGGCGGCTCGGGCGATCCGTCGCCCTTCACGGCGCTCGGCGTTCGTCGCGGCATCGAAGCTTGCGTGAAGTTCCTGATGAAGAAGGACTCGCTCGAGAAGGTGCACGTCGCCGTCCAGGGCGTCGGCCACGTCGGCTACCACCTCTGCAAGGAGCTTCATGCCTCGGGCGCCAAGATCTCCGTCGCGGACGTCGACCCGCTCAAGGCCGAGCGCGCACAGCGTGAGTTCGGCGCCGCGATCGTCCCGCTCGACAAGATCTTCGAGATCGAGTGCGACGTCATCGCGCCGTGTGCACTCGGCTCCGCGCTGAACGACACGAGCATCCCGCGCATCAAGGCCCGCATCGTCGCTGGCGCCGCGAACAACCAGCTCGCGCAGCCCCGTCACGGTGACGACCTCCACGCGCGTGGCATCCTCTACGCGCCCGACTACGCGATCAACGCAGGCGGTCTCGTCAACGTCGCGCAAGAGGTGCTCGGCTACGACGCGAACAAGTCGCGGGAGAAGACGTTGAAGATCTTCGACACGATCTTCGAGATCGCCGATCGAAGCGCGAAGACCGGCACGCCCACGTACCGCATCGCCGACATGCTCGTCGAAGAGAAGCTCGCGCAGATCTCGAAGAACCGCGTCCCGTCGGTCCCGGCGGCCCGCCGCGTCGATCACAAGAGCGAGCCCTCCTGACGGTCGGCGAAGTCTCGATGGCAACGCGCCACGCGCTCATGACGGCAAGGGGGCTCGCCGTCGTGGTCGCGTTCGCGTTCGTAGGTTGCTCCCTTCCGCCAAAGACGCCGCAAGAGCAGCTCATCGAGCGAGCGCCCTACGAGCCCGTCTCGATGAGCAAGGGGCTTGCCGCAGGGGCCGAGGCCTCGTTTGGCTCCACCGCCATCCGGATCGAGACCGCCGCGAGCGGCGACAAGCCTCACGACCTCTCGAAGGAGGCCGTCGGCGACGCGGTGGCGCTCGCCGCGTCGAGCGCCGCCGACATGGAAGCGTTCGCAGGGATCGTGCGTGACGCAGCAGGCGGAGTCTCGCGCGCCTCGGCGACGGTGACGACGCCCACGCATTCGATCAAGGTCAGCGCCTCCGAGCGCGTGCGCCAGCAGAGCGCGGCGGTGCACGACGGCGCGTCCAAGGTCGAGAAGGTCGCCGCTGCCACAGCGAACACGCTCGCCCTCGTCAGCGCGCTTGGCGTGCTCCTTGGCTCCGAAGATCAAAAGCAGCATCTCCAGATCGCCGCGGAGACGCGTGGCCGTCCCTATCGCGCGAGCTGCGCGACGAGCATCCACATCGGCACCATCGATCGCCTCTCGAAGCCATCGCTCGCGTGTGTGGTCGTCCGCGCGGACATCGTGCCGGTGCGCGAATGGAAGATCTCCGCGTCGACGTTCGGTGACGCCGTGAACGGTTTGTCATCGACCGGCAAGCTCGAGCCGAGCACGACCAAGTCTGCGACCGCGTTCTGGTTCACGCGGCCCGACAAGTCGATCCCCCTCATGCGCACGGGCTTCATCGACACGATGTGCTTCGACGTGCACCGCGAGAGCGGGCCGCCCGTCGCGCGTCTCTGCGGTGTGGACGGCACGACGAGCCCCTCCGTGTCGCTCGATCTCGGCGATGTCGACAAGGCCGCGGGCGGCGATCCCGAGTCGGGCGACGCGCTCGCCGTGACGATGGCGATCCTCGCGATCCTGCCTTGGCCCGACCTCCACCCGAAAGACGAGCAGAAGTAGCGCCCATCTCCCGCGTCGCGATCACTTGCGACGGCGGCGTGGGGGCGCGAACGCCTGCGGCGTCGGCTTCTGCGGCGAGGCCGGCGGCGGGGCGTTGATCGGCTCTTCGCCGTCGAGCTGGCGGACGCGATCACGAGCCCACCGCGACGCGTGGCTGAGGAGGTGCGCGCGATTCATGATCTCGAACGTCTCGGGATCCGGGTAGAGCGCCTTCGAGAGCATCGCAGACTCGTCGATCAACCCACGCTCGAGCAGCCCGTCGAGGAGCACAGCGAGCTTCGGATCTTTCAGGTCGTACGAGTTACGCGAGTGCAGCTCGCGATCGGACTCGATCTCACGAGCAAGCGCGTCGAGTGATTCGTCGCTGGGTGTCATCGCTCCCGTCGCCAACCAATGCCCTTCGTCGAGCAGTATACTCCCGCTCGCAGAGAGCGACGGGTCACTTCGCTTGGCGCGCGTTCGAGCTCTCGAGCTCCTTCATCGCGACGTCGAACGGCACGTCCCCGATCGCCAGAGACCACTGCGCGGCACGCGCCTTGGGATCCGCGCCGCCTTTGACGAGGACGCGGACGGCCTCGGCGGCGCCGAGCGCAGCGACGGGGCGAGCGAGGGCGATGCGCTCGTAGCGCGCCCGCGTGTCCGGCAGGATGGGGACGAACAGGCGATGCTTGCCTTGCGTCTCGGCGATCGTCGAGGCGCCGCGCGCGACGTCGAGCGCCCACTCGGCCAGCACGACGTGATCGTGCATGATCGCGAGCGCGGTGCCGCGTGACGCTTCGTCTTCGATCCGCGCGACGAGATGGCGAAGGTGGCACGCCGCCTCGCGCTCGTGCGGCGCCGCCATCGAACGAATGGGCGACCCAGGGATCGCGTCGATGCACGGACCACCAGCGAAGACCTGCTTGTCGATCGTGAGCGTGTCTTTCTTCACGTTCGCCTGTCCAAGCGCGCGATCGGCGCGCGCACGTAGCTCGGTCTCGAGGTCGGCGAGCTCGCGCGACAGGACCTCGGGCGTGCTCGTCAGCCCGAGATGCGCGCGCGTGCGCTTCGCCACCGCGTCCCAGGTCGACTGCGCCTTGGCGGCGGGGCGCGACGCCGCTGCTTCCAGCGCGTCGCGCACGAGCACCAGCTCCTGCGTGGTGTGGGTGAAGCCGGGAATCGACGTGCGCTTCTCGAGCTCGTCGAGCTCATCGTCGAGCTCCCTCGCGCGCACGACGTCGAGCACGCTCGCGGGGTCGGACGACTTCATCGACTCGCGGATCGTGACGAGCCGGCGTGCGAGCCACCGGTCGACCTCGGCCACCTCGCGCGCGTCGCGGGCGTCGCGCCACGTCTCGATGATCGCGCGGATGATCGAGCTCGCCGATCGCGGGAGCGCGCGCTCCTCATCGAGGCGGAGGAGCTCCGCGTCGATCGCCCGGACGAGGAGGTCGCGCTCGGTCGTTCGGCGAAGATCGCTCGGGAGGACGGGGAGCGCGGTGCTCTTCTGCTTGGCCGCCTCGAGCCCGCGCGCGCGGGCGTCGAACGAGAAGGGATCGATCGCGCCGTCGATCACGGCCACGGTCGGGTCTTCGCGCATGATCGCGCTCATCGCGACGCGACGAAGATCGTCTTCGGACGCCGTGATGTGCGCGCGCTGGGCGAAGCGCCGGTCGATCGCAGAGAGGTCGCGGAGGATCTCGTCTTCTCCCTTGTCGAAGGAGACCGCGAGCTGAGCGTCGCGATCCCGCGTCTTCGTCGTCTCGACGCCGTCGCCCTGCGGCATGGCAGGGCCACACGCCGCGAGCGCCGCGAGCGGGATCGAAGAAAACGCCAAGCGAGCCGAGAGCTTCATGAGGGGGGAGGAACGAGCGGATCCTTCGTAGCAGCGCTCCCGGGTATCGGCACAGCGCGATCGACTTTATGCTGGCGGGATGCTGAAGAGCTACGATGCCGAAGACCCGCTTCCTGCCGAAGAGTGGCTTCTGCTCGAGGAAGGGGAGCGGATCCAGCTCGTCATCGAAGGCCATCAGCGCGTGAACGCGAAGATGGGGCAGAACGAGACGGCCCACGCCACGATCCACGTGATCGTCGAGACCCAGCTCGCGGAGAAGTACGCCCCAGCCGTACGTGCGTACGATCGCTTTCGCGCCGCAGGCGTGAATCGTCACAACACCGTGCACGCGCTGGCGAGCGTGGTCACGCGTCATATGATCGTCATGATGGAGCGGCATGAGCCGTTCGACGAGGCACAAGCTGGCCGCGACTACGACGCGCTCGACCCGGCCGACTTCACGCGCAAGCGCGACGCGTGAGAAATCGATCCGATTGGGCTAGAGTCGGAGCGTGCTTCAACAGGCCTTTTTCGGCGCTCTCTCTCGAGCTTCGCGGCGACTCTGGCCCTACGTCGGACGGCTGAACCGCGCGATCGAGCGTCCCTCGCCCCATCCGCCGTGGGCGCCGCTGCCGCTTCCGAAGAGGCGCGAGCGATCGTTTCCTCAGCTCGGATTCCCGCGGGAGACCGACTCGCTGTGCCCGCGCTGCGTTCAAGAGGTCCGCGGTGAGGTCCTCTCTGGGAAGCGCGATCTCCGCACGCTCATCGACGGCAGGCCGGGTGAGATCCGCGCGCGCATCGTCGAAGAGGAGCGCGATGGCAAGCGGTGTGTCGTGATGAAGAAGGAGTGCCCCACCCACGGCGCCTTCGATGACGTGATGTCGATCGACGCAGAGTTCTTGCGACGCATCGAGAGGCTCTATCCTGGTCGCGACTTCCTCGCGCCGCTCAGCTCTCTTCGCGAGCACGGCACGTCGAGCATCAAGTACGGGCGCGGAAGCGTGCTCACCGTCGACCTCACGAACCGCTGCAACATGATGTGCGACCCGTGCTTCATGGACGCCAATCAGGTCGGGTACGTGCACGAGCTCGAGTGGGACGAGATCGCGAAGATCCTCGACGACGCGCTCACGGTGAAGCCGAGGCGCCAGATGAGCATTCAGTTCTCTGGCGGTGAGCCGACGCTGTCGCCACATTTCCTCCGCGCCATTCGCTACGCGCGCGAAAAGGGATTCTTCGCGGTGCAGTGCGCCACGAACGGCATTCGCTTCGCGCAAGACCCGAGCTTCGCGCGCGCCGCCAAGAGCGCCGGCCTCCGCATGGCCTACCTACAATTCGACGGGATTGGCAACGAGGTCAACGCGCATCGCAAGGTCGGCAACCTCTTCGACGTGAAGGTGCGCGCGATCGAGAATCTCCACGCCGCCGGAGTGGACGTCATCCTCGTCGTCACGGTCGTCAACGGCGTCAACGACCACGAGGTGGGCCGCATCGTCGACTTCGCGATCGAGAACGCCGACAAAGTCACCGTCGTGAGCTTCCAGCCCGTGAGCTTTACCGGGCGAGACGAGGACATCACCGACGAACAGCGCGCGAAGCAGCGCTACACGCTGAGTCATTTGGCGCACGATCTGTCGGCGCAATGTGGCTTTACCGAGCCGCTTCGTGACTGGTTTCCGCTCTCCGCGATGGGGCCCTTCAGCGATCTGACCGATCATCTGCTTGGTGAGCGCGCGGACTGGGGATCGATGAAATGCGGGTGCCATCCGAACTGCGGAATAGGCACTGTGCTCTTCGTCAACAAGAGGACGAAAGAAGTAGCGCCGCTAACGAGTTTTCTCGATCTCGAGTCGTTGCTCGTCGATTTGCAGACGATCACGGACGCCGCGCAGAGCCGGGCCATCACGCTGCTCGAGCTCGCGATGGCGCTCCTCAAGAACTTCGACGCCAAGCGATCGCCGTTGCCGTTTCATGTCTTGCTCAAACAATTCATGAGCCAGACCGGCGCGCGCGGAAAGAAGATCGGCGAGCACGAGAGCGACGCCCACGAGTTCGAGTGGCGGGTGCTCTTCGTCGCCGGCATGTGGTTTCAAGATCTCTACAACTACGACTTTCGCCGCACCGAGATGTGCATCATCCCGTACGGCACGCAGATGGGTGAGATCAGCTTCTGCGCCTACAACACGGGCGTCGGCTGGCGTCAGGTCGTCGAGAAGATGAAGGCCACGGCG
This sequence comes from Labilithrix sp., assembly GCA_044227045.1. Classification (GTDB taxonomy): domain Bacteria; phylum Myxococcota_A; class Polyangia; order Polyangiales; family Polyangiaceae; genus Labilithrix. The sequence continues at coordinate 30,712 of JBGAFW010000041.1, forward strand.
ACGGTCGCCGAGTGGAACCGGACGAAGGGGCGGCATCCGGTGTACGCGAAGAACCAAGACCTCCCGCTCCCGCCCGAGCTCGGTACGGTCACGTTGCCGCGCCGGCGCAGGCTTCCTGTCATCGAACGCTGAAGAGGGTGGGCGTGGCGACGAAGCACACGAAAGCGAACACGAAGGCCGCGAGGGGCAAGCTCGCGAAGAAGAGCAAGCCAGCAAGCCTGTCGAAGCGAACGGCGCGTGCCAAGCCGGACGACGCGAACGAGGCGCTCGGCGCGACGCTCGACTTCATGCGCCTCTTGTGGGCGGTGGACCACGGTCTCCAGCGGCGATCGAAGCGCATGGAGCTCGAGCTCGGCGTGACGGGCCTCCAGCGCATCATCATCCGCTTGATCGGCCGCTACCCCGAGATCGCGGCGGGGAGGCTCGCGGAGCTGGTCCACGTCCATCCGAGCACCCTGACGGGCGTGCTGCGAAGGCTCGTCGAGCGAGGCTTCATCCGACGAGAGCGCGATCCCGAAGATGCTCGCCGGACGCGGTTCGAGCTCCTCCCTCCCGGCGTCGCGATCGACAAGAAGCTCTCGGCGTCGAGCGTGGACGGCGCGGCGGTGGTGCTCAGCGCCGTCGCCGACGAGCTCGGTCGTCTCGACCGATGACGCGCTCGGCGGGGGCCGCGATCCTCGCGGCGATGGTCGGTGTATCCTGCATGCATGCGTCGGTCACGCCGCCGCTGCACGCTGCGCCGTCGAGGAGCGAAGCGCGCGAGGGACAAGGGCTCGAGCCCTTTGCCTCGAACGAGACGAGCGACGGGATCACGTCACCGAAGACGTCACCCAACGGACGCATTGGGCCGCCTGCGGTCGTGCTCGTCACCGTGGACGGCGTGCGCTGGCAGGACGTGTTCGAAGGCGCCGAGCGATCTCGCATCGCCGTCCCGATGGGGGCTTCAGCTCCAAACCCCGATCCTCGCATCTTCGGTGACGCAAAGATCGACGACCTCACGAAGCCGGAAGGCCTCCTCCCGCGCACGTGGGAGCTCGTCGCGAAGCGAGGAGGCCTCGCGCTCGGGCATGGCGTGGGATGCGGCGTCGTTCGACCGCGAAACACGACGCACATCTCGCTGCCTGGATACCTCGAGATCTTCACCGCTCGCCGAACGACGTGCATGTCGAACGTGTGTGCACGCGTTTCTTCGCCGACCGTCCTCGACGCGGCGGCGAACGCAGGGATGAGCGTCGCCAGCATCAGCTCGTGGGAGATGCTCGACGCCGCTGCGACGCACGGAGGAACGAACGTGGTCGTCTCGGCAGGCACCGCCCGCTGGCCAGGCAAGAGGCCGCTCGACGAGGCGCGGCTCGAAGAGCTCGTGGCCGAGGGCGAGCGAGCGAAGCCATTCCCCGCGCCGAACGGGACCTATCGGCCCGATCGCTACACGATCGCGATCGCGCTCGAATACCTGCGCGTGCATCGCCCGCGGCTGCTTCATGTGGGGCTCGGCGACATGGACGAGCACGCGCATCGCGACGACTACGGCGCATACCTCGTCTCGCTCCGCGAGGTCGACACGTTCCTCGGTGATCTTGCCGACACCCTCGAGTCGATGGGCAGGCTCGCGAGCACGACGGTGATCGTGACGTCGGACCACGGCCGCGCAGCCGCCCTCTTCAGAGAGCATGGCCCGAGCTACCCGGACTCGGGGCGCACGTTCGTCATCGCCTTCGGCGGGGAGACCAAGCATCGGAGCGAGGCGACCACCGCCGACGTCTCGCCATCCGTGAAGGACACCGAGTCGTGCGCGAGCCGCGATCTCTGGCTCACCGACGTCGCGCCCACGATCCGTTCGCTCCTCGGCCTCCCTCGCGATGACGCGCCGGAGGTGATCGGCCAGCCGATCGCCGAGATCGTGGGCCGCTGAAGGCGCGCTACTTCGTCGGTGCGCTCGGCGCGGCGCTCGGTGCGGTTGGAGTCGGCACGCAGCGGCCGAAGATGCGTGACCGGCCGAACAAGATGGCGCAGGAGCGAAGGACATCCATCGCGAGCACGCCGTCGCGCGGGCAGGAAGCATCGGCAGCGCCCTGGATGAGATCGATGTCGGTGGTGATCGAGAACGCGCCCGTCGTCACCTTTGCTCCCTTGAGCTTTCGCGCCGAGATCTTCCCCGAGGCCGTGTACATCGGCTCCTTGTTCACGACGCTCTGGCTCGTGAGGTTCTTGCCGGCGGCAGAGGACGTGAAGACATCCGAGTGCTGCGCGCCGGTGTCGACGAGGAGCTGCACCTTCTGCGACTCGACGACGGATGGGACGACGAACGCGAGGCCCTTCACCGGGCCGTCGTTCTCTTCGCATGCGCGACCTGCCTCGCCCTGCACGAGAGGCAAGCCGTTCTCGACCGCGCGGAGCTCGTAGCTCGCGTCTTCCCACCAGGCCGACCGGATCTCGCCCTTCGAGAGGTCGAGCACGACGCTGTCTCCCTCTTCGTCGAGACGCTGCGGCGAGATGAAGGCCCCGATGCCGAGCTTCTCGATCACGTCGGGGACCTCGGTCGCGAGCACGGTCGTCGCGTTGAGCTTGCCCCAGTCGTCGATCGTCATGTCGAGCTTGTCGAGGCGGTAGGTCGCGATCGACTTGCCGACGTGGTCGGTGCCGATGTCGCCGAGCTTTTTCATCGGGAGATTCAGCTTGCGCGCGAGCCAGCCGGCGACCACGTGCGAGTTCGCGCCGGTGTCGACGAGCATGAGCACCTGCTGCCCTTGGATCGTCCCTTGAACGACCGGGAGCGGAAACGGTCGCCCCTTGATGTCGTAGCGAAGCGTCGCGCGTCGTGAGAGTGGCTTCGACGGATCTCCCGGCGAGGTCGCCGTGGCGAGGCGCGCCTTTCCTCCTCGGCTGCTCGGCCCCTGCGCCGCGGGACCCGCGTGATCGCCGCACGCCGACCCAACGAGCGCGAGCGCGATCGCGAGAGGCATGAGAGGGCGAAGGATGGAGGAGCGTGCGGGAAAGATGGTTCGAGAAGTCTAGCGTAGATGCCGGCGCCAGCATCAACATCCCCGCATGACTTCGCGAGCGCGCTATTTCGCGGCAGGCAGCAGCACGGAGTCAACCACGTGGATGATGCCGTTCGAGCATTTGATCGAGGCCACGACGTTCGCGCCGTCGAGCTGGACCTTTCCATCTTTGACGTGAACCGTCGTCCTGCCTCCGTCGACCATTCCAAGCGTCATCCCGTCTTTCAGGTCCTTCTCCGTGTACGTGGACGGGACGACGTGGTGTTTGAGGATGGTCTTCAGATCCGCGGACTTCTCGGGCTTGAGCAATCCTTCCACCGTCCCCTTGGGCAGCTTGTCGAACGCCGCGTTCGTCGGCGCGAACACGGTGATGGGGCCAGGGTTCGAGATCGCGTCGATGTAATCGGCGGCCTTGAGCGCGGCGACCAGCGTCGAGTGATCCTTCGACCCGCCCGCGACGTTCACGATGTTGTTCGGATCCGTCGGGACGACGTTGTCCTTGGCAGGCTCGGCAGCCTTTGCGGGCGTCGTCGCGCTCGTCGTCGACGAGCCGCTCGGCGGCGCGTCCTTCTCACACGCGGCAGCTGCCACGCACACTACCAGCGCGAACGTCTTCAGCGTCTTGTTCATCGAAGCCTCCCTTTGCAAGGCCGGCTTCAGCAGCGAGCGTGCCATCGGAACTCTGCGCAGAACGACGCGAGCCCAGACGACGTCGCGCGAGGTCTTCGCGGACGCGCAGAGCTTGCAGCTCGGCGAGTCTCAATGTCGAGAGTCGCGGGCTCTCAGAATCGAGGAAGGCTCTCGCGGCTCACTCGGGCGTGACCGCGTCGACGACGATGACGCCGCCTTCGACCTCGATCAACGCGACGTCGCCGCGACGGAGCTCGCCCTTCAGGAGCATCTCGGCGATCGGCGCCTCGATGAGGCGGCCGATGGCGCGACGCATCGGTCGCGCGCCCATCTCGGGGTCGAAGCCGCCCGAGTCGAGCAGCGCTTCGATCGCCTCCGGGCTCGCGTCGAGGCGAATGCCACGTGCCTGCTCGAGATCCTTGGCGAGCGTCTTCATGATGCGCCGCGCGACCTCGGCGACGTCCTCACGCGAGAGCGGCGCGAACGCGAGCACCTCATCGAGGCGGTTGAACAGCTCCGGCGGCAGCGCCTTGCGCGCGGCCTCCGTCAGCGCCTCCTGGTAACGCGACACCTCACGCAGGCGCTCGGCCGCGGCGTCGCGTTGGTTCGGCGCGGGGCCGAAGCCGATGCGGCCGCGCGACTTGGCGGTCGTGACGGGCGAGAGCTCCGCGCCGATGTTCGAGGTGAGGAGGATCACCGTGTTCGTGAAGTCGACGGTGCGACCGCGGCCATCGGTGAGGCGGCCTTCGTCGAAGACGCCGAGGAAGCCCTCGAGGACGTCGCGATGCGCCTTCTCGATCTCGTCGAGCAGCACGACCTGGTAGGGCCGCCGGCGCACCGACTCGGTGAGCTGTCCGCCGGAGTCGTGTCCCACGTATCCAGGCGGAGCGCCGACGAGTCGCGAGATCGCGTGCGACTCGGCGTACTCGGAGAGATCGAGCCTCGTCATCGCGTCTTGCGAATGGAAGAGGCACTCGGCGATCGCCTTCGCCGTCTCGGTCTTGCCCACGCCGGTGGGGCCGAGGAGCAAGAACGTGCCGATCGGCCTGCGCGAGCGGAAGCCCGAGGCGTTGCGGCGGAGCACGGTCGCGATCTTCTCGAGCGCGTAGCGATGGCCGACGATGCGCGCGCCGAGGAGCTCTTCGATCTTGAGCAGCCGCTCGGCGTCGGTCTCGAGCAAGCGCTCTTCGGGCACTCCGGCGAGCTCGCTCACGACCTCGGCGACCTGCTCGATCTCGACGTCACGCTCGCCGCGGCGCTTCGTACGTGCGCCGGCGAGGTCGAGGATCTGCACGGCCTTGTCGGGGAGCGCCTTGCTTGGAAGGTAGCGAACGCTCCACATGATCGCCTTGGCGATCGCCTCCTCGTGGAAGCTGCATCCGTGGTGCTTCTCGAAGAGCGGCGCCACGCTCTCGATCGCGAGCATCGCGTCCTCCGGGCTCAGCTCGGTCACCTCGATCGGCGTGAAGCAGCGCGAGAGACCAGGATCGGAGTCGATCGATCGGCGGTAGTCGTTCTCCGTCGTCGCGCCGATGCAGGAGATCTCGCCGCGGCCGAGCGCGAGCTTGAGCTCGGTGCTCGCCTCGTCGCCGGCGTCGTGGCCGAAGAGGACATGGATCTCGTCGAAGAAGACGATGACGCGGCCCTTTGCCTTCGCGATCTCGGCCTTCAGCATGCCGATGCGCTCGGCGAGCGATCCACGAATGCCGGTGCCCGCGAGGATCGCGGTGGGCTCGATCCCGATGAGGATGCTGTCTTCGAAGCACGCGACGTCGATCCCGTCGGCGATGCGCTGCGCGAGGCCGCGCGCGACGGCGGTCTTTCCGACGCCGGGTCCGCCGAGCAAGCATGCGTTGCTGCGCTCACGCTTCGCGAGGACGTCGAGCACGCGTTCGATCTCGGCGTCGCGACCGACGACCGGATCGAGCTCGCCACGCGAAGCAAGCTCGGTGAGGTTCCGTCCGACCTGCGTGAGGAGAGGGAACTGCTTGGCGTCGAGCGCGAACCTCGACGGCGATGGCGTCTTCGTTCCGCGCGCGGGCTTCGCCGGTGCTGTTGTCGTCGTGACGGCCGCCCGCTTCTTCGTTGCGGGCGTCGCAGGAGTCGAAGGGGAGGGCGTCGAGGTGGGCACGCTCTCTTTGCTCGTCGTCTTCGCGGGCGCGCTCGGCGACTTCGCAGGCGGCGCGACCGGAACGATCCCGCTCGGACGCGTCGCGCCGCTCGGCGGCGGCGGCGTCATCGGCGAGGTGGACGCGGGAGGCGCCGGCATCGGACGCGGCGTGGGCGTGAGCGGCATCGCCTGTCCACCCGAGGACGTCGTTCGCTTCGCGGGCGCAGGTGACGCGAAGGCGGTCGCCGGCGGCATGCGCCTCGGCGGCGCGAGCCCCATCGCGAGCTGCATCGAAGCGACACGCAGGCGCGTCACGTCGGTCCCGCACTGAACGAGCGCGCGATGGGCCGCTGTGCCGGTCTCCTGGCAGAGCGAGAACAAAAGATGAATCGATCGCGCCTCGCCGCGGCCGGCGCCCGTTCGCCCCGCGACCTCACGTGCCTTTTGGATCGCGCGCGAGACCGCGTCGGGGGTGTCGTCGAGGGTGACCCGAGCGGCTCGAAGAATGACCTCAGGGTCGAGTCGACGTTCGAGCAGGAGCTGCGCGGCGTCGTCGCGTCCGCTCGCGATCGCGGCGAGCAGATGGGTCGTCGTCGGCTTCTGACCCCGCTCCTTCGCGGTGTCCTCTGCCAGGCGCCGCAGCGACGGTAGGTCGGACGGCTCACGTTGCCCGGCTGAATTCAGCGCTCCGGAGGCTCTCTGCATCGCTTGGGGGGATCGCATGATCAAGAGAAATGGGCCAAACAAAGCGCGGCCTTGTCGGGGCGGGGAGACCGCCCCACAAGGAGCAGGACGTGCTTCGGCAGGCCGGGCAGGGCAGGGCTTGCCACGGAGGAACGAGACCCTATTATTGACCCGCCAGTCAGAAATAGGTGTTAGGTCCGGCGATGCCAGCCATGGCAGCCGAGCCACGAGGGGGCATCAATGTCACGAGTCGCAGATCCGAAAGCGAAGATCGCTCTTCTACGCGCTGCCGAAGACATCTTCGCCGAGCGCGGCCTCACGCACGCCAAGGTCGAGGACATCTCGAAGCGCGCGGGCTTATCGAAGGGCGCCTTCTACCTCCACTTCGAGAGCAAGGAGGCGGCGCTCAAGCAGATCGTCGAGTCGTGGCTCGCCCGCTGCGCCTCCTTCTTCGCCGGACCGAGCGATTACCCCGACGCCCCCGACGCCGAGGATCCGGACGCCCTCCTCGACTTCGTCATCGAGCGCGACGTCCAGATCTACGAGTTCATCTGGCAAAGCCGCGCCACGATGAAGATCCTTCGAAGCTGCCAGGGCGAGTACGACTACCTCTTCGACGCCTTCAAGCAAGATCTCCAGCGACGCAACCGCGAGTGGCTCGATCAGTGGCGCCGCGACGGGCTGATCCGCGACGAGGTGAACGCCGAGCTCGCCGCCACGCTCATGAGCGGCGCGTACGAGGAGCTCTCGCTGAAGGTGATCCGCTGCGAGCGGCGCCCGGCGATCGAAGAATGGCTGGAATTTTCCCAAGAGACGTTCGTTCGGGCATTTGGAACGACGGAGCTCATCGCGGCGCTCGAGCGACGACGGCGACGCTCCACCACCGGCTCGTTTTCCCGGAGCTCGTCTGCCCCGATCTCGACCACGACCCCGGCGGGTCGCACGGGCGACGGCGATCGACTCCGTCACACGCGGGGTGAGAAGTGACGCCAGCATCGAAACGCGATCAACAAGCGCAGCATCAGCTCGAGAGAACACAGAAGATGAACATCGACGGCGGCGGCAGTCCCTACGAGACGAGGCAAAACGACGACGGCCTCTCTTCGTCCATGACCGCACCCAGCAAGCGTGGCGCGCGGATCGGTATCGCCATCACGGTCATCGCTGCGGTCGGGTTTCTCGGTCTGCTCGGCGTGCGCGTGAAGCAGGCGGTCAAGAAGAAGGACAACCTCGCGCAAGAGCGCGCGGCCGCCGAGTCGACGCAGAAGGCGAAAGAGCCGGCGAAGACCGTAAAGCCCGTGCCCACCACGTGGATCCCGCGCGTCGATCTCACGGGCACGTTGAAGCCGTGGCGCGACGCCGACGTGGGCTTCGAGACGTCCGGGCGGCTCGTTCGCATCGGCGTGGCGGTGGGGGACCAGGTCAAAGAAGGCCAGGTGCTCGCGTACCTCGACGGATCACGCGCGGCCGCGCAGGTCGGCCAGGCCGAGTCGCAGGTGAGCGCCGCCGAGGCGAACTTGGCGCTTGCTCTCGACAACATGAAGCGCACCGAGGCGCTCGTCGCGTCGAAGGCCATCAGCGAGGCGCAAGGCGAGCAGGCACGCCAGCAAGTGGCGGTGGCGAAGGCGCAGCTCGAGGGCGCGCGCGCGTCGACGACGTTCGCGAAGAGCAGCGCGACCCTCTCGACGGTGAGCGCGCCGTTCTCGGGCATCGTCACGAAGGCGCCGACCGGCATCGGCTCGGTCATCAACCCGGGCGTGCCGCTGATTCACATCGAAGACACGTCACGCTTCCGTTTGAGCGCCACCGTCGGTGAAGAAGACGTCCCGCTCGTGTCGATGGGCGCGGTGGTGAAGGTCGTCTACCGCGAGGCGATCGTCGATGGAAAGGTGATCGCGATCGTGCCTTCGCTCGATCAGGCGACGCGCCGCGCGCCCGTCGAGATCGAGGTGCCCAACCCGCCGAAGGGCGAGAACGAAGGACGTCTCCTTGGCTGGGGCTTCGTCCGCGCGCGCATCCTCGGCAAATCCGAGGTCCCGGCGGTGCGGCTCCCCGCGCTCGCGCGAAGGCCTGGCTCGCAGGACGAGGTCGTCAAGGTCGAGCAGAGAGGCGGCAAGACCGTCGCCAAGATCACGAAGGTGTCGTTCGCGGTCGAAGAAGATGGCTCGCTGGTCGTCCAGCGTGGCGTCTCCGCCGACGACGTGATCGTCCTCTCCCCCAACGTCGAGCTGCGCGACGGCGATCCGATCGACGTCGCCAAGCAGTGAGCGAGGAGCACAGCGATGAACCTCTCCTCGATCGCGATCAAGCGTCCGGTGTTCACCGTGATGGTGACGGTCGCGCTCATGGTGCTCGGCCTGATGGGCCTCTCGCGCCTCGGGACCGATCTCTTCCCCGACGTGTCGTTTCCGGTCGTCGTCGTGAACGTGCCGTATCCGGGCGCGTCACCGCGCGAGGTCGAGCAGCTGGTCACGAAGCCGGTGGAGGACGCGGTCGTGTCGATCAACGGCATCGACCGCATGAAGACCACGTCGCGTGAAGGCCTCTCCACGACCGTCATCTTGTTCAAGCTCGGCGTCGACATCCAAGACGCCGCCACCCAGGTGCGCGAGCGTGTCGCGCAGACGCGCTTCAAGCTGCCGACGGAGATCAAGGAGCCGTCGGTCACCCGCATCGACGTCAGCGCTTCGCCGGTCCTCACCTACACGTTGTCTGGCGGAGGACGATCGCTCCCCGAGACCGCGCAGTTCGCGCGCGATGTCATCAAGCCGACGCTCGAGCAGGTGGAGGGCGTGGCCTCCGTCGACGTGAAGGGCGGCGCGGAGCGCGAGGTGCACGTCGATCTCGATCGCGCGAAGATCGACGCGCTCGGCCTCTCGACGCTCGCGATCATGCAGCAGCTCAAGGCGCAAAACCTCAACGTGCCGGCAGGGCACTACGACGAGGGGACGCGCGAGATCAGCGTGCGCACGGTCGGCGAGCTGAAGAACGTCGACGAGATTCGAAGCCTCATCGTCGCGACGGCTCGTGACGGATCGAGCGTGCGCCTCGCCGACATCGCCAGCGTGGAAGACGGCCACGAGGAGCTTCGCACACGCATCCGCGTGAACGGAGAGCCCGCGGTCTCGTTCGACGTCGTCAAGCAGTCGGGCACGAACACGATCGCGGTGAGCGACGCCGTCCAGGCGAAGCTCGCGCAGGTGCAGAAGACGTTCCCGAAGGGGATGCAAGCGGACATCATCATCGAGCAGGCGCGCTTCATTCGCGAGAACACGCACGAGGTCGAGATCTCGATCGTGTTCGGCGGCGCGATGGCGATCCTCGTCATCCTCTTCTTCATGCTCGACGTGCGCTCGATGCTCATCAGCTCGGTCGCTCTGCCGACGAGCGTCATCTCGACGTTCTTCGTCATGTATCTGCTCAAGTTCTCGCTCAACATGATGACGTTGCTCGCGCTCTCGTTGAGCATCGGTCTGCTGATCGACGACGCCGTCGTCGTCCGCGAGAACATCGCCAAGCATCTCGAGCGCGGAGAGAACCCGCGCGCCGCCGCGCTGAACGGGACGAAGGAGGTGTCGCTCTCCGTCCTCGCGACCACGCTCACGGTCGTCGCCGTGTTCGTCCCCGTCGCGTTCATGACGGGCATCGTCGGCCAGTTCTTCCGGCAGTTCGGCCTCACGATCGTCGGCGCGGTCGTCATGTCGCTCTTCGTCGCGTTCACGCTCGATCCGATGCTCTCGAGCCGCTTCTCGAAGGCGCACATCGCCGGGCAAAAAGAGAGCTTCGCGCGCTTGAAGGCGCCGTTTCACGCGTTCTTCCGCACGCTCGAGAACATGTACCGCGTGATCCTCGCGTGGTCGCTCCGTCGCAAGGCGGTCGTGGGCGGGCTCGCGTTCCTCTCGTTCATCGCGATGTTCCCGATCGCAGGCCTGACGGGCTTCGACTTCGTCAACTCCGAAGACCGCGGCCAGTTCGTCGTCGACATCGAGCTCCCCGCGGGCACGAAGCTCTCGGAGACCGCGGCGCTGATGCGTCCCGCCGAAGAGCGCTTGATGCAAGACAAGCGCTTCGTCACCGTGCTCTCGACGCTCGGCCCGAACGGCGAGGTGAACAAAGCGAAGTGGCGCATCGTGACCGTGCCGAAGAACGAGCGCACCGACGGCCTCGTCGCGCTGAAGGACTTCGCTCGTAAGGCGATCAAGGACACGCTCCCCGGCGCCACCGTCGTCGTCACCGATCCGCCGTTCGTCGAAGGCGGCGCGACAGAGGCGCCGATCATGGTGCTGGTGCGCGCGCCCGACTACGACACGCTCGCGCCGCTCGCGAAGCAGTTCGAGGCGTCGCTCAAGGCGATCCCGGGCGTCACCGACGTCACGATGAAGTACACGCCGGGTCAGCCCGAGCTACGTGTGTCGGTCGATCGCGACAAGGCCGCGCGCGCAGGTGTCCCCGTCTCGACCGTCGCGATGGCGCTCCGCGCGTCGATCGAAGGTGACGAGGCCGGCAAGCTTCGCCAAGGCAAAGACGACGTCCCGATCCGCGTGCGCCTCAACAAGGGCGACCGCGCGACGATGGACGACGTGCTCAAGATGACGATCTGGACGCCCAACGGCCCCGTCGCGCTCGGCGACCTCGCGCACGCGGAGTACGGCGAAGGCCCGAGCACGATCGAGCGCGAAGATCGCGAACGTCAGATCGTGATCGCCGCCGCGCCCTATGGTCGCTCTCTCGGTGACCTCGTGCCGGAGATGAACGCAGCGTTCGGAAAGATCCCGATGCCGCCCGGCGGCTCGTATCACCTCGACGGCCAGATCCGGCAGATGCAGGAGTCGAACAGCGCGATGGGCGTCGCGTTCGGCCTCGCGCTCGTCTTCATCTACATCGTGCTCGCGGCGCAGTTCGAGAGCTTCCTCCACCCGATCACGATCATGCTCACCACCTTGCCGCTCGCGGCGGTCGGCGCGATCGTCGGCGTGTTCCTCTCGGGCACGACGCTCGCGATGGGATCCATCATCGGCATCATCTTCTTGCTCGGCCTCGTGACGAAGAACGCGATCCTCGTCGTCGACCGCGCGATCGTTCGCGTGCGCGAGAAGGGCGAGACGCCACTCCAAGCGATCCTCGAGGCCGGACCCGAGCGCCTTCGTCCGATCTTGATGACGAGCGCGGCGATGGTGCTCGGCATGCTCCCGACGGCGCTCGGCAAAGGCGAGGGAAGCGAGTTCCGATCGCCGATGGCGATCGCGGTCATCGGCGGCGTCGTCTTCTCGACGATCCTGTCGCTGCTCGTCGTCCCGGCGTTCTACCTCGGCGTCGAGAACGCCAAGGGATGGGTGCGGCGCCTTCGCGGACTGCCGCCGCACTCCCTTCGCGTGCCCGATCCCGCCGAATAGACGCCTCCGGCAGCGGCCGAGTGTTGCATCTTTCAACGCTTCGCGGCTGATCGTTGCCTCGCCCGCGCGCGCCTCATACAGTCGCGCGCGGACGTGAGGGATGTGGGTCAAGAAGAAGAACGAGAAATGGCTCGCGACGGTCTTGCTCGGCGGCTTCGCGTTGCCGCACATCTGGGTGCGCACGCTCGCGGTCACCGCGCTCAGCCTCGTCGCGACCACGCTCTACGAGAAGGTGCCGCAGCTTCACTACTCGATCACGATGGCGCCGTTCACGTTGATCGGCTTGCCGCTCGGTATCTTCCTCGGCTTTCGTAACAACGCCGCCTACGACCGCTTCTGGGAAGGCCGCAAGCTATGGGGCGGTCTCGTCAACACGACGCGCAGCCTCACGCGACAGATGCTCACGCTGATCGAGATCCAGCCCGAGGCCGAGGGAGAGCAGCGCGACCCGAAGGCCCTCCGTGAGCTCGAGGTCGAGGTCGTGCACCTCGTCATCGCGTACGTGCACGCGCTCCGGCATCATCTTCGCGACAGCTCGCCGTTCGAGACGCTCGAGCACCTGCTCCCGAAAGAGGAGGTCGATCAGCTCCGCGGCAAGGACAACGTGCCCTACTCGATGCTCCAGATGCTCGGCGACAAGATGGTCGAGGCTCGGCGCAAGCACTGGATCCATCCGTTCCACATCCCGGTCATCGAGGCGTCGCTGACGTCGCTCACGGACATCCAAGGCGCGTGCGAGCGCATCAAGTCGACGCCGATCCCGTATTCGTACACGGTCATCCTTCACCGCGTCGTCGGTGTCTACTGCTTGCTGCTCCCGTTCGGCTTGATGGACACGGTGAAGTGGGCGACGCCGTTCGTCGTGCTCGCGGTGTCATATTGCTTCTTCGGTCTCGACGCCGTCGGCGATGAGATCGAGCAGCCCTTCGGTCGCGACATCAACGATCTGCCCCTCAAGGCGATCTCGCGCACGATCGAGCGTAACCTCCGCGAGCGGCTCGGCGAAGAGCTCCCGCCGGCGGTCACGCCAAAGAACGGCGTGCTCAGCTGATCGGCTGACCCGCAGCCTTCAGGCGTGACCAGCCTTCAGGCGAAGATGTCGCCGGGGAGGATCGACTGGCGGATATCGTAGCGGTCCGTCGCGATCTCGAAGTTGTCCTCGTGCATCTTCTCGTACGTGAGCCGGAGGCGCTCCTCGGCGTTGTACGTGATCATCTCGCCCGAGTACTTGCTCGCGTCCGTGCCGAGCCCTTGCATGCGGACCTCGCCGTTGAAGACGGTGGCGCGCGCGAGGTACATCGTCGTGTCGGTCATGTCGGGCCGGTTGATCGTCATCGACGCGGTGAGGTGCGCGAGCCCGCGCTCGTCCATCTCGTGCGAGAGCGCCATCGCGGTGTCGATCATCCCCTGGATGGCGACGATGGCGGACGCCACCGTGGCCGAGATGTCGATGCCCTCCTTCGAGCGGACGCCGGTGGTCGTGAGCACCTTGTAGCTCGCCTCGCCGAGGTTCTTTCGGATGCGCCGGTGAACGGTGTTGCGCTCGTCGTACTTCGCGAGCGTGCCGACGACGGCGCCGCACGCGGCGCGGGGCTCACGCCACTTCGACTCGCGCGTGCGGCCGTAGACGATCTTCGCCTCCTCGAAGTCACGACCGGTGTGGGTCTTCAGGTCGAAGGCGCAGAGCACGAAGCTCTGGTTGTTGCCGTCGTAGATGCGCTTGCGGAGCGGCTCGTCGAGCACGTGGGCCCAGGTGACGTGGGCGAGCGTGGCGCCGTCGTCCGTGCCGCCACCGGTCGGATAGAACGCCTCGGGCTTCAGCGTGCCGATCTCGGAGAGCGTCGCGAAGCGCGTGGCGACGACGCGCTGGTAATGCTCCATCTCGCCGTGATGGATGCGGTCGCCGCAGTTGGTGAAGGCGAGCGTGGTGACGACGCTCGGCTGCGTGAAGTCCGCGGTGCACTGATCGCGGTCGTTCTCGATCGGCGCATCGGCGAACTGGAGCTCGTCGCGAAGCACCTGCAGGCCCGAGAGGAGCTGCATGCGATCGCTGACGATCTCGTCGAGGAAGACGCGGTTGTTACCGCGTTCGACGCCAAAGTTTCCCTTCAGCTTCCAGAGTCGCTCGAGTCGGGACTGCGCTGCGGACGTGTCGAACATGGGCAGTCTTAATAAAGGAGAAGACGATGACTGCAAGCGCCTGCGAGCGTGCTCGGCGACTTTTGAGCGCGGCGTTCTGCGCGAGGTGTTGCGACTTGCGTCACCTCACGTTGGACAGTCTCTACGTCAGGGTTCTCGCGACTCGTAACGAACCGCACGTCGCTCGACGTTCGTGAGCGGCCATCTGTACGAAAGGTCACGGGTCACCCTCGCGCCAGGGATCACCGGAGGCTCTTCGCGCGCAAGGAGCACCCACGAGGCAGGCGCGAGCTGAAGCCCAAACGGAATCCATGCGGGAGGGGCGAGCGTGGCGCGTGAGATCGAGACGTCGAAGCTCGCCGCCTTCTTCTTGACGAAGTCCTCGACGCGCTCGCGGACGAGCACGATGTCCGACCGACCGATGGTTCCGATCACGGTGCGGAGGAAGCTCACACGCTTGGTGAGCGGCTCGACCAACGTCATCGCGAGATCGGGTCGCAGAAGGGCGAGCGCGAGGCCAGGTGCGCCAGCGCCCGATCCCACGTCGACGACGCGCGCGCCTTCGGGGATGTTCTCGGTCGCCGCGGTCGAGAGCATGAGCGCGTCGGCGAGCATCAGATCGAGCAGCTCGTCTTCGGTGCGCGCAGCGGTGAGGTCGATGCGCTTGTTCCACTCACGCAGAATGTCGAGCCACGTGGCGACGACGCCGCGCGCGGCCGCCGGCACGCCGAGCGCGTTGAATCGGCCGTCCTGCTCTTGCTTCTGCTCCTTCGCGCTGGCCATTCGTCTCGCCCTCGACAGTGGAAATAGTTTACCCGGCTACCGGGCGCGCCCGACCGCTCTCTGACTGGCGTCGGCGGCGGAGAAAGGATAATGGGAAGAGTCGCGTTTTACCGACATCCCGAGGACAAAGTCGTGGCCGTCGTATCACCTTCGAGCTCCCTCCCGACACAGGCCGCGTGCGAACAACGGCTCACCGATCTCGTGAAGCGCACGTTCGACGCGCCGCTCTCGAGCACCGCCATGCCGGGCGGCGCGTCCACGCGTCGCTACTTCCGTCTGTCGCTCCCGGAGGGAAAGACCGCGGTCGCGATGTTCGTCCCCGAAGGCGGCAAGGCCGAAGAGGTGCAGAAGGATCACGGCGGACATCGATGGCCGTTCCTCGAGGTGCGCGATCTCCTCGCCGAGCATGGCATCGACGTCCCGAACGTGCTCGCCGAAGACACCGCGCACGGCTGGCTCGTGATCGAGGACCTCGGCGACGAGACGCTCGCAAACTGGCTGATCAAAAACCCCGGCGATCGCGAGAAGCTGTATCGCAAGGCCGTCCGTGACCTCGCGCGCGCGCAAAACGAGCTCGCGTCGCTGCCCGAGGGCTGCGTCGTCGCGAGCCGCACCTTCGACTTCGATCTGCTGCGTTGGGAGATCGAGCACTTCCGCGAGTGGGGCCTCGACGCGCGTGACAAGCGCATGAGCCCGGCAGATGCCGCGCGCTGGAGCGAGATCGCCGACCGCCTCGCGCGGCGCGTCGCCGATCTCCCGAACGGCTTCGTCCATCGCGACTACCAGTCGCGCAACATCATGGTGGTCCCGCGCGACACCGCGCATCCGGACGGCCCCCGTCTGGTCTGGATCGACTTCCAAGACGCCTTACTCGGGCCGCGCGTCTACGATCTCGTCGCGCTCCTCAACGACAGCTACCAGGAGTTCGATCGCGCGTTCGTCGAGGCTCGCCTCACGGACTACGCCGACGCCGCCGCGCTGAGCCGTGGCTTCAGCGTCGAGAGCCGCTCGCGCTTGCTCGACGAGTTCGATCTGGTCACCGTTCAACGCAAGCTCAAAGACGCCGGTCGCTTCGTGTTCATCGATCGGCAAAAGGGCAACCCGTCGTTTCTCAAGTTCGTGACGCCCACGATCAAGAAGGTCGGCGGCGCGCTCGCTCGTCTCGCTCCGCACGATCCGGACATGAAGGAGCTCCGCGAGATCCTCGTCCGCACCGTCGGCGACGAGCTCGGCGGCTGAGCCTGCGACCGGCGCGGCGTTCCCACTCCGTCCGCGCAAGCGTGACCACGCGTGATACGTTGCTGCCGCTGGCATGACGCAGAGAGAGGCGCGTACCGTCGACGTTCATCCTCACGGCCTCGTCTTCTTGACGGGCGAGAAGAAGGGCGAGGTGCTGCCGCTTTGGGCGGGCGCGATGCACTACTGGCGTCACGCACCCGAGCAGTGGGCGTCATGCCTCGACGCGATGCGCGCGATGGGGCTCCGCGTCGTCGACACGTACATCCCGTGGGGCGTCCACGAGACGGCGCACGGCGCGTTCGATTTCGGTGAGCGGTTCGGCCGGCTCGACGTCGCGAGGTTTCTGCGTCTTTGCCACGAGCGCGATCTGCTCGTGATCGCGCGTCCCGGTCCGCACATCAACGCCGAGCTCACGTACTTCGGCCTCCCCGAGCGCGTGGTGTGGGATCGCGAATGCCAGGCGCGTACGCCGCGTGACAACCCGGTGATCCTTCCGATCGTGCCGACCGCGTTTCCGGTCCCGAGCTACGCGAGCGACGCCTTTCATGACGAGACGCTCGTGTGGTTCGAGGCGGTGGGACGCGTCGTCTCCTCGCTGCAGTACCCCGACGGCCCGATCGTCATGTGGCAGATCGACAACGAGGGCGCGCTCTACTTTCGCGATGGGCCGTACGATCAGGACTACCACCCCGACGCGATCCGACTCTTTCGCGGTTTTCTCCGCGAGAAGTACTCCAGCGTGAAGATGCTTCGCGACGCATGGAACGTCGTAGAAGAAGAGCAGCAGATCACGTTCGCGACCGCGTCGCCGCCAAGCCGCTTCGACGCGAAGACGGGCAACGAGCTCGCGCGCCACATGGACTGGATGGAGTTTCACGAGTACCTCCTCGCCGAGGCGATGGGACGCTTCGCGACGTCCCTCGTGAAGGCCGGATGCGGAGGGCGGGTGCCGACGATGCACAACCTCCCGCTCGGCGAGGCAGCGACGGCGCTCAACCCAGGACGCATCGCGCAGGTCGTCGACCTGATCGGGCTCGACTACTACCACCCGTCGAATCCGAAGCATCACATGACGATCATGCGACGCACGAGCGAGCTGTCGGTGCGCTGCGAAGGCCACCGCGTTCCGCCGTATGGCGCCGAGGTGGGCGCGGGATTCCCGCCCTTCTTCGCGCCGCTCGACGACAAGGACTCGCTCTACACGTTGATGTCCGCGCTCGCGTATGGGCTACGCGGCTTCAACCTCTACATGGCGGTCGATCGCGATCGCTGGATCGGCGCGCCGATCGACGACCACGGGTTGCCGCGGAAGCTCGCGGACGAATATCACGCGCTGATCGACGGCCTCGATCGCGTGAAGCTGAACACGCTGCGCCGTCGCGTGCCCGTTCGCCTCGTCGTGCCGCGTGCCCTTCGCCGGCTCGCGCGCGCGACGCACGCCTTTGGCCCGGTGACGCCAGCCTTCTTCAACATCAGCGGTCAGGGGCCGCTCGAGAGCTGCTTCGAGGACGACCTCGGGCTCATGAGCGACGACAACACCGCGCCTGCCGCTCCGATCGCCGGCGAGTCGTTCGTTCGCGCCTTCGAGCGCGCCCTGCTCGCGCGCGGCGTGCCCTTCGCGTACGCGGGCGGCGAGGCGCTCGTCAGCTCGATCGAAGGCGCGTCGTGGATCGTGTGCACGACCGCCGGCGGACTGAAGCGTGACGTGCTCGACATGCTTCGCGACGCGCAGGCGCGCGAGGGGGCACGCGTCACGATCGGGCCGAGCGTGCCGCGACGTGACGGCTCGATGCGTCTGCTCGATCGCCCCCACGACGTGAGCGGATTCGAGGTGGAGTCACTCGACGATCCGGGGCGCGCGGACGCGCTCGTCGCTCGCTACATCGAAGAGCTCGCGCTGCCCACGTTCACCGTGGATCCGGCGACGGTCTTCGTCACGGTGCATGAAGATGCCGCCGGCACCCCGCGCGTCGTGTTCGTGATGAACCCCGAGCCCGAAGCCTGCCTCGCCACGATCGGTCTGGGGACTCTTTCGCTCTCTCCATCAGAGACACGCCCGCGCGCGCTGGTGGATCTCCTGCCGCGGACGCCACGCGACAAAGTGCGCATCGAGTCGCAGCCGGGCGGCTTCGTGGTCGAAGTGCCGGCGCGCTCGGTGCGCATCTTCACGATCGCGTTCGAGTAAGTCGCGTCGCTAGTTGCAGCCCGGACGCGTGCCACACATGCGGATGGTCTGCGAGAACTGCCCCGACCCGCAGGTGCGGAGGGCGCACGCGCCGGCGTCACCGCATTCGGCGTTCGTCGTGCAGAGCTGGATGGCGTCGCACTTGGTGCTGCACTTGGCGCCTCCGCCGCCCGAGCCGACGCTGAAGCCAAGACAGCATTTTTTGCCTTGATCGCAGTCGGCTGCCTCGTCGCAGGTGATCTCGGCGCCTTGACAGTCGCCGTTCTTCGCGACGCAGCCCGCGTCACCCGTCAGCGATCGGCAGCAGAGATCGGTCGCGACGGAGCACTCGGTGGCGCCGCACGTCACCTTGCCTGGCGTCGAGACGGCGCCGCTCGACCCTCCGTCGCCTGCGTCCCCGCTCGAGCCGCTGGAGCCGCTCGAGCCGCTGGAGCCGCTGGAGCCGCTCGAGCCACTCGAGCCACTCGACCCGCTCGACCCGCTCGATCCACTCGAGCCGCTCGATCCGCTCGATCCGCTCGATCCGCTGGACCCGCTCGATCCCGCGTCGTCCGCCGGGATCGAGCCACCGTCATCACCTCCGCAGCCGTTGACCATGCCAAGCACACCCCAGCCGATCAACGTGCACGAGCCAATGAGCACAACGATTCGCTTCATGGAATGTCCCTACGAAAGAGAGGTGGAGTGATCGTTCAGCAGAGGATCACATGCAGCCTTGCGGAGAGCCGCAGACACGCAGCGAGAGCGTGCCGTTCTGGCCGCACTTCTTGAGCGAGCACGTGTTCTGCGGGGCCGCGCCACCATCTCCACACTCCGCGTCGGTCTTGCAGAGGCGAATGCCGCCACCGCCGCCGCCGCCGCCGCCGCCGCCGCCGCACGAGAGCTCGCACTGCGTCTGCCGCCCGCCGCCGCCGTTGTTGGTCAAGCAGCAGCGCGTCTGCGTATCGGCGGGGCCGACCTTCGGGCAGTCTGCGGTCTCATCGCAGCGCATCTCGAGGGTGTTGTCGCCTCCGCACTGGTTGCCGGTCGTGCACGCGACCTGAGCGCCCGCTTCACGAACGCAGCACACGCTTCCGTTGAAGCCGCCGCCTGCGTCGCACTCGGTCGCGCCGCACGTGACCTTGCCGGGGTTCGAGGTTGCGCCGCTCGAGCCGCTCGATCCATCCGTGCCTGCTTCGCCGCTCGACCCGCTCGATCCGCTGGAGCCGCTCGACCCGCTCGATCCACTCGATCCACTGGAGCCGCTCGACCCGCTCGATCCGCTGGACCCGCTCGAGGAGCCAGGATCGGTGGTCGAGGCGTCGTTGCCGTTAGCGTTGGCGACCGCGCCTTCGTCACCACCGCAGCCCGCGATGATGGCCGCGAGGCCCGAGCCCGCGAGTGACGTCGCAGCGATGATCCAAGCGATTCTTCGTCGATGCATGATTGGCAGGTCTCCAGATTGTTGCAGCATACACGCATCGTGACGCGCCCGAGCACGCCGACGAGTGGAGCGGAGCAGCACGAGGTTGCTTGCCGTACGAGCAGCACCCTCGCCATGAATTCTGCTCCGCGGACGTGCGGGAATCCAGCTTTCGTCGAGCTTTCGTCGAGGGTTTACAGTCTTTTTTGAAGCCCTCCCGAGCGTGGACACTCCGGTGACCATCGGCCAACGTCGCCAAACCAGGAGAGTCTGCCGCGCGTGACGCTCGGGCCTGCGCTCGTCAGCCAGCGGGTTGCTTAAAACGCATACCGAAGGGCCACGCCACCATCGAGGGCGAGCGGCGTATCCGTCGAAGCTCCCGAGCGGGCGAAGCCTTGCGCCGTTCGGATGCCTCCGTTGAGGCCGAGCGCGAAGTGCCGATCGATCTGGTACCACTCCACGCCGAGCCGACCGCCGATGTACACGCCGAGCGACTCGGCATCACGAAAGCCCAGGATGCCGAGCTGGTTGTTTCCGACGTCGGCCTTCATCGCGCCGAGCCCGCCCTGCGCGTAGATGCCGAAGCGATCGGTAAATCGAATCGTGAGGCGTGCGCCGCCACCGAACCCAAACAGCGCGAACGTCCGCGTCTTCGGCGGGTCCTGTTTGTTCGACGTGTCGGTGAACGAGAGCTCGCCTTCGCCGTAGAGCATCAGGAACTTCAAGAGCTCGTAGCCCACCTCGAGGTGCATCCACGGACCTGGCGGCGCGATCTTTCCGAACTGCCCGAGAAAGCCCATCGCACCGAGCGAAGCGTCGATCACGAGCGTCTTCTTGTACGGCGCGGGAGGAGGCGCTTCGGGAAGCGGCGCGTTGGGATCCGTCTCGGCCGGCGTGGCCTTCGTGTCTTTCGTGAGGTCGACCTGGCCGTTGATCGCTGGCGCCGGAGCGCTCGTGTCTGCGGCGGGCGCGTCCTTCTCGTCGGCTCGCGCGAGGGTAGGCACCGCGAGCGTCGTGAGCGCTGCCGACAGCAACGCGACGCCGAATCGACCGCGCGACGTGCAACTCCTCACGCGACGACGATACACGGTCAGCGGTAGTTCTGCACGCTCCAGAAGTCGCCGTTCGGCATCACGAAGACTCCGCACGCGACCTTCTTCCACTTCGTGCTCGCCATGTTGTCGTGATGGCCTTCGCCCTTCGGCTGCGCGTACATGAAGCCGAGGCAATCGGGCAACCCTGACTCCACGGGCCCCTTGAACCCGGGGCATTCGTTCTGCGCGAGCTCTCCGCATTTCGGGAACGAGCCATGCGGATCGTTGTTCGTCCCGTCGGTCTTCGCCTCGCCGTCGGCGCACGCCTCGCCGTCCGTCCAACGTTCGAACGGAGGGAGGCCGTCCTTCTTCCGGTGCTCGTTGATCGTGCTCCAACAGATCTCGTCGAGCGAGCTGCCCGTCCCGACCACGCCGCTCGATCCGCTCGATCCCGAGGACGAGCCCGAAGAGCCCGACGAGGATCGCGCACGTGAGGTGGTCGTGACCTGGCCCGTGTCGTCGCCGCACGCGGAGAACGCCAGCGCGAGCGCGACGAAGAGGAGCCCCGACCGTGCTCGCTGCCTCACCCCTTGAACGTAATGGATGTTCCGGGTCGGAACGAGCGTGAGCCGAGACCTCGCCGATCCACGCGACCGCGCACGATCGGTCCATCTTGCCGCTGCAAGTCCTTGAAATCAGGGCACTCCATATTGGTACGCGGGTTGCGTACATGGTGGGACATCATGAGAGCCACCTCGCTTCTTCCTCTTCTCCTTCTCGTCCTTCCCGTCGCCGCGGGCTGCCAGCAAAACGCCAGCGATACCGATGCGGATGCGAGCGAGAACGCGATCACGAGCAACGACGGCAAGGCTCTCGAGCTCAAGTTCGACAGCGAGGTGCTCGCGAGCTCGTCGACGTCGGCGAAGGAAGCCGCGCTCTCTCAGCTCGAATACATGGTCGGCATGCTCACGACCGACGTGCGCGGAAACGCGCAGTGGGGTCACGCGAAGCTGACGAACGTGAGCGAAGTGGAAGAAGGCGACGGCAAGCGCGTGAAGTTCAGCGCCGCGGTGCCGGTCATCTGGCAGAAGAACACCGACGTGCCGACCGAGTACGCCGTCGCGCTTCCGCTCGACACACGCAAGCTCACCGAGTTCAACAACGCCTACGACGGCAAGTGCGGAAAGAACGAGTACGGTCGCGAGACCTTCTGGCACGACTGGAACCCGCACGCGAGCGGCTGCGAGCTTGGCGCCGACGTCCACAAGGCGACGGCGAGCGTGCGCCCGCACCCGCAATCGACCGAAGGCAAGTACCTCGAATACGATCGCGTCTGGGACGACGATCGCCTCGACGTCGTCGGTGTATTCGGCATCCTCTCGAGCTTCAACGACAGCGACGGTGGCGTTCGCGAGCTCAACGCGATGCTCGCCGAAGCCGAGCGCGGCATGACGGGGAAGACGAAAGAAGAGGTCACGCCCGGCTCCACCGTCCTTCGCGCGACGAAGCTCACCGGCAAGAAGACGATCGACGGACGCCAGCGCACCGTTTCGGTCACGGCGATCCTCGTCAACAGCGTCGAGGGCGCCGGCAGCGACTTCGACGAGCTCTACAAGCCCGCCAGCGAGAAGGCGGACTACATCTATTACGGAGGACACTCGGGCCTTGGCGCGAACATCCGCTCGCTGGCGGATCGCGCACAGGTCGCGCGCGGCAAGTACCAGATCGTCTACCTGAACGGCTGCCAGACCTGGGGCTACCTCGGCACGACGTGGAACGACAAGAAGAAGGAAGCGAACGGCTCGTCCGACCCGGAAGGGACGAAGGACCTCGACATCTTCCTCACCGGCCTCCCTGCGTACGACGACAACGCGCGCAGCATGCTCTCGATCTACAAGTCGCTCGAGGCCGCGGGATCGCCGAAGACGATCAACAAGATCCTCGAAGACTTCTCCTCGTACCACCTGAACGTCGTCTTCGGAGAGGACGACAACAAGTTCACGCCCTGACGGCGAGCGCTACTTGAGGAGCCAGCCGAAGAGCATGTGCTTCGTCGTCTGACGCGAGACGGCGGCGATCGAGTCGACGAGCGGGATCTCCTTCGGACAAACCTCGACGCAGTTCTGCGCCTTGCCGCAGTCCCCGACACCGCCGGGCTCCATCAGCGCTTCGAGCCGCTCGTGCGCGTGCATCTTGCCGCTCGGGTGCAGGTTGAAGAGGCGCACCTGGTTGATCGCGGCGGGGCCGATGAAGTCGGATCGCTCGCCGATCTGCGGGCAGGCTTCGAGGCAGCATCCGCACGTCATGCAGCGCGAGAGCGGATAGGCCTCTTCCTGATTCTCTGGCGCTTGGCGCGGGCCCGGGCCGAGCTCGTGCGAGCCGTCGAGATCGATCCACGCCTTCACGCGCTTGAGATCCTCGAACATGCGCGAGCGGTCGACGATGAGGTCGCGCACGAGCGGGAATTTCGTCATCGGCTCGAGCGTGATCGTGCTTCCGCCTTCGCTGATCTGATCGACGAGGGCCGAGCAAGCCTGGCGCACCTTGCCGTTGACGATCATCGTGCAGGCGCCGCACACCTCTTCGAGGCAGCAGGAGTCCCAGACGACGGGAGGGACCTTCTTCCCGTCGTTCGTCTCCGGCTTTTTCTGAATTTCCATGAGCGCGCTGATGACGTTCATCTGCGGCTGCCACGGGACGGTGAACTCCTCCCATCGCTTGGTCGATTTTTCAGATGGGCCGTCCTGGCGGAGGATCTTGAGCTTTACGACACGCTGTTCGGGCATTTCGACAGGTGCATTGTGGTGGCGATTTGCGGGAAAGAGAAGCCTTCCGCGTAGTTTTGGCGGTGCTTGGGCTCTCGACCACGCGCCCGCCAGACCCCATGCACGCGACGCCCTTTCCCTTTATGCGATCCGCGAGAGACGAACTTTTTCGCTGGCGTGAGATTTCGCGGAGAATTGGATCTCAGAAGATCCATGACAGCGGAGGTTCGGAGACGCGAACGGTACCTCGCACTCGAGCAAGACGATGGTACCTAATCGCCCGCCCCCGCACTTGCGGCTGATTGGCGCTCCTCACCACGGAGGTCCCGCCAACACGGCCACGAGCTCGTGCGTGCTCAAAGGAGTCGGCCATGCAGAACCGTTCCCTCGTCGTTGCTCTCGCGCTGTTCGCATCCCTTGGCGCTGTTGCTTGTGGAGGCTCGAACGCTGCGAGCGGCGAGAGCGCGAAGGATCCGTGGTCGGACTTCTCGGGCAAGTACTCGACCCCGGGCGAGCCGCGCGCGGACAAATCGGAGACGGCGAAGGCCGACAAGGCCGAGGGCAAGAAGAGCGACGCGAAGGCCAAGGCCGCCGACAAGAGCGAGACCACCGAAGAGGCGATGCCGCCGTCGGCAAAGAAGGCCGCGTCGAAGGGCAACGTGAAGGGCGAGTCGATCTCCTCCGTCAGCGTCGACACGCTCACGGATGTGTCGAAGGCCACGCTGAAGAACAAGTTCGTCTCGAACAGCGTCGTCACCGGCGCGCAGTACGAGCTCGTCCAGGTGCAGCTCAAGGGTGCGACGGTTCAGATCACGCGTCCCGCGGCCACGCCGCAGCCGAACGGCCCGTCCGTCGCCGCCCCGAGCACGAAGAAGGGTGAAGTCTCGAAGAACGACGCGAGCTGGTACGACGAAGAGGCCGACGTCCTCGTCGTCGTCTCGGCGGGCAAGAAGGCAGCGGCGCAGAAGGCGCTCGCGGCGATCGTGAAGCACTGATCGCGACGACCCACGCAGCGAGAAGCGCGAGCGCCAACGTCCTACGAGGACGTTGGCGCTTCGTCGTTACTCCTTCGTGACGTCGATCACGCTGACCGAGCCATCGCTCACGTAGACGAGCTCTTTCTCGCTGCGGAAGAAGCCGCGGTGGCCGAGATCGATCGGCTTGTCGATCGTGCGCCACTTCTTCATCGGGACGTTCGTGACGACGATGCCAAGCGAGCCGCTCTGCACGAGGAGGCCCGTATCGCTGATCGCGCGGAGGCCGAGGCCCGGCGGCTCTGGCTCGTCGCGCAAGACCTTGCCGTTGAGGAGCGAGACGACGCGCAGGCGCCACTCGAGGTGCGTCGCTTGCTTCGCGCCGAGGCCCCCAACCTGAGGCTTGCCGGGATCGTTCGCGTTCGTGCTGTCGTCGGCGACGCGCTTCTTCGTCGAGAGCGCCGCCCACTTTCCCTTCGGTGAGACGACCGAGTCGACGAGCTCTTCGTTGCCGTCGAGGCAGGCGAGCTTGCGCGTGTTGAACGGCGGCTTGAGGCCGATCGAGAGCACGCACGTATCGGGCGTGCCCTTCGCGCTTCGAGGCTGCGTCGCGACCGCGACGGCGCTCGTGCCGTCGGGATGCGCGAAGAAGCGATCGCGGACGCCTGACGTGCCTGGGATGACCCGGGGCGCGGCGGAGAGATCGGCGGGCATCGTGAAGAGCTCGTACTTCGCGAACGGACCGTCGGTGCCCGTCGCGCGACGAAACAAGAAGTGCTTGCCGTCGGCGCTGAAGCGCGGGTCGTACGCCGCCTCATCCATCAAGCGACGTCGAACGCGTCCTGCTTCGTCGGCGGTGTAGAGCCAATCGCCGGCGTCGAACGCGATCGCGCTTCCGTTCGCGGCCGCCGCGAGCCGCCCGCACGCGCCGAAGGGAAACGCGCCAGCGATGCGTGCGCCGCGGACGAGATCGCGACCAAACGCCGGCGAGGCGAGCATCCACTCGAGCTCGGCGAGCTCCGTTGATTTTCCGCCGATCGTCGCCGAAGGGATCTTCGCGAGCTCGGGGAGGCGGAGCTCCTCTTCGATCGCGCCCGTCTCGACGTCGACGACGCGCACGTGGAACGTCGCGCGCGAGACGGGATCGAGCTCGCGCAAGAGGGCGCGCTTTCCGTCGAGCGACAGCGACTCGAAGAACCAGTGCTCGCCGCCGCCGCTCGGCGAGACGAGGCTCGGGGTGGCCGGCGCGGGCCCCGCGCCCTCGACGCGCTGATGCGTGACCTTCAGCGGCGGGATGACGAGCGGCCCATGCGCGATCGGCGTGTGCGTCACGCGGTCTTGGCCTCCGCATCCGAGGGCGCTCCCGATCGCGAGGAGGAGAGGCAGGCACGCGCGAGCTGCAGACTTGGGGCCGATCACGCGTGGAGAATGCAAAAACGCGTGCAGGTGGGCAAACTTTAGGCGGCCGCAGGCAGAAAATGCGCGCGAATCGCGCAGAACAGCGTCGAGCTTCGATCCAATGGGGGCTTCACCCCCATAGTTCGATCGGATCGATGATCGTGTCGCGGAGGTCGCCGAAGTCGTCGAAGTCTTCGGCGTTCGCGTCGTCCGCGTCGAAGTCGACGTCGATCTCGAATTCGCCGAGCACCTCGACCATCGGCGCTGGCGGAGCCTGCTCCTCGCACGATGCGAAGTCGAGGGTGAGTCGCTCCGGCTCCGACGCCGGCTCGCACGCGTCGAAGTCGATCGTGAGCTCGCCGTCGTCTTCGAGCGGGTCGCTGCTCGAAGGCTCCGTGCCCTCGAGCGCGAGCCGGGTCCCGAGCTTCATGACGAGCAAGGTGCTCACGTCGATCACCTCCTTCGACGGGCGCGCCGGCCTCGCGACGAGAAGGGGCGACGCCGATTCGCGAAGCCCGAACGGGAACGTCTCGCGCCGGCGGACGGACAACGTCGATCGCGCGCAGCACTCGGCGGCGTGGGAACGATGCGCTCCTTCGTGCGCGCCCTCGTAGGGGACGTAGAAGTCGAAGGTGGCGCCGTCGCAACGCGGGCATACCGCGAACGACTCGTATGCCTCGGGACGCGTCAGGTAGTCCGCCAAGAACAGGGACCGCACGCGATCGGCGAGGCGCATCCGCGGCGTGTCGATCGGCGCGTAGCCGATCGCTCCGCGTTCGTCGATGACGCCCGCGACGAGCCCTTCGTCGATCGCCTCACGAGCAAAGCTCGCGTCGTTGCGCCACGACCACACCTGGCGCAGCAGATCGAGGATCTCGGCATGGGCGCTCGCCAGCAGCCGCGCGATCGACGCCGCGGGAATGCTGCCATCGGCACGATGCGAGCGCGAGACCGCATGAACACCCGATGCCGGCGGTTGGCTCGTTCGCCCGATCGGGGTTTGGGTGGGAAGGCCCCATCGGATCGCGATCACCGCGCGTGCGTAGGGACCCACGAGCCACTCGGCGAGCTCACGCTTCGTCCAGAAGTGTCCGCTCCACGCAAAGGCGAGCGCGGCGTCGCGGCACGCGTCGGCGACGTCGAACACGCGCGTGCCGGGCTTCAAGATGTTGATGCCCGAGTCGTTGGGTTCTTTCATCGTGTGCATCGACATGGGAGCTGACGCCGACGATCAGGGAGGCCACCGCCTTGGGCCAACTTGAGGACCGATCTTCGGTGCGTAGGAGAGCGCGCGTGTGTGTCCATTCCGGCCATCACGCCTGCAGACGATCGTCCTCTACCGATCGGCTACTCCGCTGGAATCCCGTACCTTGCGCGAAGCTCCTCGAGCGGCACGTCCTTCACCGACCAGAAGTCCCAGCCATCGCTCAAGTCGACCTTGCACGCCGCGCCACGCTGAGCCGCGCGAAGGACACGCTTCGGATCGAAGAAGCCCTTCTCGCCTTTCGCGATCGGAGTGAGGCGGAGGCCAATGTGGAACTGCAGCACGCCGAAGAGGAAGAAGACGAAGCCGTCGGTGCGCACGAAGCCCGCTTGAAACGCGGCTTGCTGGATCTCGCCCGCCGGATCGACGCCGTAGCCCGAGAGCACGTGGCCTGCGTCGTGGAAGATCCCGACCTCGGGGATGCCGTTCTTCTCGCCGGGGAACGCAAAGCCGTGCGCGCGGTAGTGATCGTAGAGCGCCCGGCCGATCGTGTGCGGCGCGCACTCCGCGAGCGACCGGTAGCGTTCGGCGAGGGCGTGGTTCTCGCCCAGCACGCCCGCGCTCGTCAGCATCATCTTCACGACGTCGCCGAAGGACTGATCGCGGAACGCGGCCTTGCCGAGCCGGCGCATCATGTCGAAGCGCGCGAGCGTCATCTGGCCGTTCGAGATTTCGCGAACGACCGCGAGCGCCTTCTCGGGCATCTCGAACGCGCTCGCAAGCTGCTCGACTGCGCGCTCCGTCTGCTCGCTCGGCGTGCCCTCGACGAACGCGAGGACGATCGCGAGCTGCAGCGCCCTCTTTCGCTTGTGCGGATCACGCACGACGCGTGCGGCTTCGCTCGGATCGATCGGCGGGAGCCCGCCGATGTCGAGATCCGCCGCCGTCATGCCGTGCATGAGCGCGACGCTCTCGACGAAGTCCTTCTCTTCCTTGGTGAACGTGAGGTTGGAGGCCGCGACCTGGCGCAGCGCGCGCAAGACGACGACGAGCTCCTCGTGATCGAAGACGACGAGATCCATGACGGTTCCTTTTTTCGGGGGTGATGCTGCGAATAGCTACGAGGAAGTCTTGTCGAGCGCGCCCGCCGCCATCGCGATCATGCGCTCGAAGGCGCCCTCGGGGAAAAGCTGCCCGACGCTGCTGATCGCGCGAACGCGCGCTTTGCTCGTGGTGTCGATGAACGCGTGGCCGCGCTTCGTGAGCGTGAGGACGAGCGCACGTCGATCGGTCGGATGCGGGGTCCGCGCGATCAGCTTCTTCGCCTCGAGGCCGCCGAGGAGCCGGCTCATCGCGGCGGGAGAGCGACCGAGCTCCTCGGCGAGCTCGCTGGCGCGCACGCCTTCGCGATCATCGATGACGTAGAGGGCGGCCACCTGCGCGATGCTCAGATCGAGCTCGTTCGTCGTGCGCGCGACGCCCGCGACCACCCGCGCGAACACGTGGCGCGTCAGCCGCTCGAGGGCGTCCCGTCCGGTCTTGTCTTTGCCCTTGCCCATCACGATCGCCGACACCACCTACGATGGCGCGACGCCCCGATTGGTTGCGCCACTGCAACAGTTGCAATGTAGCAACTATTGCGAGGGCGCAACTATCGTGAACGAGGCCGAAATCGGGCGATTTTCGTCACTCGGCGGTCGCGGCGCTGTCTTTTGTCTTCGGACGCGACCCTTCGGTCGACGAGGACGCGGCGGTGGCGCTGGCAGCGCCTGCCGTCTCGTAGCGGCGGGCACGAGGCTTGACGAGACTGACGTCCACCTCGTCGGTGACGTGCATGGTCTTGCCGAGGAGCGGGTAGTCGAGCGCGCGAACGTAGTTGATCGTGCTGCGTTTGCCGTCTTCGCGGTAGAGCGCCATCGTGGTGCGGAGCCAGTTGGCGTCGTCGCGCGTCTTGAAGTCGGGCTTGTAGTGCGCGCCGCGTGACTCGTCGCGGTTCTTCGCGCCCTGGGCGATGACGCGCGCGATGATCAGCATGTTGCGGAGGTGGCGGACGAACTGCGCGCCCTGGTTGGCGCGCGCCGTGGTGTCCGGAACGCCGACGTCATGCCAGCGATCTTCGAGCTCGTCGATCTTCGCGATGACCTTCTCGAGCACGCCGTTGTGCCGCTCGATCGTGCAGTCGCGGAGCATCACCTGCGAGAGCTCGCCGTGAATGAGGTAGGGGTTCTCTTTGCCGCTCATCCCCAAGATCGCGTCGTAGCGCTCGCGTTCGCGCTTCGCGGCCTTCTCGAAGACGCTCTGCTTCAAGTCGAACGAGCTGTTCGGAAGGTTCCTGACGTACGAGGCGATCGCCGGACCACACACGATGCCGCCGTAGATGCACGAGAGCAGGGAGTTTGCGCCGAGGCGATTGGCGCCGTGGTACTGGTAGTCGACCTCACCGGCCGCGTAGAGACCCTGGATGTTGGTCGCCTGGTTGCGCGGTGAGCCGACGACGAGCTTTCCGTCGCTGCTCTTCTCGAAGTCGACCCACAGGCCGCCCATCGAGTAGTGCACCGCAGGAAAGATGCGCATCGGGTTGTCGTAGGGGTCTTCGCCGACGAACTTCTCGTAGATCTCGAGGACGCCGGAGAGCTTCTTCTCGAGCAGATCCTTCGGGAGGTGGGTGACGTCGAGGTAGACCTCGAGCTCGTTCTTGCCGCTCTTCGCGTTGTAGACGCCGCGGTTCTCGTGGAAGCACTTGAGAAACAGCTCGCGGCTCGCGATGTCGCGCGGGACGAGGTTGCCATAGCCCGGGTACTTGTTCTCGAGGAAGTAGTCGCGCTCCTTCTCGGGGACCTCGCGACCGCGGCGCATCTCCTTCGGGTCCTTCGGGACCCAAACGCGGCCGCCTTCACCACGTACGCTTTCGGAGATGAGGCGAAGCTTGTCCGCGCCGGGGATCGCGGTGGGGTGCACCTGGATGAACTCGCCGTTCGCGTAACACGCGCCTTGCTGGTACGCGGCGCTCGCGGCGGTGCCGGTGTTGATGACGCTGTTCGTGGACTTGCCGAAGATGATGCCCGGACCTCCCGTGGCGAGGCACACCGCGTCAGCAGGGAAGCCTTCGATCGCCATCGACTTGAGATCCTGCGCGACGATGCCACGCGCGCGGCCTTCGTCGTCGAGGACGAGCCCGAGGAAATCCCAGAGCTCCCACTTGCGAACCATCTTCTCGCCGCGGATGACGATGCCTCGATCGTCTTCGACGTTCTGCGTCTCGTAACGCCGCACCTGCTCGTCGAGCGCGTAGAGGAGCTGCTGGCCTGTCGTCGCGCCGGCGAAGGCGGTGCGATGGAAGAGCGTGCCGCCGAAGCGACGGAAGTCGAGCAGGCCTTCGGGCGTGCGATTGAACGGCACGCCCA
The DNA here is from genome assembly GCA_044227045.1 of Labilithrix sp. GTDB lineage: Bacteria > Myxococcota_A > Polyangia > Polyangiales > Polyangiaceae > Labilithrix. Next base: position 61,058 of record JBGAFW010000041.1, read on the forward strand.
TGCGGTCGAGCATGTAGACGATGCCAGGCGCCGCGTAGGTCATGCCTTTGATTGGAGGCTGGTTCGCGAGGAAGTCGCCGCCGTACGCCGTCTCTTCGAGATGGACCTCGGGCGAGTCTCCTTCGCCCTTCGTGTTCACGCTCGCGTTGATGCCGCCTTGCGCGCAGACGGAGTGCGATCGCTTCACCGGGACGAGCGAGAACAGGTCGACGGGGATCCCTGCTTCGCAGAGCTTGATGACGGTCGTGAGACCGGCGAGCCCACCACCGACGACGATCACGCGGCGGACTTTTCCTGACTCTGTGACGATGCTGGTCTTCTGGGCCATGTCGGGGTCTCTCTAGGGTCAAACCGCTCAGCGGGAAGGCGGGGAGACCGCCGGAGCCGCCGGAACGACCGATCCACACGGAGCGCTATCCGCATCTGGCGCAGGGAGCAAGCGCGTTCCTGTCGCAATACCGATCACGGTCACGGTCCCGATCAGGAAAAAGAGGAGCCCCAAACCGGATGAGATCACGCGCGCGGTTCGCCGGCCGCCGCTTCGGGTCGCGGGCCAAACGCCCCACGCGTCCGTCGCGGCGAAGAGACCATTCGAGAAGTGGAACGTCGTCGCGCCGATGCCGATCACGTAGAGGAGCGCCACCCACGGCACGCCAAACCACGTCCACGATAGATGAGCGATGAGCTTGGTGTGGAGCGCGGCGGCGTCGAGGCCGAAGAGGAGGCGCTGAACGCGAAACTCCCAGAGGTGCGCGAGCATGAACGCGAGCACGACCGTGCCGCTCCCGCGCTGCACCATCCAGAGCCGGCGGTCGCCATAGCGATCCATCTCGCGATCGGGCGTGCTGCTCGAGCGAAGAAGCTTGATGCCGATGCCGACGTGGACCGCGAGCGGGAGGATGATGAAGACGAGCTCGAGGATCGGGAGGATCGCGAGCCGCTCGATCGATCCGACGACGCCGTCGAAGCGCGCGTCTCCGCCGAGCGCCGACGCGTTCACGAGGAGGTGCTCGGCCAAGAACACGCCGAGCGCCACACCACCGGAGAGCGAATGCCAGCGGCGAAGTCGAGCGCGGTCGTCGCCTTGTGGAGGGGCCGGCGCCAGAGGAGGGCTCTCGTCTTCGCCGTCGTTCTCGTCGACGTCGTCCTCGGGTTCGTCGCGCGCCTCGGCCATCTGAGCGCGCTGAGTATACGCGATACGCTATGGTACGGGTGTGAAGAGGAGGGAGTCTTTGCCGAGGAGAGGTCGCTTCTCTTCCTTTCGCGCCGCCGCGTTTGGGCTCGGCGCGATGGGCACGCTCCTCTCGGTGGGCGCCGCGTGCTCGCGTTCCGTGAAAAAAGCGCAGCCCGTCGCGTCGCTCTCGAAGACGCCCGAGGCGGCCGCCGACTTCGCGCCCATCCGTGAGGCGTGGGAGACGCGAACGCTGAAGCGCGCGCAGCTCGAGTCGTTCATCGCGCACCACCCGAAAGACGGCGCGGTGCCCCTCGCGAAGACGTACCTCGCGTTCATCTTGATCGACGCTGGTGAGCTCATCGCCGCGGACGGAATGCTCGGGACGATCTCGGAGATGCCAGCCGGCACCACGCGCGATCTCTGGACGGTCGCGCGCGCGCGTAGCCTTCGTCTTCACGGCGCGCCGCAGTCTGCGCTCGACAGCCTTCGTCCGCTCGTCGGCAAGATCGTCGATGACGAAGACCGCGAGGTCTTCCTCGAGGAGCTCGCGCTCTCGGCGATCGCCGCGCACGACGACTACGAGGCGCTCGCCTACCTCGACGCCTGGCTTCGCGGCGTCGGGGAAGAAGAGAAGGAGCGCGTGAAGCAGAAGATCACGCAGATCCTCGACTCGCTCGAGCGGCCGGTCCTCGAGCAGACCTACCGAACGATGAAGGCGCGCGGCACCGCCTCGGGCTACGGCGCCGACACGCAGAAGCTCGTCGGTGAGCGCCTCTCGCGGATCGCGGTGCAGACCAACGACGCGGCGCTGGCGCGCTGGCTCGTCGACGTGAGCGGATCGAGCGCGGCGCAGACGGGCGGAGATGCAGGGCTCGAGCTCGGTGAGCTCGCGTCGAGCCGCCGAGGTCTCGCGACGGTGACCGGCCGGACGGTGGGGCTCCTCTTGCCGACGCGTGACCGCGAGCTTCGCGACGAAGCGGCCGACGTCGTTCGCGGCGTCTCGTACGCGCTCGATCTGCCGCGCATGGCGGGAAAAGAAGAAGGCGCGCGGCTCATCACGCGTGACGACGGCACCGACCTCAGCTCGACGCGCACCGCGATGGAGGAGCTCGCCGGCGAAGGGGCAGGCGTGATCATCGCGGGCTTCGATCGACCGAGCGCCGACCGAGCCGTCACGTGGAGCGAAGAGAGCGGCGTGCCGGTGGTGCTGCTCGCGGCGCCGAGCCGAGGCAAGATGCCGAGGAAAGCGGCCGTCGTCCTCGGCGAGCGGCCCGAGCGTGAGATCGTGATGCTGGCCGAGGCGCTCGTCCGACATGGCGCGAAGACGTCCGCGTTCGTCGCCGACACGCCCGACGACGAGGCGGCCGCCAACGCGCTCGACCCCGGGCTCGGGCTGACGCTCCTGCCGCCGGTTCGCTGCAACATCCCGCTCGCCGAAGCGGGCAAGACGCGCTTTCCGATCGACGTGTGGTGGAAGAGCGGCGCGCGTGGATGGCTCGTGTCGGGCCCGTCGTCGTGCGCGCGGGATCTCTTGCGCGACATCAGTCGCACGGCGTCGACGTCGACGACGATGACGACGATGCCCGCGGTGGCGATCACGCTCGAGGCGGGCATCCCGATGAACGAAGTGCCGCGCCACATCGTCGTGATCAGCGCGGCGGCCGGCGTCGTCCCGGTGCTCGCGAATCGACCCGAGGAGACGCGCGACGAAGACATCAAGAGCTTCATGGAGAGGTTCGGCAATCGGCCGAGCTACTGGACGGCGCTTGGCCAACCACGGACGCCACCGCTGTCGTGCAACGCCGCGCGATTGTCCAATCGGGGCTACTCGCCACGCGTGTGAGGTTGTGGACCTCCGACGAGAAAGGCATCGACTCGACGCGCGTGCTGCCGCGGAGCCTTCGCCTCGTCACCTGGGAACGCGAGAAGACCGAGAAAAACAGCGCCGGCCGCAACTGACGTCGCGAGCGCGAGCAGAAGCGTCGAGGCCGGTCGCACCAGAGTCGCCAGCGGCACGTGCGATGCGTTCGACCTTGGCATCATGAGCCTCCTCGTAGTCAGCATCCAACCAGCACCCTCGCCGCCGGTGCCGGCGCCCGGACCGACGCCGGATCCTGCGCCGCAGCACCATTTCCCGCCCACGCCCGGCCAGGATCCCGCGCCCTCGCCGGACGAGGCCGATGACCTCCCCACGCTGAGGAGCCTTCGATGAGAACCTCCAGCCCCGACCTTCGCGACGCCAAGAGCGGCGAGCGAGACACCGATCACGTGGAGATCTCGATCGAGGATCTCTTCATCGAGGACTACCAGACCCCGCTGACACTCGCGGCCTTGGAGCTCGAGCTCGAAGAGGAGAACGAGGCTGTTCCTGGCCCCGATCCCGACGCGGTCCTCGATCAGCTTGCCCTCGTCTATGACGGCGGCGAGGACGAGATCGAGCCTCTCCCGAGCACGCGCCGGGAACGCCAAGCACCGCGCAAGCTCTGGTCGGCGCTCAAGAACATGCCGGCGTCCGTCTATGGATTGGTCGCCCTCGGCGCGGTCCTTGGCGCGAGCGCCTGGCTTCTCGTCCGCGTCGCTTCGGCGCGAGACAGCGGCGTGTTTGCACGACTGAGGTTCGCCAGCTAGTACGTCGCCGTGACCACAACGTCGCGGAAGAGCCGGATCGCGCTCACGACCATCGTGGGCGCGATTTCGTGCGCCGGCGCCTTGGCGGTGACGAGCGCGGCGTGCTCCTCGTCGGACGACGCCGCGAGCACCACGCTGCCCACGCGCACGTGCGGCCTCCGCGTTTGGCACAAGGCGGCGAGCACCGAGGCGCACGTCGAGGTCGTCGGCGACTGGAACGGCTGGAAGCGCCCGGGGGTAATCCCCAGCCTCGCGCCGGGACACGACGGATGGCGCGTCGCCGATATCGACACGACGGTGGGCGAGCACGCCTACGCGATCGTCGAAGACGGCGTGTGGCTCACCGATCGCAACGAGCCGATGACGAGCGTGCACGACGGGCGCGAGGTCACGCTCGCGACCGCGGTCGACTGCGATACACCCGCGCTGCGCGTCGACGGCGTCGAGACCACGCCCGAGGGGAAGGCGACGGTCCGGTCGACGTTCCTCTCTGCGCGAAGCGCGACGCACATCGATCCGGCGTCGATCAAAGCGAAGGCGAAAGGTGGCGAGGAGCTCGCCGTCGCGGCCGTCGATCAAGAGCGCGGCGCGATCACGCTCGAGACGACCGGGCTTCCGCGTGGAAAGTACACGTTTGCGATCGAAGCGCGGGACGCCTCGGGCAAGGTCGCCGAAGACGCGCGCGCCACCGTGTGGATCGGCGCCGACTCGAGCCGCAAGGAGCCGTGGGATCCGCGCGACGCGATCGTCTACCAGATCGTCCTCGATCGCTTCCGTAACGCAGACGGCCCGCTCGCTCCGCCGTCGTCACCGTCGGCGCGCGCCGGCGGCACGCTCGCGGGCGTGAGGAAGGCGCTCGAGAGTGGAGAGATCGAGAAGCTCGGCGTGACGGCGCTCTGGCTCTCGCCGCTCTACGACAACCCGCGCGGAGAGTTCCCCGGAAACGACGGACGGCCTTACACGAGCTACCACGGCTACTGGCCGATCAAGTCACGTGGGCTCGACGACCGCGTCGCGAGCGAGGCGGAGCTCGAGGCGTTCATGAAGGCCGCGCACGAGCGAGGCATCCGCGTGCTCTTCGACGTGGTCCCGAATCACGTGCACCAGGAGCATCCGTGGGCGAAGGAGCACGCGGACTGGTTCAAGCAAGACTGCGTGTGCGGGCAGGGGAGCTGCGATTGGGGCCAGCACATCAAGACGTGCTGGTTCGCGCCTTACCTCCCCGACCTCGATTGGACGAACACGGAGGCTGCGCGCGCCGAGACGGACGACGTGATGTGGTGGTTCGATCGATGGGACGCGGACGGCATCCGGATCGACGCCGTCCCGATGATGCCTCGCTCGGCGACGCGCCGGATCGCGGCGGCCGCGCGCCGTCGCTATGGTCATCCCGGCAACGCGCTCTACGTGCTCGGAGAGAACTTCACCGGCCCCGGCGGCTACCAGAGCCTTCGCTACGATCTCGGCCCCTACGGCCTCGACGGCAGCTTCCATTTCCCGTTGATGTGGACGCTCCGCGAGGTCATCGCGTCGGAAGGCGCGCCGATGTCGGAGATCGACGCGAGCTTCCGCGCAGGCGAGGAGGCCTGGAACGGCGCGAACGCCGTGATGGGCCTCATCATCGGCAACCACGACGTCGCGCGCTTTGCGTCCGCGAGCGCGGGCAACGCCGACGGAGACACGTGGTCGTCGCCTCCGCAGCCAATCGATCCGACCGTGTACGCAAAGCAGCGGCTCGCGCTCGCGTCGATCCTCACCTTGCCAGGCGCGCCCGTCCTCTATTACGGCGACGAGGTCGGCCTCGCGGGGCGCAGCGACCCCGATTGCCGTCGCGTGATGCCTGCCGAGAGCGCGCTCATCGACGCGCAGCGCGCCACGCGTGACCTCACGGGCAAGATCGGGCGCGCGCGGGCCTGCTCGCGCGCGCTTCGACGCGGCGATCTGAAGACGCTCGTGGCGGACAAAGAGCGCTTCGTCTTCACGCGCGAGATCGACGACGAGCTCGCGATCGTGTCCTTGGCTCGGCGTCCGACCGGTCCGATCGAGGTGCCGCTCCCGGCAAAGGCTGCGGCCTCGCTCGTCGACGTCGCGACCGGGCAGAAGGTCGACGCGGCCTCCACGCTGCCGCTCGACGCCGAGCCGTTCTCGGTCCACGTCTATCTGCCCGCGGATAGCGCCTGCGCGCGCTAACCAGCCCAAGAGACGTCAAAGTTACGGGTCGTAACTCAGGCCTGAGTTGACAATTCTGGACCTTCCGCCATTGTGAGCCACCCTTACGCCTCTTCTCTCTCTCCGCGAGCACCGATCCCAAATGTCTCTTCGCGCCTCTGGACTCGCGATCGCCGCGACGCTCTTCGCGGCTGGTCTTTCGTCTGCTGCCTGCGGCACCTCCGACGCGGACAATCGTGACTACGGCACGCCGCCGGATCCTTCGAGCTTCAACCCAGGGACGGGCGGCAACGACCCGTATGGCTACGGAAGCAAAGGGCCAGGCAAGGTCGAGTGTCCCGCCGAGCTCAAACGCTGCTCCCACACCGTCACGTATCCCGACAGCGGCGAGACCTCCGTCGAGCTTCGCGGTGACTTCGGCGGGCCCGACACGTGGGTCACCGGAAAGCCGATGGCGAAGAAGGGAAACGTCTGGAGCGTCGACATCCTCATCCCGCTCGACAAGCCGATTCAGTACAAATTCTTCGTCAACGGCACGACGTGGAAGATCGACGACGCGCAGCCGAAGATCACCGACACGCAGAACAACACGAACAACACGTTCGCCGGCAAGACGTGCGACCCCGCGATCTGCGAGGAGGAAGGCGCGCTGCCTGCGGGCGTCTTCGACTGGCGCGACTCCGTCATCTACTTCGTGTTCGTCGATCGCTTCTTCAACGGCAACACCGCGCTCGACGCCGCCTGCAAGGTGAATGGCGTCAGCGGGCCGATCGCCGACTACCAGGGTGGCGACTGGGCCGGCGTCACGCAGAAGATCAACGAGGGCTACTTCACCGACCTCGGCGTCAACACGCTGTGGGTCACCGTGCCGTTCGACAACCCGAACGTCCCTGGCAAGGGCGTGAGCGGTGACGATCACCAATACAGCGGCTACCACGGCTACTGGCCGAAGCTCGACAACGCGAGCGATCCTGCCGCGATCACGACCGAGTCATGCTTCGGCACGCTCGCCGACTTGAAGACGCTCGTGTCCACCGCGCATGCGAAGGGCCTCAAGGTGCTCTTCGACTACGCGATGGTGCACGTCCACAACTCGTCGCAGGTCTACCAGCAGCACAACGATTGGTTCTGGCCGAACAGCAAGAATGGCTCGCCCGACTGCGTGTGCGGCGGCGCCTACTGCAAATGGGAGACGGATCCGGAGCGCTGCTGGTTCACCGACTACCTCCCGCACTGGAACTACACGAACGCCGCCGCGCGCCAGTGGTCCGTCGCCAACGCGGTCGCGTGGATCACGAAGACGCAAGACGCCTCGGGCAACGGCGTCGACGGCTTCCGCGCCGACGCGATCAAGCACGTCGACATCTCGTGGCTCAACGAGCTCCGCGCGAAGATCAAGACCGACGTGACCGCGCTGCAGTCACCCGCGCAGCGCTTCTACATGGTCGGCGAGACGTACGACTTCGGCAATCGTGACCTCTTGAAGCAGTACATCGACGTCAACACGAAGCTCGACGGACAATTCGACTTCCCGCTTCGCAAGCACGTCGTCGAGTCGACCTTGATGCGGATCGAGAACATGAGCGACCTCGCGTCGTTCATGGACTCGAACGAGTACTACTACGGCGCGCAGGCCGTCATGAGCACGTTCCTCGGCAACCATGACCTGCCGCGCGTGATTCACGTCGCCGCGAACAACCGCCTCTGGGGCGACAACCAAGCGGCGGACGGCAAAGACCGCGCATGGTCGAACCAGCCGGGAGCGGTCGGGGAGCTCGAGGCGTACGAGCGCCTCGCCAACGGCTTCGCCGTGCTCTTCACGAACCGCGGCGCGCCGCTCGTCTATTACGGCGACGAGATCGGATTGCCCGGCGGAGGAGACCCGGACAACCGCCGCTTCATGCAGTGGTCTGGCCTGAGCTCGAACCAGACGTTCTTGAAGGATCGCATCAAGAAGCTCGCCGACATTCGCAGCAAGCACCCCGCGCTTCGCCGCGGAACGCGCTCGACGATCAGCTCCGACGCCGATACGTGGACGTTCGTGCGATCGACGTCGGGCGACACGGTGTACGTCGCGATCAACCGAAGCGACTCGCCCAAGCAGGTCTCCGGCCTGCCGGCAGGCCCGCTCGACGACTTGATTGCCGCACAGTCGGCCACGGGGCCGTCGGTCACCGTTCCGCCAAGGCAGACGCGCATCTTCGTCGTGAAGTGACCCGCGGAGTGATTTAGGCTTCGCGCATGTCGTCGACGCTCTCTCTCCGCACGGTCGTCTACCTCGCCACGTCTCTCTTCGCGGCGTCTGCCTGCGGGAACAAAGCGGAGCCCTCCGCCCCCACGACACCGATCGCGAGCGACGCTCCCACGACGAGCGCCACGCCGCCCGCCTCGGCCGAGCCCGCCGCGTCGGCAGAGCCCGAGCCTGCGCGAAAGCGACGGCCTTACGAGATCGTCAGCAACTGCAGCGACGTCGTGACGATCGTCTTCGGAGAGAACGCCAAGGATCCGAAGGCAGGCAAGAAGACGATCGCGCCGTCGTCGACGCTCGAAGGCGTTCGCGACAACGAGGGCAACCAAACGATCTGGCTCCTCGACACGAGCGGCGAGCCGCTCGTGAAGGTGCACGTCACGCGCGGGATGAAGCGCGTCGAAATTGGAAAGAGCTGCCGCACGCTCGACGCACGCTGAGCGGTTCAGGCTCGCTGGTTTGCTGCGCTCACGAGCAGAGCGAATCGCGCAGCAGCGAGGTGAATCCGGCAGGCTTGGCGCCGTTCCTCTTTTTTACGGGAAGCGCGCGAAAACCCGCGCTTCAAGAAACGGACCAAGAGAAATCGCGACGTCAAGCGAAATGCGACTTGTCAACAAAGCCGGTTGCGCTATGCCGGCGCCTTCACGTTCTCTTCTCGAAGAAACGTCGAAGAAGATCTGGTCGAGCTTTTTGGGGAACAGCTCGCTCGGATCAACGAGGAATGGCTGAGCAATTTCGGGGCGGTCGTGAAAGGTGAGGAGGACACGCATTGAGGCCCACGGCAAATTCGACGAGCAATGGGAATGGAGTACACTCACGTTCTCTCGTGTCTTCTTCGCGCAAAGCTTCTGAGCTCACCATCGAAGCCATCTATGCAGCGCGAGCCACGACCCGTGGCGAGCGTTCGTTCTGCGATGAGGTCCTCCCCGATGAAGGCGAGCGTGCTCGTCTCATCAGCGACATCACGCGCCTCATCCGCGAGCCCATGATGCCGGAGACGACGCGTACGGCGGGTCTCACGCTCATCGGTTGGCTTGCGCGCCGCATGCCGGGCGAAGCGCCGCATGCGATCGGCGTCGCCGAAGCTCGCCAGTCCGAGCGCCGGCTTCGTTCGGCACAGCAACGCAAGCGCTAGTCATGTGAGCGGGCGACGCGGCTCCCGAATCACGCGCGCGGTTCGCTTCGTTCCGATCGCGGCGCTCTCGGCGATCGTCGTCGCGTCGCTGCTCGCTCGATCACGCTCGCATTCGAGCAACACACCCACGACGACGACCGCGTCGAGCACGACGACGTCATCGAGTGAGTCTGGGCCCGACGCCTCGCTTCGCGGCGTCGCGTCCGACGCGGGCGCGGCCGCGACGCAATGGTGGCGCGTCGCGCACGGCAGCGCGAAGCATGATCATCGCGCAGGGGCGCGCGGTCCTCAGCGCGTTCAGGTTGGATTTCGCGCGAAGGTCGACGGTCCTGTCGCTTCGCAGGTGACCGCATCGCCAGACGAGTCGACGCTCTACGTCTCGACGCTCGCGGGGAGCGTCATTGCGCTCGCGCGTAGCGACGGAGCGAAACGCTGGTCCGTCGCGCTCGGCGATCGCGTCTACAGCGCGCCGCTCGTGCACGAAGACGGGATGATCTACGCGGGCACCGACGCCAAGAAGCTCTTCGCGATCTCACCGGCAAAGGGCGACGTCGTGTTTCGTCTCGATCTCGACGGCGAAGCCGACAGCGCGCCCGTCTTCGCGAAGGACGGCACGATCGTCTTCGCCGCCGGCAATCAAGTCCACGCGGCGCGCCGAGGCGGCGATCTCGCCTGGCGCTTCGCCGCGAAGGGCAAGGTCTTCACGTCACCCGCCGTGACACAAGACGGGCTCGTCGTGTTTGGGTCACAAGACCATCACGTCTACGGGCTCGCGGGCGGCACGCTCGCGTGGAGCCTCGATCTTGGCGCCGACGTCGACGGCTCGCCTGCGATCGGCGACGACGGCGGCATTTACATAGGTACCGACCGCGGTGAGGTCGTCCGGATCGACGCTCCTGCCAAAGGCGCCCCCACCATCGCTTGGCGCACGCAGGTCGGCGGCTTCGTCCGCGGGATGCTGTCGATCGCACGGAGCGGCGACGTCCTCGCTGGGACGTACGGGCCCACGCCTCGTGTGGTCCGCCTTGGCGCGACGGACGGCGTCGTCCGCGGCGCCTTCGCGATTCGTGGCACGGGCGCCCGCGAGTTCGGAATTCATGGGGCGCCGCTCGAAGACGAGGACGGCACCTTGTATTTCGGGGCGCAAGACGACGCCGTTTACGCCATCGGTACGGATGGAGTCATTAAGTGGCGCTTTGAAACAGGAGCGGACGTCGACGGCCCTTTGAGCCTTCTCTCTGACGGAAGCTTGGTCGTCCCCTCAGAGGACGGTACCGTGACATTGCTTTTGCCCTGATTTAGTGTGGGCGCCTTCAGGTAGGTCAGCAGGTACGAACGTTGGAGATCCCTCCCGCCAAAGACACGGATGCCGAAGACGTCGTCTGGGGTCTTCAGACCGCCGAGACGCTTTGGAAGCGTGGTGAGCGCATCGACGCGCTCGTCTGGCTTCGTCGCGCCGCGCAAGCCGCGGGCGACGTGAACGACGACGACCGCGCCCTCGAGCTCGCTCGTCATGCCGCCGAGCTGACGGAATGGATGGCGAACGCGAGCGACGAAGAGGCCGGTGAGCCGATCGACGTCGAAGGCGCAGAGCACGTCGACCAAACGATCTCGACGGCGCCGCCGACGCCATGGGACGCCGCGGTGCCCGCGCCGCCCGCGCCTTGGGACGTCGCGCCTTCGCAGTCGCCGCTTCAACGCGCACGTGCGTCCGTGCCTCCGCCCGAAGAGGTCGAGCCGTTTCCCGCGCCGGCCGCGCCGCCGCCGAGGCCACCGCCGCGTCCCGTCGCGACGGGGAGCAGCACGAACGAGCACACGCCGCAGAACGCCGAAGACGAAGGACGCCCGAGCGCGACGTCGGTCCCTCCCGCCGAGAAAGTGCACGCGGGGATGTTCGATCCGTGGGCGGATCAATCCGCGCAGAACATCCGCGCGGCCGAGCCGAAGACGCCGCCACCACCGCCGCCCTTGCCTGTGCGTGGTCCCGTCGTCGCGTCGTCGAGCAGCCCGCCGCTCGAGGCGGAAGAAGAAGTCATCACCAGCGTGCGCCCACACGCGCTCGCCGCGCAGCAGCAGCAGCAGCAACCATCAGCACGTCCCGAATCTGCGCCGCCCGTGATCCCTGCGGCGCCGATCACCGCGCCGCTTCCGAACGTCGTCCCGCCGCCGCGGCCTTCGCGACCGTCCGTGCAGTCAATGCGCGCGGCTGGCGCGCCGCCGCCGGTCCCGGGTAAGCCACCTCCGCTTCCGCCACGCCGGCCGCAGACCGCGCCTTCACCGCCGAAGCCGCTCTCGGTTCCTGCTGCGCCGCCGAGCGCGCCGCCAGCGCCCGTGTCGATCACGCCCGAGCCCGACGTCGCGATGCCCGACATCGAGCCTTACGTGCCGCCGCCGAGCGAGCTCGGCACGATTCCGCCCGCCGAGATCCCCGCGGTCACCGCGTCGGCGCTCCCGCCGCCCGCGACGGCGGTCATCTCCGAGCCTCCGAAGGCTGCGTCCGAAGCGCCTCCGGCTGAAGCGCCTCCGGCTGAAGCGCCTCCGGCTGAAGCGCCTCCTCCACCTACGCCGGAGGCGGCAAAGCGGCTCGATCTCGACAACGTCGAGGCCTTCTCCGATTTGCCCGATGACGCGCGCGAGGCGTTCGCGGCCGCCGCGACGATCCACACGCTGAACGAAGGCGAAGAGATCGGCTCGTTCGCGCTCGCTTACGTGATCAGCGGCTCGTTCGACGTCGCCGCCACCGTCGTCGATGCTCCTGCGGTCCGCTTGAACGACGGCGCGGTGCTGCGATCGCGCGGGACGACGGACGAGAACGTCCCGATTCGCATGATCTGCGCGAAGGGGCAGAGCCTCGTCGCGACGTGGTCGGACGCGGCGGTCGACGAAGCCTTCCGCACGATCCCTTGGGTCGAAGAAGATCTGCGCGCCGCCGCCGATCGCGTTCAGACGCTCGTGGGGATCACGATCGGGCCGCTCGGCGAGCGACTCGATCCGTCGATCCGCGAGACGATCATGGCGAAGCTCACGATGCGTCCGCTCATCGCGAAGGAGATCATCGTCCATGCGGGCGAGCCTGTGCCCGGTCTCCTGCTCGTCGGCATCGGCGAGCTCGAGCTCGTGAAAGACGACAAGGTCACCGGCATCGTCGGATCGGGAGAGTTTCTCTTTCCGACCGAAGTGCTCGGCGCAGGCTCGGCGCCGACGACGGCACGTGCAGGTCCGGGCGGGGCGCTCGTGATGTTCGGCGATCGACGGGTCGCGCAGGAGCTGCTCGTGACCTGCCCGCCGCTGCTAGAGGTCTTCGCTGGGATGTAGCGACGGGTGAAGCGATCGGGGGATCGGGGATGTGCTCACCGGTGATGACGACGACGACGACGCGGTCCGCTTCGGCGCGGGCTCTTCGCCGATCTCCCACTTCAGCTCTTCGTTTCCTTCGGCTCCCGCGAAGCGCAGGCCGAACCAACGCGCGTTGACCGCGATCGTCGAGCGACCATCGGGCGCGGTGGTCGGGAACTTGATCCGAAAGACGTGACGCCACACCGTCGAGTACGGGAAGTAACGAATCTCGAGCGGACCTGGTCGCGTGATGAGCTCGATCGCCGTCGGCGCCGTCTCGTTTCCTTCGTCGTCGATGAGCCTCACGACCCACGAGGTCTGAGGCTTCGTGAGATCCGCCCAGCGCACCTTCGTTCCGTAGAGCGCGACGTAGAAGCGATGGCTGTCTTGCGTCTCCGCGAGCGTGCGCTCGAGGAGAGCGCGGCGCTGCTCGACGGTGAGACGGTAGTCGTTCGAGTACTTCACGACGTACGCCCAGCGAAAGTCCCACGACTCGAACGTCGCGGTCACGGTGAGCAGGTTGTCGAGCTCGCTGATGGCGATGAGGCTCTTCGTGCGCGTCCAGCGCTCGAGCACCTGCGGGTAGTCGCTGTCGGTGTACTCGCGCGCGCCTTTGCCGAGCGAGACCTTCGGCTCCGAGCAAGCGAGCAGCGCGCTCGACGCGGTGGCGACGAGACCCACCAAGAGAGCCACGCGCGCCTTACGAGAGAGGAAACCCATGCGTAACGGAGAACACTTTATGCGCCTCTCGTCCGAATCTCACCTTTGTCTTTGCGCCGGTGGGTTTGGCAAGGCTGAGCGCGTCGTTTTCTTCCCACTACGCGCGGATGCGTACCACCCGCAACGTCGTTGGCGTCATGTGGGTGAATGACCACGTGGAGGGGGTGGAACTTTCTGCGGCAATGAACGTCGAACTTGGAGAGGTCAACGTACGCAAGGCCAAAGCCATCGATGGCACATGCTCTGCTTGCTTGAATTCCTTCTCATCACCCCCAAGGTGCGTCTTGATCGACAAGCTCGACTTTCTGGTTCGCTTCTGGGAGCTCAAAGCTCGCAATGCATCACTCGGTGAGCCGCTCCAAGCGAAGGAGCAGATCGAGCTGCTCTCGCTCATGCAGCTCGTCACGGGCGATCTCGACGTTCCCTCGATCGGACCGTACGAGCGTCCGAAGAGCGCGCTTCCGGCACAGATGATCGGCGATGGGACGATTCTCCCCGTCGAGATCCGGAGCGTGTCGGCAGGTGCGGTGCTCGTGAGCGGGGCTGGCGTGGTCCCGGCCGGCGCGCAGGTCATCTTGCGCGCGGCCGACGCGATCTCCGGGGTCGAGTACGCGCTCCCCTGCAACGTCGTTTGGGTCTACCGCGGCGCCCCGACCATCATGGCGCTGTCGGTCGACGGCATCCCCACCCGAAGCGTGTTTGCGGGCATTCCCGAGCCTCGTTTATCGATGCCTCTCGCGCTCGGCAAGCGCGCGCGCCTCGTCGGCTGATCACGCCTCCAAAAATCGTTGTATCCCACACACGCCTCTCCGGCGTATAACCGGGCCCCCCAAAAACCTGGGCGGCGTGCGCCTGTCTTCGAGTCGAAGACGGAAGCCGCTCAGCTTTTATTGATGCGAGGACCCGGAGCACATGTCTTTGAAGATCACCGTCCGTTCTGTCCTGCCGGCGCGTGAAGCTGGCGATGTCATGGTCGTCGGCACGCCATCGCTTGCTGCCAAAGCAGGCCGCTCGAAGAAGAACGAGCGTTCGACGCTCGATGGCTTCGATAAAGCGCTCGGGGGAGCCCTCGGTCGTCACATCAAAAAAGACGAGTTCAAGGGCAAGAAGGATCAGCAGCTCTCGCTGACCACGCTCGGCAAGGTGAAGGCCGATCGCCTGATCCTCATCGGCCTCGGCGACCTCGCGAAGCTCGGTCCGGCCGACATCCGCACGTTCGCCGCCAAGGCAGCGCGCGCGGCCAACGCCGACAAAGCGAAGAAGCTCGTTCTCGGCGTCCCGGCAGGCCTCGAGAACCGCCTTCGCGAGATCGTCGAAGGCCTCGAGATGGGCGCCTACCGCTTCACGCGATACATGACGGGCGATCGCAAGCCGAAGGCGGAGCTCGGGCAGGTCACGATCTGCCTCGCTGGCGAGGTCCCGAAGGACGCGAAGCAGGCCGTCGAGCTCGGTCAGATCGTCGCGCACGGCGTGAACCTCTCGCGCGACCTCTCGAACGAGCCGCCGAACGAGCTGTACCCGGACACGCTCGCGGAGGCCTCGAAGGCCGCCGCCAAGGAAGCGGGCCTGAAGGTCCAGGTCTTCGATTACAAGGAGATCCAGCGTCGCGGGATGAAGCTCCTCCAGGCTGTTGGCCAGGGCAGCGAGCGCAAACCGTGTATGGTGCACTTTTCGTGGGTCCCGGCGAAGCCGAAGCGCCGCGTCGCGTTCGTCGGCAAGGGCATCACGTTCGACTCCGGTGGTCTCTCGATCAAGCCGGCCGCCGGCATGGGCGAGATGAAGCACGACATGAGCGGCGCGGCGAACATCGTCGGCTTCATGTCGATCATCGGCCGCCTCAAGCCCGACGTCGAGGTTCACGGCATCCTCGCCGCCGCGGAGAACATGCCCGACGGCAACGCGTACCGCCCGGGCGATGTGTGGGGCTCGCTCGACGGCAAGAGCGTCGAGATCATCAACACCGACGCGGAAGGTCGTCTCATCCTCGCCGACGCGCTCGCCTATGCGCGCGCGCTCGAGCCGGATCTCATCGTCGACAACGCCACGCTCACGGGCGCGTGCGTCGTCGCGCTCGGCAACTCGTGCTCGGGTTGGTACGCGAACAACGAAGCGACCGCCGAAGAGTTCAACGCCGCGGTGAAGGCCGGCGGCGAGCAGATGTGGCGCCTCCCACTCCTCGAGGATCTGAAAGATCAGCTGAAGAGCGACAGCGCCGATCTCAAGCACACCGGCGATCGCTGGGGCGGCTCGATCAGCGCCGCGCTCTTCTTGCGCGAGTTCATCGGCAACGTCCCGAACTGGGTCCACTGCGATATCGCGGGCCCGGCGATGGGCGATCGCGTCCGCGGTTGGGACCCGAAGGGCGGCACCGGCCACGGCATCCTCACGTTCCTCGCGCTCGTCGAGGCCGCGAACCGCGCCGCCGCGGTCGCTGTCACGCCCGCGCCTGCGGCGGTCGACGAAGCCAAGCCGAGCATCGCGAAGACCAAGGGCACCCCGAAGAAGGCCGCTGCGGCGCTCCCCGCGGGCACCAAGGGCGGAACGAAGGCATCCCGCGCCGAAGGCGCACGCTCCCCCAAGGGCGTGGGCGACGGCGCCGAGGGCGCACGCGAGCCTCAGGGCCGCAAGACGGCCGCCCGCAAGGCGCGCAAGAAGTAACGCAAGCTCCCCGGCGCACGTTCGGGGTTGCTATTGGGTTTGCGCCACGCCGACGATGTCGGCATGGCGCAGTCCGACGACGACCCTTCGCGCGCCCGCGCGGAGCAAGACAGCAAGAGCGAGGACGAGGTGGCCGTCGCCAAGACGGATCTCTTCGTTCCAAGCGAGCCTCTGCCGAAGTCCGCCACCACTTCGGCAGAGGGCGTCCGCCCGGGGCAGGTTCCCATCCCATCCGACTCCGAGCGTGAGCTCTCCGAGCGTTTGCTCGGCGCTCGGACGGTGGACTCACGTCCCGTCGATCCGATGGGGGCTTCCCGCCCAAACCCCGATCGACCCCTCGCCGGCGAAGGCTGGAACGAACGATCGACACCGCAGCTGCCGCGCGACATCGGCGATCCCGACGCCGAGGTCGTCTTCTACGCGAACGAGGAACGCTACGAAGACAAGCGCCGCCTCGGCGAAGGCGGCATGGGAGAGGTGCGCCTCTGCCGCGATCGTGTGATCGGCCGCGAGGTCGCGAAGAAGATCGTCCACAGCGCGCATACGGAGAAGAAGGCGCGAAGAGGCCAGTCCCCCGGCGCGTTCGGAGAGATTCACCATCGATTCATCCGCGAGGCGCGTGTCCAAGGACAGCTCGAGCACCCCGCGATCGTGCCGGTGTACGATTTCGGGCTCGACGCGAGCGGCGACGCGTTCTTCACGATGCGACGCGTGCGCGGCGTCACGCTCGAGCAGATCCTCGACGCGCTTCGGACGGGAAACCCCACCGCGAAGAAGGTGCACACGAGGCACAAGCTCCTCGCGGCGTTCGTTCGCGTCTGTCTCGCCGTGGAGTTCGCGCACGAATACGGCGTCGTGCATCGCGATCTCAAGCCTGCGAACGTGATGCTCGGACGACACGGCGAGGTGTACGTGCTCGATTGGGGGCTCGCGAAGGTTCGCTCGGCCTCCCGGTCGATGGAGTCGACGCGCATGCGCTCCGAGAGCAGCCGCCCGAGCAGCGCCGCGATGCGCGCCGCGTCGTTGGAGCCGGGCGACGACCCTTCACCGAGCGAGCGGAGCGAGATCAGCGGTGTTCATGGCGGCCAAACGGCGCACGGCTCGATGCTCGGGACCCCGCAATACATGGCACCGGAGCAGGTGCGAGGGGAAGACATCGACGCGCGGGCGGACATCTATGCGCTCGGCGCCATCCTCTTCGAGCTGCTCACCCTCGAGCCGCTCCAGGGCTCGGGCACGGTGGCCGCGATCTTCTCGCGCACGCTGAAGGGCGTCGACGCACGGGCGTCGGTTCGCGTTCCAGGAGCCGAGGTCGCGCCGGAGCTCGAGCAAGCTTGCGTGCGAGCGACCGCGCTCGATCCTGCCGCGCGCTTTCGTCGCGCGCGTGATCTCGCCGACGCCGTCGAGGCGTATTTGAGCGGCGATCGTGACCTCGAGCTCCGGCGCGGGCTCGCACGCGAGCACATGGATCGCGCGAAGAAGGCCGCTCGCACGGACTCGATCGAGGAGAGGTCGAAGGCGCTGAACGAGGTCGGTCGCGCGATCGCGCTCTCTCCGAACGACCCCGACGCGATGGCGCTCCTCATTCGCTTCTTGACGGCGCCCCCGTCGACCTACCCGAAGGAGGTGACCGATCGCATCGACCGCTCGAGCCGCGATTCGCAACACCGCATGTTGCCGGCGACGGCGCTCGCCTACGGCGGCACCGCGCTCGTCTTCATCCCGCTGCAGCTCCTGTTCGGGACGAACAACTGGCTCCTCGCGATCATCCCGCTCGCGTTCTGGCTCCTCGCGAGCGGCGCCGCGGCGTTCTACTGGCGATGGGACAACCCCGCCCGCGCGACCTTTCCGCTCGTCACGATCGCGTCGGCGCTCGCGCTCGCCGTGTCGTCGTTCCTCCATGGGCCGCTCATGGTCGTCCCATCCGCGGCGGCGATCGTCTCGATGGGCCAGATCCTCCAGACGCCGAGGTTCAATCGTCGCTTCCTGATCGGGTGCAACATCTTGGCGCTCGGAGTCCCCACCGCGCTGGCTTTGTTCGACCTCCATCCGAGCCACTACTCGTTCCCCGACGGCGGGATCACGATGACCGGCGGAGCGATCCGGTTCTCGCCACAAATGGTGGCGTTGGTTGGAATCATGCATTGTGCATTCATCGTCGTCGGAGCCATTTTTGTAGGCACTTACCGCGATCAGCTGCGCTCGCTCCAAGCCCAGGTGCAGCTCCAGTCGTGGCAGCTCGAACAGCTCGTCCCGGCCGAGGCACGCGCGCTCGGCCTCTCGCCGGACGCGAGCACGAACCCGAGGTCGAAGCGTCAAAAGAGGCCCACCTTGCTTGGGCCAAGGTGAGCTGCTAGCCGTCTTCTCGTGGACGGCGATCGAGAGACGAGCGAGAGCGGTACGGCGACGGCGCAGGAGAAAGAGCACGCCGTCCAGCGTCGACTGACGCGCAACCTCGCCCGCGCGATCACGGACTTCGAGATGATCGCCGAAGGCGATCGCGTGATGGTGTGCGTGAGCGGCGGCAAAGACAGCTACACCATGCTGCACCTCCTCCGTGCGCTGCAGTCACGCGCGCCGATCGAGTTCTCGATCGTGGTCGTCAACATCGATCAAGGTCACCCCGGCTACCCCGCCGATCGCCTCCGCGGCTACATGCGCGAGCAGGGCTACGACTTTCACATGATCGAGGAGGACACGTACTCGATCGTCACGGAGAAGATCCCGGAAGGGAAGACGTACTGCTCGCTCTGCTCGCGTCTTCGACGTGGCATCCTCTATCGGCTCGCGAAGGAGATGGGCGCGACGAAGATCGCGCTCGGTCATCATCGCGACGACATCCTACAGACGCTGCTCCTGAACCTCTTCTTCTCGGGTCAGCTCGCGGCGATGCCGCCGAAGCTCGTCTCCGAAGAAGGCCATATCGTGATCCGGCCGCTCGCGTATTGCGCCGAGGAAGACATCGTCTCCTTCTCGAAGACCGAGGCGTTTCCGATCTTGCCCTGCGATCTGTGCGGCTCCCAGGACAACCTCCAGCGTAAGATCGTCGGCGGCATGCTGAACGACCTCGAGCGAGCCCATCCGGGCATCAAGAACGTGATGTTCGCCTCGCTCCAGAACGTCCGGCCGAGCCACCTGCTCGACAAGGATCTCTGGAAGCGCCTCGGCCTCGAGGCCGCGAAGACGAGCGACGAGAACGCGCAGAGCGAGAGCGGCTTGATCTCGGCGCTCCGGCTCGTTCGAAACCAAACCGACCCGCCGCCTTCGACGTCATGATGGGCGCGAACCCGAACGCGCCGCAGGTGCCGCCGTCGGGCGAAGGACCGCTCGACGTCCCGCCCACCTCCGGGCCGCTCTCGCAAAGGCCGCTCCGCCGCCGCCGTCGCTTCCTCGCGCGCATCGCGAGCATCGGCGCGTCGGCGCAGGCAGCCATTCCAGGGCTCTATGCGTGGGCGATCACGGTCGCCCCCGCGGCGTGGTCACGTGGTGCGCCGCTCTTCGCCAAGGCGGCTGCGGTCGTTGGGGTCCTCGCGCTCGTGACGGCGCCGCTCGTCGAAGGCGCCGGCCCGGCGGTCTCTCCGGATGAGGCAAAGGCGAACGATGGCCCCACGGCCGCTCCCGGCCCGGCGACGCCGAAGAAGAAGTCGCCCCTCGACGCGGTTCGTTCGTGGACCGGCCCCACCTGGGCTCGTGCGTGGTCGGTGTGGGGCTTCGTCCTGTCGAGCGCGATCGTTTGGGCGCTCGCGCCGTCGGCGCTCTCCTCGGCCCGCCTGGACGGCGTACGGGGCGCGCTCGGCATGGTCGGCTGGGCGCTCTTCGCGTTCGCCTCCGCGGGCCCCGCCCTCCGCTCCGATCCTGCCATCGCCGCTCGGATCGTGGCGAGCACGTCGCTGAAGCCGCGCAGCGAGCTTCCTCGCGGAGACGGCGCGTACGTCGCGGTCGGCGTCGTGCTTGCGTTGTCGATGCAGGCGGTGGGGTGGGGCGTGCCCGTGCCCGAGCGCGCGGTGCTCGTGCGCCTCGTCACCGTCGTGTGCGGAATTGCCGTGCTTGGCGGCACGACGAGCATCGCGCTCGCCCGTCACGGCACGCGTGTCCCTGCTTCGCGGGCGATTCGTTTGCGCCGCGCGTTGCCGTGGCTCGTCTTGCTCGCGATGGTCGTGATTTCGGGGCTGATTATCGGTCTCGCGCGCTGATCGCGTGCGCGGGGTTTGGGGCGGAGCCCCATGATGAAGCCCGCGACCCCAGAGCGAGTCTTCGAGCGAAGGGGGATCCGTTTGCGCGGAGCGCAAATCGGTCGCGTGCGCGGGGTTTGGGGCGGAGCCCCATCATGAAGAAGTGTCGTTTTCTCGGCTGCTACATCGGCGTATCGTGGTTGGGAGATGCAGATGCTCGACATCCTCGCTGCCATGCTCGTGGTTGGTGCTGCTGCAGCGTTCACGTTTGGCGCGATGGCGCTGTCGCGCGCGAGTGATGTCGAAGCGATCTATTTTCTCGTGATCGGCGTCGTGGCGCTCCGCGCGGGTGTGCAGCTCGTTCGTCCCGGAGCGAGTGCGTGACGCGCGGGCCGCGTGTCCTCTTCGCGACGGCGTTGGTGCTCGCGTGCGCCGGTGTTTCGTGCGGAGACGACACGAAGCGGCGAGAGCGGACGAGAGACGAGAACGCTGCGCTCGGCGGTGACACGGCCGTTCGCGTCGGAGACCGCACGATCCCGCTCAGCGTCGTCGCGAACATCGCGCGCGTTCAGAAGATCAGCCCGCAGGAGGCAGCTCGCTACGTCACCGACGACGAAATCGCCGCGTCGGCCGCGCGAGCACGCGGGCTCGATCAGGCCCCGCCCACGTCCTGGAACCTCACCGCGGCGCGTGCGCGATTCGTCTCGGAGCGTCTCTACGACGAAGCGCGGGCGAAGGGGCCACCCACGGACGACGAGGTGGGCGTGCTCTCCGAGCGACATTGGCTGGAGGTGGATCGCCCTCCGATGATCAACGTCATCCATGTCGTCGTGCTTCGATCAGAGAAGGATCCAACCCTCAATCCGAAGGCGAAAGATCTCGCCCGAGACCTCCACGAAGCGGTGATTTCTGCGGCAAATGCGGATGATTTCGAGGCGAAGGCGAAGGCGGTGCCGAAGCCTGCTCCGAAGATCGAGGTTCGCGTCGAGCGCTTGCCCGCGTTCTCCGATGAAGGGTGGGCGACCGACAGCTCCCGCATGGACAAGACGTTCACACAGGCCGCGTACGCGCTCGCCTCGATCGGCGACACCTCGAACGTCGTCGAGTCGAAGTACGGGTGGCATGTCATCCGGCTTCTCGAGCGCCTTCCCGAGAAGCGAATGCCGCTCGAGACGAGGCGACTCGCCTTCACCGAAGAGGTGT
>JBGAFW010000041.1:87500-88825 GCA_044227045.1 Labilithrix sp.
AAGAGTTGGGTAACACCGCTTAGAGGACCGAATCCACCACAGTTGAAAATGTGGGGAATGAGGTGTGGATAGGAGTGAAAGGCTAATCAAGCTGGGAGATAGCTGGTTCTCCTCGAAATATATTGAGGTATAGCCTCGGACGAATACCGCCGGAGGTAGAGCACTGAATGGGCTAGGGGTCCTACCAGATTACCAAACCCAATCAAACTCCGAATGCCGGTGAGTACTATCCGGGAGTCAGACGGTGCGAGATAAGTTGCATTGTCGAGAGGGAAAGAGCCCAGATCGTCAGCTAAGGTCCCAAAGTCTCACCTAAGTGTCAAAGGATGTGGAAACGCTTTGACAACCAGGAGGTCATTATAGCGCCATCCTTTAAAGAAAGCGTAATGAAAGCTCACTGGTCAAGCCGAGTCTGCGCCGAAAATATAACGGGGCTAAAGGTGAGCACCGAAGCTACGGGCTTCGCAAGAAGCGGTAGAGGAGTACTCTGAAGCAGATACACGGTGGACCGTAAGGACCACTACCGGGCTTCAGAGGAGCTTATGCAGGCATGAGTAGCGATAAACCATGTGAGAAACATGGTCGCCATGAATCAAGGTTTCCTGGGGGAAGGATAATCTCATGGGTTAGCCGGTATTGCACTAAGCCGAGGCCGAGAGGCGTAGGTGATGGAAAGCAGGTTAATATTCCTACGCTATTTGGGATGGCGTTGAAGTAAGCGGGGACGGAGAAGGATAGGTCAAGCCGGGTGGAAGGATCCCGGTTCAAGCCGGTAGGTCGAATCTGCAGGACCCGAGAGGGACAAACACAGATTCATATGGCCGAGAGGTGATGAGGTCAGACTTCGGTCTGGCAACTTGGCGATTCCACACTTCCAAGAAAAGCCGCGTACAGAGCCACTCAGATAACCGTACTGCAAACCGACTCAGGTGGACGGGTAGAATATACCAAGGCGCGTGAGAGAACCCTGGCTAAGGAACTCGGCAAATTGACACCGTAACTTCGGGGAGAGGTGTGCCTATTAGCGTGTGGAAACTTCCTTCCCTCCAAGCGTTGTACAGGTCGCGGGAATCGGGAGTTGTGACTGTTTGCAAAAACACAGCACTCTGCTAAGTCGTAGACGACGTATAGGAGTGTGATGCCTGCCCGGTGCTGGAAAGGTTAGAGACGCGTCAGCGCAAGCGAAGCGCAGGCGAAGCCAGTAAACGGCGGCCCGTAACCATAACGGTCCTAAAGGTAGCCTTCGCCCTTGTCCGGACCGGTTCGACCTGCACCTTGGCATAACAACATCTCCGCTGCTCTCGACAGGGACTCAGCGAATTGTA